>JAKQNF010000010.1:0-115000 GCA_029565935.1 Bacillota bacterium | reverse complement strand
CTTGGTGGTCCTTTACACCACCAACTAGCTAATGGGACGCGGGCTCCTCCCCAGGCGGGTTTCCCCTTTTACCGTCTTATCATGCGATAGGACGGCTTCATGCGGTATTAGCAGGCCTTTCGGTCTGTTATCCCGCCCCCGGGGGCAGATTGCCCACGCGTTACTCACCCGTTCGCCGCTAGGTACCCCTCCGCTGTATCGCTACACCTTCCGGCTACCCCGCTCGACTTGCATGTGTTAGGCACGCCGCCAGCGTTCGTCCTGAGCCAGGATCAAACTCTCCGACAAAAGTTTATACCTCGTCAGAGGTCTTACTACCTAGCTTCTTCAAGCTTTTTCCGCTGACATTACTCAAAAGATCCTCTTCGCCCGCTCGCTATTGAGTCTCTTTTCTTTTCTCTCTTCTTTTCCTTCTTGCTTTCCTTCCTTATTCCCGGTTTTCAAAGAGCCGCCTCGCCTTAGCGGCGCGACATTTATTAATTTAGCACCAGGAAGTGATCAAGTCAACAGGAAAATTCCCCAATTTAAAGCCAACTTCAGGAGGTTTCTCCACTCCAGCTAAAACGGCCTATAGCTTCCGCCTGCCCTCCATCGCCCTCATAAGCGTGACCTCGTCCGCGTACTCGAGGTCTCCTCCTACGGGAAGGCCTCTTGCCAGCCTGGTTACCTTGATGCCGGAATCCCCGATCAATCTCGAGATGTACAGCGCGGTCGCTTCTCCCTCAACGTCGGGATCGGTAGCGAGTATCACCTCGCTCACTCGGTTTTCCTTAAGCCGCTCAAGAAGCTCCCTGAGCCTTACGTCGTCTGGCCCCTTGCCGTTCATGGGAGAGATGTTCCCTCCCAGTACGTGATAGAGGCCCTTGTACTCTCCCATTCGCTCCAAGGCAAGTACGCCTTCTGCGCCTTCGACCACGCAGATCGTGCTCCTGTCCCTGTTATCGTCCTTGCAGACCCAGCAGAGGTCCTCGTCCGTATAGTTGAAGCAGACCGGACAAGGGTGGATAAGCTCCTTCGCTTTGACCATGGCTTCAGCAAGCCCTGCGACCGTCTCAGGGTCCATCTGCAGGATGTGCAGCGCCATCCTACCCGCTGTCTTCGGGCCCACTCCCGGGAGCTTACGCAGCTGCTCTATCAGCTTCACCATCGATTCAGGCGCTTTCATCGGCCCTCCTAAAAGCCCATGCCGGGAAGCCCGACACCGCCAGTAACCTTGGACATCTCCTTCTGGGCGATGTCCTCGGCGGCTCTTAGCGCTTCCTTGGTAGCCGCGAGTATCATCTCTTCTAGCATCTCGACGTCCTCAGGATCGACCGCCGAAGGGTCGATCTTGAATTCCACCGGCTCTTTCGCGCACGTGAACACCGCTTTCACCGCCCCGCCGCCGGCGCTGCCCTCCACATTCCTGTTAGCGAGCTCCTCTTGTACCCTTGCCACGTCCTGCTGCATCTTCTGGACCTGTTTCATCATCTTCTGCATGTTGATGCCCATCTGTCACTACCTCCGGATAAGCTAGTCTTCTACTATCTTTATCTCTACTTCTCCGAAAAGAGCCTTCGCCATCTCGACGCTCTTCTTGACCTTCTCGTCCTCGATCTCGATCTCGTCGAATCCGACTTCCTCGGCTTTTCCGCCCTCTTCGGTCCTGGGTTTCGCGACCTGTTTCGTTTTCTTGGCGGCCCCCCTCGAAGGCTTCTCTTTTTCCTCGGCAGGTTTCTCCTTCTCTGGTTTATCCTTGTCACCGTCACCAAGAAGGACACACTTGTACGCAACCTCGTTTCCCGTAACGGCCTTCAGTACTTCTTTCATCAGGTTCTGGTTGGGTTCTTCCTGCATCTTCTGATGATGGAAGAACCAATTGGAAGGATATTCCAATATCAACGTGGTCCCGTCGAATGAGGGCTTCGACTGCCTCACCAACGCCTCGACCCTTATGCTCCTCAGCCTCAGTTCGTCTAGGAGCTGTCCCCAGAATGGTGGCACATCGGCCTTTTGCGGTCCCTCGGCAGCTTTCTCCACCACCGGTGCTGCCTGGGCCACCGCTTCCTTTCTATCCGTTTTTGCGACCTCTTTTTTCTCAGCCGCCTTAACGGTAACGTCGTGTGCCGATGCTCTAGAGACTGCTGCCGAATGGCTTGCTGAAACCGTTTCGGACATGGCGGCGGAAAGGGATTGGGAGGCATTCCCGGCGCTTACCAGCCTTGCAAGGAAGAGCTCCAGGGCGAGCCTGGTATTCGGAGCCTTCCCTATCTCGGAGAGCCCCACTCCTATCAAGGAGACTATCTCCTGCAGCCTGGCACGATCGAACGCTTCGGCAGCCTTCTTCAGCTGGTCGAACCTCTCCTCCCCCGAATGCAGCAGATCCTTCCTCGCTGGGCAGTCCTTGGCCAGCATCAGGTCCATGAAATGCTCCCCCATCTCGCCCAGCAGCTGCCTTGGGTCCGTCCCTGACATCAGCGTGTCGGTAACTAGCGGGAAAAGGCCCGTAATGTCGGAGGAGGCTATCGCGGCTGCGATGCCTTCAAGCCGTTCAAATTCGGTGGCGCCGAGCATGTCCGATATCAACTTGGGGGTAAGCTTCTCACCCAGGGCGCTGACTTGTTCCATGAGCCCCAGCGCATCCCTGGCGCTTCCTTCGGCCTTCCTTGCCAGCAAGTTCAAGGCGTCCTTCTCGTATTCGATGCCCATCTGGTCGGCGACTTTCGTAAGGTGCTTCGTTAGCTGTGCGAGGTTCAGCCTGTTGAAGTCGAACCTCTGGCACCTTGAGAGTATCGTCGCGGGAACCCTGTTGGCCTCAGTCGTGGCCAGGACGAATATCGCGTGCGAAGGCGGCTCCTCGAGCGTCTTCAATAGCGCGTTGAAGGCCTCCATCGTGAGCATGTGGACTTCGTCTATGATGTATACCTTGTACCTTCCCTGGGCGGGAGTAAACCTCACCTTGTCCCTTAGGTCCCTTATCTCGTCGATGCCCCTGTTGGACGCGGCGTCGATCTCTATCACGTCGAGCGCGTTCCCTTCTTTCACGGCGACGCAAGACGTGCACTTCCCGCAAGGTTTTACCGTAGGTCCTTCGACACAGTTGAGGGCCTTCGCGAAGACCTTCGCCGTGGACGTCTTGCCGGTGCCCCTCGGTCCGGAGAACATGTAGGCGTGTACTACGCGACCGTTCGCTATCGCGTTCTTAAGCGTCCTCACTATGTGGTCCTGGCCCACTATGTCCTCGAAGGTCTGAGGCCGCCACTGCCTGTACAACGATAGGTAAGACATGTCGCCCTCCGTTACAGTTTTATTCTATGTTCTATATTCTATGCCTAGAATTCCTGTATGTGCCGTATGAAAAACGGGCGGACCCGAATGAGCCCGCCCGATAGGATGGCCGCGCACCTGCCTTCGACATTCACCCACGAGCGTTACCGGCATAGCCGGCTCCATCCAGGCTGTCCCGCGGCACATGAGGTTTCCTGTTTACCGCTGCTATCTTCCGATCCTGACGGGGTTCACAAGTCCTCATTGCGCAGGGCCCGGACATCAATGCCGCTTGTGCCGGACTGCCTCATGAATGAGGGCCTAGGGCAGGGATTAAGCCTCGCTGTAGCGGATTGCGAGTACAGGGCACCGCTAACTCCCCGCCTAGCGCGGCCAAACTTGTAAAAGAAATGGCGGAGAGGGTGGGATTTGAACCCACGAGGCAGAGGTCATCTGCCTACTCGCTCTCCAGGCGAGCGCCTTAGACCATCTCAGCCACCTCTCCGTGTCCGTCCGGGAAACTTTTCGGACGGGGACTATTCAGTTATGGCGGAGAGAGTGAGATTCGAACTCACGGAGCCGGTAACGGCTCACTCGCTTTCGAGGCGAGCGCTTTTGACCACTCAGCCATCTCTCCATCTTGCGCCGTCGCTGACTGGTCGTTATATCAAGACGGCAAATTTCATTTTATAGCATCCTGCCTCATGAATCAATCGAATTGTGACCGCCGGCAAGGCCAAAGGGCGCTTCACCCGCACCCGGACGATTACCGCATTCTGCATTCCCAGCAGCGGTCGGATCAGCGCTTGCCCGTGAAGAAGCCCTTCATGAGCTCCGAAGTCTCCTCGGACATTATCCCCGGGATGACTTCGACAAAGTGGTTGAGCCTGAAGTCCCTCGGTATGTCGTAGAGGCTGCCTACGGCTCCAGCCTTATCGTCGAAGGCGCCGAAGACGAGGGTCCCAAGCCTTGCCTGGACTATGGCCCCCGCGCACATGGCGCAAGGTTCCAGCGTTACATAGAGCGTGCAGTCCGAAAGCCTCCACCTGCCAAGCCTGAACGATGCCTCCCTGATGACCAGCATCTCCGCATGGGCCGTAGAATCTGAATACCCTTCCCTCATGTTGTGCGCCCGAGCGATTACTTCCTGTTCCATCACTATGCATGCGCCGACTGGCACTTCGCCCTCCTCGAGCGCCTTCTTCGCTTCCTCGATGGCGATCGCCATGAACTTCCTATGGCTGGTCCCGCTCTCTGACATGGGGTCCCCTCTTCCTTTTTGGAGATTATTCGCCCGTTACATGCATAGTATAATCGAATCACGGATAGAGGTCATGTCGCTAAGGAGGGATCATATGGACCTGGTCAAGGAACTTAGACGGAGCATGAAATCGTCGTTCCCCGACACTGCGCGTATGATGAGCGACCAGCAGAAGGGGCTCGCTCCTCCGCCGCTCGAAAAACCGTTGGCCGAGGGCATGGATGTCATTGAACTGCCTGCCTACGATTCGGTGCGGCTTCTGAATAACGACTTCATGAAGCTAGTGAAAGACCGCAGGAGTACTAGGGAGTTCAAGGATGAGCCGATGGGATTGGACCAGCTTTCCTGGCTGCTATGGGCCACGCAGGGCGTGCATGGCATATTCAGAGGCGGCGTCGCCACCAGGCGCACCGTGCCTTCTGCAGGGTCGAGGCACGCTTTCGAGACCTACGTGTTCGCATTCAAAGTGGAAGGCCTAAAGAAGGGCATCTACAGGTACCTGGCGATGGAGCACGGGCTGACGCTGGTAAAAGAAGCCGACAGACTTGAGGAGCTCCTTTCCGAAGCATGCAACAACCAGGCCTTTATTGGTAAGTCCGCTGCAGCTTTCGCATGGACGGCTATCCCCTACAGGAGTGAATGGCGGTATCCTCTTTCGGCCCACAAGGTACTCCTGCTGGATGCGGGGCACGTCTGCCAGAATATGTATCTTGCCGCGGGGGCCATCGGCTTCGGCACCTGTGCCGTAGCCGCGTATGACCAATCCTCGATAGATAAGCTCCTCGGCGTTGACGGCGATGATGAATTCACGCTCTACCTGGCTCCGGTGGGGAAGCTACCTTAAGCTGGCAGGTACATTGACCATCTAGAGAGCCAAAATAAAAACAGCTCCCCCGGGCTGACGGCAAGAAGTGATCGTCAAAGTCCGGGGGAGCGTCATTTTAAACCATACTTCTCCTGGTCTATCGTCTAGGAGAGGCCGGCCGTCGCTATTAGGATCAGGGCCGCCTGCTGCACCGCCCTCCATCCGTCCGCCGGGGAGAACCATTCCTCTACCGTATGGATGCCCCCGCCTTCCCCGCCGGCTCCCATACACAGGCTCGGTACGCCGAAATATACGGGTATGTTTGCGTTCGTGCTGGAAGGTCCGTCATCCTCGTACTTTATCCCCAGCAACTCGGAACTCGCCATCGCGAGTGGTTTGGCCGGTGAATTCTCCTTCTGCTTCCCGGCGGGCCTGTCGCCCACCTTCCTGAAACATACACGGACGTCCGTCTTCCTGCTGGATCTTGCTTTTTCTTCCGAGCATGCAGCTGTCACGGCGCCCATGAACTTCGCTTCAAGCCTGTCGAGCTCCTCGTTCGACACTGACCTCAAGTCGACGAGCATCTCCGCCTTCTGCGCTATAGCGTTCACGGAAGTGCCCCCGCTCACAGTACCGACGTTATATGAAGTCCTCGGATCGTCCGGGACAGCTATCTGCGTTATATTGGCGATTGCCCTGCCCATGGCATGCACGGCGCTAGAGACGCCGAAATCTGTCCAGCTGTGGCCGCCTTGGGTCTCGAATACCACCGAATAGCGCCTGCTGCCAGTGCCATCGAATACGAAGTGGCCTGTGCCGTGCCCGTCTATCGAAAGGCAGAAATCGAACCTCGCGGGATCCCTCATGAAGAGGTTCCTCATCCCCTTCAGGTCCCCGATGCCCTCCTCGCCCGACGTTCCGGCGAACGTCACGTCCTTCTTAAGTACGATCCCAGCGTGCTGGATGCCCCTTACGATTCCCAAGATTGCGGCCAGGCCTCTGCAGTTATCGCTTATGCCCGGAGCTTCGATCCGGTCGTTGCCCCGAGTTATCTTCTTCACCGTCTCGAAGGGGAAAACGGTATCGAGATGGGCCTCTGCCAGCACTTCTCCGAATCCTAGGCTTCCTTGCAGCTTTGCGGTTGCGTTCAGCGCATCATCCACGCACACATTCGTAAGGCCCAGGCCTGCGAATTTCCTTGCCATCTCCTCCGCCCTTCTCCTCTCGAATAGGGGCGGGGCCTCTAAAAGTGCCATCTCGCACTGTTCGTCCACCAACCGCGAATGGTCTTCCTCAAGGAAGCTCATCAGCTTCCTCACCCTCGCGTCTTCCAGCACTCTGGCCAGGTAATCCTTTACTTCTCTCGTAGCGTTTGAAAGCATGGTTTACCTACCTTTCGAATGGCTTGAATTCCTTGACTAAGCAATTGCGCTGTTGTAAACTGATTAAGTCAGGCGCCTGTAGCTCAGTGGATAGAGTGACGGACTACGAATCCGCAGGTCGCAGGTTCAAATCCTGCCAGGCGCGCCAGTGTGGCCCAGTAGCTCAGGGGATAGAGCAGCGGTTTCCTAAACCGTTGGCCGCAGGTTCGATTCCTGCCTGGGCCACCATTAATAACACCTGCTAATTAACACATTCCCCATTTAGCATGACAATCGCTGCCCAGGGTTTTGGCACGGAGTTGGCGCTTGATTATAATAATAGCATCCTCCGGCTTTACTTTGGCCGGATAAATAGGCTTAAAAAGGGACGGAGACCATACAGGCCTCCGTCCTAGTAGTTTAGGCTCTCTTGATATTCTTCCTAGATCGTGTACCAGACCAGTCCTATGACCTTCGGCCCGACATGGCAGCCGATGACCGACCCTAGCTTCGCGTCCATGATGCCTACCGCCCTGCTGTCCGATGATACCGCCTGCCTTAGCTGTTCTTCCTCATCCGGCATGTTCGAACTAAGTATACAGGCACGGAATTTATCGGAGGCCTTAAGGCTTCCTTTTAGTTGCTCCAATAGTTTGGGCACTACGTTTCTGCCGCCCCTTACCTTTTCTACAGGATATACTATCTTATCAACGCCTAGCAGGGGTTTTATGCTGAGTATATTTCCTAGGAATGCACTGGCCTTCCCGATCCTTCCGCCCCTTTCAAGGTATTTGAGCGTATCCGGGACGAAGCGGGTCTTGATGACCTTAGATATCCTCTCCAGCTCCTTGATTATCTTGTGCGCTTCATCGCCGGATTCGGCCATCTCCGCGGCTTTTACGACCATCATTCCTTCGCCCATAGAAGCTTGACCGGTATCGAAGAGGGTGATCCTCTCCGCAAGTTTCGGGTCAATCGAATCCTTAGCCAACTGAGCAGATTGGAACGTGCCGCTCAGCTCGGTGGAAGCGTGTATCGACAGGATCATTTCATACCTTCTCAACATGCTCTCATATGCTACCTGGAACTCGAACGGGCTCGGCTGCGAGGTCTTGGCCACTGCGCTGGTGCTGCTCAGCAGCTTGAAGAACTGCTCGTCAGTTATGTCCTTCTTAGCCAGGTACGTCTTGTCGTCTATGTGGATCTTAAGTGGTATCACCTCTATGCCGTACTTGGCGGCTATGTCGTCCGGAAGGTCGGATACCGTATCCGTCAGGATGCCTATCTTCTTCAGCTTTTCATCCATTTCCTTTTATGACCTCCAATTGTCCCCATTACCTTAAATCATGATGAGGTACTCTACATTCACCATTCCTTTTGTAATGCTAAGATTATCTTACTATACATAAACATGCCTAGGTTTGTGAAGCCCAAAAATCCAGAACCGGACGCGAGGGTGCTTATCCTCAAAGCGTCCGGTCCTGGATCCATTGTCATATCAGCCTAGACCATTTTGCCGGCAGTCCCTAGACTTTTCTCTCTTTCCAGTGCCCGGTCTTCCATCTCAGCATGAATACGGTCGCCCTCGTACACCAATCCAGCGCCATTACAGCCCATGCTCCGAAAAGCCCCAGGCCTAGTACGTTGACGGCGAACCAGCTTCCCATGAAGCGCACGCACCATACGCTGAACATCGTAAGGAACAGCACGGCCTTCGTATCACCCGCGCCCCTCAAAGCCCCTACTATGGTAAAACCTGTTGACATCGGTATTTGTACAAGTCCCATTATGCGAAGGCACATAGCCCCTAGGCGGATGATCTCAGGATCGCTCACATACAGCCCTATCAGGCGCTCCGGCCAGATCAACAACACGCTCGCCATTACCCCGGACAGTATGGCACCCATCTTCCAGGCAGTCCAGCCGGCGCGCTCGGCCATCTTCTTGCTCCCCGCCCCAAGTGCCTGTCCCACCAGTGCCGTCGCGGCCGTGGCGAAGCCAAATCCCGGCATGTAAGATATCTGCTCAGCGTTGATCGCTATCTGGTGAGCCGCATAGGTCATCGTGCCCAATGATGCGACTATCCTGGTATAGAAGGTTATACCCAAGCTCAGGCTTACCCTCTCAGCCGCAGTGGGAAGTCCAACCCTTAGTACCCTCTTGACGGCGTGCAGATCCAATCGGATGCCGTCCGAGACCTTGAACTGCACGACGCCCTTGCCCTGGGTCATTATGTAAAAGAGGATGAGCGTGCCTATCATCCTTGATATTGTCGTAGAGAGCGCCGCGCCCTGCACGCCCATCGCTGGCATGCCGAAATGGCCGAAGATCAACGCATAGTTGCCGAATATGTTGATCACGTTGATCATTACGTTCGCGACCATGGGGGACTTCGTGTCGCCCGCCCCTCTGAGAGCGGACGCCATCATCATGTTGAGTGTTAGGATGAACAGACCCGGGACAATAGTCCTCATATAGACTATTCCTAGTCCGAGGACATCCGGTTGAGCACCCATGAACTTGATCACCTGGGGGACGAACAGGTACCACGTCCCGCATAGCAGGGCCGATAAGATGAATGCGAAGATGAGCGACTGCTGTGCTATGTGGTTCGCTTCATCCCTGCGTTCTGCGCCATAAAGCCTGGCCACTACCGCGGTGACCCCGACACCGATCCCCATGAACAGGCCCTGTATGAGGAATAGCGGCTGATTGGAAAGGCCTACGGAGGCGACCGCCGCCGCCCCTAGCCTTCCTACCATTATCATGTCCGCCATCTGGGTCACAGTGGCGAGCACATTGTCTGCGATAGCAGGAAGGGCCAGCTTGAGTATGAACGATCCGATCCTGCCCGGATGCTTTTCAAGGTACTCTATCGTTTCCTTGTCCATAACGACGGATTTCGTTTTTGCCTCTGCCTTGATTTCATCCAAAGTCTCGCCCTCCAGGATTTCCGCATCCTCGGAGGGCGAGGCGTGTGCTTCTATTTCAAGCGCTTCTTCGGGCACTTGCGTGGACGACATCTATTACCTCCTCAACTAGAACTTCATCGAATATCCAAGACCGAAGGTCTGCTCGTTGAAATCGTATTTCAAGAGTACTTTGCTCATCAAGGCCTTCGGGAACGTGACGCCAAGGCTTATGAACCTGGAAAGATCCTCCAGATAGAGCCTGGATGCGGACGGGTCGAGCACTATGATAGGGGTCTTGCCCTCCAGTTCCAGTATCGCAGCCTCGTTTATCTCCGCCCACGCCTTGCCCCTGAACCATGCCATCGGGTACAGGCCTCCCTGGGCGCCAAGCGCTGCCTGGATGCCGATATCGTCCGTTATGTCGTACTGGGCGAAGAACTCGGAGTTGAGTATCGGTATGAGCTGGCCGAAGCCCAGTCCTGTGTACAAGCCGATCGTAAAGCCCGTGCTTTCGGGGCTAAAGCTCGTGCTGTAGCCGACATCGAACCTGTTGAGCTCCTCGGCGATGTCCCTTGAATAGGAGAGCCTAACGGCGTCTTTCCTGTCCTTCGAGCTCTGGAAAGCGAACGCCAGCTCTAGCCAGCCCTGTCCGGAATCCATCTTGTCAGCCTTCTCGGACCAGGAGGCCTGGCCGATCATCTTTGCGGGGTACTTATCGAAACCGGGCCACATCGCCCCAGTGTCCAGCTCGATTGCAAGCTTGGCGGTGTTGGCTGCCACCCTTGCCGTAACGGCGCCTGTCAAGCCCGATGCCGTCTTCTGAATGAAAGCATTGCCTGATGTCTCGACCACTGCGAGCAGGCTGATTATCTGGGTCCAATCGAGGCCTATGCCCCCGGTTACCCCGAAATTGGACGCGGGCTCTCCGGGCTTCCAGAAGTCCATGGCGAGTCCTATCCTGGTGTTGACCCCCATGACGTCCATCACTATCGAAAGGCCCGTCCAATCCAGGTCCAATACGAGCTTCTCATCCGAGTCCAGGCCGGCTTCAGCGCCTATGAAGGCTATGGATTCTCCTTCTTTCAGCTTTAGCCTGAACTGTTCGTCGGTAGCCATGGTGACCGAAGGAACGGCTGCTGCGATCAGCAATGCCACCACAAGAGCAGCGGCTATTCTAGACTTCATTGACCTTTACCTCCTTGCGCCTGCCTATCCAATTCGTGAAATCGTCGAAGATCTTGAACACGACAGGCACTACTACCAAAGTAAGATAAGTCGCGGCGGTAAGCCCTCCGATTACGGTAAGGGCCATGCCTTTGCTTATCTCCGACCCTTTTCCCGTGGACAGGGCTATCGGTACAAGACCGAGTATCGTAGTGAGTGCGGTCATCAGTATAGGACGGAGCCTTGAACGGGCCGATATCACTATCGCTTCGTCAGTACTGAAGCCCTTCGCCCTCATCTGCAGTATGAAGTCGACCAGGACTATGCCGTTGTTCACGACGACGCCGACAAGGACTATCGCTCCTATAAGTGCGCTGATGCCGACTCCCGTGCCGCTGATGATCAGTAGTACGACGGCTCCTATCAGCGCCAGCGGGACAGTGAACAGGATTATCAAAGGATACATGAATGACTCGAACTGTACCGCCATCACGAAGTAGACTATGAACAACGCAAGGCCCGCTGCGAAGTACAAGTCGTTGAAGCCCTCGGTCAGCAGCTCCGACACTCCACCGAAGTTGACGTCCACTCCGTCAGGCAACTCCATGCTCGCTGCAATATCCTCCGCTATCTTCTGAGCATTGCCTACTTTAAGCGACTCGTCAAACGCGTACGTCACCTGGATTATCCTCTCGCCGTTGCGCCTAAGCAGCTGCACAGGCCCTGTCTCGGACACCGGTGTGGCAACTTTGTTCACATAAACGTCAGTTACCGGTGACATAAGCGAGCTTGCCGCCGAAGCAGCAGAGGAAGAAGTATCTCCCATCATGCTCATTATCGATACCGTGCTCGACACCGGAAGGTCCATCATAGAAGCAAGGGTCTGTTCCCCGCCCTTCGAAGGCTTCACTATTACGGGCACCGACTCACCGTCGATGTTGATATTGGTCACCGTAGTGCCGAGCGAGCTCGTCCTTACGCCCAGGCCTATCTGTGCGACCGTGAGCCCGCCCATTAGAGCCCTCGTCCTGTTGACGTCAAGTAGCATGACCGGTTGGGTGTTCTCCAGGTCCGAGACTACGTCCACTATGCCGCTCGTCTTCCTTAGTTTGTCGGTCAGCTCAGCAGCGACCTGGTTGATGCCCTCCGCGTTGCTCCCTGTCACGCTCACCGTAATCTTCGTGCCAAATATATCTATGAAACCTCCGAGGAGGGATCCGAAACCGGATGTGTCCACCGTAACCGAGGTTCCGGGATAATCGGCCTTGACTTGTTCTGCCACTTCCCTTACCTTGACTACGGCCTCGTTCATGGATATCTTGTCCTTGCCCTGTTTTATGTTTACTCCAAGGGTAGATTCATTAGCCGCATTCGATAGCACAAGCGCCAGGTAAGATCCCGTACCAAGGCTTCCTACTTGTGCCGAGACCGATTCTACCCACGGCATTCCCAGCAGCAATGCCTCGAATTCCTTGGATGCATCGTTCGTCTTCTCGGTCGGGCTCCCAGCCGGAAGCGTTATCGTCACGTCTATCCTGCCCATGTCCATCTTTGGCAGGAATTCCTGGTCGAGCTTCGTATAACCGTAGAGCGACAGCGCTAGCGCGACTATCATTATCCCGACTATGTACCATCTGTGCTTGAGTCCCCACAGCATGCTGTTCTCGTAGATCATCATCGACTTCTTCTTGCTATACCGCTCGTACTTTTGCCTCTCCGTCAGCACCACTTCGTCGGCTTCAGTCTTAACACCCTTAGGAGCCCTCAGGTTCAGCTTCAAGCTGGCGAGAGGCACGATCGTAAGGGCGACGAAAAGCGATGCGGCAAGGGAGTACGTCACAGTGAGGGCCAAGTCCTTGAAGATCTGACCCGCTAGGCTTGAAAGGAACACTACCGGCACGAAAGCGCCCAGCGTCGTAAGAGTCGAACCCAATATGGCCAGGGTTACTTCCTTAGTGCCATACAGCGCAGCATCGAACATGCTGTCGCCCATCTCTCTTCTTCGGTATATGCTCTCCAACACCACGATGGAGTTGTCCACGAGCATGCCTACACCCAGAGCAAGGCCGCCCAAGGTAAGCAGGTTAAGTTCCAGGTTGGTCGCCAGCATTATCGCGAACGTGATGATTATCGAAAGAGGTATAGATATTCCGATTACGAATGTGGCCTTCAAGCTGCGCAGGTATATGTAGAGTATGGCCACCGCGAGGAAGGCGCCCTGCACCGCGCTGGATCCCAGGTCCTTGATGGATTGGGATATGTACTCGGATTGGTCAAATATGTAACCCAGCGATATCTGGGGGTATTTCTCGTTCAGTTCTGCTATCTTGCTCTTGACGTCCTTGGCGACCGTAACCGTGTTGTATCCGGACTGTTTGTATATGTTGAGGACTACGCTCGTCTTCCCGTTTATCCTCATGAAGCCTTCGGCAGTCTGCCCTTCGACCTTGACTTCTGCTATGTCGCCAACGGTAAGGAATGACGGCATGAGCATCGACAGGCCCAGAATGCCGGAACCGCCGTTCTCTTGCTTCTTCTTCAGGCCGATGACGAGGCCCTCTATGTCCTCTATGCTGTTCAGCTTGGAGCCGACCTTGGTCTGATAACGGACTCCCTCGTCCACTATCGCGCCCGCTGGTATCGTCATGTTCTGATATTGGATCAGCAGCTGCAGAAGAGAGGGGTTCACGCTGTTTTCGACCAATTTGTCGTGGTCGTAATCCACCGTTATGACTTTATCGGTGCCTCCGCTAAGGATGATGCCCGCCACGCCGGGCACTCTGTTCAACTCGGGCAGTATGTCCCTTTTGATCTGGGCAGTGACATCGACCGGCTCTCCTTCGGATCCTATGCTCAGCATCATCATCGCTATCGAATCAGGGTTCATGCGCATGATGAACGTATCGTTGATGCCGCTGGGCATGAACATCGAGTTTGCTTCGAGCTCGGATTTTACCAGGTTCTCAGCCTCTGCCAGGTCCGTGCCCCAGTTGAACTCCATCATGATCATCGAGGCGTTTTCCATGCTCGTCGAATTGACATTCCTTACTCCTCTGATCGACCTCACCTGCGTCTCGATCGGGATGGTGACCGTCGACTCGACCGTTTCGGCGTCGGCGTTGGGGTAGATGGTGACGACGGCTAGCATCGGGAAGTCCATGTTGGGCAGCATCTCAAGGCTCAGTCTATCGAACGATATCAAACCGAACAGAATTACCGCCGCTATGGTCATGATCACTGTGACAGGTCTTTTCAGCGAAAGAAGAGTAAGGTTCATGTAAGCCCCTCCAAGAGCGAGTCTGTTATTTTATATCCGTTATCTTCGTGCCTTTCGGAAGCTCAACGAGCTTCTTGGCATCCAGCTTCACGTTGGGTTTGTAGTCCGTAATCACGACTTTGACCAGCCTCACCTTGTCGGCATCGTAGGCTTCCACCTGCTTGACGGTATATGTTTCCACGTCGATCCAGACGAGTTGGTAAGTTTCCGGCGACTGTTTCGGCCTCGTCTCGACAACGTAGTAATTTAGGCGGTCGATCTTCTCGGTCCTGAGGTACTTAATTGAGAGCGCCGTGTTGAGGTCTATGTTCAACAGCTGTTCAGGATTGATGGTCCCAAGATCCAGACCCATTGCTGACGCGACTTTCGCCGATGGGCCCCTAAAGGCTTGGTTGGTGACGGGCATGTATACGATTGAGACCTTCTTGGTTCCATCGATTATCACTATCTGGCCTTCGATTACAGGATGCTCGATAATCTCGACCCTCAGTATGCTGCTGGCCATGTCTGCTGACACGCTGGCCTTCATGGCCATGAGGTTCTTTCCGTCCTTGTATTCTATGGCCGTTACGAGAGATACCGTCTTTAGGCTCTCGTAGGCGGCCTTGACTTTCGTGGCGATCTCTTCGCCAGAAGGAGCAGCCTGCGCTGCCAATGATACCATAGCCAGGGAAATAGCCACTGCCAAGGCTTTCAACATAATTCTCCGAGCAGCGCGGGCACTATCTTTCATGGGATCAAGCCTCCAGAATCGTTGACTCAATAACTCTAGTAATTATATTGTCAATGCACATTTGACGTCAAATGAACCGTACATATTATTCTACGAACTAAAAATCCTTAATGTTCCTCGTATAGGTCACCGGGAAGACTTTTTCTCGCTCTGTCCGGGCCTTCGGATACGACCTGGCTTACGAGGCCTGCCTTTACGACGGCTTCGAGGTTTCGCCTGACCATCCTGTTCTCCATGTCCAAAGACCTTACCAACTCCTTGACCTTCGCCCTGCATGTATCTCTTTCATAGGGGCACGGGTTCGGGATCGGGGTGAAGCCCATGAATTTCAGCGACCGTCTTACTTCCTTCTCACTGAAGTAGATAAGCGGCCTGATGACGCTTACCCCACTCCTTGAAAGCTCGGTCCTCGGCAGGAATGTGCCTGCTCTTCCTGAATAGAGCATGTTCATCAAGAGGGTCTCTATGGCATCGTCCATGTGATGGGCGTAAGCTACCTTATTGTAGCCATTCTCCTTGGCGAACGAATTGATGCATGCCCTGCGGAAATATGAGCACCACGCGCAGGGGGATTCCTCGGACCTCGCCTTTATGGTCTCATAGGCCCTGGTCCTTACGAAACCGTGCGGCACGCCGACCTTACCTGCAAAAGCCACTATGCCCGCCTCGTTAAGAGGGGCCTCGAATCCGATGTCGACCGTCACTGAACCCAGCTCGAAGTCCAGCGTGAAATGCTCCTTGAGGCATTTTAGGGCATACATGAGAAAGGCGCTGTCCTTGCCTCCCGAGAAGCCGACCAGGACCTTGTCCGAGTCTTCGATGAGCCCGAATTGCAGCACCGCTTTTATGAGCTTGTTGTGGTAGGCCTTCGGCATGTGCATGCCGCCAAAAGCTCCGTCATCAGTTCTCAACTTCGTTTCTTGCTCCTTCTGAACTCGTCTTTCTTCTCCTTGCTCATCTTCTCGGTAGCGTACTGGTATATCAGCCTAGGCGATACTTCCTTGTACTTCAGCAAGATAGATTCTACCGCATGAGGTTCTTTCTTCCATACTTCCCTCAGGAACCAGCCCATTCCTTGCTGGACCACCTTCTCCTCATCGGTCATGAGCGGAAGGACCGCATTCAGCGCGTCTTCGGTAGGGACCTTCTTCCCGAACAGCGGTATCAGGGATACCGGTACGGCGCGCCTTTGGTACTTATACGGGGATTCAGTCCATCGCGCCAAGTCGGAAAGGCCAGCATGGCCGTTCGCGATCAGAGACGATACGACATCGCCGCACAGCCCGTCGTCATGTGCCCAGTTCCTTATCCCGATCCCGTACCAGCCCTCGATATCCTTGAAGGTCTCGCTGGTGTGCTGCTTGTGCAACCTTCTCACGAGCCCGATCGCGACGTTGCTCTCCTCATATTTGCATGATCCTATGAGTTCTTGAGAAGCTTCGATCACGGTCTTCAGGTCCACTCCTCTCTCCAGAATCTTCGCGATCATGCCAGAGACAAGGCCGGGATCTGCGCCATACGGGTCGTAGCCTTCTACGAAGTACCTTCTGTACTTCTCTGAGACTAGAGGGTTTGCGTTCTCGGTCAGGAAAGACCTGATCTCGAAAACCAGCTCTTCAGCGGTCAAGCGATCCACCTCCCAGCATAGGTTCTCACATAACACCGTTTACCTGTCATCAAGCTTGAAGGGGACCGGTCAAATCGGTCCCCTTCATATATGGCGGAGAGAGCGGGATTCGAACCCGCGCTAGGGTTTCCCCTACTACCGGTTTAGCAAACCGGCCCCTTCAGCCTGCTTGGGTATCTCTCCGTAATGCGACCTTTATCCGCTGATATGGCGGAGGGGGTGGGATTCGAACCCACGGCCCATTGCTGGGACACTGGTTTTCAAGACCAGCTCCATAAACCGCTCGAACACCCCTCCGTAGCCGTGGGCTCCTCGTTGAATCAGCAAATTGGATTTTACCATCCTTTTAGCTGCCGCGTCAAACAGTCTCAATGTCAGCCGGGTTAGGGTTTAGGAGATCTTCTCGGTTCCGCCCATGTATTTCCTGAGCACCTCGGGTACGGTCACGCTTCCGTCCTCGTTCTGGAAGTTCTCGAGTACCGCGGCAAGGCATCTTCCCACTGCGGTACCGGAGCCGTTAAGCGTGTGTACGTGCTCGGCCTTGCCGTTTTGCGGGCGGTATTTTATGTCCATGCGCCTCGCCTGGTAGGACTCGAAGTTGGAGCAGCTGGATATCTCGACGTACCTTCCGTAGCTGGGCATCCAGACTTCGATGTCGTAAGTCTTTGCGCTCGAGAATCCGATGTCGCCGGTGCATAATGTCACTACCCTGTACGGAAGGCCCAGCCCCTTGAGCACGTCCTCGGCATCGGAGGTAAGTTTTTCCAGTTCTAGGTAGCTCTCCTCTGGTTTCGTGAACTTGACCAGCTCCACCTTGTCGAACTCGTGCTGCCTTATGAGTCCTCTGGTATCCCTTCCGGCAGCGCCGGCTTCGGCTCTGAAGCATGCGGTGTACGCGCAGTGGCTTATCGGAAGGGCGGCTTCGTCTAGGATCTCTCCCCTGTACATGTTAGTTACTGGCACTTCGGCGGTCGGAACCAGGAAATAGTCGAGGCCTTCCAGCTTGAACATGTCCTCTGCGAATTTTGGCAGCTGACCGGTCCCGACCATGCTGTCCCTATTGACGATGAAGGGCGGGAATACCTCCTTATAGCCGTGCTTGTCAACATGCAGCTCAAGCATGTAGGTGATTAGCGCTCTTTCAAGCCTCGCCCCCAGACCCTTGTATATCACGAACCTGGCGCCGGTGATCTTGCCCGCTCTTTCGAAGTCAAGGATGTCGAGCTTTGTCCCTATGTCCCAATGTGCCTTGGGCTCGAAATCGAATGTGCGCACGGTACCGATCTTGCGTTCCTCCACGTTGTCTTTGTCTGACTTGCCCACCGGCAGGTCCTTCTGAGGGATGTTAGGTATGTTGAGGAGCAGAACCCTCTGCCTCTCGTCCATCGCAGACTGTTCCTTGTCGAGCGCGGATATCTTCTCACCCTCTTCGCGCATCTCCGCGATCAGGGAGCTCGCGTCGCCCTTCGCTTTATGGATGCGGGCGATCTCCATGGAGACTTCGTTGCGTCGCCTCTTGAGTTCCTCGACCTCGGCTATGACCTTCCTCCTGGCGATGTCGAGCGACAGGAGCTCATCAAGCGCCTCCTCGCCATGTCCGCGCCTCCTAAGGCCGTCCCTGACCAGTTCAGGTTCGCTCCTTACAAGTCTTATGTCCAACATGATGCCCACCCCTCCCGTGCTAATGAAACCATAAAAAAACCCGTGCGGTTTCTATGCCGCACGGGGACGAGTCACATAAAACCTCGCGGTGCCACCCCGCTTGGTATGCCTTAGTAGGTCCATCCGCCTACTCTGGCATACCCTCTCGTTGCGCTTTTTCGGGCGCTCCCGTCACAGCTTACTCTTCTTCGGCCGGCCGCTCCGGGGTGGATTCGACGTCCGCTTCCTGCCTGGCTCACACCTTGCTGCTTAGGTCGGTCCAGCTTATTGCCTGCTTGGCTTTCCAGCTTACCCTTACAGCGTGCCCGGCTCTCTTAAAGGTGTCTCTACGTCTACTTGTCCCTTTCATCGCGTTAGTACAGGTTACTTTAACACCGTTGGTTATTGCTGTCAATAACAATGCGCATTTTTGCTCAATGACAAAGGAAACCGGGCCCTCAAGCCCGGTTTCCGATCCATAGCTCTGTGTTACCTTGTCCTTGTTACTCGCCGCTCAGCTTAAGCAGCCTGTTCCACTTATAGTCGATGTCCGCCTGGATCTCCTTGAGCAGCTCTGCGTTCTCGGGCCTGAAAAGGTGCTGGAAACGGCCCTGCGCCTTCAGGAACTCCGTCACTGGCAGCTTCTCCTTGGGCATGTACGTGATCTTGTAGACTCCGTTCTCCACCTCGTACAGAGGCCAGAAGCAAGTGTCTACCGCGAGCTTGGCGAGCTTCATCGAATCGCTGGCGTCGTACTTCCAGCCCAATACGCAAGGCTGGATTACGCAAAGGAACGCGGGTCCTTCGACGTCGAACGCCTTCTTGGCCTTGCTGTTGAGGTCGTTCCAGAAGAACGGGCTCGCCTGGGCCACGTAAGGGATGCCGTGCGCTACCATGACTTCTGTCAGGTCCTTCTTCGACTGGCGCTTGCCCGTCTTCACCACCGCGCCCACGGGGGTCGTGGTCGTGTTGGCGCCCTTGGGGGTCGCCGACGAGCGCTGGATCCCGGTGTTCATGTAGGCCTGGTTGTCATAGCAGACGTATACCATGTCATGGCCTCTTTCCATAGCCCCTGAGAGCGATTGGAAGCCGATGTCATAGGTTCCGCCGTCTCCGCCGAAGGCCACGAAGTTGATCTTCTGGTCCTTCGCTATCTTGCCACGGCGCTTGAGGGCAGTGTATGCCGCCTCTACTCCGCTGACCGTAGCCGCGGAATTCTCGAACGCGTTGTGTATGAAAGGAGTCTTCCATGCCGTATAGGGATATACCGTCGTGGTGACTTCCATGCAGCCCGTGGCGCATCCGACTACCAGCGGTGCGTCGGAAGCGAGGGCTACTTGCTTGATTATTGTCGGGAAGCCGCAGCCGGCACAGGCGCGGTGGCCCGGCGATAATGCAAGCTCCTTCTTAGCCAACTCCCTTAGAGTTGCCATGCTGTCTGCACCCCCTACTCCCTGACGCCTAGGTAGGTGACCTGGTTTGCCACCTTGCCGGTGTCAGCTATTGTTTTAAGGTCTTCGAACACACTGTGTATGTTCTGCTCGGTTACGTCCCTGCCACCAAGGCCGTATATGTAGTTGACGATCTTGCCGCCGCGCTTTCCGTACATCGCGGAGCGGACGTCCTTGTAAACGGGACCTCCGACGGCGTCATAGGAATCCGACTTGTCCATCACCGCAATGGCCTTGGCTCCCTTGATGGCCTTTACGATCTCGGTCGCCGGGAACGGTCTGAATACGCGGATCTTGAGCATTCCGGCCTTGATCCCGTTGGCCCTCAGGTCCTTGATGACCTTCTTCGCTGTGCCAGCGGTGGAGCCTATGACTATGATCGCGATCTCCGCGTCGTCTAGCATATACTCCTCGAACAGGCCGTAGTTCCTGCCGGATATCTTGCCGAACTCCCTGGATACCTTCAGTATAGTGGACTTGGCGTCGATCATCACCTGGGCTTGCTGCCTCTTGTGCTCGAAGTACCAGTCGAACAGGTCGAGAGGGCCTATCGTCACAGGATTGGCGATGTCCAGGAGAGGATTCTCCGGCTTGTAGTTGCCTACGAACTTCTTTACCACGTCGTCAGGCAGAGTCGTCATGGCTTCCATGGCGTGGCTGATTATGAAACCGTCCATCATGACCATCGTCGGCAGCAGGACGTTCTTGTTCTCGGATATCCTGGTAGCCATAACGGTGTTGTCGTATGCTTCCTGGGCGTTCTCGCTGAATATCTGTATCCAGCCAGAGTCCCTCGCTCCCATCGTGTCGGAGTGGTCGTTGTGGATGTTGATCGGGCCGGAAAGGGCCCTGTTGACCACCGGCATCACTACCGGCAGCCTCATCGAGGCGCATATGTAGACGATCTCCCACATCAGTGCCAGTCCGTTCGCCGAAGTGGCGGTCATCGCCCTGGCGCCAGCGGATGAAGCTCCTACCGTGGCGCTCATCGCCGAATGCTCGGACTCGACGGTCACCATCTCGGTGTCTACCTGACCATTCGATACGAAGCTCGAGTATATCTGCACTATCTCGGTCTGAGGAGTGATGGGGTACGCCGCGACCACGTCGGGGTTGATTTGGCGCATAGCCTCGGCGACGGCCTCGTTGCCTGTCATGCCTATCATTTTAGTCATTCATCTCACTCCTTTCCCGTCTCTTCGTCTTCCTTGACCATGACCAAAGCGCGCTTCTCGGGCTTCGTGGGGCATTCCTTGACGCATATGCCGCAACCTTTGCAGTGCGCATAGTCGATCCCCACCATCTTGCCGTCCTTCACCTCAATGGCACAGTCAGGGCAATATATCCAGCAGAAAAGGCAGTTTATGCAATTCTCCTTCGTATGGACGGGCTTGTAAGTCCTCCATCCGCCGGTTTCGTACTCGATGGCCGAACCCGGGTCGAGTATGCGCCCTGCCTTCGGTACGTCTTTCCATCCTTTGTTCTTGTCGGGTATCATCAGGAGCGCACCTCCTCATAAGCTTTCTGCATCGCAAGCACGTTCTTGTCGACTATCGACTTGTTGAACTTCTTACCCAGCTTGTTCCTGGTCTCTTGTATGACCAAGTCCCAATCGAGCAGGCCGGTCGTCTTGATGAGGGCGCCGATCATGGGCGTGTTGGGTATGTTCTTGCCCAGCGCGTCGATGCTGATCTGTGTTGCGTCCACCGTGTACACCTTCGCGTTCGCGCCGACTCCAAGCTTCTTCCTCATCACGGATGCGGGAAGGTGCGTATTCACGATATAAGTGCCGTCCTCGGGCACACCGCCGGTTACCGAAACGTTCTTCGCCACTATCAGGGACTGGTCGAGTATCAGCACTATTGAAGGGTTCTGTACGTTGCTGTGGACTGTGATCCCCTCATCGGAGATCCTGTTGAATGCCTGCATAGGTGCGCCCATGCGTTCCGGGCCGTACTCAGGGAACGCCTGCGCGTACTTGTTCGATTCGATGGCTGCTTCCGCGAGTGTCAAGGCGGCGGTCTTCGCGCCCTGGCCCGCACGGCCGTGCCAGCGTATCTCTACAAGCTTTGCCATTGATTTTCCCCCTTTCGTTTCATCCAATACTAAGGACAGGGCTTCCCCTGTCCTCTTTTGCCTTATGACCTAAATCAGCACAAAAGAATGATTTAGCAGCCACGACAGGGTTTCGGCGGTCAATCTCGAGTTCCTGCCGCCAATATCTGCTTTATTTAATTATATATAGTCTGCATATAAATTAAAGTTCTTTGTAAGGTGCAATACTTCATCGGATGCTTCTTTTTGCACCTCGGGATCATCGATGTTCCTAAGTACCTTGTCTATAAGTCCGGCTATGGTCCGCATCTCGGCTTCTTTCATGCCCCTGGTGGTCACGGCGGGCGTCCCTATCCTTATCCCGCTTGTGACGGTAGGTTTCTCCGTTTCGAACGGTACCGTATTCTTATTAACCGTTATGCCGACCGCGTCCAGAGCCTTCTCGGCCTGTCGGCCGGTTATGCCTGTGCCGCTCAGGTTGACTAGCATCAGATGGTTGTCGGTCCCGCCTGAAACCAGCCTGTAGCCGCGCTTCATCAGCTCCTCCGCCAACGCGGCGGCGTTTTTGATTATCTGTGCCTGGTATTGCTTGAATCCGGGCTCCAGCGCCTCTTTGAACGCTACTGCCTTCGCGGCGATTATGTGCATCAGCGGCCCTCCCTGCGTGCCTGGGAATACGGCCGAATCTATCCTCTTAGCCCATTCCTCGGTGCAGAGTATCATGCCGCCCCTGGGGCCTCTCAATGTTTTATGGGTCGTCGTGGTCACGAAATGGGCGTAAGGTACCGGGCTCGGATGCAGCCCTGCGGCCACGAGGCCTGCTATGTGTGCCATGTCGACCATCAGCAAGGATCCGCACTTGTCGGCTATGTCCCTGAACCTGGGGAAATCGATTATCCTCGGATATGCGCTCGCCCCCGCCACTATCAGCTTCGGCCTGTGCTCCATCGCCAGGGCCTCCAGGGCGGCATAGTCTATCCTCTCGTCGTCCTTCGACACACCGTAGGGGACGAAATTGAAATACTTGCCCGATATGTTGATCGCCATCCCGTGCGTCAGGTGCCCGCCGTGCGTCAGGTTCATGCCCAGTACCTTGTCGCCTGGGTTCAAGGCCGCGAAGTAAACCGCGGTGTTCGCCTGGGCGCCCGAATGGGGCTGTACATTTGCATGATCGGCCCCGAACAGCTCCTTCGCCCTTTGTATCGCCAGGTTCTCTGCTACGTCGACGTACTCGCAGCCGCCGTAGTACCTCTTTCCGGGGTAGCCTTCCGCGTACTTGTTGGTAAGCGGCGATCCCGCTGCTTCCAACACCGCCTCGCTGACGAAGTTCTCGGACGCTATCAGCTCGATCTTCGACCTCTGCCTGGACACTTCGGCCAGTATGGCCTCCGCCAGCTCGGGGTCTTCGGCTCTTAGCCTTTGTATCTTCATGCATCCACCTCCCTGGCTATATTCGAATATTCCTCGACCATGTCGGCGAAATACTTATGAATCCTGTCATCCTCTCCCATCTCGGGATGGAACGAGCACGCCAGCATGTTGCGCTGTCTTGCCAGCACGATCCGGCCTGCGTAGGCAGCCATGACGTCCACGCTCGGACCGGCGCTCGTAATCAGGGGCGCCCTAATGAAAAGGGCCTTAAAATCACCAAGGCCGTATCTGGCGTTGTCGGTGATGCCTCTTATCGCCAGTTCCGTCTCGAAGCTGTCCACCTGGGCACCGAAGGCGTTCCGGGAAATCTCTATGTCCATGGTCCCCAGCCGCGGCTGGTCGCTTCCCGTTATCGTCCTGGCGAGGAGTATGGCGCCGGTACATGTCCCGAAGACGGGCATCCCCAGCCTGATCCTCTCCCTGATGGGCTCGTCCAGACCGAACCGCTTCAGGAGCTTGCCCTGGCAAGTGCTCTCCCCTCCCGGGAGTATGAGGCCATAAACGGATGACAGGGCACGACCGGTCTTTACCGGGACCGGCTCATGCCCCATCGAGCTTATCATATCCATATGTTCAGATACGTCGCCTTGGTATGAAAGTACGCCTATCCTCAAATACCGTGTTCCCCCCGAATAGCAGCGGCCTGCCTTACCAGCCCCTGCCTTGAACCTTGTCCTCTTCGCGCATCCCGGATACGCTGATGCCCCTCATCGCCTCTCCCAACCCTTTCGAGACTTCGGCGATTACTGAAGGTTCGTTGAAGTGCGCTACGGCCTCCACTATGGCCTTGGCCCTCTCGGCAGGATTGTTGGATTTGAAGATGCCCGAGCCCACGAACACACCGTCGCAGCCTAGCTGCATCATCAATGCTGCGTCCGCCGGTGTGGCGATGCCGCCCGCTGCGAAGTTTATCACAGGCAGCTTGCCTGTCTCGGCCACTTCCACCACTAGATCGTACGGCGCGCCCATCTCCTTGGCGGCCGTCATGAGCGCCTCCTTCGGAAGGTACTTCAGGCGGGCCATATCCTCGCTGACCTGGCGCATGTGCCTTACCGCCTCGATTATGTCGCCGGTGCCGGCTTCGCCCTTCGTCCTCATCATCGCGGCGCCCTCGCCGATGCGCCTTAGCGCCTCGCCCAGGTTCCTGCATCCGCAGACGAAAGGTATCTTGAAGTCGTGCTTGTTGATATGGTACTTGTCGTCGGCCGGCGTTAGGACTTCGCTCTCGTCTATGCAGTCTACGCCTATGGCCTCCAGGACCTGCGCCTCCACGAAGTGCCCTATCCTCGCCTTGGCCATGACGGGTATGGACACGGCCTCTTTGATCTCGATTATCATCTTGGGGTCGGACATCCTGGCGACTCCGCCCGTGGCCCTTATGTCGGCAGGGACGCGCTCGAGCGCCATGACGGCCACCGCTCCGGCCTCTTCGGCTATCCTGGCCTGCTCGGCGTTCACGACGTCCATGATGACGCCGCCCTTGAGCATTTGCACGAAGCTTACCTTCACCTTCCAGGTGCCTTGTATCGTATCGCCCATGTAGATCACATCCTTATCGGTCTTATATGACGTCCAGTCAAGGACTTTTGCATGCTTATGCTCCCCGGCCTACCGGGGAGCTGGAAGTCTTGGCCTGCCTAGAACTTACTTCTGGACTATGCAAGAGACGGGACAAACCGCGGCGCAGGCGCCACAGTCTATGCACTTGTCGGGGTCGATCACGTAAGGGGTCCCCTCGGTTATGGCATCCACGGGGCATTCAGCCTTGCAGCTGCCGCAGCCGATGCAATCAGTGCCTATGAAATGGGGCATTATCCGCTACCTCCTTGAAGCATTGTACAGACTGATTCTAACCAATATGCGCGCTTCATTCAATTATCTGCTTTGTACTTATCACGGCACATGGCTAAATGGTCCCTAATATGATAACGCGACCCGGCCGGTGTTCCTCTCGTGATAGACAAAGACCGGGACCGGCATTACGCCAATCCCGGCAATCTGGTGGACCCGACGCGGATCGAACGCGCGACCTCTAGAGTGCGATTCTAGCGCTCTCCCAGCTGAGCTACGGGCCCTGGTTTCCAAGCGACGCAATTGTTAATATAACACGCTAGGTCCCTTAGCGCAATCAGGCTTTCGGCCTCATCGTCGGGAACAATATCACGTCCCTTATTGACGCCGAGTCGGTCAGCAGCATCACTAGCCTGTCTATGCCTATGCCAAGCCCGCCTGCGGGGGGCATGCCGTATTCGAGCGCGGTGACGAAATCGTCGTCCATCATATGGGCCTCTTCGTCGCCCTTCTGCCTCTCGTCCACCTGGGATTCGAACCTCTGTCTCTGGTCGATGGGATCGTTCAGCTCCGAGAAGGCGTTCGCCAGCTCCCTGCCTACGCAGACCGCCTCGAACCTGTAGGTGAACCTGGGGTCCTCCTCGCGCTTCTTCGCCAGGGGGGATACTTCTATCGGATAGTCCATCACTATCGTCGGCTGTATCAGCTTTGGCTCCACGAGCTCGTCATAAGCGGCGTTCAGGCACATTCCCATCGTCGCGTCCTTATCTACTTCGAGCCCGAGCCTGGCGGCTGCCTTCCTGGCCTGCTCGTCCGACATCGCGGCGATGTCCTCGCCGAGGAGCTCCCTGACCAACTGAGCCATGGTCCTTCTCGGCCACGGGGGGGTAAGGTCTATCTCCTGGCCCTGGTAGCTCACCTTCGTCGATCCTACGGCGTTCTTCGCGGCGTCCGCCACCAGGCTTTCCGTGAGCTCCATCATGTCGTAGTAGTCGGCGTAGGCCTGGTATGCTTCTATCGAGGTGAACTCCGGGTTGTGCTTAGTGGATATCCCTTCGTTCCTGAATATCCGGCCCATCTCGTAGACCTTCTCCATCCCGCCGACCAGCAGTCTCTTCAGGTGCAGCTCGGTAGCTATCCTAAGGTACAGGTCCATGTCGAGGGCGTTGTGATGTGTGATGAACGGCTTCGCGGCAGCCCCTCCGGCTATCGTGTGCATCGACGGCGTCTCGACCTCCACGAAGCCCCTCGCTTCCATGAAGCGCCTTATACCCGCCACGATCGCGCTACGAACGAGGAATGTCTTCCTTACATCCGGGTTTGCGATCATGTCCACGTACCGCTGGCGGTACCTTGCGTCCACGTCCTTCAGGCCGTGCCATTTGTCCGGCAGTGGCCTGAGCGCCTTCGTTAGCATAGTGAGCTGTTCCACCTGGACGCTGATCTCCCCGCGCCTGGTCCTGAACACCTTGCCCCTTGCGCCAACGATGTCCCCGAGGTCTACCATGAGGAACTTGCCATATTCGGCGTCTCCCAGGATGTCCTGCTTGAAGTAGAGCTGTATCTTGCCCGACTGGTCCCTTAGGTCGGCGAAAGAAGCCTTTCCATGGCTCCTTATCGTCATTATCCTTCCCGCCAGGCTCACATGCTTGCCTTCGAGCTGTTCGAACCTATCAGTGACCTCCTGTGCTTCGGTGTCCTTTAGGAACTTGCCTCCGTAGGGGGACACACCCAGGCCGCGCCATCCTTCGGCCACTTTCTTGCGCCTGGTGATCTCCTCTCCCTCGTCCAGGCCCTCCCGGGCCGCCTCTGCCGCTATGGCTGTAAGATCTTCCATCATGTCACCTCGCGAATTAGTTGCATATCTCCATTATCTGGTACTTGATGCTGCCTGCCGGGGCTGCGACTTCAACTACGGATCCCACCAGCTTCCCGACTATCGCCTTGCCCACAGGGGATTCGTTGGAGATCTTGTTTTCCATCGGATCCGCCTCGGCGGAACCCACGATGGTATACCTTTCGGTCTCCTCGCACTCTATGTCCTTAAGAAGCACAGTGCAACCGAGGCACACCACGTCCGTGAGCTGGTCCATCTCGTCGATTATCTTCACTTTGGCAAGAAGCATCTCGAGCTGGGATATCCTCTGTTCTACCTCAGCTTGTTCGTTCTTAGCGTCGTCGTATTCCGAATTCTCGGTGATGTCCCCGAACTCCCTGGCCTGCTTTATGCGTTCGGCGATCATAAGGCGCTTCTCGCCCTTGAGGAAATCGAGCTCCTTCTCCACTTTCCTGAGCCCGTCGATGGTAAGGAAAACTTCCTTTTCTGCCATAATCGACTCCCCTTAGTCAAAAAAGAAGTAAAATACATGCGGCAAGCTGGATATGAACCCAAGTTGCCGCTGGTACAGGAAAATTATGAAGTTGAGCCGCCTCTATGTCAAGATGAAAATCTACTTGAACAACACCACCCTGGGCTTCACGCCTAATTTATCCAGCTCGTCCATATATTCCTTCTCAGATATCCGGGAAGGTTCCTTGCCTATTGCCACCGTGAGCATGGCCTCCATAACGTTCGTGCCGAAGGACCTGCCGTCCACTTCCGGGGTGGTCGTAACCAGCGCTCTGGCCCCCCGCCTCTTCAGCTCCTCCACGTCGTCCTTGGTGACGGTGTTGGTTATCACTATCTTGTCGTTCAGATCGTCCGGAAGGTACTTGTTGATGTAGATGAAATCACCCGCCAGGACATCGGCCCAGTTGTAGTACTGCTGCCACTTCTTGTTCTCGCGCTTCTCCTCCTGCGCCTTGCCTGTGGGATACAGCCAGCTGAACGGGAGTTGCACCAGTATCGGCCCGAGTACCGCTGCTATCCTCTTGACCTGGCTTATCTTGGTGAGCTTCCAGTTTAGCCCCAGCGCGAACATGGCGTCTCCGTATACCATGTCGCATCCCATCTCCTCGAAGGCCTCGCCCATGCCGAGCCTGTCTATCGTGGACATGAGGAACACCTTCCTGCCTTTTATATGGAGCCCGGCTACTTCTTCCGCGTATTTGACCGCGCGGTACTCAATTCCTGATTTCATGTTCGTACCATCAAGGAGCGGCGTCTTCACGGCCGCCGCGGCTATCCTCTTGGCGTCCCTGAACATGAGCTTCCTGCCGAGCCCTTGCAGGTAGATGTCTATCCCGCCCATGCCGAACGCGTCCACCTTGCCATCGAGCTCCTTTATCAGAGCGATGGCCTTGTCTATGTCCCCGTCAGTCCCGCGCCTTTCGAGGACGTACTCCTCACCGAACACGTCCATGCTGCCCTTATGGTCCCTTTTCGAAGAACCGAGGCTTACGCTGACAATATGCTTCATGCTAGCACCTCCGCACGATGGCCGACCTAACCTTTTATGCTGGACACTATCTCCCTGAATTTGTCGGGGTCCAGGCGCACGTCCGCCTTGATCGGGGACCGGCCCAGCTCGATGCCGTAGACTCTGCTGCCCATGAGAGCCTCCGCCACCTTGACTCTCATGTCGGAACCAACCATTATCAAAGCGTCGTAGTCCTTCAGAGTGGCGATTATCTTCATCAGGTCGTTCAGCAGCGTGATGCCGCTCTTGTTCCTGACGTAAGACCACCTTTGCTTGTCGTCCATGAGCCAAACGTAATCGATACCTAGCTCCTTTGCGATCTGGGTTATCTCGTCGCAGTTTGAAAGAGGAAAGCCGATGAGCGCGATCTTCGTGCCCTTCCTGACTTCGCCGACCGCCTCCAGCCTGGAGATGAAAGACCGGTCCAGCCCCAGCGTGGCAGCCGCCTCGGCCTGCGACTGGCCCTCTGTCCTAAGTTCAAGGACGCGGTTTAGGACCCTTACTATCTTGTCCTTGTCTATCACCTTGTCCCCGATCCTGACTAGTTCCATCGTTCCTCCTTGTGTACAACATTGTGCACAAGTGCATTCTATACCCTAACCCGCACTCCTTCAAGCCTTATGCGCCTTATTCCGCCCGTACCGTCGCCCCTTAACCTGAGGAAATCCTTGTATTCAGCCAGGAAAGCGTGCATTTCCGCCCCGGTGTAAAGGGTGTTTATCCTGTCCTTCGCATCCGTTGCCTGCCTTAAGCCCTTCACGTACCACGACAGGTGCTTGCGCATCTTCAGGCAGGCCGAGCCCTCCCCGAAATGTGCTATCATGGCGTCCAGGTGCTCGGCGGCCACGTCGAACAGCTCGTCCAGCCCCGGAGGCGGTACCTCCTCGCCGTTCTCGATGAGGGATTTGGCCTCCCGGAATATCCACGGATAGCCCAGGGCGCCCTGCCCGATCATCACGGCGTCGCATCCGGTCCTGCCTATCATCCTGACGGCATCCTCTGCGCACCTTACGTCACCGTTGCCGATGACGGTTATAGAAAGTTTCTCCTTGAGCTTTGCGATGGCGTCCCAGTCCGCCTCGCCCGAGTAGAACTGCTTCCTGGTCCTTGCGTGTATCGCCAGGGCGTCGGCTCCGGCGCCTTCGCACATCAGGGCGAAATCGAGGTAGTTCTCAGTATGCTCGTCCCAGCCCTTCCTTATCTTGACAGTGACAGGCACCTTCACCGCCGAGCGGACGGCCCTAATTATCCTCTCAGCCCTTTCGGGGTCCTTCATGAGCGCAGCGCCTTCTCCGTTGGCTGTGATCTTCTGCATCGGACAGCCCATGTTTATGTCCACCGCGCAAGCACCGGCCTCCTCCACCATGACGGCTGCATCCGCCATGACCTCGGGCCTGGACCCTGCGAGCTGGACCACAGCCGGCTTCTCGCCCGGGTCCAGCAGGAGCATGGCCCTGCTCTTCCTGCTGCCGTGGGTCAAGGCCATGTCGCTTAGCATCTCCGTATAGGAGAGCGCGCTTCCCATGCGCCGCGAAATTATCCTGAAAGGAAGGTCCGTAACCCCTGCCATCGGGGCCAGCATCACGGGCGCGCCTTCGATGGCGATCCCGCCTATCCTGAAGCTCATGCCCTGCCCCCGCCGTTCTTGGGATACTTCGCGGCTATCCTTGCCGCCAGCACGGATTCCACCTCGGCCACGAGCTTTACCCCGTTATCCACGTAATCCCTAAGTATGATGTCGCCGTGGGCCTCCACTTCCCTTAGCATGGGCTCGTCGTACGGCATGAAGGCCTCCACCCTGACCAGCCTCTTCGACAGCACCTTCATTACCTCCGACATCAGCCTGTCGAGCCCTTCTCCAGTCAAGGCGGACATCACGACGGGGTTGGGCACCACCGAAGACAGCTTCATTACGCCGTCGGCAGAATCCGGCCTGTCCGACTTGTTAAGCACCGTAACCATAGGTTTGTCCTTCGCGCCGAGGTCGGCCAGCACTTCCATCACGGAATCGTACTGCTCCTCCGCATAGCCGCTCGAGGCGTCCACCACGTGTATGAGCATGTCCGCCTCTATCGTCTCTTCCAGCGTCGCCCTGAACGCGACGATGAGATGATGGGGAATCTTCCTTATGAAGCCGACCGTGTCGGTGACGAGCATCTCCTGGTTGTTGGGCAGCACCAGCTTCCTAGTGGTGGGGTCCAAAGTCGCGAACAGCTTGTCCTCGACGAGCACCGAAGATCCGGTGAGCAGGTTCATCAGGCTCGACTTGCCGGCGTTGGTGTATCCTACCAGCGATGCCACGGGCAGCTCGTTGGCCTTCCTCCTGCCCCTTTGGATCTGCCTCCTCGACTTCACCTGCTCTATCTTGTTCTTTATGTCCGATATCCTGCGCCTTATGACCCTTCTGTCCGTCTCGAGCTTCGTCTCGCCGGGGCCCCTCGTGCCTATGCCGCCTCCCAGCCTCGACAGGGCCTCCCGGCTTCCCACCAGCCTCGGCAGCAAATACTCGAGCTGTGCGAGCTCGACTTGGAGCTTGCCTTCCGCCGTAGAGGCCCTCCTTGCGAAGATGTCCAGGATCACCTGCGTGCGGTCTATCACCTTACGGCCGATTATATCCTCGAGCTTTGCGTGCTGGCCGGGGGTCAGCTCGTCGTCGAAGACCACGGTATCGGCGTCCAGCCCGTCGCACATCACTGCGATCTCCTCCGCCTTGCCGCTCCCTATGTAGTAGGTCGGATCCGGCCTCTTCCTTTTCTGTATGACCTGGCCCACGACGGCCCCGTCCACGGTCCTTATCAGCTCGGCCAGCTCCAGCAGGGATTCATCCTCGTCGAACGACGCGCCGCCGGATTCCATGGGCCCGCTGGGGTCGACGGCCGCTATTATTACCCTTTCCAGGTCCCCGTCAGGGCGGTTGGAAGCCTTGAAAAGTTCTTTGTCCGACAATTTATTAGCTCACGTTCCTTTCGTATATTATCCTCAGGCCTTTAAGAGTAATCTCTGGGTCGACCGTATCTATCATCCGCGTTTGGCCTGCGATCAGTGGGGCCAGCCCTCCTGTGGCCACAACTTTTATACCGCTGCCGCCCATCTCGGCCTTCATCCTCTTTACCAACTCCTCCACCATGCCCAGCGCCCCGAAGAATATCCCCGACTGCATTGCCGTGACAGTGCTCTTGCCGATAACCGACTTGGGCTTCGCCACGTCCACGCGGGGCAGCTTGGAAGTCTTCGAGAAGAGCGCGTCGCTCGCGGTCATCACCCCGGGGGCGATGGCACCTCCTATGAAGGTGCCCTCCGAGTCCACGGCACTGAACGTGGTCGCGGTCCCGAAATCTACGACTATTGCGGGCGCGCCGTACAGCGCGGTCACCGCTACGGCGTCACAGACCCTGTCCGCGCCCACCTCCTTGGGGTTTTCGATCTTTATGGCAAGGCCCGTCTTCACCCCAGGGCCGACCTGCAGCGGGTTCGCCACGCCGCAGTACTGTATCACCGCCTTTTCGATCGCCTCGTTAAGAGGCGGTACGACTGACGAGATTATCGCCCCGTCTATGTCCTCTTTCCTCAGCTTCCTTATGTCCAGGAAGTGGGCCATGAGGATGCCGTACTCGTCGGCGGTCCTGTCCCTTTCGGAAGCGAGCCTGAAAGAGGTCACCAGCTTTTCCTTATCGAAAAGCCCCACTACTATGTTGGTATTGCCTATATCGACCGCGAGCAGCATCTGGCACCTCCAAAAACGTTCTTTTCCGAGAGATTGCCTTGTCGGCAACATTGAATGTAACATGAATCTTGGCCGGTGTACGAAATTAACGGACCTCAAAGGAGCAATTTGCATGAACGTACTCAAAGTCACGATGATAGGCCTCTTCGCCGGGCTCGTAAGCACGGCGCTCGGCAGCTTGATACCCACGTTCCTAGGAAAGCGCGCCGAGAAGTACGTAAGCCTCATGCTCGGCATAGCGTCCGGCGTCATGCTGGTCCTAGTCTTCGCTGACCTCATGCCCGAGGCGATACACGCGGGCACCCTCTCTTTCGCAAGGCCCGGGCTCGGAATCCTGGTCGCGTTCATCAGCTTCGTCGCCGGGGCGCTGAGCATGACTTTGATAGACAAGATCCTGCCGCACCAGCACATAATCTCCTACGAGCACGTAACGGACCCGAAGCTGTACAAGACCGGGGTGCTGACGTCCCTTGGCATCGCGATACACAACCTTCCCGAAGGCATCGCCATCGGAGCCGGCTATGCCCACAGCCCGGAGCTGGGTCTTACGCTCTTTATAGCCATCGCCTTGCATAACCTTCCCGAGGGGCTCGCGCTCGGAGCGCCACTCGCCGGATGCGGCATCGGAAGGAAGAAGGTGTTCTCCATAGGCGCCATGGCCGGCCTGCCGATGGCACTCGGGGCCTTCATCGGCGTCGCCTTCGGTTCGATGTCCCAGGCGATGGTATCCATAGCGCTGGGGATAGCGGCCGGGGCCATGCTGTACATAGTCGCGGACGAGCTGATACCGGAATCCCAGAACACCGCGATCGGACATTCGGGCACGTACGGCACCGTCATAGGATCCATACTCGGCCTCCTGCTGATATATTTCTTATAAGCCGGCCCTTAGGGACCAAGTGCTGCACGAGAGCGGGTCCTGTCGCCTATAGTTCCACTTCTATGCCCACGGGGCAATGGTCAGAGCCGTAGACTTCGCTCTCTATGTACGCGCGCCTCACCTTCCCCATGAACGGGGCGTCCACGAAGAAATAATCCAGCCGCCACCCGACGTTCCTCTCCCGGGCCCTGGTCTTCAGGTCCCACCAGGAGTACCTTCCGCCTTCCTCGTCGAACTCCCTGAACGTGTCCACGAAGCCGCAGCCGAGGAACTTGGTGATCCACTCCCTTTCCCCTGGGAGGAATCCCGTCGTACGTTCGTTGTTCTTCGGCCTGGCAAGGTCTATCTCCTTGTGGGCGGTGTTGACGTCCCCGCAGACCACGAGATGCCTACCCGACCGCACAAGCTCTACCGCCCAGTCCTTGAACCTCTCGTAGAAGGCCATCTTGAACTTGAGCCTGTCCAGCCACGACGGCCAGCCGTCGTACTCCAGCCAGCCCTGCCAATCCAGGCCCTTTGGCCATTCAAGGTCCAGCGGCCAGGGTTCCGGCCACTGGCCTCCGTTCGGGAAGTATACGTTGGCCAGCACGAAGCCCCCGAAGTCGGCCGTTATGAAACGGCCTTCCCTGTCGAACTCCGGCACCCCTAGGCAGCTGCTTACGGCCAGGGGCTCCTTCTTGGTGAGTATCCCGACCCCGGAGTAGCCCTTAAGTTCGCCCGGATGGAAATAGGCCGAGTAGCCCGGCATCTCCAGCAAAAGGGCCGGTATCTGGGTCATGTCGGCCTTAAGCTCCTGAAGCCCGCATACGTCAGGGGCGTGGCCGGCAAGGTAGGACATTATCCCCTGGTCCTTCTTGACCGACGCCCTTATGCCGTTTATGTTCCAAGAAGAAAGCCTCATGATTTCCGCCATTTGTGCAACCTCCTGCGAATTAAGTATATTGTATTATATGCGGACGTTTAGGCAAATCACCCTACGGGGAGTATCGGAGGCGGATGCTATGGACATGGAGAAGGCGGTAATTGCCGTTGGCGAGCTGATGGCCCTGTCGGCCAGGACGGCGCCGAAGGCGTCAGGTCTAGACTATATAGAAATAGAGCTCATAAAGGGCGACGACCTGAAGAGGCTCTCCGAAGCCATGAGGGCGTACGGGGTCGAATCAGGGAAGAAGAATTTCGACAGGGACGCCAAGGGAGTGGACGCCTCGGCTGCTGTGCTGCTGCTGGGACTGAGGAGATGTCCGGGGATGGGCCTTAACTGCGGAGCGTGCGGATACCAGACGTGTGCCGAGATGTCGGCCGTCCAGAGGGAATTCTCCGAGTTCGCTGGCCCCAACTGCGCATGGAAGATGCAAGACCTAGGCATCGCGCTCGGTTCTGCGGTCAAGACCGCGTCCATACACAATGTGGACAACAGGATAATGTACAGGATAGGGGTGCTGGCCCGCAGGCTCGGCATGATAAAGGCGGACACCGTCATAGGAGTGCCGCTTGCGGCCACGGGCAAGAGCCCGTTCTTCGACCGCTAGACTTCCTTCTAGATAATTTTTTCTGTATAATTGCAGTGTTTTATGTTGTATAACCATCGGTATGGCGCCGTTTCGAGCGCCATGCCGACTTACGTAGAATGGGGGATCAGCTACATGGATTCATCCTTAAGAACGTTCCTTATCCTGGCGGCAGTCGTCTCTTTCGCATCATTCATAGTCGCAGGCTGGCTCTACTCGTGGGTCAAGTCCCGCCATTCCTCCAATAAGAGGATAGCGGAAGTCGGCAAGCTCATCACCGCGGGCGCCAACACGTTTTTGAAAAAGGAGTACATAATGCTGGCCAAGTTCGCCGGCGTGGCGGCGGTCCTGATCCTGATATTCTTGCCCAGGCCCATCTGGCTGGGCGATCCTTTGGAAAATGTGATGATGGCCCTCGCCTACGTCGCTGGCGCTGTCTTCTCCGCCGCGGCGGGCAAGATAGGCATACAGATAGCCACCATCGCTAACATGAAAACAGCCGAGGCGGCAAAGGAGGGCATACAGCCTTCGTTCATGGCGGGCTTCAGGGGCGGGGCGGTCATGGGCATGGCCGTCGTCGGCAGCAGCCTCCTTGGCGTTACGCTCGTCTATGTTCTAACCGGTAGCCACTCCTCGCTTTTAGGCTTCAGCTTCGGGGCCAGCTCGCTGGCTCTATTCGCCAAGGCGGGAGGCGGCATCTTCACCAAGACGGCAGACATCAGCGCTGACCTCGTTGGCAAGGTAGAGCTGGGCATACCCGAGGACGATCCTCGCAACCCCGCCGTCATCGCGGACAACGTCGGAGACAACGTAGGCGACGTGGCCGGGATGGGAGCGGACCTGTTCGATTCCAACGTGGCATCCATGGTGGCGGCCCTTGTCATGGCCGGCAGCCTCGACAAGCTGATGGGAGGCAAGATGAACACCGCCATGGTGTTCGCCTATACTACGATAGGGCTGCTCTCGTCGATAATCGGAGTCGCGACTGCCAGGATCGGCCATGGAGGCGACCCGACCAGGGCCCTTAACAGCAGCACATACGTCACAACGTCCGTATTCGGCGTACTGACGGCGCTCGCCACGTGGGCGTTCGGTTTCGAGTGGCGCATCTGGGGAGCAAGCGCGGTCGGCCTAATAGTCGGCGTCATCATAGGGATCACGAGCGACTATTTTACGAACGATACCAAGCCCCCGGTCCGCATGGTTGCCAAGGCCTCGGAGTCGGGGCCGGCTTTCACCATACTGTCGGGTATTTCGTACGGCCTTGTCAGCGCTCTTCCCGCAATGATAGGAATCGGCATCTCGGCCCTCGTGGCCTTTAAGCTGTGCGATCCTCTCGGACCGGGTTATGCGATGTTCGGCATCTCGATGGCAGCAGTAGGGATGCTCTCCATCGTAGGCATGATCATATCCAACGACGCCTACGGCCCGATAGTCGACAACGCGCGCGGCCTCGCCGAGATAGGCAACCTCGGCGAAGACGTGCTGGAGACGACGGACGAGCTCGACAGCGCAGGCAACACAGTCAAGGCGATAACCAAGGGCTTCGCGATCGGCGCTGCGGGACTGACCGTCATCGCGCTGCTGGGCGCGTTCATCAGCGAGGTCAACGTCGCAGCGGCCGAACTGGGCGTCGCTGGCATAGTCGGCTTCGACGTAATGAACCCTCTGGTTTTCTTCGGCATGCTCGTCGGCGCGGCGGTCCCACCGCTGTTCTCGGCGATGCTCATGCTCGGCGTCAACCGCAACGCGCAGCGCATGGTGGCCGAGATACACCGCCAGTTCAACACGATAGTTGGCCTGAAGGAGGGCAAGCCCGGTGTGGAGCCCGAATATGACAGGTGCATCGTGATAGCGACCGAAGGTGCGATAAAAGAGCTGATACCCGCGGGCCTGGCGGCGATACTCATGACCATAGCCGTAGGTTTCATAGGCGGAGTACAGGCCATTGGCGGCTATCTCACCGGCAACATAGTGAGCGGCCTCTTGTTCGCGCTGTTCATGTCCAACTCGGGCGGACTGTGGGACAACTCCAAGAAGTTCGTGGAGTCGGGCAACCACGGCGGCAAGGGATCTGCGGCGCATAAGGCGGCCGTCGTCGGCGATACCGTGGGCGATCCCTTCAAGGACACCGCGGGCCCATCGATCAACACGCAGATCACCGTCATCTCGCTGGTGTCTTCGATAATGGCCACCCTATTCCTAACGCTGTCCTTGTTCTAAGGCCTTAAGGCATAAAAGGAATTATATGGGAAGCTGCCCGGCCATCGCGGCCGGGCAGCTTCTTTATCAATATTCTAAGGACTAGGCTCTACCTTCTGAACGCCTCTACGATCTTGGCCAGTTCGGCCCTTTCCTTTTCCGGCAGGGGTAGCATGGGCAGCCTCGGCCTTCCGCCGATGTAGCCCATCATGTCCATCGCCGCCTTCAGTCCAGGCACACCCCACCTGCTCGTAACGGCGGCGTTGATGTCCATGACCTTGAGCTGGGCCTCCTTGGCCTTTTGCATGTCGTTTGCCATGAATGCGTCGTATATGTCCGCAAGCTCGTCCGCGGCTATGTTCGCAAGGGCCGCGGTCGTGCCCCTTCCGCCTACGGCCAGGGTAGGCAGCAGGAAGCTCCCAGAACCTGCGAAGACGATGAAGCCGGGCTTCGACTTCGCCACGATCTCGGCTATCTGCACGATGTTGCCGCCGCTGTCTTTTATGCCGATGATGTTAGGATGGTGCGAAAGCTCCGCCACAAGGCCCGAAGTCAGGTTAAGTCCCGTGTTGCCGGGCATGTTGTAGAGCATGATCGGGATCGGTGAGGCATCCGCGACGGCCTTGTAATGAGTTATGAGCGCTGCGTTGCCCATGGCCGCCTTGAAGTAGAAGGGAGGCAGGACAAGGGCGGCTTGCGCGCCCGCCTTTGCAGTCTCCGCGGTCAGCCTTATGGTCTCGGTGGTCGTCTCCACCCCCGTGCCCGCGATCACGAGCTTGCGCCCCCCGTTGAGCTCCGCCACCTCGGCCACGAGCCTTACCTTCTCGTCGAAGGTAAGGAAATTGGCCTCGCCGTTCGATCCAAGTACCACGTATCCTGCGAGCCTCGTCTTGTCCCAGATCTGCATGTTCTTCTTCAGCGATGCGAAATCCAGCCCACCGGCATCGGTGAACGGGGTCGCGATAGGGGCGAACACCCCTTTGATCATCGATACGTTGAATGCTGACATGTAGGGCACCTCCAAATAATAGCTGTCCATATTCTATCACCATCGGCGCCTTGTTTGCCCGGGCACAGGTTTATGGCGGAGGATGAATCAAAGGAGGTGCCGGAAGGATCTCTCCTTCGGCACCTCCGACGCGGCATCGGGCCTTGGCCTTATTTTGCTGACAATATCTTAGCCGCATCCGCCGGTCCGTACTTGATCAGATGTGCCGCCATCTCCTTCAGGAGGTCCTGGTTGCTGATGTTGCCGGTGTGGCCCATCCTCGGGAAAGTGACGGAATAGCCGTCGTAGTAGGGGTCCTTGGTCGTCTGGAGCCAATCGCCCAACAGGTACTGGGCGTTGTTGAGGTAGTAGGCGTCCATGTCCCCGCCCCTGAGGTGGATCTTACCCACCAGCTTAGGCCCTATCGTCGACCATTCTTTCTGCAGCTTGTAGTTTATGTCGTAGTTTTGCTTCCAGTATTCGGCAACGGACTTGTCGATGGTCCCCGTAAGAGGATCCCAAATCCTGGCGGGATAGCCGTCCTTGTCCATCGGACCGAAGACCGCTTCCCATATCGCCCACTGGCCGAGGCTTACCGCCTCGAGCCCACCGAGGGCTATCTCCCAGTAGTTCTCGTCCTTCATCATGTACTTGATGTTCCCGTCGACTCCCCTGGAGCCTGGCCTTTCCACCTTTATCCAGCCCTTGTCGACGAAATAGGCGTTGTCGTCCTTGTACACGTTGACTATCTGGTAGTAGTTGAAGTCCACCGGATCGGGGCACATGGACCAGGTCCCGCCGAAGTAATCGGGGTAGAATACCTGCATCGCCAGCGATTCCCATCCTCCGGTCGAACCACCGGCCAGAAGCCTCGCCCAGGGCTGTGCGATTATGTCGAAGTTTTTCTCTAGGTACGGGATCAGCTCCTTGGTTATCGCATCGCCCCACGGTCCGACGTTCGCGGTGTTCACGGAATACGAAGTGTCATAGAAAGGATTCGCATCCCTTATCGTGACGACAAGCATCTGCGGCGCCTCTTCGCCGTCCCAGAACGCCTTGAAGGCCTTCCCTGCGCTGTTCGTGCTCTCATAGCTCATCGGCGCGCTTCCTCCCGGCCAATGGCCCTGGTAGTAGAGCACAGGGTACTTCTTGCCCGCTATTTTGCCGTACGTGTTGGGAAGCAGCACGTTGGCCCCTATGTACATCGGGGTGCCCCAGAACTCGGAAAGCAGCTCGCTCTTGATCTTCACGTACTTGAGGTACGGCTTGTCCTCATAGTTGCCCTGCTGGGTCACTTCCCCCGTCTTGAGGGGCTTAGACAGTCCGATCTGCTCCGTCAACTCGAGCTTGACCGAGGAGTTCGATTTGACGTCGATTGATGTTTTCACTACCTTGCTGTATAGATTGAAAGGATTGGAGAACATGTCCCCGCCGCCGCCGTGGTCTTCCATCGCCCATATCGTGCTTCCGTTCGACCTCGAATACTTCGTATATTTCACGAAGAAGGCCTGGACGTACAGCTCCGATTGAGGTATGGAGTCGATCTGGAACGGGAAGCCGTAAACCTCCTTGTCATCCGCCGTGAAAGTGATGACGTCCCCTGCCTTGAGGCCGTACACGGTCTTCCCGAAAACGGGCACCCCGGTGGGGCTCACCTGGTCTATGGGGTCGCTCTTGCTTGTGTCCTTGGACAGTACGACCAAGCACCTACCGTTGAGCTCACCTTGGAAATTGTCGGGTACTTTTACTTCGAACTTGAAGCTTGATGCCGCCCCGGCCTGGCATATCGACGCCATCAGGAGCGCTAATACGACGATCAGCGTTAAGGATGCCTTTCTCATTCATCTCACTCCTCAATAAGCATGTATGACGATATTATGTATATTTATTCTACTATCTGTCAATATATATCCGCATTATTCATCGCAAATTTTTTCCAAGATGCCCTAAGCATAGAAAACCCGCCGGAGATACCGGCGGGCAGTGCTACGCATATCGTATAATTCCAGGTCTACTGCTTATGCCATGGGTCCGTCCTCCAATAGGCGGAACCGTCCGAGACTCTAGCAAGGAACCTATATTCGATGAGATACCTCCTAAGCGTAGATATGTCGTTGAACGCCCTGAAAAGGACCTGGTTGACCTCCTTCTCGGAGTAGGTCCTGCCCTTCTCGAAGAGTTCGGCCAGCCTTTCCAGTATGACTATCTTGTTCTTCTCCTTCGACGGGAACGTCCTAACTACGCACTTCTCCTCGTCGAAGTAGGTCCTTAGGACCTTCTTCCTCTCGTCGTCCGTTATCTCGAACCTTTCGTCCAAGATGCTCCACCCCTTGCTCGGCTTCCTTCCCGGTCGCCGTTTCTTGTAGTCACCCTCGTGTAGAAAGCCAGATATCGCAAGGAAGGCCTTCGCTTTACGTTCCTTCTCGCGAAGCAGCAGCCTGTAACCTCTTACAGTCGACGTCGCCCCTGCAAGGCCGGCTTTCACTATATCGGCGTCTGATCTGCCCTCCCGTATCAGCCTGAGGATGTCCGCCTGGTTCTCCGTCAGGCCGTTCTGCCCCTCCTCGATGCCTAGTAGTACCTCGAACATGTCGCCGTGATCCGCCGCCACGTGCGCCGCCGCGCCCTCCTCGTCCTTAAGGCCGAAGCTTCGGCAGCAGACAAGGCACATGAGCATCCCGTCTACACAGGCATAACCTTTCTTCATGTCTTCGAATCCCGAATCCCAGAACACCGAGGGCAGTTCCATCGTCATCATCCTTTTCGTTTGTCAATACACAAACAATATATCAAATCAAGGTATATGTAAAGCAAGGCCGCCCGTCCTCCTTCAAGAAGGGACGGGCGGCCGGTTGATTCAAGCAGTTATTAAGCCTGCGCTATCGCTTGTTCTAGTATCTCAAGCGCTCCGTCTATCTCCCCCGGTGTGACGGTAAGGTGCGGTGCGAGCCTCATGACGTTGCCGTCGAGGCCGCCCTTTCCGACGAGAAGGCCCCTTTTCTTGGTCCCCTCCAGTATCTTGAGCAGGAGTCCCGCCGCAGGCTCCTTGCCCTCCTTCACGAACTCTATCCCGAGCATCAAGCCCTTGCCGCGCACGTCGCCCATGCAGGGGTACTTCCTTTGGAGCTTCTTCAGCCCGTCCATGAACCTGTCTCCCATGGCCTTGGCGTTCGCCTTCGTGTCGTTCTCCTTCATGAAGTCGATCGTCGCGCATGCCGCAGCCATGCTCACCGGGTTGCCGCCGAACGTCGATATCGAAGGCGCGGTCCACCTGTCGGCAAGCTCGGCTTTTGCCATCAGGGCCCCTATCGGCGCTCCCGACGCCATCTGCTTGGCCGCCGTGATGGCGTCCGGCTCCACTCCCCAATGCTCGATCCCGAACCACCTGCCGCCGGTCCTGCCGAAGCCGGTCTGTACCTCGTCGGAGATGAAGATGCCGCCGTGCTTCCTGGTAATCTCGGCCAAGATCTGGAAGAACTCAGGCGGTGGCACGATGGCCCCTCCTACGCCCTGTATGGGCTCCGCTATCAGGGCCGCTATGCTTCCTTTCGTGGACGTCTTGATAAGCTCCTCGAGATCGTATGCGCACTTCATGCCGCACGACGGGTACTCGAGCCCGAAGGCGCACCTGTAGCAGTAGCCGTTATGCGTGTACTTGACGTTGCCGGACGGTGCCATGCCCTGCTTCCAGTTGTGCAGGGCGGTGAGCTCTATCGCGAGCTTGCTCCTGCCGGAGTAGGAGTGCCTTAAGGCGATCACTTCGTCGTTGCCCGTCGCTATCTGGGCCATCAGGATCGCGGCCTCGATCGCTTCCGTACCGCTGTTGGCGAACGTGAACTTGTTAATGCCCCTTGGGGCTATCTCCAAGAGCCTTTCTGCGAGCTCCACCTGTTTTGGTATTACGTAGAGGGTGGAGCAGTGCTGCAGCGTATGTGCCTGCTTCGATACGGCCTCGGCCACCTTCGGGTTGGCATGGCCTATCCCGCACGTGAGTATCCCCCCGAAGAAGTCCAGGTATTCCTTCCCGTCCTCATCGTAAAGGTAATGTCCCGAGCCCCTGACCATGACTACGGGCTCCTCATAGAGCGTCCTTACGGTCGGGAACATGTACTTGGCGTATTTCTCGGCAGTCTTCCCCGCCATCTCGATTCGCCTCCGTTATCTGCTTCCTGTATAGTACCAGCCCATGATCCTCTCAAAGAGCCTCGCGGGGAGCACCTTCTTTATGAACACCGACGATTTCTGCAGCGGGCTCCCTATCATGTACCTAAGCTTCCTGCGCCTTGAGCTTATTATCCTTGAGAGGGCTATCGCGAAGACGTCCGGCTTGTAGCCCGAGTTCTCGTCCTTCTCTATGTTCCTCATGGCCCGTTTGTATGTTTCCTTGTATTCCGAATCGGGCGCTTCTGACATAGCGGCCTTCACCCTGTTGGCCGTGAACCCGGTCGCGAAGTCCCCCGGCTCCACTATCACGACATCCACGCCGAAGGGCCTAAGCTCCATCGACATAGCCTCGGCCAGCCCTTCAATCGCGAACTTCGTCGAACTGTACATGCCCTGGAAAGGAAGCCCTATGAGACCTCCTATCGAGCTTACGAACACTATGAGCCCCGATCTCTGCTTCCTCATGGCGGGAGCTGCCGCCTTTACCGTCCTTAGGACGCCGAAGACGTTGGTCTCGAACAGTGCCTTGGCCTCCGCTATGCTTATGTCCTCCACCGAACCGCCGAGTCCCAGGCCGGCAGCGGCCAGCACGACATCGATCCTCCCCTCGGCTGCGAGCACTGCGCCCATGGCATCGTTGACCGAAGCCGAGTCGTCGACGTCCATCCTCATCATAGTCAGGTTTCCGCCGGCTTCCTTGGACGTCGATTCGACGGACCTTCCGAATCCGTAGACCTTATGCCCCAGGCCCGCGAGATACAGCGCGGTCGCCTTCCCGAATCCGGACGTTGCGCCGGTCACCAGTATTACCTTGCTAGCATCTTTCATGTAACCCTCCGTTGAGTAGTTTTTACCTGCGCCCCATCATCCTAAGCAGCTTCTCTTTCGGGGTATTCACCAATATCACAGCCAGGAGTATCAGGCATCCTCCCGCAAGATGATATGCATATATCGGCTCGCCCAACACCACCGCACTGATTATTATAGCGCTGACCGGCTCGAGCACTAAGCTTAGGGAGGCCTTCGAAAGCTCCACTTTTCCAAGGCTCTGAGTGATCAGAAGATACGGGAGCAAAGTGCAACCCAGCGTAAGGCCGGTCAGGTAAAGTACAGTGGGCAAGGTCAGGCTGAACGACAGTGAAGTCAGGGCCGGATCCTTTATGGCAAGTGGCATCAGCGCCAAGACGAAAGGCATGGCAGCCGACGCGGCGACGTATCCCCAGAAGAGTATGTCCATGGGCTCCATGCCGCTTCCAGCCCTCAGCACCTTCGTCATGTAGAGGTAGATCGCATAGCACAGGCCGTTCATGACGGCGAATAGGACGCCTGCCAGCAGGAAGCCGCCCTGCGTGTTCCAACCGCCCACGAGTATCACTACCCCGGCGAGCGATATTATGACGGGAACGACCTTGAACGCGTCGACCTTCTCCTTGAGCAGCGCAGCCGCCATGATAAGCACATATACCGGCTGCAGGTTGACCAGCAGCGTGGTTATGGCGACTGGGGTCCCCAAAGCGACGGAGGACGTATACCCGATGAACATGCCGACGAAGGCGAAGAGCCCGTATGACAGGAAATAGAGTACGTGCTTTCCCGGATTGGCCGGTTTCTTGCGGATAGCGACGAAATAGACCAGCAGGGCCAGCGTAGTGCCTATGGTCCTGAAAGAGGTCTGAACGAGGGACGAGACCCCTGCATTCCTCAGAAGGGCCGAGAAAGTCCCTATGGCGCCGAACAATATGCTTGCGGCGAACAGCTTCCACCCAGAAGACACCGACATCCTGCACCTCATGGTCCGATTGACATAGATGCGCGTTTTAGGTCAATTATACAGCAAAGGAGGCGTACGTTGACTGGAAGTGCGTGCCGTATGCCGTAAACGTGCGCCTCCGGCCGTTCGATCCGGCGGCCCTGGGCAGGTCAGCCCATCTGAGCCTGGGTCAGTGGCCCAGCAACCGTGAACTATTCTAAGGGCACCGCGCCCTGCATGAAGGTAATCGGACCTTTATGGTTAATCATAATAAGCGTATAGGATGTAAAGGTATAGGATCTTCTTTTCAGGAAGGTGTGCCATGAGAAACAAGTTCGTTATCCTGGCGGTCCTCTTGGTCCTGCTGACGTCATCGTCATCCGCCATAGCGTCCGGCTATGTCGCATTGGGGGCTTCATACAGGGCGTTCTCATCCGATCCCTTATGGGCTGCTCCTAGCTGGCAGGAGAATCTGAAAGGTTCCTTACTGTTATGCATCGACACAGTGCAAGGCATGCGGATCAACCTGGCGTCATACCTCGGATACGGCGTGGCCGAACCGCTCTTGTCAGAGATTGCGGCTTCAGATCCTTCCGTATCGATATCCGCAAGGGCCGGGTTTAGCTATGATCTGGTCAAATACGAAAAGGACGGCATCTATGTCGGCTTCGGGCCGATGGTCGGGATAAGCTACGGCAATACATCCTCCGTCGCGACGATGGGGATGGCGGATTTCAGCTTAGGGGCGCAGGCGCTATGCTCGTTGTCGTCCGGCAGGGTGGCGATTGAGGGGAGCGTCTCCTATGCCTTCAAGGATGCGTTCGTCGACGGCAGCCTTTTCGTAAGGTACAACCCCATAGGCCCCCTCTTGCTGTTCACCGGCTTCGATTATCTTAGGCGCGACATCTTCGTGTCCGCAGGGGCCGGCATAAAATTCTGACCGCCCAACGACATGGGCCTTACCGATGAAGACATGATTTGGAATATATATCTATCAGGGATTTTATGAGGCGGCACGGCCGCCTTTTCGTTTTCCGGAGGTTGATACCGGAGCCAGGATGTGATAGATTCTAATCGAACACATGTTCGGTGGTGATTAGGATGTACGGAGATCTTCCCTGCCCCATATCGGTCACGGCCAGGTTCTCGAAGGGGGCCATCTCCCCCTTGGCGTTCCTTTGGAGCGGCAGGGCATATAAGGTAAGCGCGATAACGGCCCGCTGGGCCAAGAGGTCGGGCGCGGTGGTCGAGCACCATTTCGCCGTCCTTTCCGGCGGCCCGGACGTCTATGAGCTGGAGCTGTCGAGCGAGACACTCACCTGGAGGATAGTCAAGGTGTACCTGCCGGACGGCAGCACGTACAGCTGAGGGAGGGGATCGCATGGCCGAGATGTTTATAGACTGCGATTCGTTCTTCGCCAGCTGCGAGCAGGCGATCAACCCTTCCCTCAGGGGAAAGCCGGTCGCCGTGGTGGGTTCTGCCGAATCCACCCAGAGGGGCGTCGTTACCGCGAAATCTAGGGAGGCCAAGAAGTACGGGATAACGACGGGGATGCCTTATTTCCAGGCCAAGAAGCTGATGCCCAACGGCTATTTCATAAGGGGCAAGCCCCACGTTTACCTTGATTTCAGCAGGAAGCTGCACGATAAGCTGGTGACCTACGGGAAATATGTGCACCCATGCTCCATAGACGAATTCCACGTAAGCTGCCCGGAAGGTTATGAGGCCGCCATATCCATAGCCGAGGATTTCAGGGCCTGGACTAGGAACATCCTCGGCATAACGGTGACGGCGGGCGTAGCCGACACGAGGGTGCTTGCGAAACTCGCTTCGGACATGGGCAAGCCCGACGGCCTCAAGGTCATACCTTACGAGGACATATCGAAGGAGATAGACGCTCTTCCGGTGGACGACCTGCCTGGGATCGGCTACAGGACGGCGGCCACATTGGCGAAAAGGGGCGTACATACGCTCGGGGAGCTGAGGGCATTCCCCAAGGAGCTGCTTCGTCCTTTGATGGGGGTCAGGGTGGACTGGCTCTATGATTCTATTGAAGGAAGGGAGCCCGCATATGGATGGGGCCTTCCTTTCAAGACCAAGTCGATGAGTAACGACTTCACCCTGCTAGAGTCCACGGCGGACGAGGATGTCATAAAGGCCCACCTCCTGATGATAGCCGACAACCTGGCGGGAAGGCTGGCCACCGAGAACATGGCGGCCAGGGTTGCGCACCTGCACCTGAGGTATACCGATTTCAACGACGTGGGCGGATCGTTCACGATAGGGTACGACATGACCCTCACCGACCATATAATGGATGCGTTGCTGCACTTATATAAGAGGATCTATGTGCCGGGCAGGAGCGTCAGGCTCGTCGGGGCCGGGATATCGGGCCTCACCAAGGAGATCCAGCTTAGGTTGCCGATAGACGAGGAGTCCGACATCGGAAGACGGATAAGGGATGTCCTGGGGGACATGTCCTCTAGGTTCGGACCAGCTTCCATAAGGAGAGCCTCGGTCGCATGCTCTACCGGCATGATTGCAAACATGGTCAATCCCCTTACGGCGGGTGTTACGATAAGTAAGGGGCTTTAGAGGATTAGCGCCCGGAGAGATGGTATAAATAGATTTAGATAATTCTATGTAGGGAGTGTGAGTCATGAGCTGCGGCACGACCAACAGTACCGTCATAGAGAACCTCTCCGCATATATCGGTAATACCCCGCTTCTGTCGATAGAATACTCCTATAAAGGGAAGAACCACAGGGTCTATGCCAAGTCGGAGAACCTCAACATGACCGGCAGCATCAAGGACAGAATCGCGTTTCATGTGATCAACAAGGCATACAAGTTAGGTAAACTTGCGCCCGGGGACATGATAATCGAAGCTACGAGCGGCAATACGGGCATTTCGTTCGCTGCCGTCGGAAGGGCGCTCGGCCACCCGGTCACAATATTCATGCCGAACTGGATGAGCAAGGAGAGGAAGGACCTCATATCGAGCCTCGGCGCGAGGATAATGCTGGTTAGCAAAGAGCAGGGAGGCTTTTTGGGCAGCATAGCCGCTGCGGACAGCATGGCTGCGGAAGTAGGCCATGCGTTCCTTCCGCACCAATTCTCAAATCCTGACAATCCCGAGGCCCATTACATGCACACGGGGCCTGAGATATGGTTCCAGATGCAATCGCGAGAGCTGACGCCCGACGCATTCGTAGCCGGGGTAGGCACCGGAGGGACTGTTATGGGAACAGGACGTTTCCTCAAGGAAAAGAACCCCTCGATAAAGTTGTACCCGCTGGAACCTTCGAACTCGCCCACCATATCTACGGGCCACAAGGTAGGCAAGCATAGGATACAGGGAATATCGGATGAATTCATACCACCCGTTCTGGATACGTCATACCTTGATGAGGTGATAGGCGTGGACGACGGAGATTCGATAATCATGGCCCAGAAGCTGGCGTGTGAACTAGGCCTTGCTCTCGGGATATCGTCCGGGGCCAACTTCCTGGGGGCGGTATTGGCTCAGGAGAAGCTTGGCGACAGGGCAAATATAGTAACGGTCTTCTCTGACGACAACAAGAAATACCTAAGCACGGATCTCATGAAGGAAGAACCGGTGAAAGAAGGTTTCATAGCACCTGAAGTGCGCCTTTTTGGAGTGGACGTCATCAAGAGGACGTGCCTGACCTGCCAGTTCCAGTAATGCGGGCATAGATAACAGGACGGCGCCCCTTATTACGTGGGGTGCCGTCCTTACTTTTTATCCGTTTGCGTAGAGCAACTGACTCTTAATCAGCGGGTCCTTCCAATATTATGCTACGGTAGTCCTAGTTGCCGCATTCGATGCTTATGTCCGTGAACACCTTGAGTATATCGTCGACTGTAAGCTTCTCCTTCTCCGATCCCGTCTTCTCCAGGACGATCTGCCCGTTGTCCATCATTATGAGCCTGCTGCCATATTCGACCGCATACCTCAGGTTGTGGGTCACCATCATAGCCGTAATCTGCTTCTCCTTGATCACCTTCGCTGTGAGCTGCATAATCGTCTCTGCGGTCTTCGGGTCCAGCGCCGCTGTGTGCTCGTCTAGTATCAAGAAGTCGATCGGCGTTAGCGTGGACATTATTAGGGCGACTGCCTGCCTCTGTCCGCCTGAGAGCGAGCCCACCTTCTCGTTCAGCTTGTTCTCCAGGCCTAGTCCTAGCATGGAAAGCTGCTCCTTGTAGTAGGGCACCCTCGCTTTGTTGATCCCGGTTCCCAGGTTGAAAGGCCTGCCTTTGTTGTCGGCTAAGGACATGTTCTCCAGCAATGTCAGGTTAGGACATGTGCCCACGGCAGGATTCTGGTATACCCTCCCCATCTTCCTATAACGTTGGTGCTCCTTCAGCCTGTCGATGCTCTCCCCTCCGATGAGCACCTCTCCCCCTTCGATGGGTATGCTCCCGCATATGATGTTTAACAGGGATGTCTTTCCGCTTCCGTTGCTTCCCACTATGGAGAGGAATTCCTTGTCGCCTATCGTAAGGTTGAACTTGTCGAAAAGACACATCTCGGTCACCGTGCCGGGATTATACACTTTAGTTATGTTCCTAAGCTCAAGCATTCTTCTTCGCACCGCCCTTCTGCTGGTTGCCGATGACCAGTATCACAAGGAAAAGCGCAGCCGTTATGAACTTGAGCAGGTTGGCCGGCATCCCCATGCTTATGGCGGCCTGTATGCACGACTTATATAGGATGCTGCCAACCATCACGGCGGTGGTCCCCTTCACGAAACCGAGCTTCCTGAACAGCGTCATGCCGATTATCACCGTCGCCAGTCCGAACACCACCTGGCCCGTTCCCATGGTGATGGAGAAAGCGCGCTGCTCCTGGCAGACGATCCCTCCAGACAGGGCCACCAGTGCGTTGGAGATGACAAGGCCGATTATCTTAACGGTACCCTTGTCCTTCGCAAGGGTGGTGACCAGGACGCTATTGTCGCCCACAGCCCTAAGCAGTAGCCCGCTCTTCGTCTTGAAGTATGCATCGAGCAGGAGCTTGAACAGGACGGCGATGATGAGCGAGATGATCAGTTTCCTATATATGAGGCTAAAGTCACCCAACAATGCCATCGTAGGCTTTGCGGTGAATATCGTGTCGACGTCCCTTCCGATTATTAGGTTCGACCCTGCTATCTGCAGGTTTATGGAGAACAGGGCCGTCATCGTTATTATGCCGGCCAGAAGGTCGCGCACGTTGAGCTTCACGTGTATAAGCCCAGTAATAAGCCCGGCCAACGCTCCAACCGCAATGACTATCGGTATGGCAAGATAAGGGTCCACGCCCTTGGTAAGCAGCACGGCCGTTACGGCGGCTCCTAGAGGGAAGCTCCCGTCCACGGTCAAGTCCGGGAAATCCAGGATCTTGTATGTGATGTAAACCCCATACGATAGGAGTGAGTAAACAAATCCCTGTGTGAGTGTACTGACTATAAGGTCTAAAACGTTGCCCACCGCTTTCTTATCCTCCTAAGGTAATTCGAAATGGAGGTGCGGCGGTAATCCGCAGCACCTCCAGGTACTTTAGTTATTCGCCTCTATCGCCCTTGCGGCTATGTCCGAAGGGATGGTTATGCCAAGCTCTGCAAGCGCCGGTGAGTTGACATATATGCCATATTCGCTGATGGTCTCATACGGTATCTCTGAGGCTTTGGCCTCTTTCTTCAGTATCCTGGCCGCTATAGCGCCCGTCTGCTTGCCGAGCTGGAAATAGTCTATCCCCGCCGCTGCGACGCAGCCGATCCTCACTTGCTCCACCTCGCTCCCGTATACCGGGATACCCGCCTCTCTTGTCTTCTCCAGCATGGACGAGAGGACCCCGACCACATTGTTGTCAGTGAGGTTCGAGAAACAGTCGACTCCTTTGGAAATCAGCGAATCCGCAGCAAGCGTTACTTCGGACTGCTGCATGATCCCGACGGACATTATCGTGAAGCCATAAGCGGCCGCTTTCTGCTCATATTCGGCGATCGTGGACACTGAGTTTATCTCGCTCGACGTATACACGATGCCTATGGTGTCTGCATCGGGCTGCAGCCTGCGTATAAGATCCAGCTGTGCGTCCACCGGCAGCTTGTCACTCGTTCCTGTGACATTGCCGCTGTCCAGCTTCGCCTTCACCGGATCCGAGATGGCCGAGAACACTACCGGTATGTCCTTATCCTCGGCCGCCGCATAGCAGGCTGTCGCTGAAGGGGTCGCGATGGCCAGCATAAGGGCTACGTTATTGCTAGAGAAGTTCTGTGCTATCTGAGAAGCAATAGCATCGTCGAATCCTGCGTTCTGATAATCTATCTTGAAGTCCTTTCCTTCAGTAAGGCCGGCATCGACCAGACCCTCTATGAAGCCCTTCCTGCAATTATCGAGGGAGGCGTGTTCGCCGTACTGGGATATGCCGATCGTAGGCACCTTCTTGTTGCATCCGGCGGCGAATGCTGTCACTATCATAACCATGAGCAGGGCGATCATTATCCTTCTCATCATTTTCCCTCCATAAGCCATAATCGTTGCGGACTCAAGATCGCTGCTGTCGTCACCATCGCCTCGATAGTACGAACATGTTGGCCCCTCCCCTGTTTGCATAAAAAAACAGCCTCATCCCTATTTGGGACAAGACTGAAATCCTGCGGTACCACCCAACTTGGCTTCGTTTCCAAAGCCCACTCGATCACGCACACTACGATACGTGTCCACTGGATAACGGGCTGGCCTCCCGTTGACGCCTACCGGCATGCGTTTCCGCCGCTTTCGGGTCACCCTCGCAAGTCCATTCGATCAACTTCTTAATATGGCCTTCTCACCATCGGCCACTCGCTTTGATTCGCCCGTTGACATACTATTCTTGCTCATCGGTTATTTATATGCGGTTGTTCTTGAGTTTATACGGCATCTGGGTATTTGTCAATCGATGTTCTCGGATTTGTTCCATAGCAAAATTCGAGTTGTAAGGTCAGAATGACATATTATGTAACGATCGATGTGATGTTATGGCAGCTTTTCGATGTTGAGCTGTTTCCTGCTCGTCTCCTTACGGATCCCAGAAACCATCCTGTAGCTTCCCAGGAAGGCGAACAGGAGGCCCAGTCCAAGATTCAGCCATATTTTGCCGACATTGAACAGCTCGTTATCGAAGAAGCCCCTTATCGCCAGTATGAAGCTGAAGCCGAACAGCGGCATCGAAAATCCGGTTTCCACATATTGGATTAGCTCTAGCGCGGTGTCCGCTATCTGGGCGATAAGGACTCCCAGGAACACAGATGCGATGATTATCGCCGGCGTGTAGCTGCCTATCCTCCCTCCAAGGAGCTTGTACCCCTTGTACGAGAGAAAGGCCATGAAGTACCCGACTATGGAGGCATAGAAACCGAGCTGTGATATCCCCAGCCATATCAGCGATCCGATAAGCGCCCCCAGGAGGGCGCCCATTATCCCCATGTAGTAGCTCCCCTGTTCAGCTCCCTGACCGTCCATTGCCTTTAATTCGATCGATACCCTGGAAGCGCACTCGGGGCAGATGTTTATGATCTCCTCGCCCACCCTATAGAATGCATGGAACCCTTCCGCATCGCAGAAAGAACACCCAGAAGGCATGCCCATCTTCTTGAACTTCGATACAAGGTCGTTTATGAGCTTTTCTGCCCTAATGGCAGCATCATCTGACTTTCCGGTGCCGCGTATCGTAAATTCAAGCGAATTGCCCGCATTGCGCATGTCCAAGAGCGAGTAGTTCTCCGTCGCGGCCTCAATTTCTTGTGCAAGGTTCCTGTATTCTAGAGTCTTGAGTCCGGATATTGCCGTCGAGACAATCACCGCAGCGCCCGGCTTCGCCTGGCACGCACAGAACCAGTAGCCGTCTATCATCCCTGCTACGGCCGATCCGTTCACCCGCCAGCCGAATTTCCCCGCCAAAGTAAGAACAGCCTTGGAAGCCCTTCCCATTCTATATACCTCCATCGCCAATCCTTAACCTGTTACTGCCTGTTGATTCTACCAGAAATACCCACTCACCTTCTGGTATAAGGACCTGGCCTAACATTTATCCAAGGAACACTCTCCTCGTTATCAGCTTCCCAGCCAAAGAAAACCGCCCGTGGTCATTCTTCACGGGCGGCGTATATCATCTCAAAAACCATTCCTTTGGTTCTTACCTATCCTTCATCCCCCGAACTCCGAACCAACCACGTCAAGCAGCCTCTTGTCCCAGTCGCTCACCGGCGCGAGCCTGCCCATGAAGAACCTAAGTACCGGCGGTTCCTGTACGAACTTCAGCCCTCCTATGAGTTCCTTGTGTTCGAACAGCCAGATCGCCATGTCGGTCATGTACTCGATATGGGATGCGCTGAATACCCTCCTTGGTACTGCAAGCCTTAACAGCTCGACATCCGATGGGGATTCATTGCCGTTAGCGTCCCTGTCGACAGACATGCTGCCACGCTCCATGCCCCTTACTCCGGAAGCTATGTACATGGCAGCCGCAAGACAGCCTGCCGGATATTGCTCCCAGCTTATGTGCGGCAGGAACTGCTTCGCATCCAGGTGTATGCCCAGCCCGCCGCCGGGCGTTATCACCGGTATGCCGTTCCTTTTGAGTTTATCTACCCCGAAGCTGATCATCTCCACCGATGAGCCCGCCACCTCCGGATCAGCCATTTCGTTTATTCCCACGGCGATGCCCTCGATCTCCCTCGAAGACATGCCGCCGTATGTGAGGAACCCCTCATATACCGGGATCATCGGCGCTATACCGTCGTAGAAGTCCCTTCTGTTGGTGATTATCATACCGCCGCGGCCCGCGCAGCTCTTCCTTGCGGAGAGGTAGACTATGTCGCATAGGTCCATCATCTCTTTCAGGATCTCGGCGACGCTCATGCCGGCAGCGCTTTTATCCCTCTTCCAGATCATGAAAGCATTCTCAGAAATAAGGCTGGCGTCGAGCATGATAGGGATCCCGTGTTTTACCAGCACGGCCTTCAACTGCCTCAGGTTGGAGAGGGAGAACGGCTGTCCTCCGATGAGGTTGGTCGTCGCTTCCATCCTCACGAACGGAACGTTCTTCGCTCCTTTATCCTTTATCACCCGTTCTACGGCTTCCACGTCGATGTCGCCCTTGAAAGGCTCGTTGCTGTCTATCTTAAGCGCCAATGGCTTCAGAAGCTCAAGGACCGTGCCTCCTTGCATTACGAAATGCGCCTTCGTGGTGGTGAAGTGGTAGTTCATCGGAAGGAAGGAACCCGGTCTGACGAAGAACCTGGCCAGTATGTGTTCCGCCGCCCTGCCCTGATGTACGGGAAGGACGAAATCCTTACCCCACACCCTCTTTACAGCTTCGGTAAGCCTGTAGAAGCTCTCCGATCCCGCGTATGCATCGTCGGAGCACATGCTGGCTCCCTGTTGGTTGTCGCTTATCGCGTTGGTGCCGCTGTCGGTGAGCATGTCGAGGAAAACGTCCCCGCTCCTTAGAAGGAAGGTGTTAAAACCAGCCCTCCTGATAGCTTCAAGTCTTTCTTTTGCCGGAAGGAGCCTTATGGTCTGAACGACTTTCGATTTATGCATCTCGACAGGTATCGTCCTGCCGTCTCTTAGCGTGAACTGCATAGGTACATCCTCCTTTTTGCCTACCCGGTGCGAGGCATCCTAATCGAGGCAGTAAAAGAAATGGACCCGGATCCATCCGAGTCCAAATTTTACGGCCTGCCCTCGCGCCCGCTTTAGGTCGATGTACCAGAAGCGCTGCCTATACCCTACGGTAAGCGCGATGGCAAGCCGTCGTATAGGCGTAATATCGATTCATTTTCCTTTTCGATATCCTGTCCGGCATGCCTGCGCCTCCATGGTAGATTTATGCGTAATGTTGTAATAATATTCTCCATCAAGGCATCTGTCAAGTCTTTCGCACCCGGAAATGGCTGGCTTGGACGAAGCATTACCTGTATGTTTCTCCCATCCGGCTATCTCCCCTACGCGACCGGCGACTCATCCTTTGCGCCCGCGAACAGCCTGAACGAGTTCAAGACCGTGAGCAGCGTCAGGCCTACGTCTGCGATTATCGCCTCCACCATGCCTGCGCGCCCGATCCCTCCCATGGTCAGGAAGACGGCCTTAACGGCAAGTGCTCCGAATATGTTCTGCATCGCCACGGCCCTCGTGAACCTGGCCGCCTCGATCGCTTTGGGCAGTTTCTTCAGGTTGTCGTCCATTACCACCATGTCCGCGGTCTCTATCGCAGCATCGGATCCCAGGACCCCCATCGCTATACCGAGGTCCGCCCTGGCCAGCGAAGGCGCGTCGTTCACGCCGTCCCCGACGAATGCGGTCTTCCTGCTTCCGGACATGATCCTCTCCAGCTCCTCCAGCTTCTCCTGCGGCAGCAGCCCTGCGTGGACCTCGTCCACTCCGATTATGCGCGCCATCGCGGCCGCTGCTTCCTTCTTGTCGCCCGAAAGCATCGCTATCCTTCTTACGCCCAGTTCCTTGAGGTTGGATACGGTCTCGACCGCCATTTCCTTGGGCATGTCCCCGAGGTGGAAGCTGCCGATCATGTTTCCGTCCACTGCCACTCCCGCGACGGTATGGGCGCAGATCGGATCCGAGCAGCCAGGGTCGAAATAATCCGCGCCGACCTTGCCCATGAGGCCCTTGTTGCCTACTGCGACTTCCTTGCCGTCAACGGACGCGATGACTCCCCCGCCCGGTATTTCGCTGTAGCCCGCAAGGTCCACGTCGGTCTTCTCTATGCCCAGGCCGTTCGCATACTCGACTATCGACGAAGCGATAGGATGGGCTGAGCCACCTTCGGCCGAGGCCGCTGCCTTGACCAGCTCCTCCTTCGTCGTGGTCCCGATCGGGACCACTTCCCTCACTTCGAAGCTGCCCTCCGTGAGTGTGCCAGTCTTGTCGAACACTATCGTGTCGAGCCCCGCCAGCACGTCCACGAAGGCGGCTCCTTTTATGAGCACCCCGTACCTGGATATCCTGCCCATGCCCGCGAAATACGCAAGTGGGACCGATATGACCAGTGCGCACGGACACGCCATGACCAGTATCACCAGCGCCCTTCCCAACCAGTCCTGGAAGCTCCCGTAACCTAAGAGCGGCGGGACGGTCGCTATCATCACCGCTACCGCGAAGGCCGCCGGCGTGTAGTACCTGGCGAAACGCCTTATGAAGCGCTCCGGTACGGCTTTCTTGTCCTCCGCCTCTTCTACGCTCCTCATGATCCTCGCCGCCATGGACAGATCATAAGGTTTGCTGACCCGCACCTTAAGGAGCCCGGTGCCGTTGATCGTGCCAGCGAGCACCTCAGAGCCAGGGCACGCCTTCCTTGGCACGAATTCCCCGGTGATCTTCGACGTATCCATGAAGGAGTCCCCTTCTATGACCATCCCATCGAGCGGCACCTTGTCCCCCGGTTTTACGATGACCGTCTCGCCTACGGGGACATCCTGCGGGTCCAGTTCCACCTCTACCCCGCCCACCATCATCCTGGCCCTGTCAGGTTTCAGGTCCATCGCGGCTTTGATGCTCTTCCTGGACTTCCTCACGGCCATGCCCTGGAGCACTTCACCGAGAGTGTAGAACACCATGACCGCTGCCGCCTCGCCGTGGTGCCCGATTGCGAACGCCCCGATCGAAGCCGTCGTCATTAGCAGGTTCTCGGTGAACACCTCGCCTTGTCTCAGGTCTATTACGACCTGCTTTGCTACGTCCCATCCGACGATGACGTATGCTAGCAGGTACGGTATGAACGCAAAGCTGTCGCTTAAGACATGCTCCATAACGAGCCCCGCGACAAAAAGCACAAGGCTCAGCCCTAGCAGGACCATCATCTGCCCTCGGGAACCCTCGTCGTGCCCGTGTCCGTCATGATGGTGGGATCCATGCCCATGTTTACCTTTCTCAGCGGCGCACGTACAGGTCCTGTCCTCTTCCATCCTCTTCGCCTTCCGACTTTGTTTCCGTTCTCTAGAATTCGGTGCTTATGTACTTGATCGCCGAATATGACGCGACTGCGCCGTCGGATACGGCCGTCACGACCTGCCTTAAGGGCTTGACGGTGACATCGCCCGCGGCGAACACGCCCGGGACGTTAGTCCTCATCTCCCTGTCCACGATTATGTGACCCGTCTCCGCGAGGCTTACTTCCTTGGCGAAGAGCCCGGTGTTCGGTACCTGGCCAATCGCGACGAATATGGAATCGGTGGGAAGCTCCCTCAAGGTCTTGTCATTGACGTCCCTTATTAGCAGGGACTCGACCTTCTCCTCGCCGAGTATGTCCTCGGTCACGCTGTTCCAGACCATCTCGACGTTTTGCATGGCGAAGAGCCTCTTCTGCACAATATCCTGCGCCCTGAGCGAATCGCGCCTGTGGATTACGTACACCTTGCTGCATATCTTGGCAAGGTAGAGCGCATCCTCCGCCGCGGCGTCACCGCCGCCAACTACCGCCGCGACCTTACCTTTGAAGAAGTTGCCGTCGCAGCTTGCACAGTAGGAGACCCCCCTGCCGGTGAGCCTGCCCTCGTTAGGCATGCCCAGCTTCCTAGGGCTGGCCCCGGAGGCTATGACCACTGCCTTGGCCTCTATCGTCGCTGACTGCGTGTGTACTAGCTTGACCTTGCCCGAAAGCTCGGTACCAGTTATTTCCATCACCTCGGGGGCAAGCCCGAACTTCTCCAGATGGTTCGCGAAGCTGAACATCAGCTCGTATCCGGGTACCTGGTAAGATCCCGGGTAGTTCTCTATGCTGTGGGCGTAGACCGCCTGGCCTCCCGGCGATACCTTCTCTATCAGTGTCGTGTCCAGCCCGCCGCGCCTTGCGTAGATGCCGGCGGCCATGCCAGCCGGTCCGCTGCCGATGATTACGAGGTCCTTCATGTCACACCTCCTGCTTCTGCCCCACTAGGAGCTTTAACGTCCTATATCCTGTCCATCGGCCTGGACGCTATGACCTCGACGCCCGTCCCGGCCGCATCCTCCAATATCACCTGGCCCATAATGACCGGAGCTTCCACTTTCACCACCTTCAGGCTCAAGAGCACGTCCTCTATCCTGCCCTTGGGTATGGGGCCCCGGGTCCTTACAGGCAACCTGGGCAGGAAGCCGCCGTCCACCTTAACCGTGGAAGTTAGCATCCTGACGGGGCTGCACAGCTCGTCCAGCCCGTATTTCTTGCCACGGGCGCACGTGTTGCCCTCTATGGTTATCTCATCGCCTTCCACAGTCGCCCTTAACCTGCATCCAATGGGGCATACTATGCACGTAAGTTCCTTCACGTCGGCCACTTTCCACTAGCCCTCCTCAATCGGCGTTGATCCTGAACTCCACTTCCTTGCCGTCACCGAGCCCTTCGAGCTTCCCCTTCGGCAGCTTAAGGACGAGCATCTCGGCCGGCTTGAGCACCCTTTCGCTCTTGGAGTGCAGCAGCCTGCCTTCCGACACCACCTCTACCCTGACCTTCTCGACCGGTTTCACGACCCTCATATATAGTGTGGTGTCCCTTTCGGATGAGTTCTTGAGCCCCAGCCTGTGCGGCACTACATACCTGATGTTCTCCCCCGCGAGGGTGTTTACGCTGCCGCCTCTTGCTATCCGCCCGGTGGCGGCCTTCGCCGCGCCCTCTCCGGCAATCCTGCTCTCCATGGTGACGTTGTCGACCAGGTCGTGGACATGGACCACGTTGCCGCAGGCGAATATGCCCTTTACGCTGGTCTCCATGTCGTCGGTCACCACCGGCCCGCCCGTCACCGGGTCGATCCTCACGCCCGCCATCCTGCTAAGCTCGTTCTCCGGTATCAGGCCTATCGAAAGCAGCAGCGTGTCGCACGGTATGAACCATTCGGTGCCCGGTATGGGCCTCAGCTTCTCGTCGACCTTGGCTGCGGTCACGCCCTCCACCCTCCTCAGCCCGTGCACCTTGACGACGGTGTTGCCTAGATGGAGCGGTATGCCCTGGTCGTTGAGGCACTGGACGAGGTTCCTCGTAAGCCCGCTCGGGAAGGGCAGGATCTCGAGCACTGCCTCCACCTTCGCGCCCTCCCACGTCATGCGCCTTGCCATGATGAGCCCTATGTCGCCGGAGCCTAGTATCACGACCTTCTTGCCGGGCATGTAACCTTCCATGTTCACGAGCCGCTGTGCCGCCCCCGCGGTGAAGACGCCAGCAGGACGCGTACCCGGTATGGTCACGGCGCCCCTGTTCCTTTCGCGGCATCCCATGGCGAGGACCACAGCGCCGGCCCCTATCCTGAACATGCCGCGGTTCTCGTTGAGCGCGATTATCGTCCTGTCGGCGCCGATCTCGAGAACCATCGTGTCTAGCATGAACTCGACGCCCTCCTTTAGGGCCTCGTCTATGAACCTGAAGGCATATTCCGGCCCGGTGAGCTCCGTTCCGAACAGGTGGAGGCCGAAGCCGTTGTGGATGCACTGCTGAAGTATGCCGCCCAGCTCCCTGTCCCGCTCGAGCACCATCACCCTTGCCGCGCCCTCCTGCTTAGCCTTGATAGCCGCAGCGAGGCCCGCGGGTCCCGCCCCTATGACAACTACATCCGCGATGAGCTCAGTCATCTAGGCCGCCTCCTTCCGCACCGTCCAGGAGTCCCGTAACATAGAAGGAACCGTCGCCGTTCTTGCTGATGGAATCCACCGTGACGCCCAGCTCCCTTGCCACTATGCCAAGGGCCCTCGGGCTGCAGAAGCCCGACTGGCACCTGCCGGCGCCCAGCCTCGTCCTCCTCTTCAGGCCGTCCATCGTCCTGCATGGCACGGGCCTTCTCAGTGCTTCTATTATCTCGGCCTCGGTGACCGTCTCGCACCGGCATATCACATGCCCGTAACGGTGGTCCTCCATGACCAACCTGTCCTGTTCCTGCCTGCTCAGGCCTGCGAAGTGCACCAGGCCCTTCCTCTTCGGCTTCCAGGAGCGCTTCTTCTCCAGCGCAAGGCCGGCGTCTTTGAGCATGCCGGTCAGAGCCGCTGCTATCGCGGGCGCGGCGGTCAGACCCGGGGATTCTATACCCGCCGTGTTGAAGAAGCCGAAGTGGCCCTGCATCGGGCCTATCACGAAGTCCGCCTGAGGCGATGCTGCCGCCCTCAGGCCAGCGAAATTGGTTATGGCTGACCTTCTCGGAAGGCTGGGGACGAGCTTTACGGCGTCGTTCCATACCTTGTCCAGCCCCTGCTGGGTGGTGGAAACGTCACTGGGATCGTCGATGTTCTCGGCGTTGGGCCCCGCCATGATGTTGCCGTCCGCTGTCGGGGTGATTACGACTCCCTTGGACAACGGCGTCGGCGCGGTGAATACCGGCCTTGTGACCAGACCTTCCGTGTTCTTGTCGAAGAGCCAGTACTCTCCCCTCCTGGGAGCTATCCTGAAGCCGGGGTCCCCCACCATGGAAGCCACCTTGTCGGCCGAAAGGCCCGCGGCGTTCACCACGTACTTCGACCTTATTGTCCTGTCCTTCAGAACGAGCCCGAAATGGCCGCCTTCCTCCTCGATGTCCAGCACCTTCTCGCCAAGGAGCAGTTCCGTGCCGTTCTCCACGGCGTTTTCCATGAGCGCTATTGACATCTCCCAGGGGCATGTATACGCTCCGGTGCTCGCGTACAATGCTCCGAGAGCCTCCGGGTTGATGTTCGGCTCCATCTCGAGCAGCCTTCCTTTGTCCAGCAGCTCGAGCCCTTCGACGCCGTTCACCTCGCCCCTTTCCCTCAGCTCCTCAAGCAGGGGCGCCTGATCGCGTTCTAGCGCTACGACCAGCGTGCCGGTACGATGGTACGGCACGTCCAGATCGGCGCACAGCATCTCGTACATGCGAGAGCCGACGAGGTTCATCCTGGCCTTCCAGCTGCCGGGGACGGCGTCGTAACCGGCGTGCACTATTGCGGTGTTGGCCTTGGTGGTCCCGGAGGCGACATCGTCCTCCGCCTCGATTACAACCGTGTTCAGCTCGTACTTCGACAGCTCCCTTGCAATCGCGGAGCCCGATATACCGGCGCCTATGATCGCCACATCGTAAGAAGACATAAGCTACACTCCCAGTGAACCGCCCGAAGCAATGCCGGCCGGCTCGTAATGCCAACTCAAATAATAACAGATATCCTACTATCACCGCCATTGCGGGGTCGGGGGGACCTATGCAGAAGTGCACGCGGTTCATCGCATTTCGATAGGCTAAGCCGTCGTTCATCTTGATATATGGTGGGCGTTCAAATAAAATGTAAGAAGGAATACTTTATGCATTGTCGAATTCTTTTGGGACAATACCATTTAGATGGATCGTTCATTCTAGGGTACCGGCACATTTCCTCCAAAAGAAAGACGACTTTCAGGAATCATTCTATACAAGGAGGTAGATCATTAGTGAGACGTACACTGGCAATTATCGCTATGGTAGTGATGATGGTGTCAATGATCGGCGTCGCGGCTATGGCCTACGAGAAGACCGGCCCGCGCGTAGACGAGATCATAATGCCGATCATCAAGGAACAGCAGGCAAGGCTGATCGCATTCGAGCGCGGTGACTCCGTGGTCATCCCCGGACTGACGGCCGCGGCGGAAATCGCAAAGGTCAAGGGCCTTCCCAACGCAGCGGTGAACATGAACTATGGTTACCATATGTTCTACATGTGCTTCAACATGAGGAAAGACCCCTTCAACGCACAGGTCGTAAGGCAGGCTGTCGCCCACATCGTCGACAGGGACAACATCATCCGCACCCTGTTCGCGGGCAACATGCTTCCCCTTTCCAGCTTCGTTCCCCAGGCGAGCCCGTTCTACAAATCGGACGTGCCGGTATATCCATACAACCCCACCAAGGCGAAGCAGCTTCTGGACGCCGCTGGCTACGTAGTGGGCAAGGACGGCAAGCGCATAGACCCGACCACGGGCAAGACCATGCGCGAAGTCAAGTTCTACACTCCTACGTATGAAGTGGCCGCGACCTCCGCCGAGATCGGCAGGATCATAGTCGAGGCCATGAACGCGATAGGCATCCCCGCCAAGCACGAGCCCATGGACTTCAACGTGATGCTGGACAAGCTCGACGTCGCAGACTTCGACATGTTCGCGCTCGCGTGGAGCCTCAGCAGGAACCCTGACTTCCTGTACGACTTCTTCCACAGCTCGCAGGACGTCGAGGCCGGCTACAACAGGCCCGGCACCCACGACGCACAGCTCGACAAGGCGTTGGAGAAGCTCTACACCCCCGTCGACCTCAAGACCGCCAAGGCGGCAGCTGACGCGTCACAGCTCATACTCGCCCGTCTGATGCCCTACGTACCGCTCTACTCCAGGCCCTACATCGACGGTTTCCGCAAGGACGTAGTTAAGGGCTGGGTGTCGATGAACGGTTTCGGCGCGGCTAACTACAACAATATCTGGACGACACTGAACATAGAGCGTGTATCGGGTACCGGCGGGACGATCCGTTGGATGCTTACTGAAGAGCCTAAGAACCTCAACCCCGTCACTGCCTCTCAGGCATATGAGTGGGAGGTCCTCGGTCGTGTGGCCCCGATGGGCGGCCTAAGGCAGATCGACCCCGTGACCGGCGAGGACATCCCGTGGATGGCCAAGTCTTGGGAGATCGGCCAGTGGCAGGTTTCCCCCGGCAAGTTCGGAACCCTGATCACCTGGAACCTCAGGGATGACATCAAATGGTCCGACGGCGTGCCCTTCACATCGGCAGACGTGAAGTTCACCCTCGAGTACCTGCGCGACAACAAGGCCCCCAGGTATCTGTCGGCCACCCAGAACATAGTCAAGGTCGAGACGCCCGACAAGTACACCGCGAAGGTCTATTTCTCGAACACCAGCTACTGGAACATCGACAAAGCCGACTACTGCGGACTTCCCCAGCACATCTGGAAGGACGTCAAGGACTACAAGGCGTTCGAGCCCTGGAAGGAAGCTCATCCTACAGTGGCTGGCATGACAAAGCTGGTCGGACTCGGACCGTTCGTGCTCAAGGAGTATAAGGTCGGCGAGTACGTCCGCATGATCAAGAACGTCAACTATTTCGCACTGCCCACAAAGTAGGCTTGGATGCTGGGAAGGACGATCGATAGCCTATCCCGGTGAGCTTAGTAAAGGGGCCGCCGTCCAGTTAGCTCTGGGCGGCGGCTCGTAAAAATTGAATGGCCCGGAATGCTAAGGAATATGCAGCTAGATGACAGTGAGGTGACAGGAACTTGGGCTTCAGGAACTATCTGTTGAAAAGACTCGGGTACGCGTTGCTCGTGCTTTTCATCATTCTGAGCCTCAACTTCCTCCTTTTCAGGATAATGCCAGGAGACGCGGTTTCCATGATAATGGATCCGAAATTCGACTTGGCCACTAAGGAGGAACTAAGGTCGCAGTTCGGAATCGACCAGCCCATAGGGACGCAATACATCAAATATCTAAAATCGCTATTGAGCTTTGACATGGGAAGGTCGTTCAACACCAGGAGACTGGTGTGGGACGAGCTTAAGGAAAGGCTTCCCAACACGCTGACGCTCTTCTTCGCCTCTTTCATCACGACTGCAGCGGTTGGGATATCGTTAGGTGTCTTCGCGGCGGCGCGCAGAGGCACGTTCGCAGAGAATTTCGTCACGGGCGCAGGGCTGTTCGCCTATGCGGTCCCGGGCTTCTTCATACAATTGATGCTACTCATGATATTCGGCTACTACTGGCCGATACTGCCCATCCGAGGCACCATGAGCGCGCCTCCTCCGCCTGGCGCCATGGCGCAGTTCCTGGACCGCCTGTGGCACCTGATACTCCCGGCCGGAAGCCTCATGGTAATAAGCTTCGGCTCCTGGGCGCTGTATACCAGGAACACAATGCTTGAGGCACTCGGCCAGGACTACATCATGACGGCGAGGGCGAAGGGCCTTGACAAGAAGACCGTGCTTTACAAGCACGCGCTGAGGAGCGTCCTTCCGCCGATCCTGACGCTGATATTCATGTCGCTGCCCGGTGCGGTCACCGGCGCTGTGATCACGGAGACGATATTCTCCTGGTTCGGCGTCGGCAAGTACCTGATCGACGCGGTGATGCAGCAGGACTACCCGGCAGCTCAGGGTGCTTTCTACCTGATCGCCCTGTCGGTCATAGTGTCCAACCTGCTGGCCGACCTCGCTTACGGCCTGGTCGATCCAAGGATCAGGGTAGGGGGTGGAGCTAAATGAGCAAGATCAGAGGAGGCAACGGCAACAACGTGGCCCAGGAGCCGCCGAAGAAGCTCAAGAAGGTCACCTTCTGGCAGCAGTACAGGCGCAAACCTCTGGGTATGCTGGGACTTTGCATAGTTGTCGTATATGTTCTTGCGGCGATAGCGGCGCCTATCATCACTCAGTACGACCCTACCAAGGACCTGTTCCTCGCGGATAACCTGGCAGCTCCCCTTTGGATGAAGAACCTCTCAGAGAAGTACAAGGACGCCCCGGTGACGATATCGAAGACCGTCGACCTCGACGGTTGGAATGTAACCGAGGGCGCCGATTTCAGCATTACGAAGACTACATACGACGAAGAGGACTTCATGCTGATAGACATGCCCGCCGCTAGTTCCTCGGGTGAACAAGATCCGATGATGGAGATCCTCAAGGACATCTACACCCCTGAGGAGCTGGCAGAGATGTTCGGCGCGAGCGCGGCGGCGAAGACGTCGTTCTCGATGGACTTCACCTTCCCCTACAATTACAGCCCGCCGAATACTTTCAACTTCACCTTCGACTATGCCGTCGAGGGTTCGTCACCAGAGGCGACGACGGTAGCGAGGTTGCTGATAATCTCCCCCTCCGGCAAGGAGTATGACATCTGGGGCATGGACGCTTATGGCGACTGGCCGATCTCCTACATAACGGTGGACGGTAGGGACGTGCCCGTTAAGATGAGGCTCGGGCTCGGCTTCTTCGACGACCCGTCGAAGATCATACTTTCGGAAAAAGGAGACTACAAGGTCAAGTTCATGGTGGAGACCGATTCCAGCACGGGCGCCAAGATATACATCACTCCGGTGAAGATCAACATACCCGGCCTGCTGCATGGGATACTAGGTACGGACCACATGGGCTCAGACCTGTGGTCACAGCTGATATACGGGGCCAGGATATCCCTGCTGATCGGCCTTACGGCCGCGTTCATCTCGGTGTTCCTCGGCACTACCGTCGGCATCATCTCCGGCTATGTCGGAGGCGCGGTGGACGAGGTCCTGATGCGCTTCGTGGATGTGCTACTCGCGATACCCAGCCTCCCAATCCTCATCGTCCTCTCGGCCCTTCTGGGCACGAGCGTATGGAACGTCGTGATACTAGTCGCGATGTTCTCCTGGATGGGAACGGCAAGGCTAGTGCGCTCGCAGACGCTCACCCTCAAAGAGAGGGCGTTCGTCGAGGCCGCAAAGGCTTCTGGAGCTACCGACGGATATGTCATGGTCACCCATATACTGCCCAACGTGATGCCCTTGGTCTTCTCGGCGCTCGTGCTGAGGATACCGAGCGCCATCCTGACGGAAGCTTCCCTTAGCTTCCTTGGGCTGGGCGACCCTCGCGTACCCACATGGGGACGCATGCTACAAAATGCAAGGGGATTCGGGGCCTTTACGGTCATGGCCTGGTGGTGGCTACTGCCTCCCGGCCTTGCCTTGACCTTCCTCAGCCTGGCCTTCGTGTTCATCGGTAATACGGTGAACGAGATACTGAACCCCCGTTACAGAGAGAGGTCATAAGCGATGGCGATGTTAGAAGTCAAAGACCTGACGATGTATTACAAGACACTCAGAGGGTACGTGAAGGCCGTCGATAGCGTAAGCTTCGAGCTTGAGAAGGGTAAGGCTCTGGGTCTGGCCGGCGAATCCGGCTGCGGGAAATCCTCGATGGCCACCACCGTGCTGAGGTTGCTTCCTTCCAACGGCAACATCATGGGAGGTTCCGTCAAGATGGACGGCAAGGAGCTCGTCTCCCTGTCCGAAGAGGACTTCAGGAAGGAAATCCGCTGGAAGAGGATGTCCATGGTGTTCCAAGGAGCCATGAACGCGCTGAATCCCGTACACCGTATAGGCGACCAGATCATGGAGGCGATACTCGCCCATGAGAACGTCAGCAAGCAGGCAGCCAAGGACAGGATGCTGAACCTGCTGGACATGGTCGGGATCAATCCCAAGCGCTACAACGAGTATCCTCATGAGTTCTCGGGCGGCATGAAGCAGAGGGTGGTCATCGCTATGGCCCTCGCCTGCAACCCGGACATCATAATCGCGGACGAGCCGACCACCGCCTTAGACGTCATGGTGCAAGCACAGGTGCTTACCGCGATGGAGGGCCTCAGGAAGAAGATGGGCCTGGGCATGATCCTCATCACGCACGACCTCGCCGTCATCGCCCAGACATGCGACGACGTGGCGATAATGTACGGAGGCAAGATAGTCGAGTACGGCTCCGCGAAGGACATCTATTTAAAGCCCAGACATCCTTACACGATGGGGCTCGTGAAGGCGTTCCCGAACATAGCGGCCGAGAAGCAGAAGGTACGCTCGATTCCGGGATCTCCTCCGAACCTGCTTTCCCCGCCGGAAGGTTGCCGGTTCAATCCCCGCTGCCCAATGGCCACCGACAAGTGCCGCACGGAGGAGCCTCCGCTCGTAAAATCCCAGAAGGGCGAGCAGAAGGTGGCATGCCATAGGGAGAGCGAGATCGAGGAGGGGGTAGACATATGGCAATAGTCGCTGACAAGGTGACCGCGAATCCGAACGTGAAGGTAGGAGAGGTCATCCTTGATGTAAAGGACCTCAAGAAGCACTTCCCTGTAAGGAGGGGTTTCTTCGCCTCGCTCAAGGGTGGTCCGAACCCTGTCCTCAAGGCGGTGGACGGCGTGTCCTTCCAAATCAGGAAGGGTGAGATCTACGGCGTGGTCGGCGAATCCGGATGTGGCAAGACCACGATGGCAAGGACTCTTCTTAAGCTCACCGAACCCACCGACGGCGAGATGTGGTTCGAGGGCACGGATATCGCAAAGCTGGGGCACGCCGAGACGAAGGTACTGAGAAGGCATATGCAGATGGTCTTCCAGGACCCGTATGAATCGATGAATCCGAGGCTTAACGTAAGCTATATAGTATCGGAGCCGCTTAGGATACAGAATGTGGCAAAGGACGTCGACGAAGCCTTGCCTAGGGTCCTGCAGTGCCTCGAGGACGTCGAGATGACTCCCGTCGAGGAATACATAGGTAGGTTCCCGCATGAGCTGTCCGGCGGACAGCGCCAGAGGATAGCCGTAGCGCGCGCCTTGGCGCTCGACCCATCGTTCATCGTGGCGGACGAGCCTGTATCGATGCTGGACGTATCCATCCGCGGAGAGGTGCTGAACCTCATGCAGAACCTGTGCCGCGAGAAGGGGGTCACGTTCGTTTACATCACACACGACCTGGCCACGGCGAGGCACATATGCGACAGGATAGCGGTCATGTACCTGGGCAGGATGGTAGAGGAGGGCACCGCTGACGATATCGTGGGTGATTCGCTCCATCCTTATACCCAGGCGCTGATCAACGCCGTCTTCGTGCCGGATCCTAACAAGAAGCAGCTCGGCCAAGTCCTTAAGGGGGAAGTCCCGAATCCTATCAATCCTCCTAAAGGATGCAGGCTGCATCCACGCTGTCCCAAATTCATGGACGGCGTATGCAACGTGACGGAACCCGAGCTGGTGGAGATCAAGCCTGGTCATAGGGTTGCTTGCCACCTGCTCAAGAACAACTGACGTTACTGGTCGAAAATACGAAGTGGCAGGCCTTTTGTAGGGCCTGCCACTTTTTAACATCCTCTCGGTCCGTGGGCAAGGACCGCTGAGGGTGTCGGAAGGCTAGATGGACATCTCGTCCACCAGTCTGTAGATCTCCATGTTGATCGGCTTGTTCATAGAAAGCGCTTCCTTGAGGGGGAAATGGACTATCTTCTCATCCTTGACTCCAACAGCGGCGTCCTTTTCCCCGGAGACCAGGAGCTCCACGGCCCTGGCCCCAAGGCGTGTCGCCAGGACCCTGTCCCTTACGCTCGGGGCTCCGCCCCTTTGTATGTGCCCGAGTACGATGACCCTGAATTCCATGCCGACCTTGCTGCGGATCTGATCGGCTATGTAATGCGCGCTGCCGTGCGATGCCATCATCGGATCGGCCACCTTCTCGATGATGCCTTCTGCGACCACGATTATGCTGTGACCCTTGCCTTTCCTCATCCCTTCAAGCATCTTCTCGCAGATTGCGTCGATGTCATACGGTATCTCCGGCACTATGATGCATTCTGCGCCGCCGGCGAGGCCCGTATGTAGCGCTATGTCGCCGCATTTCATGCCCATGACCTCTATGACGAAAGTCCTCTCATGCGAGGAGGCCGTATCCCTGATCTTGTTCATGGCGTCGATGACCGTATTGCAGGCGGTGTCGAAACCTATGGTGTAGTCGGTGTAAGGCAGGTCGTTGTCAATCGTACCAGGTACTCCGATGACGGGCATGCCCATCTCGGCGAGTTTTGCCAGACCCGCGAAGGTCCCGCCGCCTCCTATGGCCACTAGCCCTTCTATCTGGTAGCTCTTCATCATGAGCATCGCCTTGGACATGCCTTCCTGCGTCTTGAACTCCTCTGACCTTGCGGTCTTGAGCATCGTCCCGCCGCGCTGGAGGATGTCACCTACCGAGCGTGACTTAAGCTCGATGAAATCACCGTTTATGAGGCCATGGTAGCCCCTTTGAACGCCCACGACCTCGAGATTCTCTTGGACGGCTTTCCTCGTCACGGCCCTTATGGCGGCATTCATCCCGGGAGCGTCGCCTCCGCTCGTCAGTACGGCTATCCTTCTCAAAACCCAACCCTCCAAGAAAATATCAGATAGATATATGATACTCCGACTTATATACCGTGTCGATGAAAGGAGGCCCCCGATTTGCCGGGAGCCTCCTTTATAACGTCTATCCAGTTATTATTTGATTATTTGCTCCTAAGTTCGGGCCTTATCGTGCTGATGCCGAACCCGACGGCTTCCAGCCATGCCTTGGGATATCCTTCCTGACTAAGCTTTCCATCATTGAAACCGTAGGTGTAACCGTCGGTGTACCTTGCGGCCAGCGTCGAGGCCAATTTCCAGTACGCTGCGACTACCTTGTTGGCTACGGAGTTCGTATACTGGGTCAAGAAGTCCTTGGCCAGCTCGGGATCCTTGGCGTAGAGCTCCAGCGCTGCTTTCTCTATGTAAGGCTGCACTGCAAACATCTCAGCTTCTAGAGGATCGCTTACCGCCTTGATGTCCTTTATCATCGAGCTGTACTTTAGGTTGGCGTAGTTGGACACGAAGTTGAACGCCCACCATGCGGATTCACGGCTGAATACGTCATAGTTCGCGCCCCTGTTGCCCTTGGCGAACGACTCGGGCAGATACTTGACTCCCGAGTAGATGGGGATGAAGCATGAGGTGCCCGGCTTGTCGTATGCGAACCATACTAGGCCGCCAACGGCCGCGGGCAGGTCCTTCATCTCGAACACCACGGTCAAGTTGGTCCTGAACAACGATATCGCGCGCTCCCAACCCGCGCTGTTCTTGGGGTTCGAGCTGCCCGGGGTAGGCCACCTGTCGGGGCTGCCGAAAGGACCAGCCTCGAGGCCCTTCGTGAGATCGAACTCGGTCCCTTCATAGTGGTCGCGGCAGATCGCCATGAGCATCTGCGGTGTTACCGGCTTGTCCGGCTTCACTGCGAAAGGATACTGCTCGAGCCACGGGTCGAGCTTCATCGACGGTGCTAGTAAGCTCAACACCCTCCACTCGCGGCGGGCGTTGTACGGGGAATATGCCTTCTTGCCATATGTCTCGTAGACTCTGAAGGGCTTGCCGGACTTGGAATCCCAAAGACCGATCTCCTCAGCCAACGAGAAGATATGCTTGGAGCAGAGGTAGTTGGCGGTGTCTTCCGGATTTACCTCGCCGATCCTGCTCCTGTTTGCGCATACGCCTGCATAACCTTCAGGCATTCTTACGGCCGCCCAGACAGCGCCGGGCTCACCGGAACCGGGTTCCCAAAGGGGGCCGGGGCCGAATACTTCGAATACCCAGCAGTCGTCCTTGTCGACGACCGTAAGGCATTCGCCGCCGATTCCGTAACCGTACTTCTCAGCGAGCTCGCCCATTATCATGACAACTTCGCGGGCGGTCTTGCCGCGCTCAAGGGCTATCCTCTGCAGCTCGACTATGTCGAACCAGCCCTTGGTGTTCCTCATCCTGGAATCGCCGCCTATGGTCGATTCGCCGATGCCGACGCCGCACTCGTTCATGAACGAGTAGGAGGCGTTGATGTACTGATAGGTGTGCGCTACCTGTGGGATCTCACCGGGTGAGAATATCGGGGTTGAAATGTTTTCGAACTGACCATAGTCGGTGTTGCGAAGGACCGTCCTCATCGTGCCAGCCGGCCAGTCCTTGGCGGGAACTACGTTGACCCTGGTGTTGTCGGATCCTGAGTCGTCTGTCCATGTGGTCATGACGTATCCGCCGGCGGAGGCGCCCTTGGACACAGGTATGTCGGTGCATGCTATGGCTGAGACTGTCATCGCCATGACGAGCACCAGAACCACGAGGCCTAACATGAAGTTCTTTCTCATCTTTTTCCCCCTCCCAATATTTGGCCAGCGCTGCAAACTAACGCCAGCCAACAGCATTATATAATAAAGGCATGCCATTTTCCTCCAAACAGATTCTTTTAGTGCTTATGTATCGATAGACGTGCATTCGATTCACTATAAAATTACATATTTGCATCTTGTAATCGTATATAATATGCAATCATACCTGACTATATGCAATCAGGATGCCATATTATGCCAGCATAATAGTACCTGCGCTCTTTTATTGCCTGGTAAAGAGCAAGATTAAGGGCCCCCGTTAAGAGGGCCCTTTCTTGTCGATCAACCTATAGAGCGAGCAGTGTTGCCTTATTTGCCCCTAAGCTCGGGCCTTATCGTGCTGAGGCCGAATCCGACGGCGTCCAGCCATTCCTTAGGATATCCGCCGCTGGAGCTCTTGCCGTCGTCATAACCGTAGGTATAGCCGTCCGTATATCTTGCGGCCAGAGTCGAGGCCAGCTTCCAGAATGCGTTTACTGCCTTGTTGGCCAACGAGTTCGTATACTGCGTCAGGAAGTCCTTGGCGAGCTCGGGGTCCTTGGCGTAGAGGTCCAGGGCGGCCTTCTCTATGTAAGGCTGCATAGTGAACTCCTCGGCTTCGATGGGATCCCTCACCGCCTGGATGTCCTTTATCATGACGCTGTACTTGAGGTTGGCGTAGTTAGATACATAGTTGAACGCCCACCATGCGGATTCACGGCTGAATACGTCGTAGTTGGCGCCCCTGTTGCCCTTGGCGAACGACTCGGGTAGATACTTGACTCCCGAGTAGATGGGGATGAAGCAGGAGGTGTCAGGCTTGTCCTGCGCAAACCATACCAAGCCGCCTATCGCAGCAGGCAGGTTTGCCTTCATCTCGAACACCACGGTGAAGTTGGTCCTGAACAGGGATATCGCGCGCTCCCAACCCGCGCTGTTCTTGGGGTTGGAGCTAGATCCGGTAGGCCACCTGTCGGGGGTTCCGAAAGGCCCTGCATCCAGGCCCTTCGTGAGATCGAACTCGGTCCCTTCGTAGTGGTCACGGCAGATCGCTATCAGCATCTGCGGCGTCACCGGCTTGTCAGGTTTCACTACGAAAGGATACTGCTCGAGCCACGGGTCGAGCTTCATCGACGGTGCCAGTAAGCTCAACACCCTCCACTCGCGGCGGGCGTTGTACGGAGAATATGACTTCTTGCCATATGTCTCGTATACTTTGAACGGTTTGCCGGACTTGGGATCCCAGAGCCCAAGCTCTTCGGCAAGAGTAAATATGTGCTTGGAGCAGAGGTAGTTGGCCGTGTCTTCCGGATGTACCTCGCCGACCCTGCTCCTGTTGGCGCATACACCCACGTAGCCCTCAGGGATCCTGACGGCGACCCATACAGCTCCCGGCTCACCAGAACCGGGTTCCCACAGAGCGCCGGGTCCGAATACCTCGAACTGCCATACCTCGTCCTTATCGACTACCGTAAGGCATTCGCCGCCGATTCCGTAACCGTACTTCTCCGCTAGGTCTCCCATTATCTGGACTACTTCTCGTGCTGTCTTGCCGCGCTCGAGCGCGATCCTCTGTAGCTCGACGATGTCGAACCATCCCTTGGTGTTCCTCATCTTGGAATCACCGCCTATGGTCGATTCGCCGATTCCCACACCGCACTCGTTCATGAATGAATAGGATGCGTTGATGTACTGGTAGGTATGTGCTACTTGCGGGATCTCACCTGGTGAGAATATCGGGTTAGCTATGTTCTCAAATTGGCCAGAGTCTGTGTTGCGAAGGACGGTCCTCATCGTGCCAGCCGGCCAATCCTTGGCGGGGACAACGTTGATCCTAGTATTATCGGATCCTGAGTCGTCCGTCCATGTCGTCATCACGTACTTGCCGGCTGCGGCGCCCTTCGAAACGGGTATGGAGGTGCATGCTATGGTAGAAACCGTGAATGCCAAAATGAGCACAAGAACCACGGGGCCCAACATGAAGTTCTTTCTCATCTTTCTCCCTCCTTGGTTTTTTGCCGGATGTATCTGTTAGTACATCAGCACTTATTATTATACTCTTGATATGCCATTATCATCATAATATGAATAATTCTTTGTTCAAATTATATGTCCCTGGCCAATGCTGAATCCTTAGGCAAGTATGAAAGCAAAAGCCGGCCGGAATGCATCCGGTCGGCGTCCAACTAGTAGTTAAAATTATTTCCCCTTTAAACGAAGGTCCTGCCATTCCTCCGGATGATCTTGCAGGCCGTCAATAAGTCCTCATCGCCTCTGCTTGCTTTCTTCCATTATGTCTATAAGAACCTTGTCGACGAGCTTCATGCCTTCTTTGTTGAGCATCGAGACATTTTGTGCGGTGCGCTCCATCGTAGGGCCGGATATGCCCTCGATGTTCTTCGAGCCGGTGGAATATCCTGCCATGAGAGCGGACAAGTAGGCCTCAGTGACTGCAGTGCCCACCCTTAAGGCGCAAGTGCCCTTCGCGCCGTCACATACTATCCCCGCCAGGTTCGCGAGTATAGTCTGCATGGCCAGCTTGATCTGCGATATGTCCCCTCCCATAAGATATGTCATCCCGGCCGCCGCGCCCGCGCCCGCACCGACTACACAGCCGCACATGGGCGTGACACGCCCTATGGCGCTCCTTACGTAGCTCGTAGTCAGCATGCTCACCATGACCGCTTTCGCCGTATCCTCTATGTTCTTGCCCAATGCCTCCGCCAGCAGAGCTACCGAAAGCATCGAAGTGATCCCCTGGTTGCCGCTTCCGGCCACCGTCATCACCGGCAGCGTGCAGCCTGCCATCCTCGCGTCGGATCCGGCGCTGCAATAGGCCCTGATCTTAAAGAGCACGTCCTCGTTTAGCCTTGATTCTTTGATAAAGTCATTGAACACGGCGCCTACCCCGAGCCCCGAAAGCGGCTTTCGCTCAAGTCCGTATTCAGCGATGCGCCTGTTCATCAGTACTCCATCCATTATGAGGCCGATATCATCCGACTCAAGCTCTTCGGCCAGCTTGAGCAGCTCTTCGAATCGGATCCCGATGAACGGGTCATCTTCTTGCCCCGCCTCTCCATTGACCTTAGGGGCTTTCTTGACCTCATCGCCGTCAAGGCTTACGCTCGTGATGTTGTTATGCTCGCCTTCTATCCTGCACTCGGCGACGGAGCCTCCAGCTTCGATGACCACGTGAATGTACACTCCGTGCATGCCCTCCATGCAGGCCAGACTTACTTTACCGTCTTGCATAAGCTTTAGGGCGGCCTTTACGTCATCTTCTGTTATGTCCCTGAGGACTTGCATGTCAAGGTCCGAATCACCGCCGATGGCACCGAGGGCTGCCGCCAGGTCGTTGCCGGTCATCCCGTTTGCTCCCGGGATCCCGACTCCCATCCCGTTCTTGTAGATGCTGTCGCTAAGCTCGATGTCTATCCTGTCTATCTTCTTGTCGCCCAGTTCCTTGCGGGCCCGCGCCGCGGCGAGGGCGACGGCGACCGGTTCTGTACATCCTAGCGAGGGGACGAGTTCTCTTTCAAGATACTGCTTAACCGAGATCATGCTTGCACCTTCCTATGTTGGATACTCCAAGGCTCCGACCGCTGCATCGTAAACCGCTCTGATGTGTTCTCTAATGTATTATTATACCTACTCTTTATCGGCTCCTGAAGCTCCCGTGCTCCTTAGACGTTTGAGCATGCCCTCGGTGGCATCCTTCCTCCCGTCAGGCAACACCCAATAGGCTTCGACCCCCATGTCCTTTGCTAATTCCCTGGATTCTTCCAGCGGCAGCAGGAAAAGCGCCGTCGACATGAAATCAGCTAACCCGGCGTCATCTGTCAGCACCGTAACGGCTCGGTAATAGTTGGCAGGCATCAGCGTGTCAGGATCTATTATGTGATGGTAGACCTTATCGTCCACTATGTAGTAACGTTGGTAGTCGCCGCTGCTGGCCACGGCACCGTCGTTTATATAGACGACGTCGAGCAGGTCTTCGTCGGACCCGAGGAATATCGATTTGTCGGGATCCTGTATGCCTACCCCCCACCTTTGCCTTATGCCGTCGAGCGGCTTACCCACGGCCCTTATGTTACCTCCCGAGCTTATTATGCCAGAGACCATGCCCATGCCGGCGAGCTCCTTAGCAACCAGCTCGGTGGCATAGCCCTTCGCCACGGCCCCTACGTCCAGCCTCATCAAGGGATCCTCGAGATATACGGTGCCAGCTTCCTCGTCTATCACCATCTTCTCGATGTCGGCGTGTAAGGATGCCTCCTTCAGGGCCGACATTTCCGGGAGCCTGGCATTCTCGGGGTCGTCGATGCCTTCTTCCCTGTAATCATGCCATATGGAAAGAACGGAGCCCATCGCCACGTTGGTACGGCCCCCGGTCCTTGCCGCCAGGTCCTTAGCGAAGAGGAGCATCCGGACGATATCCTGGTCCACTTCGACTGGCGCCTTGCCGGCATTCTGGTTGATCGTCACTATGTTGTTGATACCGTCGTAGGAGTTGTAGAAATCGTAGAGCTTGTGCAGTTGATGGAGCCTGTCGTAGGCATAGTCGTAATAGCGGTTGAATTCCGCTTCGTCTTTCGTATAGGCGACCAGGGTTATGACGGTGTCGAATACGTCTAGCATGCTCTCCGTATACTTCTCGTACCTGGCCCTCGTAAGGAGATAGCCTGCCGTTAGAGCCGCGATAAGGGCGATTGCGGCAATGACTATGACCGTCCTTTGTCGTTTTTGCGACATTTACACATCACCTTAAGAAATATTAGGCCCTTTCAGGGCTCTTATGCAAGGACATGAAAGGGCCCCCCATCGTGATGGGAGGCCGCCGATCCTTAGTGAGGTTTCTTTCTCTATCTTGCGTTCTCGTATGACTTGGCCAGAGCGGCTATATAGTCCTCTACGGTGATGGTGACTTGCGATGTCAGCTCGGGCACGTCCGGCACCGCGGTATGGGAGGAGTCGCGTGTCTTGACCTTGAGGGCCTTTATCTCGGACACTGTCTTGCCCGCCATCCAGGCTTCAAAGTTCTCCATCTGCTGATACCAGTCGAGCTTCAGGACGGATGCCTTGGACATGCCGTAACCTTCCTTGAGCTCCTTCTTGGTCTTCAGTTCGGCGCTCGTATCCGATGTGATCTTACCGTTCTTGTCGAATGCCACTTTCATCTGGCTGTTGTCGACGATGGTCTCGACCACCCTGCCTGACTTGTCGAACAGGCTCGCCGCCATTATGCAATCCACTTGAGCTGAAGCAGTTGCCTTGTCGGTCGCGCCTTTCGATTTCGCTATGGAGACGTTCTGTGAATATCCGAGCCTCACAGCCCCGGGCTTTACCGCCACTGCGTTGTTCCACGCTTCCTCTACTACGGATATGTAATCCTGCACTGTGATCGTAACCAGGGAAGTAAGCTCAGGTACGTCAGGAACTGCGGTATGTGACGCATCGCGCGTCTTGACCTTAAGAGCTTTGATCTCCTTTACGCTCTTGCCGACCATCCAGTTTTCCAAGTTGGCTATCTGCTGATACCATTCGAGCTTCAGCGTGGACGCCTTGCCCATACCGTAGGCCTCTTTCAGCTCGACTTTCGACTTCTGTGTAGCTGTCAGGTCTGAAGTGATCGCCATTGCCTTATCGAAGTTGACACCTGTCTGGGTGTTGTCGATCGTGACTTTTACTACCTTCCCGTTGCCGTCGAAAGCAACGGCCGCCACTATCATGTCCACCCTTCCCAGGGCGGTGGTCGTAGCGGTGGCGCTCTTGGAGCTCGCGATGCTGAAGCTATGCCCAAGGCCAAGGTAGGCTATGGGAGCGTCGGCCGCGGTGGCAGAAAAAGCCACAATAAGCAGTATGAATGCCAGGGCGAGAGTAGCCTTCTTCATCTGTATCCTCCTAAAATCACATTGAATGCCATCCGGACATGCTAGGATGGCAGTAATAAATTTATACTATCGAGCTCATATAGTGATGTATCTATTTTTGTGCTTGAATTATTTGTGGATGCCTCTATTACACATATCAAATTTAATCATTCCAACCAGGAAACATCCCCTCGCTATACATGTCTAGCACGGATTCTATTTATCATCATCGATGTTGGTATTCATCCGTCAAGATAACTGCTTCGAGCATGATGACATAACTATACGTAAAGGACCCCTCCATTTAAGGAGGGGTCCGAGCATGAATCGACTGTCTTCGGTTACAAGCTATTTTGCGTGTTTGTACGCTTCGACAAGCGCCGCGATGTAATCCTGTACCGTTACCGTGACCATCGATGTTAGCTCCGGAACGTCAGGTTCGTTGTCCTTCAATTTCATAGTCATGATATCCTTGACCTTCTTGCCAACCATCCAAGCTTCGAAGTTCTCTATCTGCTGATACCACTCGAGTTTCAAGGACGAAGCCGCCGCCATGCCGTAGCCTTCCTTGAGCTCTTTCTTGGTCTTGTTCTCGGCAGTCTTGTCGGACTTTACTTTCCCGGTCGTGTCGAATGCCACCTTTGTCTGTGCGGTGTCTATGATGCTCTCCACTACTCTGGCCCTATTATCGAACAAAGCCGCGACCATGGTATCGTCCACCTGCGCAGAAGCTGCCGCTTTATCCGTGGCGCTCTTGGATTTCGCGATCGAGATAGTCTGACCGAGGCCCATCCTGACCGCCCCGGGTTTTACCGCGACGGCGTTCTTCCATGCGTCTTCCACTGCGGCGATGTAGTCTTGTATCGTAATTGTCACCAACGAAGTCAACTCGGGGACATCAGGCACGTTGGTATGGGAAGCGTCGCGCACTTTTACCTTCAGGGCTTTTATCTCGGTTATGTCCTTGCCGACCATCCAGTCCGCAAAGTTCTGAATCTGCTGGAACCACTCCAGCTTTATCGAGGACACCCTGGCCATACCGTATCCTTCCTCGAGTTCCACTTTCGTCTTCTGTGGTGCTGTAGTGTCTGAGGTTATCTGCATGTTCTTGTCATAGTTCACCTTTGTCTGTGCGTTATCGATCGTAGCTTTCACGACCTTGCCGTTGATGTCGAAGGCTACTGCTGCCATCACGGTATCGACCTGCGCTACGGCGGTAGCCGTACCTGTCGCGTCCTTGGAGCTTGCGATGCTGGTTACGTGTCCAAGGCCGAAAAACGTTATCGGTGCGCTAGCTGCAGTCACTGCAGATGCCATGACGAGGATTATCAACAGTATTGTTAGTGCAGTCCTTCTTGCCATCTTAGACCTCCCCTTCATCTTTTTATCGTGTCGTTTCATTACCTAATTATACAATATCTTCATTATATTGTTCATATGATACTATTTTCATCTTGAGTATAATACTTAGTAATATATTTCACAATATCTTTAGAATGGGCGTAAGTATCGGCATTGATTCGAATGAGACTTGGAAATCGGATGTCCTCGTGCAGTTAAGGGGCAGCCCTTTCTTGGCTTATTATCTGGCTACCGAATATCGGCTTGGTTTTATGCAAGAAAGAATGGAGGGTCATGCCAAACCGCCGCGCTCGGCGAATGAACGGCCATTTGCGCAGGCGTAGGGCTAGCCCTTACTGAAAGGGATTTCATTGTGTTTGCATGGGTGCGGGTTATACAGAAGAAAGCCGGGGCGTGTTCTGGCTCTATGTGCACTGTGATGGGGCGCCGGAGGGCGCCATCTCGGAGGCGATAGCACGATCCGGCGCTCATGTGAAGATGTTCAACATCGACTGCCCCGGCCAGGTCGTTATAGCCGGCGAGACCGAAGCGGTGCGGGCCACGGCCTCGGCTTTACTTCCGCCGGGATTTAGAATCGTCAGGCTGAACGTGAACGCCGCATTCCATAGCAAGCTCGGGGTATGACTAATTTGTCGAGACAGGCCCTTCCAGGGTCTTGTCTTGGATGATCAGGAGGATATCGAAGGATGTCTCGGTTCGAGGCCGAAGATACCAAGAGGATAGAGGAGCTTGTCGGGCGCTTTGCAAATTAAGGTCGCGCAACTGGTATAATCAGGCCAGGTTACCCTTTGCATCGTCTGGAGGGGTGAGATTGGACGGCAAGTCATTCAGGAGCTATCTACTGCTTGCGTTCTATGTGCTTTTAATGGTCGCGGCCGTGATAAAGACGGATGCGATCCTGGCTATTCTTTCGAAGGGCCTGGCTCTTTTGAGCCCGCTCTTCATAGGGGTCGCCATTGCATTCGTACTCGATGGGCCGTATGAGTTCTTCAAGAAGCTGATCCTCGGCATTTTCAAGTCCGAGAAGGCAGTGAAGCCTGCAAAGGCCGTATCCGCGATACTCGTCCACGTATTGTTCCTTCTTGTGCTGAGCGGGTTCTTCTACTACGTTGTACCCCAGTTCGTCGACAGCGTGAACCAGTTCGCAGGAAGCTATCCGGTCTATAAGGAGCAGGTCGTCGGCTTCGTTGACAAGCTGGCCGTATCATTGAGGATCGACACGTTCGACTTTTCAAGGTTCGACGATTTCGTCAGCCAGCTTCCCGCCAGGATAGGTTCGGCTCTTACTGGCATGTTCCCGAAGGTGTTCTCGATAACGGCGAGCGTACTAAGGTCCTTGGCCAACTTGCTGCTGGGTTTTATCCTGTCGTTATACATCCTGTCCGAAAAAGAGAAGATCGCACTGCAGCTCAAGCGGGCCATAAGGGCATACCTTCCGAAGCTGTCGGATAGGATAGAGCACATATCCACCATTACGGCATCGACTTTCCGAAAGTTCATCTACGGCCAGCTCATCGAGGCACTGGTCCTCGGGGTCATGTGCTTCATAGGCATGCTTGCCTTCGGTTTCCCCTACGCCTTGCCGATCAGCCTGGTCATAGGCATCAGCAACCTGATACCCATAGCAGGTCCTATAATCGGCACCATACCGGGCTTCCTCATAATCCTCCTGGTAGATCCGGTCGAGGCCCTGTGGTTCCTGCTTTTCGTGGTGGTGCTTCAGCAACTAGAGGGCAATATCATCTATCCGAGGGTGATGGGTAGCTCCATAGGCCTTCCGTCCTTCTGGCTCCTGCTTACTATCATCGTATCGGGAGGCTTGTTCGGCATCCTGGGAATCGTCATGGGCATCCCCGTGGTGACCGTCCTCTACCGGCTTGTCGGGCAGGACGTAAGGTCGAGGCTCAAGACGGACGCATGACGGCGGATTGACGGCTAAGTGGCCGCATCCGGCCTTAATTCCCGGATGCGGCCACTTCTATTCTCGACAGGATCGCTTGCTCGGTTTAGTGCAATCCTAAGTCCATGCCGCTTCCTAGCAGACGATACTCACACTGCTTCCGCCCGATTTCCCCTTTTTAACCTGGATCTGCTTGTCCACCTTCTCTTTCAGCTCCGGTACATGCGATATGATGCCGACCAGCCGGTTTCCTTCGGTGAGCCCGTAGAGGGCCTTCATCGCCTGCTGTAGCGAATCCTCGTCAAGGGAACCGAAGCCCTCGTCCACGAACATTGTATCGAGCCTTACACCGCCCGATGAGGACTGGATCTCGTCCGCAAGCCCCAGGGCCAGCGAAAGTGACGCTTTGAAGGATTCTCCGCCAGATAGCGTCCTGATGCTGCGCTCCGTTCCGTTGTAGTGGTCGATCACGTCCAACTCCAATCCGCTCTGGATACGCCCGTCACTAACTTGCGTATGGCGTTTCATCTCGTACTGCCCACTGGACATCACCATAAGCCTGGTGTTGGCCCTAGCAAGGATGCGGTCGAAATAGGTCATCTGGATGTAGGTCTCCAGCATGATCTTATCCTTACCTACGATGGAGCCGTTGGCCGTATCGGAAAGCGCCTTGATGCATATCAACCTGTTCTCGGTCCCGGTCAACTTTCCGATGCTCTCCCTGATGCTCCCAAGGGCGCTTTCATTCCTATCCAGGCGGGAGCTCACCTGTCTGATCCCTTCCTGCAGGTTAGCTTTGTTGTCTGAAAGCAGGGATTTGCGCTTCATCTCGGCATCTACATCAATTTCCTCTGCGCCCTCCAACCGTGCCGTAAGGACCTCTATCGTACCGTTCAGCCCGTCGACTCTAGTCTTACATTCCTCATATGCCTTCCGGGCCGCATCCAGCGCGCCTTTTAGGACTTTGCGCTTTTCTTCAAGGTCTTTGATGTCCCTTTCCGCCTTGTCCTTGCTATCGAATTCCAGTTCTTTCAAGAGGTTGCCGATCGTTCTGGTGCAGTTCCTTATATCCGTATTAAGAGTCGATACTTCTATCTTCGCACCCTCGATGGCCTTCTTCGTCCTTTCGATATCCGCTTCCTCCTGCTGGATCAGCCCGTCAAGTTCCAAAGCGCGCGTCGCATTGTCTTCCTCGGTTTTGATTTTCTTCCTTAGGTCCTCAAGAGATTCCTCAAGTTCCCCAAGCGCTCCTTCGATCCTGCCTTCCAGCTTGTCGAACGCGCATGCCCCCAATAATTCCGAAGCGCGTTTTATAATATCCGACTCTCTAGATCCTGCCTGTCCTTTCAGATTCCCGGCCTCCGCGCTTATCCTTGCCATTCTAGACTGCGCCGATTCCATTTCATTTCTGGCGGTTTCCAGCTCTGCTTCGCTTGGTGCGCCTTCTGAAGGCGACGCAGGATCCGGGTGGAGCATCGAGCCGCACACAGGACACTTCTCTCCCTCTACTAGCCTGGAGGCCAGTATTCCGGCCTGCGCATCCAGGAACGCCCTGTTCTTGGCATTGTACGTCGCTTGTAGTTCTTCAGCAACTTGCCTTTCTTTGATGTACTTGCCTTCCGTTTTATCGCAATCGGCGAGCAGCTTCCAATACTCCTCCGTGTCCCTAGAGAGCCTTACGATGCTGCTCCTTTGCTCCTCCGTAGTCCTCTTAAGGCCCAGCAGTCTTTCTTTTTCGGCTTCTGCGCCCTTGAGCTTTCCAAGCTCATCCTTGTTCTTGTCCAATCCTACCTTCAATGTCCTGAGCCCGGATTCCCATCCAGAAAGCTCAGCTTCCTTATGTCCTTTTGCTTTCGTCTTTAAATCAAGCCCGGTCCGTTCTTCTTCTAGCTCATCGTATTTGGACAGCTTGTTGTTCTTGGTAGTTATGCTGGCAGACAACCCGTCGATTTCCGGCTCTCTGCCTTTCATCTTTTCGTATTCGCCACGTAGTTCGCCTAGGTGCGGTTCCGCCTCAGCCAGCTCCTCTTGGGCTCTATCAAGATCGGCTTTCGCCTTGCCTATCTCCTCCGCCCTACCCAACCGCCTTATTACATCACCTAGACGCTCCTCTGTCTCCTTGAGGGTGCGATCGAGCCCCTCGCGCTCACGCCCATCATCCTCGATTATCTCTTCGACCAGCTCCATGGTTTCTGGAAACGGAAGGTCGCCTTTCTTGGCCCTTTCAAGATCGTCTGATCGCTCATGGCCGTCCTTGCAGCTTAAGATGCCTATCTTTTGGATGATGCTAAGCTTCAGGTCATCATATTCCCTTTTTAGGCGGTTTGACTCATCCCTCAGCTTGTCCTGGAGCGTCTGGTATTGCCTGGTCTTGAATATCTGGCGGAAGATCTCTATCCGATCCTCTGTGCCGGCAAGCAGCAGTTTCATGAAATCGCCCTGAGCTATCATCGCAACTTGGGTGAACTGGTCGCGGTCGATGCCGATGATCTCCTTGATCCTGTCCGCTACATCCTTCGTTTTCGTGACCGGCTTGCCGTCAGGGGGGATGAGCACCACCTCGGCCTTCTGTCTTGCCGTACCGCCACCTCGTTTCGCAAGGCGCTCATATTCGGGATTCCGCCTGATGAAGTACTCCTTACCGGCGCACAGGAATGTCAGCTCCACGAACGTCTCGATATCCGGGCCTGCATATTTGCTTCTCAGCATCGACGCATCCCGACTGTCGCCGCTGGCCTCACCATACAGCGCGTAGGTGATGGCATCGAAGATCGTGGTCTTGCCAGCGCCCGTGTCGCCCGCTATCAGGTATAGGCCACGATCACCGAGCATGCTCATGTCCAGTATGACTTCCCCTGCATAAGGCCCGAAGGCGGACATCTTGAGCTTTATCGGCCTCATTTCCCATCCTCCCATATCTGCTCGATCAGCTTTGAAACGTAGCAGTGCTGCTCCTCTGATAGAGTTCTGTTGTTCTGGGTTTCGTAGAACTTGGCGAATAGCTCCATCGGCGTCTTGCTCTCAAGTTCGTCCGCCGCTGTGATCACCGCGTTCGTGCGCGTGCGCTCATTGTCGTAGTCCAGCTTCATTATGTTAGGGTAGATCGACCTGAGCTTTGAGATGGCATCCGGGACGTCCTCCTCGTCCGTCAGGGTTATATGCAAGTAGGCCCCCGTGTCGAAATCCTTGTAGTACCTCTTGTCAGTAACGTGCATGTAGCTGCCTTTGATCTGCTTCATGTCCCTCATTGGGACGAGCGGGACTTCCCGCACCGTGACATTCCCCTTCTCAAACAGGTCCACCACCGTTACCGATTTATCGTCATCCACTTCCGAGAACGAGTACTTGAGCGGCGTTCCGCAGTATCGTACGGTATCTTTTCCAACCCGCTGCGGCCTGTGCAGATGCCCCAGCGCAACGTAATCGAAGGGTTCGAACACGTCCGCGTCGACGTTGTCCGCACCTCCCACGCTAACGTCCTCGGAATCCGAACGGGCGGCGCCGGTGACGAACTGGTGGGTCATCAGTACGTTCCTCTTCCTCGCGTTGATTGCCATGTTACCTATCGCAACCCTCACCGCATCGGAATAAGTGGTGGGATCGGCTCCAGGTATGCTGGCCCTCACGTGCGCGGGCTTGATGAACGGCAGCATGAAGACGTCCATTTCGCCGAATCCGTCCGTCATACATACGGGTTTGACGGTCCCGTCGTATACCGGGGACATATGGACCCCGCTCAAGTCCATGATCTTTGACCCGAAGGCGATCCTTTCGGGAGAATCATGGTTCCCGCTGATGATGAGGACTTTGCCGGCCAGCTTGGACAGTTTCGCCAGGAAGCGGTCGAACAGCTGCACGGCCTCCGCAGACGGGACGGACTTGTCGTATACGTCACCCGCTATCAGCACGGCGTCGGGCTTCTCCTCTTCGATCACCCTGGCAATCCGGTCCAGTATGAACTCCTGGTCCTCAAGCATCGAAAATTCATTGACTCGCTTTCCTATGTGAAGGTCGGACAGGTGGATAAACTTCATGACACCCTCCTCTGGATATAATCGGCATGGATTTCTGCCTGACGTGGTTCTTGGTCGCATCCATACCCCGATCCGGCGCCTAAGGAGAAAAGACCGCGGCGGGCCCTCTCCTCATCTATACGTCCATTATGGCATGCGACCCCGGATTTGCCATTCCAACTGGTCTTTTATGTATCCGCTACTATTATATAGCACTTGGACGGCGGAAATGTCGAACTATGGCCCGAACGTGCCGAGCCGGCCGGAGGACGGCCTTTTTCCTCGTCGGCCTCGGCACCGAGCCTGCCGATTTGCCAGCAGCCCTAATTCGACACGCACACTGTTGACAGGTTAGACTAATGGCAATAGTCTTTCAGTGATGATTCGATTTTATCCGGACGGCGGACTGCGCGGTAGAATTTCACCCGAGGCCGCGCCGGTGCGCCGGCCCCTAGCGATAGGGAGGAATCCCAAGAGAAGGAACGTGTTATGCAATGAAGCTCGAAGGTAAAGTAGTAGTCGCACAAGGAGGCGGCCCGACGGCCGTCATTAACCAGTCACTGGCGGGAGTAGTCCTCGAATCCAGGAAGTTCGACCAGATATCGAAGGTGTACGGCGCCGTCAACGGGGTCGAGGGCATAATAAACGAGGATTTCGTCGACCTCACCCAAGAGACCACCAACAACCTCGAGAGCGTCGCGAGGACTCCGTCATCGGCCCTGTTCTCCACGAGGGACAAGCCCGACGAAGAGTACTGCAAGGAGATATTCAAGGTTTTCAGGGCGCACAACGTAAGGTACTTCTTCTATATCGGAGGTAACGATTCGGCCGATACCGTAAGGATCGTAAATGAGAAGGCCGAGCTTTCCGATTATGAGTTCAGGGCCATACACATACCGAAGACGATAGACAACGACCTCGTCCTGAACGACCATACGCCGGGCTACGGCTCGGCGGCCAAGTTCGTGGCCCAGGCTTTCATAGGCCTTAACCTGGACAACAAGGCCCTTCCTGGAGTCCACATAGGCGTGGTCATGGGAAGGAACGCCGGCTTCCTTACGGCGGCGTCTTCCGTAGCCCAGAAATACCATGACGATGGGCCGCACCTCATCTACCTCCCCGAGAGGAGCTTCAGGATGGACAGCTTCCTCGATGACGTCAAAGCGGTTTACGGAAGATACGGAAGGTGCCTGATCGCCGTCTCGGAGGGCGTAAGGGATGAGGTCGGCGTGCCTATAGTCACCAAGCTGGGCAAGTTCGGTCAGGACGCCCACGGGAACGTTCAGCTTTCAGGCACCGGCGTGCTCGGCGACCTGCTCGCGCAGTACGTGAGGGACAACACCGATATAAGCAGGGTCAGGTCGGACACCTTCGGTTATCTGCAGAGGTGCTTCTTGGGCTGCGTATCCGACGTCGACGAGAAGGAGGCCCGTGAGGTCGGCGAGAAGGCGGCGCAGTTCGCCATCTGGCACAACATCGATGGTTCCATAACCATCAAGAGGACAGGCTACTACTCCGTGGACTACGAGCTGAGGCCTCTTGAGGAGATCGCCGGCAAGACCAAGCTGATGCCGGACGAGTTCATCAACGCCGCCGGCAACAACGTGACCGACGCGTTCAAGTACTACATCACGCCGCTTCTAGGAACCGAGATGCCTTCGGCTGGAGGCCTCAGGGCCCCCAAGGCGGAGAAGATACTCCACAAGTAGGGATCTCTGGTCGGAAATGATTAACCAGGCGGGCCGCACATGGCGCTGGCCCGCTTTTTGTCATTCCGAAAGCCCGATGCGGCAAGGACGCCGCTGCGTCCTGTGCATGGAGGAATCCGGGCCGGACGGTTGAAATACACATAAAACCCATCCGCTAGACTAGAGCGCGAGCGCCTAGGAACCGATGTACTCGAGAGGGAAGGTGTCGCAATGAGGCACTCCAGGATGTTGATCGCCCTTGTCGTCCTGGCGGTCGCCCTATCGGGGGGCTGCCTGACGAAGAAGGCCGAAAAGGCGCCGGTCATAGTAGCAACTATGATAGATTCCGAGGGCAGCGTGCTCGGCAGGGCGATCGTGCTGCTATTAGAGGACGCCAAGATAAAGGTCACGGACAAGGTCAATTTCGGCACACCCGACATATTGAGGAAGGCCCTTGAGAACAAGGAGGTCGACCTGGTGGTCGACTATACCGGCTCGGGCCAATACTACCACCCAGAGGAAGCGTCTGACACCACCATCTGGAACGACCCCCAGAAAGGCTATGAGCTCACGGCCAAGCTGGATAAAGAGAAGAACGACATCATCTGGCTCACCCCGGCACAGGCGAACAACACGGAGATGATAGCCGTGAAGAGGCAGTTCGCCGACGAGAACGGCCTGAAGGACATGTGGGACTTCGCGAAGTACGTAAGCTCAGGCGGAGAGATAAAGCTAATATGCTCCGCCAGCTTCACCGAGAATAAGCTCGGGCTTTTAGGTTACGAGGAGAAGTACGGCTTCAAGCTGAAGGACAGCCAGCTCATAATCCTCTCGTCTGGCAACACAGCAGAGATGCTCAAGGCCCTTAATGAGGGTACCAGCGGAGTCAACGCCTCCTTGGTGTACGGCACCGACGGGGCGCTGGACAAGATGGGGCTGATCGTTTTGGAAGATCCCCTCCATGTGCCGCCGGTCTATCTCCCGACGCCCGTGATAAGAGGCGAGGTCCTAAGGGCCAATCCCGAAATAGAGGACATACTGCGTCCCGTCTTCGAATCCCTTACGCTCGAAAAGCTGCAGAAGCTGAACGCCCAAGTAGCATACGACGGCAGGGACGCGACCGTCGTGGCAAGGGAGTATCTCCAGGAGAACGGCTTCCTAAAATGAGAATGGCCAAAAACAGCGTAAGGGACGCCGCCGGCTATGCGCTGGTCGCCATGTCGCTGGTGCTTCCAATCGCCTCTCTCAAAGCCAACAGGCTTGCTAGCGGCGAAGCTATACGGCTGGCAAACCTAGGCTGGAAGGGCATATTCACAATGCTTGCGGTGCCTGGCGCAGTGTGCCTTGCCGCGCTGGCGATGAAGGCATTGAGAAAAAGCGCTAATCCGTACGCGGCATCGAGGCTGCTATGGTCATTGATGCCCGCAACGGCGCTCATCGCCGTCTCGTCCTTTGCGCCTGCTGGCGGTCTAGCGGCGGAGGCGCGCTACGGGCTGGGGGCCGGATTCTGGCTCATGTCGGCGGGGGCGCTTCTGCTGAGCGGGTCGAAGCGCATCCCGTTCGCGGCATTCCTGCTCCTGGTGGCCTCGATCGCTCTTGCCGCGAAGTCCGGGTACGTCAAGGACGTTTCATTGTTTATGGAGTTTGAGGCTAAGAAGGCCATGTTCTTTTCTGAGCTGCTCAAGCACGTAAAGATCGCCTTGTTCTCCGCGGCGGCGGCGATACTGCCTGGCATGCTGCTTGGATACTGGTGTTATGCGAGCGAGAGGGCGGGAAGGTTCGTCATGGGCTTCGTGAACCTGATGCAGGTCCTGCCCACCCTATCCCTGTTCGGGCTCATAATGCTGCCGCTGACGTACATTTCGAGGAAGCTGCCGTTTCTGGCCGATTTGGGCATAAGGGGCATCGGCTTCGCCCCGGCATTCATCGCCCTGGGCCTTTACTGCCTGCTTCCCATTACCGTCAACACCATGGCAGGCTTCGCCAGCGTCGACAAGAAGGTGCTCTTTAGCGCCAAGGCCATGGGTATGACTAACAGGCAGTCGCTCGTGAAAGTGCAGCTTCCGCTGGCATCACCCGTCATATTCTCCGGTATCAGGACCGCGGTCGCCCAGAATCTGGGCAATGCCACGATCGCAGGGCTCGTCGGAGGAGGGGGCATGGGCTCTCTCATCTTCCTTGGCCTTGCCCAGGCGGCCCCAGACCTTGTGCTGCTCGGGGCCCTTCCTGTGATCACGATGGCCCTGGCCGCCGATGCCGCCCTAGGACGCGCGGAAAGGATGATAAAGGTGGCGGTTCTGCATGGCGATGATTAGCATCGAGGCGCTGTACAAGAGCTATGGCAAGCAGGCGGCCCTAGACGGCTTCAGCCTTGAGGTCGAAGAAGGCGAGCTGCTCATACTTATAGGCCCTTCGGGTTGCGGCAAATCCACGCTCCTCAAGTGCGTGAACAGGATGGTCCAATACGATTCGGGGAGCATCGTGCTTGCCGGCAGGCCCGTATCGGATTACAAGGAGGAGCTCCTAAGGCGCGGCATAGGCTACTGCATACAGGAAGTAGGCCTGTTCCCCCACATGGACGTATATGAGAACATAGCTGTCGTCCCGAGGCTTCTTCGTTGGCCCGAGGAGAGGATAAAGGAGAGGGTCGACCGGCTGCTCGCCATAAGCGGCCTCTCGGCGGACCATCTGAAGAAGTACCCGAGGCAGCTGTCCGGAGGGGAGGCGCAAAGGGTAGGCGTGCTAAGGGCGCTGGCGTCAGATCCTCCGGTCATGCTGATGGACGAGCCGTTCGGCGCGGTGGACCCTTTGAACAGGCACACCTTGCAGGCGGAGTTTTTGAAGATGCAGAAGCAGCTGAAGAAGACCGTGGTCTTCGTGACCCACGACGTAGACGAGGCGATACTCCTTGCGGACAGGATAGCCCTGATGGAGAAGGGCCGCCTGGTGGCCGTCGACGAGCCCGCGGGGCTGGAAGCCCGGCTGGACGAGGGCTTCATAGGGGATTTCCTCGGCAGGGAATATCCGCTAAGGCTGCTAAGCAGGTATGAGATAAAGGAACTCGGGCTTTGCGGGCAAAACGTCGAGAACGCGGCCGACGGTAAGGATATGCGGATTGCCATGGAGCCCGGCATGACCCTGAAGGACCTTCTTTCAGGGCTGATAAGAGCCCAGGGGGATGCCGTCCTGCTGACCACCCCCGAAGGAGCGGGCATGAGGATTACCTTCTCCGACATCAAGTGCTTGATGCAGGGGGCGAAAAGATGATCTGGGTCAGGAGGGCCGCCATAATCTCCCTGTTCGTCCTGTTCGTGTTCGGCTTCGGATACGTAGAGGCCCTTTATTCGATCATCGTGCCCTTACGGCCCGCCATCGTGGAGAGGACGGCGCTTTACGTGCTGGTATGGCAGCACCTGGTGATAGCCCTCGTCCCCACGCTTGCGGCCCTTGCCATCTCAGCGGCCTCAGGCTGTCTCCTGCACGTCTACGGCAACGAGGAGCTGAAATCCCTGGCCATATCATTAGGATCGATAGGCGAGACGTTCCCGAGCGTCGCGATCATCGCGCTTTCGGTGCCAGTCCTCGGCTACGGCAACCTGCCCTGTATGCTCGCCCTTTTCATATATGCCGTGCTGCCTATACTTAGGAACACCGTTACCGGCCTGTCGGAGGTACCCCGCGGTATTACCGAAGCCGCCAGGGGCATGGGCATGGACAAGTTCCAGATGCTCTTCAAGGTCGAGCTGCCCCTCGCCTGGCCTGTCATGGCGGCCGGCCTTCGCATAGCCCTCATCATCAACATCTCGGCGGCGACCCTGGGCGCTACCGTCGGGGCCGGCGGCCTAGGTATACCGATAGTCGCGGGGATAAGGACTTACGATATCCTGATGGTGATAAAAGGGACCATGCCGGTGCTGCTGATGGCTCTGTTCGCGGACAGTATGTTCGCAGGCAGGAGCGAAAAGCGCGCTTGATTCCTATTGCTGATGATGACCGCCCTACTTGCCCTCCATGAGGGCGATCGCCGCTTCGGCTTCCCTCCTGAACTTCTCGTCCTCTATCGGGTCGTCCTTCCTTAGCGGCGATGAAAGGACCTTCTGGAATGCCCCCCTGGCTTCGGCATAACGGCCCCCAGCCTCTAGCGTGCCCCCGAGGATCCCCCAGAAGACCGGGTTCTCCGGCTCCAGCCGCACCGCCAGGCTCGCCTCCTCGATCGCTCTGCCTATGCTGCCTCCCAGTATGCCAGGCAGCTTCCACAGGAAGAGCGCATAGAGGCTGTGAGCCCTGGCATCGTTCGCGTCTATCCTGATGCATTCCTCGATATGGCCCCTTACGACGGGTATCGCAAAGACCATGGCGAAAATCCCTTTTTCCATGGCCAGGCTCCCGTACGACGAGGCAAGCCAGTAGTGCCCGTCGACGAGCCTACCGTTGATCCGTACGGCGGCTTCCGCGAACTGCTTCGACCTCTCGAACAGGGCGATCCTTTCCTTTCCCTCTGCTTTGTCGCCGAGGAACCAGAATATCCTGGCGAGCCGCCAGCTTGCGTCATAGTCTCCCGGCATCGCGATCGTGACCGCTTCGAGCAGGCCGATCGCCTCGTATACGTTCTTCGTATCGTACCGCCTCTCGTACAGGCTGTCGGCCTTATCTATAATCGACTTCGGAGCGGCGCCGGCCGCTCTTGAGAAAGCGAGCACGCATAGGGCGAGCATGACGGTACGCCCTGCCCTCAAAGCCCCCCTATGGGAGGTCTTGCCTTTAATCACGCCTGCTCCCATATATTCGCCCCCGTCCCCGAGCCACGCCCCGCTCGCGCCGACATCCTGTCATAGCGGCATTACAACACGATTATACCCTACGAAGGAGGACTCATCATCCATCAGCACAGTCCATAACTTGCTTTTTGCTGTCCTTGAATTAAAATAAGGGAAAGACACACCGGTCCGTCACGAGGAACTCGCATGCCTGGCTGTTGCATAGCCTGGAAGAAAGTGGGTGGCGATATGGCGGATGGAGTCGTGATCGCAGCTGGCCTGTCCTCTAGGATGGGAGGCGTGAACAAGCTTCTGCTCGACCTTGCCGGCAAGACCGTCATCGCAAGGAGCCTATTAAGCCTGGTCCCCTATTGTGAAAGGATATTCCTGGTAACAGGACATCAAGACGTCGAGGTCGCCGCGGCCGCGGAGGGCATACCCGGCGTAATAACGGTGCACAATCCCTTCTACTGCGAGGGGATGCTGTCATCCGTCATCGCTGGCCTCTGCATGGTCCAGGCTGAAAGGTGCATATTCCTGCCCGGCGACTGCCCCATGGTGTGCGGCGATACGATAGAGCGCCTGCTCGCTCAGGACGCCGATATCGTTGTGCCGAGATACCTCGGATCGGCCGGCCATCCGGTGATATTCAGCAAGAGGGCGATAAGGGCCCTTTTCACCGGCCGCGAGCATCCGACCCTGAAGGATTTCATCGAATCGGAAGGAGCCACCTACGTGGAGGTCGACTGCCCCGGAGTACTTGAGGACATCGACACCATGGAGGACTACCGCCGCATATGCGAAGCCTTGGCCAAGGAGCCGGGGGACGGCGCGCGATGAAGGACGAAGCCAGGATCGGGAAGCCCATGAGAAGGACCGACTTCGACGACAAGGTCGAGGGCACTGCGGTCTTCACGGCCGACATGGACCTGCCGGGGATGCTGCACGCGATTACCCTCAGATCGTCGGCGCCCCGGGCCCAAATAGCGAGGATCGACCTTCCGGCGCTGCCTGAAGGGTATTTCTATGTAGACCATCGTGACATACCTGGAAGCAACGTCATGCCTAGTCCCATCCTCGACCAGCCCTTCCTGGCGGCAGGTCGCGTCAACTACGTAGGCGAGCCGATCATGCTGATAGTAGGGCCGGACCGTCAGGTGCTATCAGATATCCTGAAGGACGCAAGGGTCCATTACCTAGAGGAGAGGCCGGTCCTTTCAATCGAGGACGCCGAGGCCGCTACCGGGGGGTTCATATACGCAGACAAGCCATATTTCGTCTCATATGAGTACTGCAAGGGCGATTTCGAACGCGCGGCCGAGGAAGCCGCCTTTTTCATAGAGGACGAGTACAGAACCGGGTACCAGGAACACGCATACCTTGAGACCCAGTCCATGCTCGCATCATTCGTTGACGGTAACGTGACCGTATACGGCTCGATGCAATGCCCGTACTCCGTGAAGGAATCGGTGCAAGCGGCCCTCAGGCTGGGACCCGAAAATGTCAGAGTGGTCCAGCTGCCAACCGGGGGCGGCTTCGGGGGCAAGGAGGATTACCCGTCGATCCCAGCGGTGCATGCCGCCCTCGCCTCAATGAAGTCAGGTAGGCCGGTGAAATTGGTTTTCGACCGCAAGGAGGACATAATATCCACGACGAAACGGCACCCGTGCAGGATAAGGATAAGGAGCTACATCGGCCGCGAAGGGACGATAGTGGCACGCGACGTGGACGTGAGCACGGATGCGGGAGCCTACGCGGGGCTTTCGAGCGTGGTCCTTCAAAGGTTGAGCTTCTCCGTCTGCGGCGCGTATGACGTGGAGAATCTCAGGGTGAGGTCCAGGGCCTATGCCACCAACAAGTGCGTAAGCGGCGCATTCAGGGGTTTCGGAGGCCCGCAGGCCTTCTTCGCGGTCGAGATGCACACCGAGCACATAGCAGAGCGCCTCGGTCGGGATTCTTTGGCTCTGAGGAGGTCGTATTTCCTCGAACAGGGCGACACGTCCTCTACCGGAGGGCTCCTATCCTCTCCCATCAGGCTCGGGGAAATCGCCGACGCGCTCGAGAAGACTTCCGGATACAGCGTCAAAAGGGCCCTTTATTCAAACAGCGCGGCGAGGGAGAAGCGCATGGAAGGCTGCCCGACACCGCTAAAAGGCATAGGTATTTCCATGTTCTTCCATGGATGCGGCTTTACGGGGAGCGGCGAGAAGGACACGCTCAAGGCGAAGGTCAAGCTCAAGAAGAACAAGGACGGCACGGTTGAGATACTTGCGTCGTGCGCGGAGATAGGCCAGGGCTCGCAGACCACGCTCAGGAAGATAGTCGCAAGGGCCCTGGACATTCCAGTCGGCATGGTGGTGCACCGCTACCCCGACACCGGAAGATGCCCCGATTCCGGCCCGACGGTCGCCTCGAGGAGCGTGATGATCGTAGGCAGGCTCTTGATGGACTGCGCCCTGGAGATGAAGGGACGCTGGAAGGAAGAGGATTTCGAAGTAACGAGATCATACACATATCCCGAGGGTCTATGCTGGGACAACGACAAATTCCAGGGTAATGCCTACCCTGAGTACTCATGGGGAGGCAACGTAGTGGAAGTCGAGGTAGACCCACTGACGTTCGAAGTGAAGGTGACCGGCGTATGGGGGGCCTACGACATTGGCGAGCCAATGGACGACAGGATCGTGGCCGGGCAGATCGACGGGGCCGTGGCGCAGGGCCTGGGATACGCCGGCATGGAGGTGTTGACGGTAGAGGCGGGCCGGGTGCTCCAGGACAACCTGACGACCTATGCCATACCCACGTCAGTCGATTTCCCAAGGACCGTTGCATGCCTCATCCCCAATCCATACAAGGAAGGTCCATTCGGGGCGAAGGGGCTAGGGGAGCTGCCTCTGGTCGGAGTCGCGCCCGCCTTCGCCGCAGCCGTCGGCCAGGCTATAGGGAAGCGGATCCTAAGGTTGCCGGTGACCCCCGAGTACATAATGCGGCTCATGGAAGAGGAGGCGGAAGATGGATTCTAAGGTTCGCTTCAAGCTCAACGGAGAGCATGTGACCATGACCGCCGACCCGTTGCGCCGCCTAATAGACGTGCTGCGCGACGACCTGGGGCTTACCGGCACCAAGGAAGGCTGCGGGGAGGGCGAGTGCGGGGCGTGCTCGGTGCTCATGGACGGAAGGCTGGCCAACTCCTGCCTTCTGCCGCTGGCCGCGGTCGAAGGCAAGGAGATCGTCACGATAGAGGGCTTCAGGAAGACGAAGCGTTTTGAGCTCCTGAAGGAGTGCTTCACCGAAGAGGGGGCCGTGCAGTGCGGTTTCTGCACCCCGGGTATGGTCCTTGCCGCGGAGGCTCTTCTTTCAGCGGACCCGCACCCAAACGAGCGGGCCGTGCGGGACGGCATCAGCGGCAACCTGTGCAGGTGCACTGGGTATTCGTCCATAGTGGCTGCCATACTCGCGGCCTCGAAGAGAGGTGAGGGGCTTTGGTGAGCATCCGCCGGCCGGTGCGCCTTTCCGAGGCTCTATACATAAGGCAGTGCGAGGATACCGTGCTAATGGCCGGGGGCACCGACCTGATGGTGAAGTACAGGGCCCCCGCCGGGGCGAGGCCCTCGTTCACGAAGGACGTGGTGCTGATAGGGCACCTGAAAGAGCTGAACTACCTGAAGGTCTATGAGGATGTGGCCAGGATAGGGGCCGCCGTCCCGCTGGCGAGGATCCTAGAGGACGCATCGGTTCCGGCATACGTGAAGGAACCTCTCGCGAGCATCGGCTCTCCGTCCGTACGCAACCTTGCGACGCTTGGAGGCAATATCTGCAACTCGTCGCCAGCCGGCGATTCGCTCACTATGCTGTACGCGCTGGACGCTGTGCTGACGATGGCATCGTCGAAAGGCTTCAGGGAGTGCGACATGGCGGATTTTATAGAAGGCCCGTCGAAGAACAGGCTCGCTAAGGACGAGATACTCATAGAGGTCGCGATACCCATGGGGGCCTACGATAGGACGTTCTACAGGAAGAGCGCACAGAGGAGGGCGAATGCCATCTCGAAAGTCTCGTTTTTCGGGGTCGCTTCGGTGACCGGAGGAAAGGTGGAATCGATCGCGATGGCCCTTGGGGCGGTGGGTCCGACCGTCATCAGGGATAGGGACGCCGAGTCCATGCTAAAAGGAATCGCGGTCCCCGGCAGGCGCGAAGCGTCCGACAGGGCGCTGGAGCATATTGCGGGCCTTGTGGAACCGATCGATGATTTGCGTTCAACTAAAACCTATCGCAGGCGGGTGGCGTTGGAGCTTACCAGGCATTTCCTTGAGGAGGTCGTCGGTTTATGAGAAGAAGCGCCGTCATAGTTCTTTTCTGGGGTTCTCTCTGGGGGCTGATGGAGGCTACTTTGGGTTACTTGCTGCATTTCGCAGCCGTGGCGATTCCAGGTCTTCCAGGCTTCTTGATGTTCCCGTTCGCCTTCGCCCTCATGCACAGGGCAGTCAAGGAGGCCGGAGTACCGAGTGCCGCCTTCTATGCCTCAATCGTGGCGGCATCGGTGAAGCTCACCGATTTCCTGGTCCCGGGACATGATCCTATAAGGGTTTCTAATCCCGCTTTGGCCATATTGATGGAAGGCCTTGCCGTATATGCCGTGATGGCATATCGCGACAGGAAGCGCGAGGGGTTAGTGCCGGTCCATGCTTTCGGTATGGGAGTCCTCTGGCGAGCGATGTTCTCTGCCTACTTGTGGGCTATATCCTTATTCGGGCTTCCCGCGGCCCTCGTCACGAGCGGGCCCTGGCCGCTGCTTCGTTTCATATTCCTGGAAAGCTTCGTGAACGCCGTGATTATGGGCGGATATCTGGCGATGGACAAGAAGCTCGGCATAAGGGGGCGAACCGCATCAACCGTACCGGCCCTAGCGGTCGGCCTGCTGGCTGCGGCCCTGGCGGCCAATTACCTGCTCTAGATGCGCAAGGGGGGATCTTGATGCTGACGATAATAACCGGGGAGATCGGCTCAGGCAAGACCGCCAGGATGCTCGAGATCTTCCACGGGCTGAAGGGAAAGGGCGCCGACGGGATCGCGAGCATGAAGGTAAACCGTGACACGGAGTTCGAAGGGTACGACCTTATGAGGTTGGCGAACGGCGAGCGTAAACGCCTTGCCGTGAGGAAGCCGCTTTATATCGGTGAGTTCGAGAGGCCCTTGTTCTACGACCAGTTCGTGTTCGATACCGATGCATTCCTTTTCGGGACGGGTGTAGTAACCGCTGCCATAGACGATCCTACGGTTGAGCATATATTCCTTGATGAGATCGGCCCGCTTGAGCTCGAGGGTAAGGGCTTCCATGCTGCCCTCGGACCTCTATTCAAAGATGAAGTCAAGGAAAAGAAGCAGGTTTATGTATGCGTGAGGGACTCTTGTGTGGAGCCTGTGATAACGAAGTACGGCATAAAGTCATATGTCCTGCTAAGGTAGCCGCACGAGGGTATCGCGCTGATGATCCGATATCCTGGCCCTTGGTCCCGTCGATCGGAGATGCTCTTTGAGAGAGCCTAATGCCAAGTATGGTTGCGAATTTGTCTGCACACCACGCTATGTAGTTTTGCTGTGGATTTTGAAAGTGGGCATCGCTATGTTAAAATTTTTAAGTACTTATCCTTACTATCTTTAGGAGGTAATTTTGCAGGCGATCCTAATAATTGGAGTTGTATTACTTCTTTCATCACTATCGAGCAAAGTGCTCTATAAATATGGCATACCTACGTTGATAGATTTCCTGGCCTTAGGAATTATATCCGGTCCGGAAGTACTCGGGCTCGTAAATTTCAACAACCTGTCCTTAGCCCGCCAGATTAGTGACTTCGCCCTGATCTTCATTATGTTCTCCGGAGGCTTCGGCACCAGCTGGAAGGCTGCCAAGCAGATCGCTTTCATGTCGGGTGTGCTTGCGACGATAGGTGTCGTCGTGACCGCCCTCATAGTAGGTTTAGCAACGCATCTGTTCCTCGGTTTCGGGCTGATGGAGAGCCTGCTGCTCGGCTCGATCGTATCCTCGACCGACGCAGCCGCGGTGTTCTCCATATTAAGGTCAAAGAAACTCAACCTGAAGGGCAACCTTGCCTCCACGTTGGAGGTCGAGAGCGGCTCCAACGACCCTATGGCTAACATGCTGACAGTTGTCGTACTGGGTGCCATCATGGCAAAGCCCCAGAACATGTTCGTGCTCTTCGGTACGCAGCTTCTTATCGGAGCTGCGTGCGGACTTGCCTTCGGCAAGCTGGCAGTATGGGTCATAAACCGGATCAAGCTTGACGTTGACGGGCTATACTTCATAGTCTGCATGGGCCTCGTGCTCGTGTCATTCGCCCTTACTGGGCTGCTTGGCGGAAACGGTTTCCTGTCGGTCTACATAGCAGGAATAATCATGGGCAACAGCAGGATAACCCACAGGATATCGCTCATAAGGTTCTTCGACGGGATAACGTGGCTTATGCAGATCATGCTCTTCTTCACCCTGGGCCTGCTATCCTCACCCTCGGGGATGAGGACGATCTGGCCGCAGGGACTGGCAGTCGCGCTCATAATCATGTTCGTGGCGAGGCCTATCGCCATCTTCGCGCTGACATCCCTGTTCAAGATGCCGATAAAGGAGAAACTACTCGTCTCCTGGGTAGGCTTCCGAGGTGCTGCCGCGGTCGTCTTCGCCATATACCCTCTCGCGGCGGGGATTCCAGGAGCGGAGACTATCTTCAACATAGTCTTCTTCGTGATACTCCTGTCGGTGCTCGTGCAGGGCTCCCTTCTTATACCGATAGCGAAGAAGCTGAAGCTCGCTGGCCCTGAACCTACTGCCCTTAAGACTTTCTCCGACTACGCGGGCGAGTTCCACACCGACTTGCTCGAGCTCGACATCACGGAGCTGAGCGGAATCAACGGCAAGGCAATAATGGACATCCCGCTTCCTGACGACGTGCTCATCGTAACGGTCAAAAGAGGCGACACGCTGATCACGCCTCGCGGGAGCACCGTCTTGATGACCGGGGATACGCTACTGCTGGCGGCTGACAGTAAAGACAGGCTCGTGGAGATCGACAAGATGGCGAAAGCGCACGGGCGCATCCACAAACTATAAAGGCCTCCATCAAGGAGGCCATAGGTACCATAGTTCCTCATCTGGAATCCTGCTAGAACGACATCTTTATTATCTCGTCATCGTCCACTATGAACACATATTCGGGACCTGGCATCGTCCTGACATTGCCGCTAAGGCCCTTTACTATCGTCCTGCTGCGGACGGAAAGGTCGTTTCCTATCGATAGGATCCCTCCTTCTACGGGCACATTGAAACCGTCTGCCACAGCCCAAGGCTTTCCGATCGCCTTGTCTGGCAGGACCGCCGCCCTCACGACGCTTCCTGATGCAGCATCCAGCATCCTCACGCTCACCTTGTCCTGCCCGATCAAAAGCAACCTCAAGCTTGTTCCAACGGTCAGGTATACTGGCGTTTCCGTTCTGTACCTCCATGCGGCTTTACCCGGCGCATTGGCGCCCCACATCACTAAGCCTTGGCTTCTTTCGCCTATCACTATCGCCTCGGGGCCGATTACGTCGAGGCTGGTCACATCTATCTGCGACTTAGGCGGCGATTGGGTTATCGCCGTGAACCATCCGATAGTGCTTCCATCGGCGCTATCCACTACGTTCACATACTCTGCTCCGAACGTATCGTCCGGATCCGAGGCCCTTTTTATCGTCCCTATCACAAGCAAGGTATCATCAGTAAGTCTTCTCAGGAACCGTACCGGCCCTGGACGCACTGCAAGTCAGGTGGCGCAATCGTATATCGGATAGATGGCGTTCTGCGGATCGTTCTCCCAGATCTTGGCGCCATTTCGGTCGTAGGCGAGCGCCCCGTATCCGCTTCCTACGACAACCCTGCCGTCCGGCAACGCCATGAGGGAATAGACCTTCTCATAGGCCTTGGCCGACCAAGCCAACCTGCCGCGAGCATCCAGCTTCACCAACTTGTCTTCATACGCGGCGTAAACCGACGCCTCCGTGCCCCGATCAATGAATGTGATATCCCCCGGTGCCGTCCATGACCAGTGCGCATTGCCGTCCGGTCCCAGCATCGTGACGGTACGACCCGAACCGAAGGCCAGCGTACCGTCATCGGCGGCGGAAGCGGCCGTGACATCCGCCTTAATCCTCCAGCCTATCGCGGCCGACGACGGAGATGCCGACACCATGGCCAACATGATGATCGTTACGGATGCGAGTATGTATGCTCTTCTTACCATCTTGCCGCCCCCCGAGCAGGCGATCTTTTACTGATACGCCTACGTGCCCCAACCAAGGCGTGCTCTCGCCTGTCCACAGCCGTTATGTTTCGTATGTATTATATTTCATATTATGCCATATTGTAAGCACACGGTACGAACGGAGGTGCTACAGGCATAAAGCGGATGCCGACATTTGCCGGCATCCGGGTCCTATATGCATGCATTTTCATAAAGCTGTGGAATTCCCACAAGACTCTTGGCCTATTGCTTCTGCTGTTTGCCGCCTATCATCACGGCCACGCCACCGATGCCTTTCCCTCTCACGTCCACGATCCTGCCGGAGATGTTGTACCCACCGGTGAAATCGATTCCCTGGCCAGGCCCGGTGATCTGCTTGTCTGGCGGGCTGAAGTTGTACTTGTCCTTAGAGGCGCTCACGCCTGCGGTGCCGCTCAAGCCGTTTAGTGAATACGTGCCGTCATCCCTTGTGACTGTGGAATTAGCCCCTGCCGAAACAGTCACTCCGGCAATTCCTGTGCCGTCGGAGAACGCGACCCTGCCCGTTATGAAGTACTCTCCGACGAAGTCTATACCGTGGGGCAAGCCGGTGATCTGTATGGCATCAGGATTGAACGCGTACCCGTCCTTGGCTGCCGTGATCTTCGCACGCCCACTTACGCCCATCAGCGCATAAGAGCCGTCGGCGCCGGTCCTTGCGCTCTTGCCTTCGCCGGAAACGAGGACGTCGGCGATTCCGACGCCGAATGCGTCGGTCACCCTTCCTGCCACGATGCTGTAGGCTGTGAACTCTATTCCGCTGGACGGTCCTTTCACCTGCGCCTCGCCGGTCTTGAACGAGCAGCCGTCCTTGTTGACCACGACAGTCGCTTCGCCGCTGAGTCCGGTCAGCAGATAGGAACCGTCAGCTGAGGAAGTCACGCTACGGTCTCCTGCGGATATCGTCGCGCCGGGTATTCCGTTGCCTTCTTCGTCTTTGACATGGCCCGATACGTTGTATGAGACCTCGAAGTAGATCTCGTCTTCCGGGCCCGTTATCACTACCTCGCTCGGGGTGAATATATAACCTTCGCTGCTTACAGGCCTGATTATCGTCCTGCCGCTTATGTTGGGTATGTTGAATATACCCTCGGAGTCCGTCGTGAACGTCAGCTCTACGACCCTGCTCGTTTCCTCCGTTACCTTAGCAGTCGGCTCCTCCATTGTCTCCTCGGCTTTCGTAGCCTCTTCGGGCCCTGTCATCTTTACGGGCTCCTCCGCCTCCACCTCCACCGCTCTTTCGGCCTCCATGGTCACCTTGGCCTCCTCGGCGGCCTCGGCGGCCTCGGGCTCAAGGCCCATATCCGGCCCAGCGGGTGCGGCCTCCTGCTTCAAGACGGGCATCTGCGCCACGAAATCGATGTTCGAGGACGGTCCTGTTACGTCGAGGGAGTCGTTCAGGAACTTCAGGCCGTCCTTCGTTACCGTCGCTTTTATGTTGCCGGTCATCCCGGATAGCTTGAAGGCCCCTTCCGCGTCCGATAAAGCCTTCCTGCCCTGGGCGGACACGGTGGCCCCCTCGATTCCGTTGCCATCCTCGTCCATGACGTAGCCCGAGATTTCGTAGAACACCTCGAAGCTGATATCCTCGCCCGGACCTTCCAGCGTCACTTCCGACGGCTTGAAGTAATAGCCGTCAGGGCTGGACGGTCTTATGACGGTGGTCCCGCTGATCGCCGGTATAACGAAGTTGCCAAGTGGGTCCGTTACTAGCGTCTCCCCGTCAAGCGCGAACCTGAAGCCGGGCATCTTGTCGCCCTTGCCGTCCTTAATGCTGCCCGATACGCTGCAATAGGCCTCGAAGGTCAAGTCCATGGACGGTCCTAGGACGGTAACGTCCGTAGGCGTGAATATGTAGTTCTGGGTGCTCACCGGCTTGAGCACCGCCTGGCCACTTATATCCGGGATCTTAAACGAACCGTCTGAGCCGGTGGCGAACGACTTCTCACCGTACGAGAAGCTGACTCCTTCTATGCCCATGCCCGACTTGTCCTTAACTCTGCCTACTATGCTGTAGGACGCCTCGAAGCAGATGTCCGTCCCTGGACCTGATACTTTTATCTCAGAGGGCGAGAACTTGTAGCCTTCGTCGCTCATAGGTTTTATCACTACCGTGCCGCTAAGGGAGCCGACCTTGAACTTGCCCTCCTGGTCGGTAGTATGCGGATCCTCACCCAACTTGAACGTGACCCCCGGCATCCTGTTGCCGAACTTGTCCAGCACCTTGCCGTTGACGCTGTAGCCGGTCCTTAGCTTTAGCGCCTTGAAAGGTATCCTGTTCTCCGTGGCGTAAGCATGGGCGCAGGAACCTTCTGTGCCGTGGATCGTAAGGTTGAAGCATCTTAGGGTCGCGTTCATGCCGATGCTCGTAACACCCGGGTGTATGGCAAGCTTCGACAGGTTGGTGCAGTTGGCGAACACCGCCTTGTTGATGGTCGTGACCCCGTAGGGTATGAGCATGCTCTCAAGGTTGATGCAGTTGTTGAACGCAAAGTCCCCTATGCTCGTGAGGCCGGGCGGAAGGGCCACGTTCGTCAGCTTGTCGCAGTTCGCGAACGCGTGCTCTCCTATCGTGGTCACGCCCACGGGTATGATTACGCTGATGAGCTTGTCGCAGTTTGCGAATGCCTCGCTGCCTATCGTGGTAACTACGACGCCTTCTATCTCCTCGGGTATTATTAGCTCCTCTACTTCCTCCTCAGGTTGGATGTACCTTTTTATCGTGCCCGTGGCCTTCTCGAATTCGTACCCCGGCTCGGGCTTGGAGGGAGGATTCGTGAAGACGCCCTTAATGATTCGCTTGAACAGTGAATCCTTGTCCACGTACTCATCTCCCTTTTAGTCTCTTATATATTCGACGGCCTATTAGGCCACTTAAGTTCCCCCGTCCTTACTACCTCCTACGCTGACTAACCTGCTAGGGCCTCCGATTTGGATATTTCTGTATTTACATATGGATTACTTCTTCATAAGTACCTCATAAACCTTCATGAATCTCGCATAACTTCAACATGTGAACTTCCTTATGTCAGTCTGTCTTGGGGAATTCTTCGTTAGGACCATTATAAAGCCGCCAATGACGGCGGCTTGCTTGTATCCATTTTCTTCCGCTAAAGGCCGGTGCCTTCCTGGTCCTCACAGCCCCTATATCAGGCTTACCTTCGGTCTTGGCATCTTGCGGCCCTTCCAGCTGGAGAGCCCGAAGATGGCATGGACGACGGACGTCATCGCCATCAGGAACCAGATCGTGAACGTTACGGGGTAAAACAATACTATATATAGCGGTATCTTGCCCTTTACGCACGTGATAGTCCACAACAGCAGCGACATCGCAATCAGCACCATAGCCCCCCTAGCTAAAACCACATCTGCCACGAACCCGACGGATACCAGATAAGCTATCGGTATCGTCACGCTGGCGAGCATGAAAAGGAATACCGCCAGGCATTTCAGTACCTTGTAGTCGAACGTGGCGAAAACGTTCTTGGCAAAGCCGACGAAGGCGTCCTTCATGGAATGGTACATCCTGCAGTGGACTGCGTCGGTCGCATCCACTAGGATGATCTTCATCCCCATCCTTTTCATTATCCTAGCTAGTGACTTGTCGAGCACGGCATCCATCTTAACGGCAGAATGGCCGCCGCATTCGAAGTACTTGTCCTTGCGGAAGGTCATGTACATCCCCGCGGCCATCGACGGGAAACCGAACTTGAAATAGTGCATTATCGCGACCGGGAAGCAGCTTATCATGCCCCATGGAGCCAGCGAGACGGAAAGAGCCTCACCCAGTGTCCCGAACTTGTGCTTCGCCATGCCCGATACCATGTCGGCGTCGAAATCCTCGAAGACATCCAACGTAGCAGATACGCATATCGGCTCATGCCAGGTGTCCGCGTCGAAGAACATCAGGTATTCCCCGCTGGCCTCGTGCGCCAGCTGCCAGCACGCCCAGCACATGCCGAGCCATCCTTCAGGCAGCGGTGTGCCCTTCATTACCTTAAGGCGAGGATCCTCCCTGGCTATTCTCTCGAGTATCTCTCCGGTCGCATCAGTGGAGTTGTCGTCCAGCACGATCAGCTCGAAGTTCCCGTAATCCTGCGCCAGCAGGGACCTTACGCACCTTTCTATATTTCCCTGCTCGTTCCTGGCAGGCACCAGCAGTGAGACCTTGACGTGCCTTTTCCTTGTGCTCTTCTTGAGCTTCGGCATCAGTATGACGTTCGATACGGCGATCATCAAAAGCGCGGCGAGGAAGGAGAAGTACAGTAATGAGCCGTATCTCATCATCCATGTAAGAAAGCCAGACAGCATCTCAGCGTCTCCCTTCATGGGACCGCCCCGGACAGGGCGTTTTCATTGAATCATATTCAAACCGGCAGGATATGTAAAGCAGCTCTACGTACCGTCATCCGTCGTTCGTGTCGGACGGATGTTGGTCTAGCTGTATACGTACTACATAATGCATGCGCCCTCCTTCGATAAGACTCTAGGGAGGGCGCTTTCATCAATTCGTTCCGTAACACCGTCCGCCGGTGTACTGCCGTGGGCCCGTCAGCAGCTTATCTTGCCATCTTCATCTTCAGGACTTCCTTGGCGACCTCGACTATGTGGTCGCTGGTGAGCCCGAAGGCCTTCATGAGAGTGTCGGGATCCCCCGATTCTCCGAAGCGGTCCTCGACGCCGACCATGCGTGCAGGCACCGGGTAGTTCTGGGCGAGTACTTCCAGTACGGCGCTTCCCATGCCGCCCATGAGCTGGTGTTCCTCTGCGGTAACGACGGCTTTCGTCTTCTTTGCGGCTTCGATTAGAGTGTCCTTATCGATCGGCTTCACAGTGTGGTTGTTTATGACCATCGCGCTTATGCCCGACTTGGCCAGCTTCTCCGCCGCGACGAGCGCCTCGTACACCATGGCGCCGCAAGCCACGATCGCCACATCGGTGCCGTCCTTGCAGCAATAGGCCTTGCCTATCTCGAACGGGGTCGCCTCGTCCGTTACCACCGGCACCTTCTCACGACCGAAGCGCACATATGCCGGACCGTAGGTCTTGGCTATAGCCACCGTCGCCTTGCGCGCTTCTATAGCGTCCGCCGGGACGATGACTTTCATGTTGGGTAGGCAGCGCATCAGCGCGATCTCCTCTAGCGCCTGGTGCGTCGCTCCGTCCGCTCCCACCGATATCCCGCCGTGGGCGCCGCCCAACTTGACGTTCAAGTTGCTATAACACACCGTGGTCCTGATCTGGTCCCAGGCCCTGCCTGCGAGGAATACCCCGTAGTTGGTGACGAACGGTACCTTGCCCATAAGGGCCAGGCCTGCCGCTATGCACATCTGGTCCTGCTCTGCGATCCCCACGCTGAAGAAACGCTCGGGGAACTCCTTCTGGAACCAGTCCACCCTCACCGATGCCGTGATGTCTGCCCCTAGCGCCACAACGTTCTCGTCCATCTTGCCCGCGTCCACGAGTCCATGCCCGTAGCCGTCGCGCGAAGGTACCCGCTCAGGCGAGGCCAGATTGACTTTAAGCTCTACTATCTCCATGTCCTTTCTCCCTTCCTCGCCCTAATCGCATTCCAGCTCGCACATCGCCGTCTCGAGCTGTTCTTTGTTCGGTGCCACGCCGTGCCAGTTGCACTTGTTCTCCATGAAGGAGACGCCCTTGCCCTTCACCGTGTCGGCGATTATGACGGAGGGCTTGCCCTTGAACGCCGCGGCCTGGGCGAAGGCATTCTCTATGGATGACATGTCGTGCCCGTCGCAGCGGATTACGTTCCAGTTGAAGGCCGTCCATTTATCGGCGAGGGGCTCTATGTTCATTACGTCTTTAACGAAACCGTCGATCTGAAGCCTGTTCTGGTCCACGATTCCACAGAGATTGTCCAGCTTGTAGTGCCCCGCCGCCATCGCGGCCTCCCAGATCTGGCCTTCTTGCTGCTCACCGTCGCCCATCAGGCAGTACACGCGCTGGTTCCCTTTGTCCATCCTGGCCCCGAGCGCCATGCCGACCGCCACCGACAGGCCCTGTCCAAGAGATCCGGAGGAGACGTCCAATCCGGGCGTCTTGTGCATATAGGGATGGCCTTGCAGTATGCTTCCGTACTTGCGCAGCGTCATGAGGTGTGATTCGTCGAAATAGCCGCAGTCTGCCAGTACGACGTACAGCGCCGGGCAGACATGGCCCTTGGACAGCACAAACCTGTCGCGTCCTGGATACTTGGGGTTCTTGGGATCGTGGTTCATGACCTTGTTGTAAAGCACAGTAAGGATGTCGATTGATGACAGCGAGCCGCCAGAGTGGCCGGATCCTGCTTCGCAAAGCATCTTCAGGATCTTCGTCCTCAGCTCCTTCGTCTTCGCGCGCAGCTGTCCCTCATTCAGATTTCTGAACATGGAATACCCTCCTCGAAACTATATGGAGGCCTAAGTTTTCCTCCAACCGTGTTTAATTATAAGACTTATGGTGAATATTTTGTGGGCTCTGATAGCCCTATCGAAGGGGGCACCGGTATAAGAACAAGTATTGCCGGCGCGTAGAAATTGTGAAAGCAGGATGATAGGAAAAATGCAATTAGCGTTTTTCTAGGCGCGTGGCCTCATAGGACCTATCCTTTGAGGCCTTGGATCATCCAATTTCTAGTTCTAGAGGACAGAATTGGTCCATCGGATCCGTCGATTGTGCGTAAAACGGTACAAGAAGCACCGTCTGCTTACATCGTCAGGCTCCTTCGCCCGGTGAGCTATGGCCTGGCGTTCAGCCTTCCAAACAGGGGATGTAGTAGTCGAGGATCACTTCCCCGCTGGACTGCGGCTGAGTAAAGCGGGGGCAGTTATATAGCTCCATCCACCATTCGGCCGTATCGTCCGCCTTCAAGCCGCGCTTTTCGAGCTCGTACAGGGTGAGCACGTGCGCGTCCTTGTAGTTGTCCTTTTCGGGGCCCTGTATCCAGCCGATGGCCACCGTCGACGCAGGGAAATCCCTAGACGTGAAGCCTTCGGGGACAGGGCAGCCTGCGTCCATTATCATGCCGCAGACGTACGTGTAGGCCTTCGTCTCGTTTGACCAGTCGCATATCAGGCCTATGTAGTCCTTCTCGACGATGTGCCCCTCCATGGCCTCAAGGGCCTTGAAAGAGCCTTCTTCGAAGCACTTCTCCCAGAGTGCCGGAATGGGATTATCCTTCATGTCCATGTTCATCCGTATCGCCTTGCCTATGATCCGTATAGCGGGCATGTGTTTCGTCTGGAAGTTGACGAGACGTGACAATACAGTCATCTCCCCCCTCGCAGCAGTAGGAAACGGGCTGCGCCCGATCCTGGTCGCAGCAGTGCGATGCGCCTGCTTTAGCTTTCTGAGGTGCTGGGCATCCTCATCGTCTACTGCCGCCACATTGGGTAGATTTCCCCTCTGATGGTGGATATCCTTGTAACGTGCTTGTTCTTATTTCGAAACCGCGCCGAATATGGGAAGTCAGAGGCAGGATGACTGCGTCTTTCGCACATCGCCCTGGAGTTCGGCGTGACTGCGTCATCTCTTCTTCACGGGTACTACCACCCTGGTGAGGAGCTCCTCCTCAAGCATCCCCTCAGGCGGTTCAGGATACATCTCATAAAACGGGCCGTCTATAGCGTAGCCGTTCTTTTCGATCCACTCGGTTATATAGTTGTACGTCATGACGATCGCGGAGTATGCCCCCTTATACCTCGCCTCTGCCGCTAAACCGGCCGTTATCCAACCTGTTTGGATCTCACCCTCGCCCTTCAGTTCCATCCGGGTCGAAACGCCCACCTCTACGTCGAAATGATTAAGGTCCAGCGAATTGAAACGGGTGAACAACGTAGCGGCGTGTTCCCCTTTCGCCCTCTCTATGTACACGAGTATGGAATTAAGGCCCTGGTTTATCACGGTCGGTAGTTCTGCTATGGACGCCACTCTCCGTACGAAGAGCGCAGGTTCTCCCTTGAGCTCGATGATAGTGACTCCTTCCTCCATCTGCTTCCCCCCTCTAGTTCAGCGAAATCTCAGAACCATGCCGTTTAGCGCCTATGGTAATCTATGGGAGCATCATTTTGTGGCCGATCAAACGGGCCGTTGGTGAAATCGCGCATAATCACGGACCGGATAAGTGCACATGATCGGGAAACCACAGTCGCTTCCAGAAGGTTAATATTCATTTTAGTCAAATATATATATCATGGAAATTATCCTATCGGAGGTGCGCCATGTCAAAAGCCAGCAGACGAGCCAGGTTCCTTATGGCGGCGGTCCTGCTCCTATCGGCTGTGATGCTTGGGCCGGGATGCGCCAAGAGGATGGCCATACTCTATTTCGACGACACTTACCATAATTTTGCAGGTCAGGCACTGGAGGAGCTACACTTCGCCTACACGCACGTAACGACGACGTACGATTTCTCGAACGCGTTCACGTCCCAGGCATGGGACCTTGTCATAGTCGATAGCAGGACCATGACCTTCCCCGGCGATGTAGGCCTCACCCTTATAGAGGACTTCGTGGATAAAGGGGCCCGCGCGATAGTCTCTACACACTTACTAGAGGGCTACGACCTGCTCTGGAAGAAATTCGGCTATGATTACGTGTCCACCGTGGATGAGCCGATACCCGTCTGGCCCATCAACGGGGACGACCCTCTCTGGACCGAGCCCAACGACGTGGCGTCGAGCCTTCCTCTCAACCAGGCGGACGACCCTTATGACGAAAGTCATACCGAACCGAACGCATACAAGGGGAAAGCATACGGCAGCGGTATCATCATGGCCGCATTCAATATATATACGCCGGCTAACGAGGGCGCCGTCTTCGTGGCGAATTCTGGTCGGACGATACTGAACGCATTCTTCCTTGATGACGCGGACGCTCTCAATGTCCCCATCGACTTCGACCACGACGGCATGCCAGACGCCATAGAGTGGTACATGAACGAGATCATATTCGTGCGCGACGCCGGCGGGGCGTCCGTCAAGCCGTCGTTGTGACCGGGAAGGATAATGCAGGAGGTTTGACTTTTCCAAGACTATTCCTATGAAGACGGGAGGTGCTAAGGTGCTCCCCGTCCTAACGAATGATGGGGCGGATCGTCCTGTTAATCTTCGGATGCCTTCGTTTTAAGCAATGACTTTTCCCGGATGATTTCAGCTATGGAATAATGGCCGGAATGGGAGCTAGGTACGGTAGGTTCTTCAGCGGTCCCTCAGTTTCCTTATAGTAGACGGCCTATGCATGCGCAAGGCTCGTTTTCCCAGGATGCTTGCCCCAGTGCTTGAAGAGCATCAGGTAAATCCGATCCACCGTTTTATCCGGCAATATCTCCAACAATGACAGCAATCTGCTCGTACCGACCCGGTAGCTCAGCCTGGGTTTCCTTGCTTCAAGCGCCTTGATCACCACAAAGACCAGCTTCTTCTGGGCGCACTGCTGCTTCAGCCCCATTTCGACCAGCGGCCTTACCCTCGGAAGAAGATCGGCGTAATGGCCGCTGCCTGCGGTGACCTTCTCGAAGTCCTCGGCGATCACTTTGGTTATGTTGGTCATGAACGGTCCCGGCTGTATCTTTACGACTGGTATGCCAAGATATAGAAGCTCCCTTCTTAAGCTGTCGTTATAGGCTTCAAGGGCCCTTTTGGACATGAAATACGGGGCGGCGAATGGTTGTGATGTCATCCAGCCTGCTTCCGAGGAGCAGTTTATAATCCGGCCTTTAGCCTTCAATAACATGTCGAAGAAGACGAAATTTACCATCACGCTCCCCATCACGTTGACATCGAACAGCTTCTTGGTGATGGAAACGGGATCTCCCTCAATCATAGAAGCGAAGGCGGTAAGGCCCGCGAAATTCACGATAGCATCCAGCCTGTCCGTGTGCGCCTTCACCTTCTTTAGAGCAGCGCGTATGTCCTCGAGGTCCGTAACGTCGGTCCTGACGGGGATTACATTGGGTAGCAGGGCGAGCTCTCTTAGTTTGTCTTCGTTGGTCCCTGCTGCGAAGACCTTCCAGCCGCGATATGCGAGCTCCTTTACGCATGATGTCCCAAGGCCCCCTGTCGCACCGGTGAAGAATACCGTTTTCATTGCAGTTACCCCTTCATGTTCCGTTCGCGGCGATGCCTTTGGTCCGTCGCTCAAGACGGTCCTTCACTTTATTAACTATCGTCGCGCCACGAACGTTCCCGAAAGGATGCGCATCATGCCGCCCTTCGTCAACTATGCCGACGATCGGATCATGTTATGGATTTGCTGGGAATATCCGCATCAGTGCGGACAATATCCGTCCCTAGGGATCCGATAGGCACGGTTCGGTAGTAGACCTAAAAATGCCCGTAGGATGCGGGAAAAGCCGCCCGTCCGGCAGGATGCGCATCACGGGCGGCGATGGTACTTATTGATTAAGGTGTGATGATCGTGGAATCTTTACCGTGATCAAGTATCAAGTCGTGATCTTCCGGATCTCATTCCCCTAATTTCACGGTCTTTTGGTACGCCGCGGTGATGGCGTCGATGGCGGTCCCGCGGAAGCCACGGGCCTCCAAAGCGTGGATCCCCACGATTGTGCTTCCTCCTGCGTTGCTGACCATGTCCTTCAGTTCGCCAGGATGTTTGCCGCTTTCCAGCACGAGCTTGGATGCGCCGCACAATGTCTGCGCGACGTACTTGATTGCCTTGTCCCGCGGCAGGCCGCATTCTACGGCGCCGTCGGCGAGCGCCTCGATGAATATGTAGACGAAGGCAGGCCCGCACCCTGAAACCGCACACCCCACGTCGATAAGGCCCTCCGGCAGCTGGTCGAATGAGCCGGCGAGGCGCAAGGTTTCCAGGAAATACGCCAGCGCGTCCGCCGTGACGTTATCGCTGATCGCATACAGGGTCAGGCCTTCCCCTACTGCGACAGGCAGGTTCGGCATTATGCGGATGACGGGGTACTGGCCGCCCGCCATCTTGCGGATGCGGTCTATCGTCATGCCCGCAGCCATGGAGACCAATACGAAATCATCGGCCCTATTGTCCAGTACAGGTGCGATCTCCTCTAGCATGTCCTTCATCATCTGGGGCTTTACGCCCAGGAATATCATGTCGCAGCAGGCCGCTATCTCCTTATTCGTGGACACTACCGCTCCTACTTCGGACGACAAGGCTTTGGACTTCTTCACCGTACGGTTGCTTATAAGGAGGCAGGCGGGATCAACCGCCTTCGCGGCCGCCTTTACAAGGGCGCTTCCCATGTTCCCCGTACCTATGAACCCGATCTTCCCATTACCCATGATGCACCTCACCTAATCTGGCCGTCGCCATGGATGACATATTTGTAAGTGGTCAGCTCCCTGAGCCCGATAGGGCCGCGTGCGTGGAGTTTCTGCGTAGATATGCCCATCTCGCACCCAAGGCCGAACTCCCCTCCATCCGTGAACCTGGTGGAGGCGTTCACATATACCGAGGAGCTGTCCACTGCCATCGTGAATAGGTCCGCAGCTGCGTTGTCCTCTGTGACGATCGCCTCGCTGTGCCCCGTGGAGTGTCGTGCTATGTGGCCTATCACGTCGTCAAGGCCATCGACCACCTTAACGGCCAGGATATAATCGAGGAATTCCGTATCGAAGTCTTCCGGACCGGCAGGCCTGCCGGGGATTATGGACGCTGCCTTCTCATCCAGCCTGAGTTCTATCTCCCTTAGGCCTTTAAGCCTGCGTTCTTCGACAAGTCGCCTGTAGAGCTTGGGTAAGAAGACCCTGGCAATGTCCTTGTGGACTAGGCACACTTCCGCCGCATTGCAGACAGAAGGCCTGCTCGCTTTCGCGTTCTCCACTATCTTGCAGGCCATGTCCTGGTCGGCTTTAGAATCCACGTAGATGTGGCAGATGCCGGTGCCGGTCTGGATGCACGGTACCTTCGCACCTTCTACGCAGGCGTTAATCAGGCCCGCCCCTCCTCTTGGGATCAGCAGGTCAATGTATCCCACGCCAGTCATTAGATCCTGCGCGCTCTGCCTGGTCGTATCCTGGATAAGCTGCACCGCGTCCCTCGGTAGGCCGGCCTTCTCCAATCCTTCCTGCATGGCGGCTACTATGGCGTCCGCCGACTTGAATGCTTCCTTGCCGCTCCTTAAGATGCATACGTTGCCCGATTTCAAGGCGAGCGCCGCCGCATCGGAGCTGACGTTGGGCCGGCTCTCATAGATTATGGCCACGACGCCCATGGGGACGCTCTTCTTCTCTATCACGAGCCCGTTGGGGCGCTCTATGCGTTCGATCACCCTGCCGACAGGGTCCGGCAGTCCGGCCACCTGGCGTATGCCTTCAGCCATAGCCTCCACCCTGGATTCCGTAAGGCCCAGCCTATCGAGCATTACATCGGAGATGATACCTCTTGCCGCTTCGACGTCGTCCATGTTCGCGGCAAGGATCCGATCCATGTTCCTAAGAAGGGCCTCCGCCATAAAGAGAAGGGCTTCGTCCTTCTGCTTAGAAGTAGCCCTTGCGAGGTTAAGGCAGGCAGCCTTCGCCCTTTGCATGATCTCCAGCGTCGTCATCGGTCCTTGACCCTTTTCATGAACCTGGTGCCTACGTCCTTTCCATCCAGGATGTCATACAGGATATTCGGGTCCTCCCCGTTGGCGATGACCATGTCCATCCCGGCCTCCGTAGTAATCTGGGCCGCGCGCAGCTTAGTCTTCATGCCTCCTGTGCCAAGGGCGGAACCTTTCCCGTCCGCGAGCGCTAGTATCTCAGGTGTGATCCTGTCTACTTTCGATATCATCTTCGCATCGTGGTCCTTGTGCGGATCGGCAGTATAAAGCCCGTCGATATCGGACAGGAGGATGAGCAGGTCCGCGTTCACGGTCGTCGCGACTACCGCGGAGAGCGTATCGTTGTCCCCTATCGCGATCTCCTCGGTAGCGACGGTGTCGTTCTCGTTGATTATCGGAATTGTGCCCAGCTCAAGCAGGCGAGCTATCGTGTTCTGGAAGTTCACCCTACGGTCCTGGTGGTCGATATCGCTCCTGGTAAGGAGGATCTGTGCCACCGTGTGCCGGTACTCCGAGAAGAGCTTGTCATAGGTGTACATAAGCTCGCACTGCCCCACGGCCGCAGCCGCCTGCTTCGTGGGCATGTCCTTGGGGCGTTCTTTCATCGACAGCTTCCCTACGCCCATGCCTATGGCGCCTGATGAGACCATGACGATCTCATGGCCGACGTTCTTAAGGTCGCTGACCACCTTGCACATCTTCTCCATGCGCCGTATGTTCAGCTGACCTGTCTGATGCGCGATCGTGGACGTTCCTATCTTTATGACTACCCTCATATCGTAAATCCCTTCCAGTCGATATGGATGCGGCCCATATGCCGAGATTTAGACAATCGCCCTTATGTGCTTGTCCGTCCTCTTGTCGTATAGATAAATGGTTTCTTGTCGCCCGCGGCTGTTTATGCAATGTTAGTTAATTATCATACTTCCTTCAGCAAGCAATATCAATCGTAAAATCTCTGCACTTCATGTAAGTGCCGCCATTCGCATGTTTTTAAGTGGTTTCCACTCGTTACGGATCTACGTTTCGCTAGTCTTTGTCTTCTTTTTATGCATATATGCACTCCTATTGGTATGAATTATCCGGGGATGTTGAATCCGTATTGCAAGAAGCCGGGAACATATCCTTGTTTTCCCCTCCAGCAAGGTTTTTGCCATCGGGCCGTTATGCTGCGCGTGCCCGGGATATCATGGATTGGCTAGAAATCGTGCTTTACATTACATATCATGTAACGTTACAATTTGTATAACATATCGTATTGGAGATGATAAGAATGTCAGACGCGGCTTTAGGCGGCAAAGTAATAAAGCTCGAGACCAAGGAGCAGCTCAACATCTACGTGAATGTAACGCGCCAGCGGCTACTTAGGGCCCTTTCAATCGCTGGGGAGCCTTTGACGGCAAAGGACATCTCGGGACAGCTGGGCATCTCCCCTTCATCAGTCCAGCATCACATAAGGAAGCTTCTGCAGCTGGGAGTGGTCGCCGTGGACCATATCGCGATGGTCAACGGGATAAGGGCGACCTACTACGTGCCTGTGCAGGCGACCGTACAGATATTCTCTTCAGATGGGCACGCCGACGTGCAGCGCGCGGTAACGATGTCGCTGGTAAACAACGTCCTCACCGGGTTCATATCCAGCGCCGAGCATAGGATCGAGAAAGGCATATTGTTTGAGCGCATGCGCGACTACGGAGACGTGATGACCGGGTTCTTGCATCTGTCCGACGATGATAGGAAAGAGCTGTTTTCCATTATAGATGCTTACCTACGAGAGCACGAAGCGCCCAGGGGTGGTACGAGTACCTGGGAATACGCCCTAATCCTGTACGATACGTCGAGGTGAGATTAGCATGAGCTTCCTGCAGAGGGCGTTGACCTTCCTCGACATGTTCTCCGTAGGGCTTATGCAGCCGGTGCTCAGCCTGGTGCTTCTAGACCACGGGGCCACGTTATCCACGCTGCCGCTCATATTAGCGGCCTATTCCCTTACTGTGCTCGTCATGGAACTTCCCAGCGGGGTCTTCGCCGATATCAAGGGACGGAAGGTTTCCTTCATGGCTTCCATCGGCTTTTTCGTAGTTTCGATGGTGCTTCTGCTGTTATCCAAAGGGCCGATAGCCATAGTTGCCGCCATGCTCTTCCAGGGGTTGGGCAGGTCCTTTTCTTCAGGTAGCCTGGATGCGCTGGTGATCGACGACTGCATAGAAAGGCGCGGGCCTGATTGGGCATCGAAGGCACCTTCCCAGCTGGCCGTACACCAAAGCGTTGGCATCTCCCTAGGAGCCCTGGCTGGCGGCATGATACCCCAGAGCAGCGGCTATGCTTTACACCTTTTATCCAGGTTGTGCATCCTTCTGGTAATCCTTGTGCTATCCGTCCTCTTCGTAAAGGATGACAGAGGCCATGGGGAAAAGAGGATCGGGCTTCTAGAGCACCTGAAGGGCTGCAGCTCACTTGTGAGGAATCGGCCTGTCATAAGCCTTGTGCTAATCGGGGTGCTCGCCACAGGAGGTTTGATGCTCGCCATAGAGGTTTACTGGCAGCCGGCGTATCGGGCGCTTTCGGATGCAATGGGGCTTCAGATGCTCGGTTTCGTTTGTTTCCTCGGTTTTGGCGCAGCGGCCTTCGGCAACCTGCTGGCTCATAGATTCTGCATCAAGAACAGGTCGCTCGAAGTTATGCTGCTCTTTTCCAGGGTTTCCATCGGCTTGATTGCGGTACTGCTCGCCTTACAGCGCTCGTCCGTAGGTTTTATCGCAGCTTACGGCTTAGTCTACCTTTTGATCGGCATCTCCGAGATCTTTGAGAAAGGTCTGATCAACGGCTCCATACCTTCGGATAAACGAGCGAGCATGCTGAGCTTGATGTCCTTATCCATGCAGGTGGGGGGGTTCTTAGGAAGCGGGCTGATGGCCGTCATAATCTCGCGGACAGGCATAAGCGGCTCATGGATCGTTTCAGGGACTGTGCTTGTGCTGGTCAGCCTTTTCACACGTGTCATCCGTTTGAGCAATCAATCATTTAGCTAGATTTTCACGCACATAACGGGAAGTTCAATACGGTCGATCCAGGACAGTGGTTTTCCGATATCGTCAGTTCCGATTAGACGGCTTCATCGTACATGTCAGAGCCTATTTAGGGTAATCCCAACGATAGAATGAAAAAGGGCGGAACCAGGTTCCGCCCAGATATCAACGATCAAGTGACTATTCGTCGAATGCCTCTTTTACGCTCCATACCTTCCATACATTGCCTACAAGGTCAGGCGATGGTTTCAGCGTCTTTTTCCCCGGCTTCCATCCGGAAGGTGTCGCCTCGGTACCCTTAGACGCCCTTACGTACTGGAAGGCCTTCACTTGCCTTAATGTCTCGCTGACATTCCTTCCGACAGGAGGTGTGAGCACTTCGAAGCCCTGGATTGTGCCGTCGGGGTCTATTATGAAGCGCCCTCTTGTGTTTATGCCGTCCTCCTCGGAATAGACACCGTATAACCTTCCTATGTCCCCTCCTGAGTCGGACAGCATAGGGAACGGGATGTCTTTGCCTATCATCTTGGAGAGTTCATGGTCATTCCACATTTTATGCACGAAATGGCTATCGACGCTGCACGAAAGGACCTCGACGCCCAGGCTTTGGAATTCGTCGTACTTCTCGGCAACTGCCGAGACTTCGGTCGCTCAGACGAAGGTGAAATCGCCAGGGTAGAAACAGAGCACAACCCACTTCCCTTTGTACTCCGAGAGCGTTACGTTCGCAAATTTGCCTCTGTAGTAGGCTGTAGCCGTAAAGTCTGGAGCTGGCTTCCCAACTTTGACCATGTGCTTTTCCCCCTCCCTTACGAACATGACCGGAGCTTCCTCCTGGGGCTCCTTATCCGGTTTTCTTTTCGCAGGTCTTTGGCAACCTGCCTTGAATTCCTCTGGCATTTTCCGACCTCCCTTCTAATCCATGCCATCGGCATGAATATTCTATCCTGACTCTTCTTTCCCTTTTTAGGGCGACCGCGTGATGCTAAGGCTAACTAGAATGGTGTTCGACGGTTTAGCCAAGCGATTTAACCGATCATCAATCATGTCGTCGGTTGTTTATGGTCAAGCTTTTAGGCCTAGATTATTTGTTCAGTTACTGAAGGACTTTGTTTATTCCGATAGAAGTCATTTGTTGAGCCTTGGAATGCTCTACTAAAGAGAAGCGAACCTGATGCTGTACAAATTCAGAAAGGAGGAGGAGCATATGAGAAAGATCATAATCTCGTTATTTGTAGTCTTTGCAGTCCTTGCATTTTCAATACCATCCGGAGCTAAAAGCAACACGATAAGCCTGACGGGAACTTACGGGAGCACGATATTCGGACTGGAATACGAAACGAGGTTCAACAATTTCGGTATTGGACTGGAGACAGGGTTCTTCTTAGGAGCACATCCGACAGCAACACCTTTTGCTATGAAGATAAACGGGCTGCTCAGATATTACTTCAATCTTAGTCCCACGTTTAAACCGTATATCAGCCTGGGGCCCGGGGTCTGGATGGTGTTCCCCATCGCTCCTGAGGCCTTACCCCCAATATCGTATTTCGACATGCACGCTACGGCAGGGTTAGAGTTTACACCCGGTAATTTCAGGATAGCGGCGGAATTAGGTTACGAATTTTTCGTATTCCCCTCAGTCGCTGCCGGATTTGCCGGATGGTTCTTCCTCAAGGGCGCCGTAGGGTATCGTTTCTAAATTGGCTGCAACTACATAAATGGAGATAGAATAAGCTCCCCCAGAACGACAAAGAAGGTCTCGTCCGAGGGGGAGCATCTATCTGATTTCTCATCAACTTTTACCGAACATTGTGATAACTGTTATTTGTGTCAGGCGCGTCTTGGAGTATTTTCATGCCCGCACGGTTTTTGAAGCCTTGCGCTCGATTTTTATCCGTTTGAGGAGAATGACGCCTTTCTCACGGCTTACTAGCCATTTCCTTCGTTGCGGCTATCTCCGACTGACCGAAGCAGCTCGATCACCTCTAAATCGTCTACCTGGGAGAATTCCTCATAATATGCGCTGACAGAACCAAGGAAGCATTCTTCTACGGACAATGAGATAAGTTCGTCCACCTTGGTTTTTAGCTTTTGCGCAACTCCAGATGGTATGACGGGGATCGCTACTATCACCTTTTTCGGCTTGAGCGTTTTCAACCCGTCGATTGCTGCCGTCACCGTAAGGCCTGTCGCTATCCCGTCATCTACAATTATGCAGGTCTTTCTTTCTGGCGGTCTCTGGATCTTAGTTCCGAGGTACTTTTCCCTGCGCCTTTGTATCTCGGCACGAGCACGAGTAATCTCCTCCCTAAGCCATGAACGATCCACGCGCTCGACCTCTTCCTCATTACACACAGGAGGTCCGAATTCAGTGACTGCGCATATGGCGTATTCGGGATTCATTGGATGGCCTATTTTACGAGGGATTATTAGGTCGAGCGGGGCTTTGAGGACTTTTGCGATCTCTGCGCCCAAGACGACGCCCCCTCTTGGCAGAGCATATACGATGATGTCCTCTCCTCG
>JAKQNF010000022.1 GCA_029565935.1 Bacillota bacterium | reverse complement strand
CCGCGCACGCGGATCCCCCGCTGACTACGATATCGGTTCCCATATTCCGTTTCGGATACGCCACCGCCCAGCTGCTGTTCGGGGCCATAAGGCCGGGAGGGAACGAATCCCCGCGGCATGATGTAATAAAATGCCATCTTGTCATAAGAAGCTCGACAGGCAGAGTCAAGGCATAGGAAAACAGATGGAGTTGCCATATGAAATCCTCCCCTTCCGATCGGAGCGGAGGATTTTAATTTGAGCCATCCGGCGAAAGCGTGGTTATAACCGAGGCGATATAATATTCCTGCGGACGCTGTTAAAGGGGGGACCGTGGATGAGGTACATTGTGCACAAGCTGGAGGTAAAGCTGGATGATTCCGCACAGGAGCTGGAGCGCTTCCTGAACGGCCTTACGGGTGAGGTATTCTCGATCGTGCCCATAGTCGTCCCCGCCTTCTTTGCGATGGGCGCATCGTCGAAGACGAAATTCCTGCTGATCGTGGAGAAGCTCGGCTAGTCGGACGTGCCTTCGGGTCGCACAGCCGCGAAGTCCGGATCCTGCGGAATAAGCCAAATCACAGCCTACGCTCCTTAGGACAGGGGTGTTAAGCTGCGAGATTTCCGACGGACCGCATGTTGATGATAGTATGTAGACTGTAGTGTCCGGGCGTCTTGTGCTCGGCAAAATCACATCCGGAACTGAGCCCGGCGGGCCCTTTCTTCACGTCAGCTAGGCAAGAGCGTTCCGAACAGGAGGAGAAGATGGGCAATCCGCGCCTGAAGCTAGCTTACATGGTCAACACGCCGGACATTCTGTCACCTAATTCGCTGGGATACCACGGCAGCATAGAGAAGAGCACATCGCTCCTCAAGGAGCTGGGATACGACGGTATAGAGCTCACCACCGCCGAGGCGCGCTCGTTCGACTGGGCGCCCATAGAGAAGGCGATAAGCGCCGCCGGCCTGGACGTGCCCCTTGTCTGCACCGGCGAGGTCTTCGGCGAATCTGGTATAGGACTCGCCGCCCCCGACGCGAAGAAGAGGGCCCTTGCCATCGAGAGGATCAAGCAGATAGTGGATTTCGCAGCCATCTGGGGCGCCAACGTGAACATAGGCAGGTCCCGCTGGCACTACTGTGACGGGACCCCGAAGCAGGACACGGAAAAGTGGGCCGTAGACGCTTTCAGGGAGCTGGCCGACTACGCACAGGGATATAATGTGGCGATCGCGCTTGAGCCGATAGCCTTCCACGTCCTCAATTTCATAAATAGCACGCAGGACGGCCTAGAATGGATAGCGAGGGTGGGAAGGCCGAACTTCAAGATGATGCTGGACGTATACCACATGAACATCGACGACAGGACGAGCATAGAACAGAGCATCCATCAGGCGGTCGGGGAGGACGCGGTGGTGCACGTGCACCTTTGCGACACCAACAGGAAGCCGCCGGGATACGGCCACATGGATTTCAAGGGCGTCATAGACGCACTGAAGAAATCGGGCTACAAGGGCTATCTGTCGGCTGAGGTGTTCAACTATCCGGACCAGGAGGCGGCCATAAGAAGAAGCGCCGAGGCACTGAGACCACTGCTCTAAGGATTAGCGAAATTACGGATGGCGCGGCTTGGGCAGAGCTTGCGCCATCTTTTTTATTCTGCGACGAGGGAGCTTGCCTGTGCACAAGTCACAACCAAACATTGGAAACTATTTATCAAAGTGACAATAGTGATATTTATAACGATACGCGGGCGAATAGGG
>JAKQNF010000018.1 GCA_029565935.1 Bacillota bacterium | reverse complement strand
CATCCCACCGATGGTGCAGGCCTCGCCGCTTCCCGGTGTGGGAGGGAAGAAGAATTTGTTTGGTGATAGTGCTTCGTTCAGCCGGTCATAGACCACCCCGGCCTCCGCCACACAATACAGGTCGTTCACCCTGACCTCCTTTATCCGGTTCATGCGGGTGAGGTCCATGACCATGCCGCCCTTGATGGGGACCGCTGCTCCGCAGAGCCCGGTCCCACCTCCCCGGGGGACCACCGGTACGCCTTCCCGGGAGGCAAGTTTTACCAAGCGGGACACCTCCTCGGCACTGGCAGGGCGTACGACCACGTCCGGTGTATGATGATGGATGGATGAATCGAAACCGTAAGTGTATAGGTCGGCGACCTTAGTGGAGCAGTTCTCACCGCCCACGATGGAGGCGATCTCTTCGACCAGCCCTTCCTTGAGAGTCATATCGGGCGAGATACGCAGCCGGTGATAGATAATCGTTGCCCGGACGATACGCTAATCTACTCATCTAGTAAGATTCAGGTCCATGGAAGACAGGGCGAGCAGAGAGGCGGCCAAAGCGGCCCCGGAACACTTCATCGCTTTGCTGGAAATAGTGGAGAAGGGGGAGTGCCTGCTCATCGACGTTCGCAATCCAGAGGAGTTTCGGGCGGAAAGGATCGAAGGATCCATGAACGTGCCGGTCGATTCGATCAGGAGCGGCCTGAGCGAGCTGGACCGGGAAACGCCCCTTCTCATATACTGCAAGACCGGCAAGCGATGCTTCAGGGCTTTCGATCAGCTTCATGATATGGGGTTCCAACACATCACGATGCTTGATGGCGGGATCGAGGCCTTGAAAGCGTATTACAGGAAATGATCCGCCGCGACCGGCCGATAAGCGTTTTTTCCTTCCTATTTAATGATTGTTATAGTGTAGCACGCTTTAGAAAAATCCATCCATCCAAGTCTACCCCTGTTAATGCTGGATACGTAGTAGAACTATGAAAAATACTAGGATGGATAATCCATCCATAACAATGGTTTATAACCCCCCTATTCGTTTAATTCTTTCACCAATTCGGATGTATTGGAGGAGAGGTGGTTAAAAAATGCAAGCACAGGATATTTTGGCGGGTTTGGAGAAGGCCGTCATAACTGGAAATAAGGCTGACTCGATCAAGTTCGCCAAGGAATCGTTGGCCATGGGGGTCAAAGCTCTGGACGCCATCGACAAGGGCCTGGTCAAGGGAATGACCATCGTGGGCGACAAGTACGCCAAGCACGAGTACTTCCTGCCCCAGGTTCTGTTGGCGGCGAACGCGCTGTACGGAGGACTGGACATTCTTCTGCCGCACATCCCCAAGGAGGACGCGGGCAAGAAGCTCGTCGGAGTCATCGGAGTGGTCGAGGGAGATGTTCACGATATCGGTAAGAACATCGTCAAGACCATGCTGACCGCTGCCGGTCTGGACATGCACGACTTCGGCAAGGACGTCCCGGTTGAGAACTTCGTCAACTCGGTGAAGAACGAGAAGGCGGGCCTCATCGCCATGAGCACCTTGATGACCCCGACCATGGACGGTATGAAGGCCGTGGTGGACGGACTGATCGAGAACGGGGACCGCATGAAGGTCAAGATCATTATCGGCGGTGCTCCGACCTCCCAGCCCTTCGCTGACGACATCGGTGCCGACTGGCACGCCATCAACGCGCAAGAGGCGGTGAAGAAGGTAAAAGGGGCGATGTAAAATGGCTGACAC
>JAKQNF010000004.1 GCA_029565935.1 Bacillota bacterium | reverse complement strand
ACCTCCTTTCCACGCTGCCGGATAGGTATAGTGGCGATAGATCGTTCTATACCAGGTCTCCCATGCCGCCGTCCTTTCCTGTGCTACTGCGTTGACTAATAGAGTTACAGCATCAGGGGTATCCACCAATATTATGCTACTAGATGATAAATATTACAACATATCATACATATTAGATTGTGTCCATATGTTAAGAATGTTGTAATGTGTGTCCAATCTTCTTTGCTTATATGATTTTCACATCATCTATTTGGGGTGTTGGACCATTGTTGGACCGATATGGAAATAAAAAAATTAACCGCCAGCTAACTGACGGTTTAAACCCTATTGGTGCCGAAGGCGGGACTTGAACCCGCATGAGCTTTCACTCGGTTGATTTTGAGTCAACTGCGTCTGCCGTTCCGCCACTTCGGCCTAGGAAGAATATTAGCTTTATAATGCCCTTCAGTCAAGGCCGATGTTGTCCATGTACATGTAGGCGCTATATTATGTCTTCCTTGCCCTCGAGCACTTCTCTTGCGTACTCAAGTTCGCTTTCAAGTACCATCACGTCAAAAGGGCCAAGGTCCCCAAGATGCGGGATGGACGCCGGCCTCAACCTCACAAGGATGTTCTCCGCCTCCAGGACTGATTTAAGGATCTCGGCTTCCATCTTATTCGGAGCCAGATGAATCACTACCCACATGGTTCTCACCCCTGGACCTAGAATTTGACCCTTCGCATCCTATTAGCTATCACCTTGATTACATCTTCCTTATAGTCGAGCCTTCCGTCAACTATAAGAACGTCACCATTTGATATTCCGCCGGCTTGCTCCCATAGATTCGGGAATACGACTGTTTCAACCGAACCGGCCATATCCTCAATTCTAATATATCCCATGGGCTTGCCGGACCTCGTCATCGTCCTGCGCACCCCTACCACCATGCCGGCGAAATATACCGCATCCTCGTCCTTCATGTCCTGGAAGTCCAATATCCTGTCCTTTACCATGCCCGACAGCTGGTCCCAGACCGCTTCAAGAGGATGCCCTGTAACGTACATGTTCAGCATCTCCTTCTCCATGTCAAGCATCTCCTTGCGAGAGAACTCCCCTACGTCTGGAAGTCCGTCATACCTTGCGCCGAATTCCTCCGGCTCTTCGAAGAGGTCGAAGAAGGAACCTTGGCCGTCCCCTCTTCCCCTGTTCCTGGAAACGTTCGTGGCCATGATGCTGCCAAGTACGGATAGATGCGCCTTACGAGTGCCGAAACCATCGAAGGCCCCGGCTTGGATAAGGCTCTCTATGGCCTTTCTGTTGATCATGCCCGTGTCTATCCTGTCGCAGAAGTCCGCGAGGGATTTGAACGGCCCTCTGGCCTTTCTTTCTTCTACTATCGCATCGGCGGCATTCAAACCGACGTTCTTCACCGCAGCCAGTCCTATGGATATCGCGGCCTCGTCCGCCGTGAAATATCTTTCCGATTTGTTAACGTCTGGTGGTAATATCCTCGTGCCCTTGTTCCTGCAATAGTCCATGTAGGCTGCCACCTTGTCGCTGTTCTCGACCGTCGACGTCAGTGTGGCTGCCATGAACTCAGGGAAGTAATGATACTTGAGATATGCCGTATGGTAGGTTATCAGGCCGTATGCGGCGGAGTGAGACGCATTGAAGCCGTATCCCGCGAACCGTTCGATCAACCTATATACCTGCTCGGCAAGCCTTTCGTCGCTCCCTCGCCCTGTAGCCCCCTCAATGAACCTCCTGTGCATGGCCTCCATCTCTTCGGGCTTCTTCTTGCCCATGGCCCTCCTTAGGATATCCGCTTCGCCCAGCGAGAAGCCCGCGAACGCACTCGCCACCCTCATGACCTGCTCTTGGTAGAGCATGACACCGTATGTGTCCTCCAATATCTCCTCCATGCAAGGGTGCAGGTACTTTATGCCCTCGGGTTTCTTCTTGCCGGAGGCGAAATCGGGCGCCATGGTTATTGGCCCGGGCCTGCCTAGCGCGACCAATGCCATTATGTCCTCAACGCATGTAGGCCTAACGTCGGCCAGGAGCCTTTTAAACATGGCGGATTCAACCTGGAAGACCGCCTCTGAATCCCCTCTGGACAGCATCTCGAATATCTCCGGCTCATCGAGGGGTATCTTGTCCATGTCTATTCTTACGCCCCTCTTCTTCTCCACCATATCCAGCGTATCGCCTATTATGGTAAGGGTCTTTAGCCCGAGTATGTCCATCTTGAGCAGCCCAAGCTGCTCGAGGGCGCCCATCTCGAACTGCGTCGTGATCGTGCCGTCGCTGGATTTGTACAGGGGCACCGTATCGGTCAGCGGATCCTTGGTTATCACGACGCCTGCGGCGTGGACCGACGCGTGCCTCGGCATCCCTTCTATGCTCTGGGCGAGTTCCATGAGCTCTTTGAGCTTGGGATCGGAGTTTACGAGCTGTGCCAGCTCCGGAACGTTCTGGATCGACTTACCGATGTCTATGTCCTTTTCCATCGGCACTAGCTTCGCTATCTTATCGACATCGGCATAAGGTAGTCCGAGAGCCCTGCCGACATCCCTTATCGCTGCCCTTGCGGCCATCGTCCCGAACGTTATTATCTGTGCGTAGTGGTCGCTGCCGTACTTCCTCGCTAGATAGTCCATAACTTCAGAGCGCCTTACGTAACAGAAGTCTATGTCGATATCGGGCATCGATACGCGTTCTGGATTTAGGAATCTTTCAAAAAGAAGGCCGTACCTTATCGGATCTATGTTCGTTATTCCCAGGCAGTAAGCGACGAGCGAACCTGCAGCAGAACCTCTGCCCGGCCCTACGTGGATGCCGTTCTCCTTGGCGAACCTTACGTAGTCCTGGACCACGAGGAAGTATCCGCAGTATCCCATCTGCTCTATGCATCCCAGCTCATACTCGAGCCTCTGCGTAATATCCTGCCCGGCATCCGGGTACCTCTCAGCCAGCCCTTTATGGACGAGCTCCCTTAGGTAACTAGGTTCCGTGTGCCCTTGCGGTACGTCGAAACGTGGAATGCTCGGCTTTCCCAGCTCGAACGAGAAATTGCACCTCTCGGCGATGTCGACTGTGGCCCTTAGCGCTTCAGGCACTTCCTGGAACGCCTTGTACATCTCCTCCGGGGATTTTACATAGAAGCTGTCGCCGGGAAATCTCATCCTGTTGGGATTCTGCATGTTGGTGGCGGTCTGTATGCAAAGGAGGACCTCGTGGAACCTCGCGTCCTCCCGCCTTATGTAGTGGGCGTCGTTGGTCGCGACCAGCGGGGATCCCGTCCTTGAGGCTATTTGGACCAGGCCGCGGTTCACCATGGTCTGCTCAGGAATGTCGTTGGACTGCAGTTCAAGGAAAAAGTTCTCGTGCCCGAATATGTCGGCGTACTTCGCCGCCGCCTTCTCGGCACCGGACATATCCCTATTCAGCAGCCTCCTTGGGATCTCGCCAGCAAGGCATGCTGACATGGCAATGAGCCCGTCCGAATGGGCGGATATCATTTCCAAGTCCACCCTGGGCTTATAGTAGAAGCCCTCCGTGTAGCCTATGCTGGCCAGCTTGGCCAGGTTCTTGTATCCTCTCTTGTCCGTCGCCAGAAGGACCAGGTGGAAAGGCTCGTCGTCCTCCCCCGCGACCTTGCTCTGCCTGCCATTCGGGGCGATGTAGGCCTCGCATCCTATGATAGGCTTGATATCGTTCTTCAACGCCTCATTGTAGAACTCAACGGCGCCGAACAGGGCCCCGTGGTCGGTTATGGCGCAGGAATCCATCCCGAGCTCCTTGAGCCTGGGCATTAGCTTCTTTATCGAGCATGCGCCATCGAGAAGAGAGTATTCCGTATGGAGATGTAAGTGGACGAATTTGTCCATCGGCCGCACCTCCTCCGCCCGGTTTCTCATTGACTATATCAACAGCTTCCCGTCCTTCATAATCTGGCGGCCGTCAGCCCATATCGTAGGTGACTTTACTATGCCATCAAGGTGGCTGGGTACCGCGACATTCCCGCCGAAGTGGGAATTATCCCCTATGGCGACGTGGATCGTCCCCATCACCTTCTCGTCTTCCAGCACAAGCCCCGTTATGATCGCCTTGTCGTTGGTACCTATACCGAGCTCCGCGATGTTCCTCGCCGGCATACCCAGAGGATCAATAAGCTTGTTTAGCCTATCTATGTCCTCAGGACCGGAGAGTTTCACCGCAAAACCGTCCTTTACTTCCATGACGATCGGTACGGACGCCACACCGTAACCCGCCATGGCGCCGTCTACGACCACTACACCGCTGGACGTTCCCTCGATCGGGGCCACATAGGCTTCTCCCGCAGGCAGATTGCCGAAATCCCCCTTCGAAGTCAGTATGCCAGTGTCCGGGCCGAATGTCCTTCCTTCCACCGACATCGTTATGTCGGTACCGGCGGCCGTCGTGATCCTGACACTCTTTACGCCCTTGAACGCCTCGACGAGCTTCTCCGTCCTCGATTTGATCAGCGAATAGTCTGCCCCTAAAGTCCTTGCCATGCATTCCGCTGTTATGCCCGGCAGCGTGGCGATCCTCGCGCCGTTCTTGCAGGCCTCATGCCTTGCGTCCGTATGCGAAAGGGACCTGGATGTAGGGCACAGCACCACATCGGCGCCCTTCATCGCCTCCGCAACGGCTTTCGGCGGCTCCTGGCCGTTCCTTAGCCTCGGTGGCATGACAAGAAGCATCGGATCGCATCCCATCTGCCTGGCCGCCTCGTAGATGGCCTCACCGATGTCCTTCTTCGCATCATCCGTGATCACAAGCACACTCTCGCCTGCCTTGGCGCCCATGCAATCCCTCACCGCTATCATCGCCGACCTTGCCAACTGGTCCATCGAAGCACCTCCATGCATAGTCATCAAGTAGAATTATAACCTTTTGGAGGGCCCTCTTGAAGCAGCCGGGCATAAACGTGCTGTTTTGGCCATTTAAGGTTCGCATAACGCCAAGACTGGTGTATAATATGACTGCTTTTAAAATGAGGAGGTGAGCGTCTTGGAATCGGACCCTGGAAGTCGAGGTAACGACGATTTTTCTACGGGTTATCAATATCTTAAGGGCGCTCATCCAGGCTCTTTGCTTCACGCCTCCTGATGCGCCCTGGTAAGGGGGTGCGCCCATGCCGTTAGAGCAGAGGAACCTGCCAAGGAACGGGGATGCTCTATCGCTTGTAAGGAATTTCCTGGACAACCCTTCATATCGCGCGTACAAGGAACTGGCCTCGGGGGCTTTGCCAGCTGATATCGCCGAGGCCTTGAAGTCGTTGTCGGAAGAGGAATGCAGAAGGCTCCTTACACTGTTGCCAAGCGAGCTGACCGCTGACATATTCCAAGAGCTCGACATACCTTTGCAGGTCGAGCTTTTCGGTGTTCTCGGTATAGAGAAGACGGCCGACATCGTCTCGGAGATGGACTCCGACGACGCGGCCGACCTCCTTCTCGAGCTGAATAAGGACGAAGCCGAGAGCATACTTTCCAACATGGAAGAAGATGCCGAAGCGGTCAAGGACCTGTTGAAGTACGAGGAGGATTCCTCTGGCGGCATCATGGCCTCCGAATACGTCGCCCTGAACGAGAACTGGGACGTCACTCGTGCATTCGATGAGCTGAGGGTCATCTGCCCCGATTCCGACAAGGCCTACTACGTATACGTAGTGGACGATGAGCGGCACCTAAAAGGCGTCCTTTCATTAAGAGACCTGGTTATGGCTAACACGACCGACAAGATCGCGGACATCATGAGCAGTAACGTTATGTCCGTGAAAGTGGACAGCGACCAGGAAGAGGCGGCGTACATATTCAAAAAGTATGGTTTCCTGTCCCTTCCCGTCGTTGACGATGAAAACAGGCTGACCGGCATAATCTCCTCCAACGATATAATCCACGTCCTTGAGGATGAGACTACTGAGGACATACACAAGATGTCTGCGACGCTGCCTCTCGAGGACACATACCTTGCCTCCGGTATAGTGGAACTGTGGTCGAAACGAGTCGTATGGCTTTTGGCCCTGTTCATCACTGGTGCTTTCACCAGCAGCATAATGCGCAGCAACGAGGCGATCCTGGGGCAGTTCGTCACTCTGATATTCTTCGTACCGATGCTAATAGACGAAGGAGGCAATGCGGGTTCCCAGGCATCTGCGATAATCATCAGGGCGCTCGCGTTGAGGGAGTTCGACCTCTCGGATTATCTGAAGGTCATCTGGAAGGAGACCAAGGTTAGCTTGATGCTTGGCATAAGCATCGGGTTGATGGGTTTCGCAGCAGCTTCGATCATGCCTTCCGAGCAGCTCTTATGGTCTCAGTCCGGTACCATAGTGGGCCTTTCCACGCTGCTCGTGGTGCTGTTCGGATCGGTAATAGGTTCTTTGCTTCCACTAGCGGCCCACTTGGTAGGGTTCGACCCCGCAGTGCTTTCCGGGCCGGTAGTCACCACGATAGTCGACTCTGCCGGGCTCTTGATCTATTTCTACATAGCCAAGTCGGTGCTAGGTATCTGAAAGGAGGGTTTGTCATGGACGAAGAGACCAGGGTGAGACTAGAGAAGATGCTAGATGACATCAAGGCCCTCCTGTCGGCGGGCGACTCTGCGGGACTTGCGGACTATGCCGGTCAGCAGCACCCTGCCGACCTAGCAGAGGCATATTCACTCCTTTCCGATGAAGATAAAAGGTCCCTCATACGCCTTCTGCCCAGCGAACTTGCTGCAGATATTGTGGAGGAGCTGGACACCGAGGACCAGACCGAACTGGTCACGGAGATAGGCACGGCGAAAGCTTCAGGCATCATAGGCGCGATGGAATCGGACGATGCCACGGACTTGCTTTCGGAGCTGGATGAGGAGCAGACAGAGGACATCCTCAAGAAAATGGGCAGGGAAGAAGCACAGGAGTTTAAGGAACTGCTCAGCTATGAGGACGACAGCTCCGGCGGCATAATGGGGACCGAGTACGTGGCCCTTACCCCGAACATGAAGGTGGACTACGCGCTCGATTTCATCAGGCGCACCGGAAGGGAAGCCCAGACCTTGAATGATATCTACGTGGTGGATGCGGATGAAAGGCTCGTGGGCGTGCTCTCGCTGAGGGATATCGTCGTCGCGAATCCGATGCTGAAAGTCAGCGAGATAATGCACAGGAAGGTAGTAAAAGTAGGAGTTGGCAGCGACCAGGAAGAGGCGGCACAGCTCTTCAAGAAGTACGGTTTCTCGGCCCTTCCCGTCGTGGATGAACACGACAAGCTTACGGGCATAATCACTGCCGACGATATCCTTCACGTAGTTGACGAGGAAGCCACCGAGGACATACAGAAAATGGCAGGCACCCTGTCCTCGGACGAGACATATATGTCCACCAGGACGACTAAACACTGGTTCAACAGGGTCATATGGCTGGCGATCCTGTTTTTGGCTGATCTATCCAGCGGTTTCATAATGAAAGGTTTCGAAGAATCCCTGGAGGCCGTGGTCTCCCTGACATTCTTCATCCCTCTTCTTATAGGCTGCGGAGGCAATGCGGGGTCGCAATCGTCGGCGATAATGATCAGGTCCCTGGCGCTCAAGGAAGTACATCTCAAGGACGGCCTTAAGGTGATTTGGAAAGAGACGCGCATAGGGCTCCTTCTGGGTCTGGTTACCGGTCTGGCGGGGATTGTGTTGTCCTTCCTGATCCCGCACGCCGGCGTCAATTGGCTGCATATGGGCATTACGATCGGCATCTCCATGCTGTTTACAGTGATGATCGGTTCGGTCGCGGGTGCAGGCCTGCCCATAATCGCAATGCACCTTAACCTTGATCCGGCGGTAATAGCCGGGCCGCTGATCACGACGATAGTGGACGCGCTGGGCCTGATTATCTATTTCTCGACAGCGAGGATGATAATCGGATTGTGAACCTGAGGATGTAGTGAAGCTTCTTTTTGATATGCTCTCCCCGAAGTGGACAGTTCTATCATCCACCGCCTACTTCGGGGAGAGCATCCGTTAGTGAGCGAGCTTGTGATTCATTTCATGACGGAAGCGTGCGCACTGGCTTGATCCGAGGCTATGCTGTTAAGGCCGTTCTTGCCGGTTGAGACGGCGACGAGCCAAGCATTGACCTCAGGTCCGAAATTCGGGTCGTCGACCCTTAGAGAGTATTCCCAGCGCGCCTGTGACGGAACCGGCTCATATGTCGTGGTTTCCGAATACCTGTCGGTCTCCTGGAACCTCGTATATACCGTGACTAGGCTCAGCTCATCAGGATTATCGACCACGATTGAGGCTGAAGTCTGCACGGACCCGTTGGAAATGATCTCGACGAAGAACGAGTCAATGGTCGGTTTCACTGGTATGGCATTAATATCCATGTTCACGCTGAACTCGGATTTCCCCAGCTCTGCGTTCACTATCGTCTTCAAGCCCGGAAGGACGCTAAAGACGTACCACGGGCTTTTATAGAATTCCACGAGCTTCGCTTTCTCGACGTCAAGCTTCGAAGCCCTTATCTGGTATTCGTACGTCCTCGGCTTCACGTTCGCGGCAGTGACCAACAAGGAACTTTCGGATAGATCGGTGAACTCACCATGGGCGACAGAGCGTGATTCACCAAGAGGGTACACCCAGATATCGATCTTCTCGGCCTTAAGTCCTTCATACTCAGCCTTCTTGAAATCTATCTCGAACTCGCCGTTCATGGGTTCGAGGGTTACCGCGGCCGATGAGGATAGGTCCTTGATCACGGACACAGTTGAATTGCCTGAATATATCGCCCTCCTGCTAGAGTCATAACCTACGACTTCCAGTTTCCAGATGCCCACGGGTATTTCATTGAACGCGCATAGCGTCCCCCCGGACGAAAACGGGATCTCACCTGATTCCTCCACTAGACCTCCGTTCCTCGCCGTAACCACTACGTAATCAACACCTGCTGACAAAGCGCACGACTCGGCCATACGGACTTCCACCGCCATGGATCCGGTTCCGAACAACCTGCAGCCACCCATTACGATCATGATCAGTATCGCAGGCAGAACCAGCTTTAGAAAGCTCTTCTTCATATCTGCGCCCCCCTTCTTTACGAAGATTGTACTTTCATGAAACGGGGCGTCTCTTCGACCTAATGGATGTAAAAAAAGATGAGAATCAAAAGCCGGGCCATAAAGCCCGGCTCCGATTCTCAATTGGTAGCCCCGACGGGGTTCGAACCCGTGTCCCCGCCTTGAGAGGGCGATGTCCTAGACCGCTAGACCACGGGGCCATTTGGCTGGGGAGGAAGGATTCGAACCCTCATAATCAAATCCAGAGTCTGACGTCCTACCATTAGACGACTCCCCAATGCTCGATTACGCAAAAATTAATATAACAAATATGGCCGTCGCTTGGCAATATCAAACTTTGCTCCGACCTACCAAACGCGCAGCCCTCTCAGCGCATTGGCGCTTCACTTCCTGTTCGTCTACGTATAACATCCTCCTGCCCTGCATGACGGGCTTCCCATCCACGAATACGGTATCTACGTCAGCCGCCGAGGCCGCATACACGATATTTGAGATGACGTCGTGCTCTGGGCACATATGCTCGGCCCTGGTATCTATGAATGCGATGTCGGCCTTCATGCCATGAGCGATGGCACCGATCGTATCACCTCCTGGAAGGCACTTCGCACCGTCCAGGGTCGCCATCTTCAGGGTTTCTCTTGCCGGAAGCGCAGTAGGGTCCAGCGTAGATACCTTCGCGAGCAACGTTGCCAGCCGCATCTCCTCCAGCATATCAAGGTTGTTGTTCGAAGCTGCGCCGTCTGTGCCAATGCCGACGGTAAGGCCCTTCTTCCTCATATCCGTGACCCGGGCGATGCCGGATGCGATCTTCATGTTGGATCCAGGATTGTGCGCGACGCACACTCCTTTCTCCGCCATGATGCCCATGTCCTCATCGCTAAGCCACACACAGTGGGCTACAAGCGCCTTCACGTCGAAAAGCCCCAGTTCGTCCATCTTCCTTGCGGTGCTCATGCCGAAGTTCTCCATGGCGTACTGCTCCTCGCGTTTCGTCTCTGCGAGGTGCGTATGGATCCCCAAGCCGTTTTCCTTAGCCAGGTTAACCAGCCTTCTCACGTAATACGGAGAGCACGTATATAGTGAATGCGGGGACATCATGGTAGTTATCCTTCCGTCGGCGACGCCGTTCCATCGCAGGCAGAACTCCAGGCTCTCCTTCAGCTTCTCCGCGTTCGGATCCGAGATGCTCGAAACGCTCCTGGCCAACGTCGCCCTAATACCGCTGTCGGCTACGGCCTGCGCAGCGCCTTCCATGAAGAAGTACATATCGGCGAACGAAGTACAGCCGGATTTGATCATCTCTATGGAAGCAAGCAGCGTGCCCCAATAGACATCATCACCCGTAAGCCCCTCTTCGGTCGGGAAGATCTTCGTCGTAAGCCATTCCTGCAAGGCCAGGTCGTCACCGAATCCTCTCATAAGGACCATCGCAGCGTGTGTGTGCGTATTCACGAAGCCGGGGATCGCATATGCATGCGGCATGTTGACGACGTTGGCGGCGCTCACATCAACAGGAGCGTCCTTGGCGGCGCCGGCCCATTCCACCTTGTTGCCCCTTATCAGGATCAGCGCGTCCCTCACGACATCCGGTGCGCCTTCTGCCATGGGGACCATCGCCCTGCACCTTATGCTGTAGTCGACTTTCATCAACATCGCCTACCTCGCCCTGAAATCTGGCCTTCTACGGCCCCATGCGACCATCTCGTCCAGCGCCTTGCCGCATCCGCAGGACCTCGCATCAGGAAGCATCTTAATCGTAGATCTGATTATCCCCTTCAAAGATTCGTTCACCTCGGACATCATCTCAGACACTTCCGAATGCTTTAGGTTCTGCCCGGATATTCCCGCGCCCCAGTTGGTTACGACGCATATGCCCGAATAGCAGATCTCCGCCTCGCGCGCCAGCACTATCTCCGGCACGTGGGTCATGCCAGCGATGTCGCCCCCGAGCATGCTATACATCCTTATCTCCGCGGGTGTCTCATACCTCGGGCCCTGGAAACACACGTAAGTTCCGGTCCTGCTGCAACTTACCGCCGCCTTATCGCAGCTCGCGATGAGGAACTCCCTCATCTCCGTGCAGTACGGCGCGGACATGTCTAGATGCGTCACGGCCCATTCGCCGTCGTCGAAGAACTGCACCGGCCTTCCCCAGGTGTTGTCGATGAACTGGTCCGGCACCACGAAAGAACCCGGCGGCATGGAGCCGTTGAGGGAACCTACCGCCGCCGTCGCTATTATCCGTTCTACCCCGAGCACCTTAAGGGCCGCTATGTTCGCTCTGTAGTTGATCCTGTGGGGAGCTACGGTATGGCCCGAGCCGTGCCGCGCAAGGAAGACGACATCCCTGCCGTCAAGTTGCCCCTCGCTTACCGTGACTTCGCCGAATATCGTGTTCACGGCGGTTTTTACTACATTTGAAAGCATGGCGGGGTCATAGACCCCGCTGCCTCCGATTATCGCTATCTTCATATCACTACCCCCGAAAGAGGTACTTGGTAGTTACTTCATCTGGAGCAGAAGCTTCTCCATGCGGTCGAGGCCTTCCTTTATCTTCTCCATGGAGGTCGCATAGGACAGCCTCACATAATCGTCAGAACCGAAAGCGCTCCCCGCCACAAGCGCGATATGTGCCTTCTCCAGCATCGCCGTCGAGAAGTCCACGGAGTTGTTGATCTCCAGGCCGTCGACGCTCTTCCCGTAGTAGCTGGAGACTTTGGGGAAGCAATAGAACGCGCCGCGAGGCTTGGGACATTCTATGCCAGGCATGGCCTGCAGCCTTGCCGACATGTATTCGCACCTCGCCTTGAACTGCTCGACCATCGCCCTCACCGGTCCATGGTCGCCCTTCAACGCAGCTACCGAAGCCTTCTGGCTAATGGAGCTGGGGCAGGACGTGGTGTGGCTCTGGATGTCGCTCATCGCCTTTATGACTTCCCTGGGCCCCAATGCGTAACCTATCCTCCAGCCGGTCATGGCATAGGACTTCGATACGCCGTTCACCACTATCGTACGCTTATAGATATCATCGCCGAAGGAGGCGACGCAGATGTACTTCGTTCCGTCGTAGATCAGCGCCTCGTATATGTCGTCCGATACCAAGATGATGTCATGCTTCACTATGACATCTGCGATAGCCCTCAGCTCCTTCTCAGTATAGACGGCGCCGCTCGGATTCGAGGGGCTGTTGAGTATGAGCGCCTTCGTCCTCGGCGTTATCAGGCTCTCGAGCGCGGCAGGCGTTACTTTGAAGTCGGTGGTCGTCGTGTCCATGATCACCGGAACTCCGCCTGCGAGTTTCACCATGTCTGGATAGCTCACCCAGTAAGGCGCCGGCACAACCACTTCGTCGCCATCGTCGCAGATCGCAAGGAAGGCGTTATAGAGGCTGTGTTTCGCCCCGTTTGACACTATCACCTGGTTAGGCGCATAGGTCAGGCTGCACTCGGCCTTGTACTTGCCTATTATCGCGTTCCTCAGCTCGAGCGTCCCCGGTCCTGCGGTATACCTGGTATGACCGCCCCTTATGGCGTCTATCCCGGCCACTTGGATGTGAAGCGGCGTATCGAAGTCAGGCTCTCCTACACCGAAGGAGACGATGTCGACGCCAGAAGCTTGCAGCTCCTTCGTCTTGGCATCCAATGCCAGAGTCGGTGAAGGCGTTATGTTCTTCGCCCTTTTCGAAAGATTCATATCAATACCTCCCGCAAAAAGACTCATGTATACAGTATCCTATTTCAATTATACTTCCCGTCCCTTTGGGGCACGGTATTTATTGAAGTCCAATCACTGGGTCTTCCTCGGCCATCTGCTGCAATTCGTGCCAGCGCTCGTAAGCCTCGTCAAGCTTGCTTTGTAACATGTCATGGTTCTTCGCGGCCCGCTCGGAGCTTTCGGCATCCTTGTAGGTGTCCGGGTCCATCAGTTCAGCCTCAGACCTCGCCTTCTCCTCCTCGAGCCTTGCGATCTCCGATTCTGCCTCCGAGAGCAGCGCGCACAGGCGTTCTTTCTGTCTCCTCTCCTGCCTGGACTTGTTCCTGTCCGACTGCGCCTCGATCTTCTTCGGCGCCGGGCTTGACTGGCGTGACTGTCCTGCTTCCTTGGCCCTTTCCTGCTTGTAATACGTATAGTTGCCGTCGAACAAGCGCGCCCTGCCGTCTTCCACCAGCAATATCCTCGTCGCCGTCCTGTCCAGGAAATACCTGTCGTGACTCGCAGCTATGACCGTCCCTTCGAAATCAGAGAGGGCCTCCTCAAGGGCATGCCTCGAGGCTATGTCGAGGTGGTTCGTCGGCTCGTCCAATATCAGCAGGTTAGGATCGCCCAAGAGCATCATTCCGAGCATCAGCCTGTTCCTCTCTCCTCCCGAAAGGTCCCCTGCCCTCTTAAGCACATCGTCCCCCCTGAACAGGAACCTTGCAAGGTAATCCCTCGCCTGGCCCTGCGTCCAGGGTTTCCTGAGGTATATGTGATCCAGAACGGTCTTGTCGTCCTCGAGTCCTCTTATGTCCTGGTAGAACACCGCCTTCTTCATGTTGACGCCCGGTTTTACCTCACCTTCGTCAGGTATGAGGTCTCCTGCCAGTATCCTTATCAACGTGGTCTTGCCGGAGCCGTTCGGGCCGACTATGCCGAGCCTTTCGCCTCTTTCAACGTTGAGGTCCAGCCCGTTGAAGAGCCGGTTGTCCCCAAAGGCCTTCGCCAGGCCCTTCGCCATGATCGCATACTTCCCCGTCCTTTGTACGTCGGAGAATCTTATCTTCAGCTCGGCTTCGGCCCTGGGCCTCGTGACCGCCCTCGCCTTCAAGCGCCCGAGCATCTTCTCCCTGGACTGGGCCATCGTGGTCCTGTTGCCCGCCTTGTACCTTCTAATATAGTCGGCGAGCTTCTCCATGTACTCCTGCTGCCTTTCGTACTGATCAAGCCTGTTCTGGAGGTTGAACTCCTTCTGCGCCAGGAAGTCCTCGTATGATCCCTCGTAAGCCGTGAGCCCGAGCTCCTCCAGCTCCCATACATGGTCTATCACGGCTTCCAGGAAGTACCTGTCATGGGACACCAGCACCATGCTGCCCTTGTACGACTTCAGATAGGATTCGAGCCACTCCATTGATGACAGGTCCAGATGGTTGGTCGGCTCGTCCAACAGCATCAGGTCCGGCTCCGACAGCAGCAGCCTCGCAAGCGAGGCCCTCATCACCTGCCCGCCGCTGAACGTGCCGAGCCGCCTGTCCAGATCGTCCTCGGCGAAGCCCAGCCCGAAAAGGGCCGCCTTGGTCCTATACTCCCTGTCGTAGCCTTCCCTGGCGCTCATGTGCCCCATCAGCCTGTCGTACTTCCTTATCGCTTCCTTCAGCTCGGTCGAATCCGGCGGCAGCTCGGCCATGCTCCGTTCCACTTCCCGCATCTGCTCTTCGACCGCGTTGAGGTCAGCGAATGCCTCTAGAGCATATTCCATCAGGCTGCGCGTAGCGTCTATATCGGGATTCTGCGAAAGATATGAGAGCTTCGTGCCCGACGGCATGGATATCGTGCCGGAATCGTAATCCTCCAGCCCCGCGAGTATCCTGATGAGCGTCGTCTTGCCTGTACCGTTCCTGCCGACGAGGCCTATCTTGTCGTACTCGTGCACGGCACAGCACACCCCGGATAGTATGGGGGTCGAGCCGAACGATTTATTGAGTCCTCTGACATCTATCACGGGCATCTATCAGTTCTCCTAGTAGGTCATCTGCTCCTTCGTCTCCGTATGCCGGGCGAAGGCGCTGTGGTTGTGTATCGATTCTATGCTCTCGCACTCTATGTCGAACCAGCTGATCAGGGGCTCCTTCCTCAGCGCGATTACGGTGTCTCTGAGTATGTCCTCCACGAACTTGGGATTCTCATAGGCCCTCTCGGTGACGAATTTCTCATCCTCCCTCTTGAGCAGAGGGTACAGCTGGCAGCTGCCCTGTTTCTCGATCCTGTCGACAAGGTCCTCGATCCACAGGAACCCGCCGTGGAACCTCACCTTCACCTTGATGAGCGTCCTTTGGTTGTGGGCCCCGTAATCCGATATCTCCTTGCTGCATGGGCAGCACGAAGTCACCGGCACCTCCACGCCTAGTATAAATGAGTGCCTCTCCTTCTCGCGCCTGGCCTTGAATATGCAGTCATAGTCCATGAAGGAAGCCTTCAAGGACACGGGTGCCGTCTTCTCTATAAAATATTTGAAGGCCATCGTCACTTCGGCAGAATCCGCCTCCAGCCTTTCGCAAGTGTCTATCAGCAGCGACTTAAGCTCCGTATTCGATATGGGTTTGCTGCTCCAAGGCAGCAGCGCCTCCACGAACCGGCTCATATGCGTCCCCTTGAAGTGCATCGGCAGGCTGACGGACAGCGACACGTTCGCCATCACCGGCTGGAAGCCCCCCTCGCGGGTCTGTATCAGCAACGGTAGATGGAAGTCCTTGACGCCGACGTTGTGTATGTCTATGCCTCTGTTATCGATCTGCCCTTGAACATCTTTCAACTAAGGTCCCCCTTCTCGGTCTAGAAATCGCCCAACTTATATATTATTACGCGCGCCATTTCCAAATCCTCCCCGGTGTTAACATTGAAGAAGGCCAACTCGAGGTCCGCGCCGCACCTCCTGGAAGCAGCCTCTGCGTCCAAGACCCTGGCATCAAGGAAGCGGGCCAGCTCGGTAAGGCTTCTCCTGTCCGCCAGGAACTTCTCTATCCGATCCAGGGCCCCTTTCCTGTAGAAGGCGTGGAGCGGTTCGAGCCCCTTTCTCCATGACGGCACCGCGCATGTGCAGTCCCCGGGAAGATACTCGACCATGGCTGCCAGCTCCTCTATAAGGGCGCGGTCAAGGAACGGCATGTCCGCGGCGGCAACGAAGCACCAGTCGTCCACCGTTCCCAGCGCTGCGGCAATTCCCGCGGCCGGGCCCAACCCCGGATGGCTGTCCTCCACCGTACGGCATCCTTCAAGGGACGCCGGGAAGCTGCCGCAAGACGCGACCACGAGCGGATCTTCGAATACATCCTTCAGGCGCAAGTAGGCCCTAAGGCCCAGGGGCTTCCCGCACAGGTCCCTATCAAGCTTGTTAAGGCCGTCGCCCGGGCCACGGTACCTGAGACGGTTCCCCTGCCCTCCGGCGAGCAGCGCCGCGTCGCGTACCTTTCCGGTCATCGGTCAAGACCTCCTCACCGTCAGGTCTATTACATCAGAACTTCGCAAACGGTTCAAGGAAAGTACATCATGTCTGATATAATTCGATTGTATGGATTGTGAAGTTTTTCTCCGGATGTGTTTACATTTCCCAGCTTTGTAGTATATTGATTCCCGGTAGATGAAAGAATCGAGGACAATTACAGCTGAGGAGGTATTTCTATGGCTAAAGGCAAGTTCAGTATCCTGTGGGTCCTTCTGGGCATAGTGGTGGTGGCCGTGGTCGCCTACATCAGCATAGGGAACCAGCTGGTCGGGATGGAAGAGAAGGTCAATACCGCATGGTCGGAAGTTGAGAACCAGTTCCAAAGGAGGTATGACCTCATCCCCAACCTCGTAGCCACCGTCAAGGGCTTCACGTCCCATGAGCAGGCTATAATCGACTCAGTGACTGAAGCCAGGGCTAAGCTCGGCGGGGCAAAGACCATCGACGAGAAGATCGATGCCGCGAACGGGCTGGAGGGGGCACTTTCCAGGTTGCTCGTGGTAGTCGAGAACTATCCTGAGCTAAAAGCCGACACCCAGTTCACGGCGCTTATGGACGAGCTGTCCGGGACCGAGAACAGGATCGCGGTGGCGCGCGGCAGGTACAACGACGAAGTGCGCACGTTCAACACCAGGATAAGGACGTTCCCTACCAGTATAGTCGCCAACATGAGGGGCTTTACCGCAAAGAAGCTGTTCGAGGCGGCCGAAGGTTCGGAAGTCGCACCTAAGGTGGAGTTCTAATGATCCGTAGAGCAGGCAGGCTAGCAGGGCTAGTATTAGTCGCGGCGCTCCTGTTCGCCGTATGTGCCCATGCCTATGCCGCCGTACCGAACCCTCCCGTCCCCCCGAGGCTGTTCAACGACTTCGCAAAGCTTCTGGATACCGACGCGGGGGAGAGGATAGAACAGCAGCTCCTGGATATCCAAGAACAGACCAGCGCGCAAGTCGCCGTGGTCACCGTTCCTTCGATGGATGGGGACTATATAGAGCACTATGCCGTCGAGCTGTTCGAAGCATGGGGCATCGGGAGGCAGAACGAGGACGATGGGGTGCTGCTTCTCATCGCCAACGAAGAGCGCAAAGTAAAGATAGAGGTAGGATACGGCCTTGAGGGGGAGATCAACGACTCCAAGGCCGGTCGCATCCTAGATACCTATTTCACGCCCTCTATGCAAAACGGAAACGTCGAAGCAGCGATATCGGACACGGTAAGGGCGATAAGGGCCGAGATAACGGGCGAGCCTCTGGCAGAGGAGGAGATACCGCTCTACATCAAGATCGTCCTGATCGTGGTAGCGGCGTTCGTACTGATAATCGCAATAGGGCTGATCAAGGCTTTCTCGAAGTTCCCGCCATCTTCGGGGACCAAGCCGCCTTTCACCGGGTTCGGTGGATTCCGAGGCTTCGGTGGTTTCGGCGGAGGCGGACGATCCGGCGGCTTCGGCGGTTTCGGCGGAGGCCGATCGGGTGGCGGAGGCTTTGGTGGCTTCGGTGGAGGCCGATCAGGCGGCGGAGGCGCCAGCCGAGGCTGGTAAGCCATATAGAAAGTACGAGGGGAGGCATCGGCCTCCCCTTGTTTATTGTCCGTACCTCGTCAGACTTTCTCCAGCAAAAAGTGCTCACCGTCTTCTTTGGCGTCCGCTCTGCCTGAGAGCGTGTCGGTGATTTCCTTCATGCATCCTTCGGATCTATCCGCCCTCACCATGAAGGACAGCTCGACGATCTCGCCGTACTCGACGTTGAGATCCTTGAGGTCCCACCTGTCCTGGAGGCCGGACAGTCTGTTCCATTCGGCATAACCCATGTTCAGCGAATACCGTAAGTAGCGCGTCATCTTCCCTACCCCGGCGTCCTCGATCGCATCGCGAGCGGCGCTGCCATAGGCCCTCACCAGCCCTCCGGTACCGAGCAGCGTGCCGCCGAAATACCTCGTGACCACCACCATGCAGTCGGTCAGCCCCCTGCCCCTTATCGCCTCCAGGCATGGCCTTCCGGAGGTACCGGAAGGTTCCCCGTCGTCGCTGGAGCGCATTATCTCGGCGTCCTTGCCTATGCAGAAGGCATAGACATTGTGGGCCGCTCCTCTTTCGGACTTCTTCACGGAATCGAGGAACTCGTATGCGTCCTGCTCGTCCGATACATGCTTCGCCCGTCCTATGAAACGGCTCTTCCTGTCCTCGACGAGGGAGCTGCCGTGCCCCATGAGGGTGAAGTATTCCCTTGCGTCCATTTAATCCTCGTTTCTTTTAAGCTATCATAACTATTATACAGGACTCGGATGGGAGGATTTACAATTGGCCAAGGACAGGCTCTACTATCATGATTCTAAGCTGTGCGAATTCGAAGCCGATGTCATCTCGTGCGAAGGGCCCTTCGAAAAGGAGGACGGCGCAGGCTTCTGGAAGGTCAAGCTGTCCCCGAACGCCTTCTACCCAGAATCTGGAGGTCAGCCGTCCGACAGGGGCAAGGTGGACGACGTGGACGTCATCGACGTAATCGAGGATGAGCAAGGCGAGGTCGTGGTCATCCTGGGCCAGGAGGTCGCCGGAAAGGTGTCCTGCCTCATAGACTCCGCCCGCAGGTTCGACCTCATGCAGCAGCACACGGGCCAGCACATACTCTCGGCGGCCATGGAGAGGCTCTTCGGGTACGAGACGATAGGTTTCCACTTGAGCGAGGAGTACTGCACGGTCGACCTCGACGTCGACAGGCTGGACGAGTCGCAGGCCGACCAGGCCGAGGACCTTGCCAACTCCATAGTGTTCTTAGACGTGCCGGTGAGAGCGGAGTTCGTAGATGATGCGAAGCTCGCCTCGTACGAGCTCAGGAAAGTACCCAAGGTAGATTCCGACATCCGCATAGTATCGGTCGAAGGCTTCGACAACTGCCCTTGCGGCGGCACACACGTCTCAAGGACCGGTGAGATAGGGCTGGTCAAGATCACCCGCATAGACAGGGCCAAGGGCAAGGTGAGGATAGAGGTTCTTTGCGGTGGGAGGGCCCTTGCGGACTACAGGAGGAAGAACAAGCAGCTGGCGAGCGCGGCCACGTCCCTTTCGATCCATCCGATGGAACTCGAATCGCAGGTCGGTCGGATCCTTAGCCAGCTCAAGGAATCGAAGAAGTCCCTGCAGGAGGCCTCGACCAGGCTAATGGAATATGATTCGGCCAGGATATGGGATGAGGCCGAGCGAGTATCGGGCGTGAAGGTCATCGTATACGATGCGGGCCAGGGCGGCATGGACTTCGCCAAGCAGTTCGCCCTGAAGCTGGTCTCCAATCCGTCCACTGCGGCGGCCATAGGAGCAAGCGGCCCGGATACCGCATACCTCGTCGTGGCGCGTTCGCAGGACCTGGGACTGGATGCGAGCGCCGTCTTCAAAGCCGCCATAACGTCGCTCGAAGGCAAGGGTGGCGGGAACAAGGCGATGGCACAAGGCGGCGGCGCCAAGCTAGGAGGCCTTGCCGCCGCCCTTGAAGAAGCAAAGATGGCGCTGCTTGAGCAGATAGGCTGATCTTAAGAACGTACCCCGGGTTCTAGGGGATGGAAGTGATGCCATCCCCTTTTTCGGTCGCTTTATACGCCTCTTCCGCCCTCGCTAGATCGGAAGCCAGCCTCATCACCGTCTCATCAGACATGAGCTTGGATTGCTCATAGTCCGACCAGTTCCCCTCGTAGCACCTGAGCGACGTTCCTTCCCATATTAGGATCCTGTCCGACACTGCGTCGATGAGAGCCCTGTCGTGGCTCACCATAAGCAGCGTGCCGGGCCACGCCGAAAGCACTTCCGAAAGGGCGCAAGCAGATTCTATGTCCATATGGTTGGTTGGCTCGTCCAGCAGGAGCATATCGACATCCGAGAGCATGAGCCTTGCAAGCGCTACTTTCATCCTCTCACCCCCGGACATCATGCCAACTGGCGTGAACGCCATATCACCCCTTATGCCAAGCCTCGCCAGCACGGTACGCGCAGACTGGTCGCTTAATGAGCCTCCCGCCACGCAATTTGCAAGAGCGGATGATTCGCCATCTAACTCGGTGAGGTCCTGACTCATCGTCCCTAGTTTAATCCCCTTGCCGACCGGCCCTCTCTCCCTATCCACCAGCAGTTTCACCAAAGTCGTCTTCCCGCAGCCGTTGGGTCCGAGAAGGCACGTCTTCGTTCCCGTGGGCAGGTCGAACGAGGCACCGTCCAACAGAGGCTTGCCAGGCACTTCGAGATTAAGGTCGTTGACAGACACGATGAACCTGGGAAGGTCCACGGAAGGTCTGCGAAATGCCATCGCAAGCTCCCTGTCCGGCATCGGACGCGGTACGCGCTCCAACCTTTCGAGCCGTGATATTACCGCCTTGGCGCCCCTTGCGAGCTTCTCGGATATCTTGCCCGCGCTCCTTCTGTGCAGCCTTGCTTCCGAGCGGCCCATCCTAGAGGGCGTTTCCTTGACTGAATGCGCGCGGGCCATCATCTGCCTCGAAGCTTCCAGCAGCCTCCTCCTTTCGGCAAGGTACTCCTCGTAGCGCCTTGCGGCGCTCTCTTTGACCGATCGCTCATATGCTGTCCATTCCTCATAACCCCCGCGGAAGTCGGACAGGGATGCGTCCTGGATGCTGATTACCCTGTCGCACGTTTCTGACATCAGCGCCGCGTCATGCGTCACGAGGACCACGGTGCCCCTCCATCTTGAGATCGCCTCCCTCAGCAGCATGATTCCGTCAAGGTCAAGGTCTGAGGTAGGCTCGTCAAGTAGCAGCACACCCTCCCCGGGCGTGAAGGCCGAAGCAAGCTTGAGCCTCGTCTCCTCTCCCCCGCTGGGGTTTGCCAGTCCTTCACTGGCCTCGAAGTATGACAGCATCCGCCCCGAAGGCTTCATAGCCGGCCTTCCGGACTGGCGGAAATATGATATGGGCAAGTACGCCTCGACCTTTCCGGGATGACCGTCAGCAAGGCCGGCTATGATGTCAAGCAGCGTACTCTTGCCGGATCCGTTGGGGCCGACCAGCCCTATCCTCTCATCGAAGTAGGCGGACAAAGACCCTATCTTCAAGAGCTTCCTCGCCCCATATGAAAAGTCGATTCCCGTAATTTTGAATGCAAGCACTATTACCACCTCCCCCGGGGTATCAGGTGCCCCGGGCCATAGAACGGTTCCCGTCGGGTCCGACGGGAATTTCCAATCTTTTATGAAGTGGTTACTTGCGCACCGGTATGAGATCCTCCAGAATCCTAGAATATCCGTATTCTAACCCGGCCAGCCCGTCATGGCAAGGATGCGTCAAACCCTGTATACTATGTCGCCCTCCATCATCGTAACTGTGACCTTGGCCTTCCTTATCCTGTCCTTGTGGCACGAGAAGATGTCCTCGTCCAATACCGCGATGTCGGCCAGCTTACCTGGTTCGATGCTTCCCCTTTCGCCATGCTCTTTGTACAGCTCGGAGGGATTCCACGTATAGGCCCTGACGGCCTCCTCTACTGTCAGCCTTTCCTCTGGATACCAGCCCCTCTCAGGTTTTCCATCCGAGCATTTCCTGGTTACCGCGTGATATATGCCTAGCAGCGGGTTCGGGTCCGCTACCGGCGCATCCGATCCGAAGAGCAAAGGCGAGCCGCTGCGCTGAAGGCTCTTCATCGCGTAGGCGAAGCGGCACCTTCCACCCCACACCATCTCAGCCGGCCCGATGTCCCCTTCCATATGAACCGGCTGCATAGAGGACGCAAGTCCAAGCGCCGCCGGTCGCGGCAGATCCTCCTCGCTGAGCAGTTGTACGTGCTCCATCCTGTTGACCAGCCATTTCTCCTGCCTGCCGGACTTGGAGAACGCATCTAGCACTTCCCTGTTGGCGGCATCGCCTATCGCATGGACCGCGACTCCTATGCCCCTATCGTTCGCCCTCTTGATGAGCTCGTTAAGCTGCGCTTCTGGCATCAAGTCCATGCCCTTGGCCGTGCTGGCCTCGTAGGGATCTATCATCATCGCCGTCTGGGAGCCTAGGGTGCCGTCCTTTATCAGCTTCAGTCCGCCGAACCTGAGCCTTAGCCCTCCTGGCCCTCCTGTGTGCAATCCCACGGCCATGGCATCGTCGAGGGCTTTGGAGCCTATGTAGGCGACTACTCTTATTCCTAGCCTTCCCTCTTCGTCCATCCTCGAGAAGAGGTCCATGTCACCGTCGGAGTCCATGTTGTGGGCCGAGAGCACCCCAAGGGAGTAAAGCCTGCCGAAGGCCGCGTCGAGCGCAGCCATCTTGCCCACGTCGGACTGCTGGGGTATCCTTGCGAAAGCCTCCTTGGCGGCGTGTTCCAGGAGCACTCCTTCCGGTTCTCTGTCCTCACCGATGAGTATGTCACCATCGCTCCTTAGCGCCTGGTCCTTCCCTATGCCGAGTATCCTCAAAGCCGCGCTGTTAAGCCACAGGGTATGGTAATCCCGGCTGTACAGGGCCACCGGGTTGTGCGGCGATATGTTGTCGAGGGGCTTCTTCGTCGGGAAGCGTCTGTCGCTAAACTCCTCCTTCGACCACCCTATGCCGGTTATCCAGGATCCCGGCCTTGCGATCTGCGCCCTTAGGGCGACCCTCGTCGCGGCCTCCTCAGGGCTTTTTGCCCCGAAGAGCTGCACGCCTGAAAGGTTCTGGCCGTAAGTAAGCAGGTGGATGTGGCTGTCGCAGAAGGCAGGTACGGCTACACCGCCAGCAAGGTCGACCACCTCGAAACCGCCCGCCACGTTCTCGACCTCCTCCAGGCTGCCAACCGCGACTATCCTCCTGCCCGCTATAGCCGCGGCCTCGGCGAAACCGGTGCCGGGCCTGCCCACGAAAATCCTCCCGTTCTTCAATAACAGCCTTGCCATTCCTACACCTCCGACGCGTGCTAAACTAAATACATATTACAACATGGAAAAGGAGCGTCCTATGTCCATACCTCCAAGACATCCCGGTAAATTGTTCCTGGCCGTCTTCCTCATGCTTTGTCTGCCGATCGCCTGCTCTGCCGCCACGGGCATAGAAGCGTCCAGGTCGTATTTGCTCGCGCCCGGCGTTGAAATCAGGACCGTAACCGAATTGAGCAGGGACGGGTGGCTCAGGTACGCTGTCATATCGGTCGATACGACATCATCCGGGCTCAAAGTAGGGCCGTTCATTGCGGGGCAATGGATGGACGTGCCGGCGAGCGTCATGGACACGGTGCGCCAGAACGGGCTTCTGGCCGCGGTCAACGGGGACTTCTTCGACGTACCGACAGGATTTCCCCTCTCGATGGCAGTCTCTGACGGGACGATGGTTCGTTCTCCGAGGAGGGACCAGGATTTCGCGACACTTTGCTTACCCGCGGGCGGCGAGGGGTACATAGGCCGCTTTACGTGGGCTTCAAAGCTGGTGAGATCGGACGGTTCCTCGCTTGGCATATCCGCCCTTAACGAGTTCTCCGTCGGAAGCTCGGACGCGGTCCTTTACAACGATATGAGGTCAGTGCGGAGATATCCGCCTAACGCTGCCGTGGCGTTGTTCTCCGCGAACGTTGTCACGGCCGTGTCGAGCACCGACTCATCAGGGTCGGCGACGAGCCCTGGTTTCCTGGATGCGACCTTCGAGTTCGAGCTGGTGGCTACGGGCGCCAAGGCGGCCTTCGTGCTCGGACTTCTGCAGGGAGAAACAGTTAGGTTCGAATTCGACCTCTTCCCTCCCTATCCGATGGACAGCGCGTTCTCCGGCAAGCCGGTGCTGCTAGAGACAGGAGTAAAGGCCCAGGGGCTGAGATCCTTCACGAGCATCTCCGGAAACCAGAGGGCCCCCAGGACCATCGCGGGCGTCACCTGGGGCAGCAAGCTCCTCCTCGTCGCGGTTGAGGGAAGGAGCGATGATTCCATCGGGATGACATTGGACGAAGCCGCCGACTTGATGGTAAGGCTCGGCGCAAGGGATGCGCTAAATTTAGACGGCGGAGGCTCGACGCAGCTCGTCGCGGACGGCGGCGACGGACCGGTCAGGTTGGTCGGCTCAAACGGGACCGACCGGAAAGTAAGCTATTCGGTCGGGGTTAAGAACGAAGGGTTAATCGTTATGGAAGGCCTTCCTTCCCTTATAGCCTCACCGCCGTACGGGGACAGCTTCGAGATTCCGCCGCAAGAGAAGCTCTCCGCTCCCGGTAAAGCTTACGGCGGGATCATCCAAGATCTGCCAGTCGTAATCTCCGGCACTTCGCTGTCCTTGAGGGCTGATCCGGCGGCAGTACAGGCGCTGACCATCAGCGGTCCTGCCCTGGACCGAGGAGACGGTACTTTCACCATTGTCGGTGCAGGTCCAGTGGAGATCTTAGTTGATGCCGGCACCCGCAGGCTGACTTACAGGATGCTGGCCGCATCGGAGCCGGCCGGTGCTTCCATAATGTCGATGATGCTGACCGCAGACGGGCTGAGCTTCTCAGCCGCGATATCTGACGGGGCTGGAAGGCCTCTGAGCATGCCGGCGGCCGGGCTTAAGGCGGTCGCGGAAGGCGATCTAGGCAGGGCTGAGACGACCACGGGGTTGTTTTTGGCCGACGCCCTAAAGGGCATCGGGGATCTGAAGGGCATCTCTTTCTATTTCGGCGACAGGCTCATATCCCGCGAGGAGATTAGCCCTATCGGGCTGGGAAGGGCCTACATGACGGGCATTACGCTCATAAGCGGCATGGACGATGCGTCAGGATGGGTGCCGGCCTCGGCGCCAGAAGGAGCGCTCGTAGGCATGTCGGGCGTATCTTCCGACGGCAGGGATGCGATAGGGATCTCGTACGATTTCAGCGGGCCGGGAATAAGGGCGGTGTATATAAAACCCATTGATCGCATCATGATACCCGAAGGATCCACGGAGCTTCGCATAATGGCGAATGCCGACCTTGCGGCCGGTCATTGGCTAAGGGCGAACATCCGGGACGAGAACAACGAAAGGCAGTTCCTGGATTTCGGCAGGCTCTCAGGACTAGGATGGAAAGAGTACCAGGCGGCTCTGCCCGCCGGAGGCGGCAGATACACCCTTGAGCAGGTATACCTGGTCGAATTCAAGGACGACATAAGAAGCACCGGTACCGTCCTTCTGGACGGGCTCGTCGCAGTGACCGATGAAGCAGGGCAAGAAGCATCCCCGTTAGGGTCCACGTTCAACGTTGGAGCAATGCCGGTGTACGGACCTTGCGAAGGTAAGCCGCTGCCGATCGATCCGTCGATGTTGGAGCAGTTCGGGCTGCTGGCAGTCCCCGGGGACGCCCTTTTGATCACGCTCGGGGCTACGGGGGGCTCCGTCTACAAGAACGGCATACAACAGCTGCAAAGGCTCATCGAAGCATGTAACTACCAGGGCAGGTCCGGTTCCTTGATCATAAGCGTCGGGGGGCTCGACGGCTCTGTGGTCCAAGGGGCGGAGCCGCTTGCCAGGATCAAGGATGGCAACGAGAGGAACCTGCTTAGTGCGCTGGCGGCAAGGGCTATGTTCATGGGATACAAGGACGTCTCGGTGATAGAGTACGGGGCCTTGGGCGCGCTCTGCTCGAGGATCGACGGCGTCTACTATGTATCGGTGCCGTAGGCTTCATTGCTAGCCTTAAAGTATGGTTGTATAATGTAGAAAAATATAAGGCCCGGGGAGCGCAAGCTGAGAGGGCGGCTTCATGCCGCCGACCCGTCATCACCTGATCCGGTTAATACCGGCGTAGGTAGTGCCAGTGATGGATGTTTGCGCAGGCTCTTTAGGGCCTGCGCATTGTTTTGGAGGTGCGAAATGGCTAAAGGGAGTCTGGCTATACAGGTCCTTCCCATGGAGATGGGATCCAAGCAGGAGCTTTACCGTGCGGTTGACCTTGCGATCGAGGTTATCAAAGGATCGGGTGTACGGTATGAGGTAGGACCTTTCGAGACCACGATGGAAGGGGATCTGGACAAGCTTTGGGACATAGCTTACAGGGCGCACCGCGCGGTGAAGGATTCCGGGATCGTCTCGGTGATGACCTACGTAAAGATGTCGGAGTCGGACGATCCTTCCTCGATCGAGGAGAAGGTGGCGAAACACCGTGCGTAGGTGGATGAGGGTTCTAAGGCCCATCTTGCTCGCCGCTTTCGTGCTGGCGATCATCGAGGGCATTACGAGGACGTTCGACGTGCCCAAGTGGCTCTTCCCGTCCCCTACGGCCGTGTTCTCCGCATTCTGGGAGACGCTTCCCCTGCTCGCCGGCCATACGCTCGCGACGCTATGGGCCGCGCTCATAGGCATGGCGGCGTCTACGCTGGCAGGGATGATTCTCGGGATAACGGTCTTCACGTCCAGGTTCCTCAGATCGACCCTGTATCCTTTGCTGGTAGCGTCACAGAGCCTGCCGACGATCGTCGTAGCGCCGCTGTTGGTGCTGTGGTTCGGCTTCGGGATGCTGCCTAAGGTGCTCCTTGTGGTGCTGGCATGCTTCTTCCCCATCTGCGTTGGCGTCGTCGACGGGCTGTCGTCCGCGGATCCGGAGCTCATCGACCTTGCGAAGAGCATGGGGGCGAAGAGCTGGCGCTTGTTCTGGAAGGTCAGGTGGCCCGCTTCATTGCCCTCCATCTTCACCGGCATCAGGGTGTCCGCGACCTATGCGATAATCGCGACCGTTGTATCAGAGTGGATGGGTTCCCAAAAAGGTTTGGGAGTCTACCTTACAAGATCATCGCATTCCTTCCTGACCGACAGGGTCTTCGCAGTGCTTTTCGTGATAGCGGGACTTAGTATGGCGATATTCTCCGGGGTCAACTTCCTGGCGAGGAAGGCCGCCCCATGGTACTACCGCGTAGAGACGGATATTTGGGAGGTAGAGAAATGAGAAGGATTTGGATTCTGTCGGCGCTGGCGCTGATCTTACTTTCTATCGCGGCCCCCGCTGCGGAATCGGCGACGAAAGTCGCGATAATGCTGGACTGGGTGCCGAATACAAACCATACAGGGCTTTTCGTGGCGCTGGACAAAGGCTATTACAAGGACTCTGGGCTCGACGTGGAGATAATGGAGCAGAGCCAGGCCCTTTCGATAGAGCAGCTGGTCGCGTCCGGTAAAGTGGATTTCGGGATTAGTTTCCAAGAATGGGCCACGGCGGCGATGGCGGAGGGCCTACCTATAGTATCTGTGGCGGCCGTGATCCAGCATAATACTTCCGCCTATGCTTTCCTTAAGAAGTCCGGCATCAAAAGCCCCAAAGACTTCCAAGGCAAGACGTTCGCCAGCTGGGGACTTCCCCTGGAGAAGGCCATGATATCCGACGTGGTCAGATCCGACGGCGGAGATCCCTCCAAGCTAAAGGAGCTTGTCATCGGCACTGCCGACCTGCTTGCCATGCTCGGCCGCGACGTCGACATAGCCTGGATCTACATGGGCTGGCAGGGCATCGAGGCCAAACAAAGGGGTATCGAGCTTTCCACCGTCATGCTTAGGGACGTACCGGGCATCCCGGACTACTACACCCCCATCATCATCACTTCGAGGAAATACCTGGAGACAAACAAGGCGACGGCGAGGGCTTTCATAAACGCGACTTCGAGAGGATACACCTACGCGGCCGCCAACCCCGTCGAATCGGCGAACATCCTGATCAAGCGCTCACCCGAGATTAACCAGAAGCTTGCGATGGAAAGCCAAGCGTGGCTTTCTCCGAGGTACATCGAAGACGCCTCCAAGTGGGGTATACAGAAACAGTCGACGTGGAGGTCGCTCTACGAATGGATGTGCGGGCACGATCTGGCGAAGACGGGCCAGGATCCCGACAAGTTCTTCACAAACGAGCTGCTGCCATGACGGATGCCGAAGTAGGGCTTAAGGGCCTCATGCTGAAGGTTGACGGCCTGAGCTTCTCCTACAAAAGCCTGAAGCACGGACACGTCCAGGTCCTAGACGGCATCGACCTCGAGGTGAGGAGGGGCGAGTTCGTAAGCTTGCTGGGGCCGTCCGGCTGCGGCAAGAGCACTTTCTTCTCCATCCTGTCAGGGAAGCTGCCGAAAAGTCCTGGAAGCACTGTCCATATGCCGGAGATGTGCTCGTACATGCCGCAGAAGGACCTGCTTTTACCCTGGAGGAGCACGATCGGAAACGCCGTTTTGGGTACCGACCTCAGCGGCGGGGATGTCGCCTCGGCCAGGCTGGATGCCATGAGGCTCATACCGGTGTTCGGCCTGTCGGGTTTCGAGGAGTACCTTCCCAGCGACCTATCAGGCGGCATGAGGCAAAGAGTCGCCTTGCTCAGGACGGTCATGCAGAAAAGGCGCTTCTTGATACTGGACGAGCCTTTGGGGGCCCTCGACGCGCTTACCAGGAGGCAGATGCAAAGATGGCTGCTTGAGGTAAAGACGGAGCTTGGGCTTACGGTCCTTATGAGCACGCACGACATATATGAGGCGTGTTTCCTGTCCGATGTAGTCTACGTCCTGTCTTCGAGGCCGGCCAGGGTAGTAGCCCGCATCGAGCCCGAAAAGGCCGGCAGGGACAAGGCATATGAGCTAGTAGCCAAGGCATTAGGTGCCGACGATTAGGATGAATTCACATGAGAAAAGGCCCGCAGCTCTTGCTGCGGGCCTTCTCCTTTAAGCGAGGTTATACGATTATGTGGATTACCTCTTGGAGAACTGAGGCGCCTTCCTGGCCTTCTTGAGGCCGTACTTGCGGCGCTCCTTCATCCTGTCGTCCCTTGTGAGGAACCCTGCCTTCTTCAATGAAGCCCTTAGCTCTGCGTCGGACTGCACAAGAGCCCTTGCGATGCCATGCCTTACGGCACCGGCCTGCCCTGTCGTTCCGCCGCCCCTTACGTTCACCAGAATGTCGTACTTGCCCTCGTTGTTCGTCAGCTTGAGCGGCGCCATCACGACCAGCTCAAGTACCCGGCGTCCTAGATAGTCGGCCATCTGCCTGCCGTTTATCGTGACGTTGCCCGAGCCGGGTACGAGTCTGACCCTGGCTACGGAGCACTTTCTCCTGCCTGTTCCGCTGTACTGTAAAACCGCCATAGGTTCGATCTCCTTTCCTACCCGGCCTAAGCCTTGATATCCAGAGGTTCAGGCATCTGTGCGGCATGCGGATGTTCCGGTCCTTTGTAAACCTTCAGTTTCATGCCGATCCTCTTGCCCAGCCTCGTATGCGGTATCATTCCCTTTATCGCCCTCTCGACCGCCTTCTCGGGCTGTGTCTCGAGGAACTTGCCGTACGGTACGGCCCTTAACCCTCCGGGGTACATCGTATGCCTGTAATAGATCTTGTTCTTAAGCTTGTTGCCGGTAAGGACTACCTTCTCAGCGTTGATTATGATGACGTGGTCCCCGCAGTCGACGTGCGGCGTGAAGGTAGGCTTATGCTTGCCCCTGAGTATAGCCGCGACCTGGCTTGCCAGACGACCCAGGGTCTTGCCCTCTGCGTCGACTACATACCACTTGCGTTCTATCTCTTCCGGCTTAGCCATGAAAGAGCGGTACATTCTCGTCCCTCCCAGTTGTCTTGACTATTAAGTCAAAGCGAGGTGTCCGGGAAACTCCGCGCCTCGACCCAAATGAAAACTCGAGCCGGCTAAGTGACTCGCTTAATAATTTTAATCTGTGGCTATTCGCTTGTCAATGCATATCGGCCCGTGCCGGACGCGCGATTCCTATAAGCACAGGGCAAATGATACCGTCTTCCCCAGCGGAGTCTATGTCGGTGACGGCTTTTATGAGGTCCCTTCCCGTTTTAATGATCTTATCTTCAATCAAGATCGTGATAGTCAGCCTGGAGATCCTTACGCTCAAGGAAGCTGCTTGTCATCTAGTCAAAATGCTCCCGTCAGGAGAGCAAACCAGCTTTACCCACGAGAGCATGATAACTCGATGATTTCCTTTCTGCAGACCCTATTTCGTCACGACTTCCTTCCTGACGAATACCACCGTCTTAAAGGGGACCCCCTCAAACTCGTTCGGATATACGTAGAGCGCATGCATCGGGTACGGCAGCCTTCCTGAGAACAGGAAGACCCACCCTCCTTCATATTCTAAGGGCTTCAACATGAGCTCCTCCGAATACATGCGCATGGCCTCGGCCGGTTCCACATCCCAGAAGAACGTGTACATGGGTTCGCCCTCCATCATGTACATCGCGGTCGTGAACGGGTCGAACAGCATATCCTTATGGATGGGCACGTCGAGCATCTCGGGGGTCGGCGGATCGTCTATGAGCATCTGCGCGTAGTCTTCGACGTCCTTCATCCAAAGTTCCAGTTCAGGGTCGTTCTCTACGGCCGTCATGGCCTCGTTGTTGTAAGGTTCGTAGACCTCCCAGGATACTATCACCGCGGTCCGCTTGGCATATGTCATCTTCTGGAAATCGAAGCCGGCGTCCGTGACGTATACCATCACGTCTGTCACCGAATTATCCGCGTCTTTGAAAAACCAGCCGTAGCTTGCCGTCTGGAGTATCGCTCCCCTCATCCAAGTACGCCTCGTAAGGGCAAGCTCCCTGGTTATGAAGACCCCCGGCCAGACAAGGTTGCCAAGCTGGTCATAGCCATCGTAATCCGGGAAGTTGTAGTACTCGTATAAAAAGTAGACAGGGCTCTCCCCTCCCGGCTCCACCTTCTCCGTGACGCCTAGGTCTTCGATCGTAAGGCTTGGATATCCCAGCGCCTTCTCATACCACAGGGCCACATCGTCTACGTACTGGTCCACGAAGAATATCCTGACCTCTTCCTTTCTTAGGGTCCCCACCACGTCATGTTCCAGGTCCATCGATTTAAGGGTGTTTTCAGCGAGTACGTCATCCCTGTAAGCCCCTTCGATTACAGGCACCGCCTCTATGTCCCTGATCACCTTGTAGGCCGGCTCTGCGGCCATGATGGCAAGTGAACCGGGTATCAGCAGCAGGATCATCGACAACAGAGCTACGAATGCGGACTTCCTTTTGTCTGTTCCAAACATGTGAACGCTCCCATCTGATTAGAATCCGAATTTCGCCACCAAATCTTCGCCCACGAAATAGAAACCGTCAGTTACTCCAAGGATGCCTGCCTTGTCACCATAGCCTTCTATAACAACGGACCCTACCTTAACGATATCCGGTCCGAGTATCTCGATACCGCCCTGTGTTGGTACGATGAACATACCTTCAAAGAATATAGGATCCCCTACCGCTATTTGCGCCAGGCGTCCTGACATGATGCGCGTACCATCTTTGGTATCGAGCAGCGTGAGCGACAGGCCGTCCTCACCCACCAACAAAGCCGTCCCTTCCGGCCCTGCTGCCATGTACAGCGGGGCGATCCCCTTGCTGACCCAGTCAAGAGCGTTTACATCGACGGTGTTCCATCCCACCACCCCCGCCGGTTCAGCCGATACTATCACCGATCCGGTACCTAGCTTTACTATTTGCACTATATCGTTCGGTTTTATCGCCTCGAACTGTCTATCGGTGTAGCCGTCCCTGGTGTCGACTATGTTGATGTAGTCGTACCCGTACGCTCTTTCCTGGTCCGATACGTCGAACACCTCTCCTAGTATTAGAAGTCTGTACGTATCAAGGAATAAGAGGGACCTGACCGGCCCCGGCGCCTTGGGCACTCAGGTGTCGCATTCCTCCTGTGCATAATGCTCCCATGCCTTCTTGCCGTCTTCGTCGAAGCACAAAACGCCCTTATCATACCCCAGGACGGGCCTGCCGTCGGGAAGCACTCCGAGCGAGTATGCGCGGCTGTAAGTATCCCTTGTCCACCGCAAGGTGCCCGAGGCGTCCAACTTGGCAAGCTTGTCAGAGTAGGTTACGTACAGATTACCTCCTGCATCGAAGGCCATATGGGTGACGCCGTCCCCCGCCGTCCAGTCCCACTTGACGTTCCCTTCCTTCGATACCAGGACCACCCTGCTGCCCGACGATACGGCGAGTCCCACGGAAGGAGAGGCCGCGGATGGGCCAATTCCGTCAAGCTCCAGCCTCCATGCCTGACTAGGACCTCCTTTAGCGTTCACGGGACTGATGATCAGAAACAAGAGAAGCACGATCGGCCAACAACGTCTCATAGTCATCCCCCTGACATCATATTCCGGGAACGTTTTGGGTCCACCTGGCGTTCCACGGCTGTCTATGCAAATGATGCATATTCGAGGCTAGCACCTTGACCGCAGCTCATGTGGCCCATAAAATGGATTCATCATGCTATCTGCGGACTACGGATGCCATATAACATTTTCTTACCCAATATCCATATACTTCGTCGCAAAGCTTCTATTGATGGTATTATTATACTATGAACCATGTCTAGGCCGCCATAAACGCTATGCCGCGCTCGGACATGCTAATCTGCAGCCCTGTCATCCAGGGTTGTATTCTGTTGTGGAGGTAAGACGTGGCGAAAAAATCGAAGGGCACTCTGATACGTTGGTCGGCTCTGGTGCTGATACTGCTGGGATTCATAGCCTTTATAGTCCTCGACCGTCAGCATGACAGGAGCATGACCGAGGTCGCGACGGTCAACGGGAAACCGATCTACCTCTATGAGCTGGAGCGCGAGGTAAAGAACTATTACGACCAGATAGGAGGGACGCAAAGGATCACTGACGATAATATCGACGATCTCAGAGTAGCGGTCATGGATATGCTCGTCGAACAGAAAGTCGTCCTTCTTGACGCGGCTAAGAAGGGTTACGTAGCGAACATTGAAGAGATTGATAAGTCCATAACGGACCAAAAAGGCCAGACCCAGTCGCAGGCCGAATGGGAGGCTTTCTTGTCTTCATGGGGATTCACTGAAGCTTCTTTCAAGCAGTACATGATAGAGATGTACACCGTGGACAAGTACCCGGAAACCCAGTGGAACATCCCTGAAGTCACCGAGGAGATGCTGTACGCGGAGTACCTGAAGAGGAAGGAAACCAGCCCCAACCTCGTATATGAGGAGACGAAGGACTTCATCAAGACGACCATGGAGATCGACCTTGAGCTCCAGACTTCCCAAGCCTGGTACAAGGCCCTTGAGGAAAGCTCGAAGATAAAGATCCTAGACAAGAGGGTGCTTGGCAGGAAGGCCTTCGCCGCGGAAGACTATAAGGCGGCCATCAGCTATTATTCGAAGGCAAGGAAGGCTGAGCCGAAGGATGCCTACATTGACGTGACGATAGCGAAAGCCTACTCTGCTTTAGGCGATGATGCGCAGTTCAGGAAGTTCTTCGAAAGTGCCGTCAAGAAGGATCCCAACAACACCTTCGTACATATGGCATTCGCAAAGCTACTAATCGAGAAGGGCCAAAACGACGAGGCGGCCGAGGAGATACGCAAATCCATCGCGGCAGCGGACAAGACCAACATGGCCCTACTTGAGAGGATCGAGGAATTTACATTGCAGCTGGAAATGAATGCAGAGGCCGATCAGCTGGACCTGATGATAAGGAAGCTGATGATGCCCTCGATTACGAGCACAACGCCCTAGGCACGAACAATGTGCTGTCGTGGAACGTCATAATTGCAGAACCGCCTAACCGGGCATCTCGTATATAAATGCATCAAAATGCCAAAATTCGTTGACTATTGATGCCTTGAAGGTATAGAAACGAATCGGACGAATGCCCGCGGATGACGATGACGTGCATACGAATTCACATAAGGAGGAAGGAAGATGTCCAGAATGAAGCGCGTAGTACTAGTCCTGGCAATCGTGGCGATGGCAGCAGCTATGCTGATGCCCTACGCCGCATCCGCTGCCGTACCGTTCACGGCAGAGCTACCCGTCCTGATGCATTGTGCAGGGCAGAGCGGCGGTATCTTCACCGTAGAGGCTTTGATGAACAGAGGCAAGATACCTTTTGACTGGTCCGACATACCCGATGCCAAGGATGTGGCCGCAGGCGTTGGCCTGCCCACCATGAAGAGCAAGGAAGAGGGCGGAACCGGCGATGCCTACGTAAGGCTGAACTCGACCGCGCCGAAGGGCACACCTTACAAGACGGTGGTCTTCGTCATAGGCTACAGCCTTAAGGGCATGGGAGCGTCAGGCCTGACTATGGCAGATGAGCTCAAGAGGATAAACGGCATCATCGACTACTGCGTGAAGAACAAGCTGAAGATGATCGGCATGCATATCGAGGGCCTTCCCATGAGAGGCAAGCCGGGTTCTGAATTCGAGCAGATAATCGACGCCGTAGCGCCCAAGATGAACTGCCTGATAGTCGAGGAGAGCTCCAACCAGGACGGGAAGTTCACAGACATTGCCAAGAAGGCCAATATACCTCTAATAACACTGCCCAAGGCTACGAACGATAAGATCAACCTACTCAAAGAGATCTTCGGCGTTAAGTAACCGGGCATACAACAGATATAGCCCGGAGCGTTCCCCGCAACCGATACACCTCCGGGCTATATCCATTTAGTCAGGAAACTGACCGCGAAAGGGGTATTTTGCATGTATACATTGACTTTGATAGTCCTTGCGGTCATGGTGGTAGTTTACGTACTGGCCAGTACGAAGTTGAAGCTGAGCGTCGAACTGAGCATGTTCGTGACCGCTATAGCGGCTTCAATAGTCGGAGGAATAATCCTTCCCGACGTAAACCGCCTCGAACTGTTGTTGCCTCTAAGGCACATAGCTGAAGGCGCAGCTACCTACCTTGACTTGATCCTGATTTTCTTCTTCGCGACATTCTTCATGAACATCATCAAAGAATCCGGCGGCCTTACCCTCATGGCGAAGGCCATATTGAGCGTATCTAACATAAGGCCGTTGGCATTGCTTCTGGTGATGATTCTGATGCTCGTCCCCGGTGCCATAACGGGCGCCGGCAGCGTTTCGGTGCTTGTGGCAGGCTCTACTGCCGCTTTGGTCCTATCGAGGATAGAGTATCCAAGGACAGGGCCGCAGCGATGATATTCTTCCTGGCAGGCCTCGCCGCGGTTGCACCTCCCGTATCCATCTGGGCCATGCTCATATGCGGAGGTACCGGAGTACCTTATGTCGGGTTTGAGCTTCCGCTATTGTGGCCCGTCCTCATCTGCGGCCTTTTCGTTATCTTCTGGCTAGGCATCAAGAAGACCGCCGCCATTGATGAGACGGAGAAGCTACCCGAAATTCCTGCAGGGATGAACGCGATAAGGCTACTGATACCTTTCTTGGTATTGGTAATCCTGTTCATGGCCCCCAGGGTGGTAAAGTTCGTCATACCTACTCTAGGACTGCCTTTGGTATTCCTAATCAGCGCGGTATTCGCACTCATCTGCGCTCCTAAGAGCGCCAAGATAAACGTCCTCAAGCTGGCCGAGAACACGCTTACACAGCTGCTGCCCCTTATGACGACGATGATCGTCGTCGGGATATTCATCCAGATACTCTCGGTCACCGGCGTGAGAGGCCTCGTATCGTTCGCGATAATCGCTCTACCGATACAGGTGATGCTTATCAGCCTGCTCGTTGTGAACCCAATAACAGAAGGAGTGCTCGGCTTCGGCGGAGCGGCTGTCATCGGTATCCCGCTTATCTGGACCATGTCTTCTCGCGGTTTCAACCAGGCCCTGCCGTTGGTGATATCTGGCCTTTCCCTGCTGTGGGCGCTAGGCGACGCGCTGCCTCCCACTGCGATAATCTACAGGATGACAAGGCAGACCACCGACTATAAGGGCACTTACGGCCAATTCCTGAAGAGAGCCGCCGTTCCGTGGGTGTTCATCACCGCGATCGCTTTCGTTCTGGTCTACTTCGGCGGCAAGATAGTCAACTGGCCGATTTGGTGATCTTAAGGATAGGAGGTCCTGAGAATGGCAACCGTAATTAATGCCATATACCACATAATGGCAGCTGCAATCGTCTTGTTGATAATCAACAATTTCCTGAAGACCAAGAAAATGCAGGATGCTGCCATGTACGTAGTAATAATGATTCCGCTGATCGATAGGATATTGAGGTTCAAATAGGCTGAAATGGAGGGCAAATCCATGAAAAACAGCACGGTAAAGATGATATTGGCCCTTGTGGCCATCGCGGTTATTGCCGTAGGTGGCGGAAGCCTATATGCCCAGAGGAACTACAAGGAAACCGTAGTGCTCGGACCTGGTGTGACCCGTGTGACCATGTTATCTGAGTACTTCGACGGCATAAAAGGCACCGCTGCGGATACTAAGGTCTTCATCCTGGAAGGTCAGGAGCCCGGGGGCGGAGTCCTGATGTTCGGAGGGGCCCACGCTTGCGAACCTTCCGGCATAGTCGCCGCCGTAGTGGCGATCGAGAGTATGGAAGTAACCAAGGGAAAAGTGGTCGTCATACCCCATATCAACAGGAGTGCGTCCACTACTACCCAGGCTTCGGGCGGCTTCCCGCTCTACTACAACATAGAGACAAACTACGGTCTTAGGAAATTCAGGATGGGAGACAGGAACACCTCCGCGGTCGACCAGTGGCCTGACCCGGAGATCCAGTTCCACTACCCCACCGGACAGTCTCAGTCCTATGTGGAAGCAAGGAACATTAACCGCTGCTTCCCTGGCAATCCGAATGGCAACCTAACCGAGAAAGCAACTTATGCGGTCATGCAGCTGGTAGAGAAGGAAGAGCTCGACATAGTAATCGACATGCATGAAGCCGAGCTGTTCTACCCAGTCACGAACTGCATCGTAGCTCCCGACAAGAGCATGAACATTGCTTCGTTCGCGCTGCTTTCAGCGCCTTTCGAGATAGTCACCTTCCGTTCCCCGCAGCTTGCGAGGGGCTTCTCTCATAGGGAGATAGGCGATCCTGCGACGGGCGACCCCGATGCGTATCCCTTCTTGTTCGAAGCGCCGGAGCCCTTCCTCGACCAACCGACAGGCCCCAAGACAGAGAAGCTCCTGCTTGACGGCAAGGATGAGTTCCTAGGTAAGCTGGGAGATCTCGGCTTGCTGTTCTGCCCTTACGACCCCGAAGAGGGAAAATCCATCGACTTGAGGGTAGGACGTCATTTTACTACGGCTACGTTGATAATCGAGGAATGGTCGTATACTTATGAGGATAAGCAGATACTCTTCTCGGCTCCTACATTCGAGGAGATCATGGCTAACGGCCTGAAAGAGTACTTCTTGGATCCTGCAGCCGAAGGCGCACAGATTGAAGAGATGTAAATAATTATTGCTTTTCCTTCGGCGATTATGTAATCTAGTAGGCAAAGTTGACGAGGAGGTGCGGTATGAGACTAAATACTACCGATAATACTGGCAGTTCGTCCAATCCCGCATCCTCCGGAGTCAGGACATCAAGGGCCATGGTTTTCCATGGCCCTTCTTTTTCGTCCTTCGTATATGGCTTCAGCTTTAGCAGCTTCAGCTACTTTTATTACTGGCGTTTGAACAATTGAATAACCTGCCTGTGTGAGGCCAGATATAGGTAGGAACCCGGCGAAGATGGCCGGGCTTCATTTTTTATATCCCGATATGAACGAAGGAGGAGGAACTGGAATGAGAAGAAGGAACACGATAGCGTCAATCGTAATCATCCTGACCGTGCTTGCGCTGTCTTCAGTGTCATCGGCGTGCACTTCCATCCTGCTGCCGGCATCGAGCTCGGTGACAGGAAGCACGTCCGTAACGCACACGTGCGATGCGGGAGGCGCTCCATGGGAGCTGTACAAGGTGGAGGCCAAGACCTTCGAGAAAGGAGCCCTCTATGACATCCCCGTGCTGGTTCAAGCGCTTACTTGTGTGCAGATGAGCGATCCTAAGAGCGGTCAGGGGCAGGGCTCCGGGCACCTCATCCCCCAGGTTGAGAAGACCAATGCATACATAATGAGCGGAAGCTTCGGCATCATGAACGACAAACAGGTCGCCATAGGTGAGTCTACCTTCAGCGGCAGGAGGGAATTGCAGAACAAGAACGCCTGGTTGAACATCCAGAACCTTTCACTTCTGGCCATGCAAAGGGCTTCCAGCGCTCGCGAGGCAATCATGATCATGGGTACGCTGGCACAGAAGTACGGATACACCGAGGGCGGCGAGATGCTGGCCGTGGGCGATGCGAACGAAGCCTGGACTTTCGAGATAGTAGGTCCAGGAGCGCTATGGGAGCAAGGTGACGCAGAACCGGGCGCCTACTGGGTGGCAAAGCGAGTCCCTGACGGCCAGATATCGGCGACATGCAACGCATCCACCATAGGCGCGCTCGAAACGGACAACACGTCCGGTTTCATGTGCTCCCCTGGGATAGTTGAGTTCGCCGTAGAGAACGGGTGGTACGATCCTGCTTCTGGCATACCTTTCAGTTGGCGCGTACATTTCACGAACTCGCAGAGGGCCGAATACTCCGGCAGGAGGATCAAGAGGATATTCAGCCTGGTCAATCCAGCTATAGGTCCTACGCTGGACGAGACTAACCTGCCCTTCTCCGTACCCGTGGCGTCGAAGCTGGGCATCCGCGACGTCATGAACCTAAACAGGGACCATTATGAAGGCACTGAATTTGATATGACTATAGGTTTGAGCGCCGGGCCCTGGAACGATCCCAGGAGATACCGCGGCATGTCTTTCAAGGTAGACGGCGTGACATATTCCTGGCAGAGGGGCATATCACAAGTGCAGACCGAATACTCTATCGTAACCCAGAGCAGGAAGTCCGTCCCCGATGAGCTTGGCTGCTTCTGGTACGGTCCTGCGAACCCCGACCTGACCTGCTATGTGCCTCTTTATCCTTCGATGACGAAGCTGTCGTCTTCGATCAGCGGCCCCGGCGCGGGAGCCCACAGCATATTCACTCGCGAATCCTTCAGGTGGGCGATATCGTCGGTTGGCACCTACGCTGACCTCAAGTGGTCGTACATGAGCAAGGACGTCATGGCCGTCATCGACAAGTTCGAAGGCGGCGCCCTCGAGAATCAGGCCAGCTTCGAGAAAGACGTGACCGCCCTGCTCGCGAAGGACAAGGCAGCGGCGATAAAGGCGATAACCGAGTACGCCAACTCCAACGTGGAGAAGGTCACTACAACTTGGTGGCAGCTGCTGGACAACTTGATGTGGAAGTACGACGCCGGTTTCGTATTCGACACCAAGACAGGAAGGAAGACAGGTGTCGCCTACCCAGAGGCATGGCTGCGTAAAGTTGTGGAAAGCAAGGATCCCGCAGTCCTCTATCCTCAGAAGTAGACTATGTGAAGAGTATGTGAATTGGTATATATATCCGGTGGAGGGACTTTATTTTTTGTCCCTCCACTTTTTTTATTGCACGTTTTTTGCATTTCTTTTTTCCAGCATGCAGGTATGTGTCTGTTTCCCAAGTATAATAACAAAGGGTATATATATACCCGGACCGTCATGCTCATCCAAGTTGAGGGAGGGAAATCCAAGAAACAGCAGACAATGTCTATCTTGCTAAGTAGGAGGTAATGAATCGATGAAGAGATTCACGATTGCTGCAGCCATGCTGGCATTAGTAATCGCGCTGTTCTCTACGGGGGCCCTGGCCTGCACTTCGGTAGTCCTGCCACCGGGTTCCACCGTTGAGGGCTTCTCATCGGTAACCCACACGTGCGACTCCGGAAGCTCGCCTTTCGAGTTCTTTAAGGTACCGGCGAAGAACTGGCCGCAGGGCTCGATGGTGGATGTGCTGAACATCCCGCAGGGAACC
>JAKQNF010000001.1 GCA_029565935.1 Bacillota bacterium | reverse complement strand
GTGTCGGCTTCCAAAGCGCCCTCAACGGCATGCCCCTTGTTGTCCCTGGCCTTGTAGGTGAACTGCAAATGACCGCCTCCCTTCCTCGACATTCAATCAACAGCGTCTTTTATTCAACATTTTTCCAGAAAGTCCTTCTAGGATGGCAGAATACGCTGAGGCTCATCCACCGATCATACGCCTCAGCTCCTCGGGATCTATCGCCCTGCTAATGGCCTCTTCCTTGCTTATCTTCCTGGTAAGGAAGAGATCTCTTAATGAGCTGTCCATGGACTGCATACCATATTTCGCCCCGGTCTGTATCACGGAATATATCTGGTGGGTCTTCCCTTCCCTGATGAGGTTCCTCGCCGCTGGCGTCGCCATCATCACTTCGACCGCGACTACACGCCCGGAGTTATCCTTGTTGGGCATCAGCTGCTGCGACATGACACCGATAAGCACGCCGGCCAGCTGTATCCTTATCTGCCCCTGCTGTGCGGCGGGGAACTGGTCGATGATCCTGTCTATGGTCTGCACCGTGTCGACGGTATGCAATGTCGCCAGTACGAGGTGCCCCGTCTCGGCTGCGGTAACGGCGATCGACGTCGTCTCGGGGTCTCTCATCTCGCCTACGAGTATTACGTCAGGGTCCTCACGAAGGGCGGCTCTTAGCGCATTGGCGAAGTTCTCGCTGTCGGATCCGATCTCCCTCTGGTTAACCATGGCCTTGTTGTGCTTGTGGAGATATTCTATAGGATCCTCCAGGGTGATTATATGGCAGGCCTTGCTGGTGTTGATCATATCGATGATGGCGGCGAGCGTCGTCGATTTGCCACTGCCGGTGGGCCCTGTCACTAGGTAGAGCCCCCTTTGTTTATCCGCCACGGTGCCCACGACTCGTGGTATGCCAAGCTCGTCCAGGTTCCTTATCTCAGTGGGTATCGTCCTGAACGCGCCTGCTATGGTGCCCCTTTGATGATATATGTTGACCCTGAAGCGCCCTACGCCGGCAATGGAGTAGGAAAGGTCGATCTCGCCCCTCGAGACGAGCTTGACCTTCTGGTCCTCGTTGAGGATGCCCAGAAGCAGCTCCTTCGTATCTGCGGGCGAAAGCCTCTGGTAATCTGACAAAGGCAGGAGGTTTCCCACCTGCCTTGCCATCGGGGCCAGCCCGACGGTGAAATGTACGTCAGACGCGCCTATAGAGACGCCTTTGCTTAGAATCTCATCAAGGTTCATGCTATCTCCTTCCAGCGCTATTCTGCTATGGACGAGACCCTCAGCACCTCCTGCATCGTGGTCACGCCCATAGTCGCCTTTATCGCGCCGTCGACGATCATCGGCCTCATGCCGTTCCTAAGCGCCACTTCTATTATCTGGTCCGAGGTGGCCCTCGCGTTGATGAGCTTCCTTATCTCCTCGGTGGTCACCATTATCTCGAATATGCCCGTCCTGCCGGAATAGCCTGAGCCGTTGCAGAACTGGCATCCGTTCGGCGAGTACATCTTCATGGGCTCTGTGGGATCCAGCCCTGATGTTGGCCCGAGCCTCTTCACCCAGTTCCTCCACGTGGCCAGATCAGGCATGTAGTCCTTCCTGCAGTGCTTGCACAGCGTCCTCACAAGCCTCTGGGCAAGGACGCCCAAGATCGAGCTCGATACCAGGAACGGCTCAACCCCCATGTCCACAAGCCTTACCGGGGCGCCGCAGGAGTCGTTGGTATGGAGCGTCGAAAGGACGAGGTGCCCCGTCAACGCTGCGTTTATGGCGATGTCGGCGGTCTCGCCGTCTCTTATCTCGCCAACCATTATGATGTCAGGGTCCTGCCTCAGTATGGACCTAAGGCCGTTGGCGAAGCTCAGCCCCGCCTTGGGGTTCGTCTGCACCTGGTTTATGCCATCGAGCCTATACTCGACGGGGTCCTCGACCGTGATTATATTAAGGGACGGGTCGTTGATCTTGTTCAGGCTGGAGTATAGTGTCCTCGTCTTGCCTGATCCGGTAGGGCCGGTGACGAGTATGATGCCGTAGGGCTTATCGAGGAGCAGCTTCCACTGCTCCAAGTTCTCCGGCAGGAAGCCGAGCTGTTCCAGCTGGGTCTTCGCGCCCTTCTTGATCAGAAGCCTGCAGACGACCTTCTCCCCATATATCGTAGGAAGGGTCGACACCCTGAGGTCCAGCTCCTCGTTCTCTATCACGAGCTGTATCCTGCCGTCCTGGGGGACCCTCTTCTCTGCTATGTCCATGCTGGACATGACCTTGAAGCGCGACGCTATCGCGTACCTGAGGTTCCTGGGCAGCTTCATCTGCTCCCTCAAGATGCCGTCGACCCTGAACCTGACTATGACGAAGTCCTGCCTCGGCTCCACGTGGATGTCCGACGCACCCTGCTTGAACGCCTCGGATATTAGGGAGTTGACTATCCTCATGACGGGGCCTTCGTCTGTACCGGCGAACGTGACTTCCGAATCCTCGTCGGCGGCTATGGTGGATACCCGCTCGTCGGATATGGTCTTTATGATGTCGTCCAGACCAGTGTCCGGGTAATATCTGTTGATGGCCATGCGGACATCCTCCTCCTTCGCTATGAAGGGGATGATGTTCATGCCGGTTATGATTTTGACGTCGTCTATTGCGAATACGTTGATGGGATCGGCCATCGCGAGCTTAAGCTTGTCGTTGACCGCGTCTATCGGAACCACCAGGTGCTTCCTGGCGACCGTGGCCGGTACCAGGTCGAGCACCTCGTTGGGTATCACCTTGTCCTTGAACGAGAAGATCTCTAGGCCCAGCTGCTTCTTGAGGACGTCGACGATGTCGTCCTCGGTAACCATGTTCATCGAGACTAGGACCCTGCCGATCCTCTCCTTGCTCTTCTTCTGCTCCTCTAAGGCCTTTGTAAGCTGCGCTTCGTTTATCTTGCCGCTGGTAACGAGCGCATCGCCTATCCTCGTCCTCCTCTGGAAGCCCGAGAAGCCCTTGCCATTGAACCCGTTGTTGATGGGCTTCATCTCTTCTTCCATCTCAGGGAGATCTAGTCCTTTCGACTTCTTATCGTCTTCTAACATCTTGACTCCCCCCTGTCGCAAAGCCGGTCCTGGTAGCCTCCATGGGCCCTAATCAAGCCATAAGTTCCGATATCCTGTCCAAGATCATGTGGGAGAGTTCGGACTTGCTCATCCTAGGTAGCGATTCCACCTCGCCCTTTCCTGTGATTATACTTACAATATTATCTTCGGCGCCGAACGGTTGGTTCCTTTCGTTGACCTCATTGACGACGATCATGTCGAGGCCTTTTTTGGAATATTTACCCAGGGCGCTCTCTATCGCATCCTCGGTCTCGGCCGCGAAGCCCACCATCAGCCTTCCGCCCTTCATCGAAGAGAGCTTTGCCAGTATATCGGGGTTCTCTACCAGTTCCAGCTCCTTCATGCCGGCCTTTTCCTTCTTTATCTTCCTGTCTGAGTACTCCTTAGCCCTGTAGTCGGCGACGGCCGCTGTCGCGACGAACGCGTCGCATCCTTCGAAGCCGTCCTCGAGCGCCTTTAGCATCTGCTCTGCCGTGTCCACCCTCTTCACCTCGACGTTTAGTGGATCTGACAGTGCCGTCGGACCGGATACCAAGGTCACTTCGGCACCCCTTGCAGCCGCTGCCGAAGCGAGAGCGTAGCCCATCTTGCCCGACGAGCGGTTCGCTATATACCTCACAGGATCGATCGGCTCCACCGTCGGCCCCGCGGAAACAAGCAGCTTAACGCCCTTTAAAGACGATCTGCCGATAGCTAGGTACGAATGCATCACGACATCGAATATCGCGTCCGGTTCAGCCATCCTGCCCAGGCCCTCCGTGCCGCAGGCAAGCCTTCCCGTCACCGGGCCCGCGAAGACATAGCCCAGCCCCTTTAATTTCAAAACGTTGGCCTGTACCGCATCGTTCGCCCACATCGCGTCGTTCATGGCAGGGGCCACGACCACCGGGCAACCAAGCGCCATGATGGTGGTGGTCAGCATGTCGTCCGCGATACCGTTCGCCGCCTTGCCGATGAAGTTCGCCGTCGCGGGGCAGATCACGGCCAGCCTGGCCTTCTTCGCCAGGGAGACGTGCCTGATGTCCCATTCCTCGGGCTCTTCGAACATGTCCGTGACCACCTTGTTGCCGGTGAGGCTCCTGAAGGTGAGCTCCGAGACGAACTTCGTCGCATTGGGCGTCATTATCACACGGACATCAAAGCCGGCTTTGTTTAGCCGGCTTGCAAGCAGTGTCGATTTAGCGGCGGCTATTCCGCCCGTCACGCCCATGATTATCGTGGGCTTCGACAAGTCCTCAGTCATTTGGCTCGGTGCCTTCCTCCATGTCCTGCGCCGTCTCGTCAGCGGCTTCTTCGAACTCGTCCAGCACTTCTACCTGCTCGTACGCCGCGTCCGGTACATCCTCGCTCGCCGCTGGCGCGTAGGATATCAGGTCTTCGGCGACTTCCCTTAACGCCCTTGAGACCGGCTTCTCCTGCACCCAGTCCTCGTTGCTCGCCTGGCCCGTGGCCACAAGGTGCCTCGCCCTCTTGGCGGCCATGACAACGAGAACGTACTTGTTGTCGGCCTTTGGCATTAGCTCCTCCATGGAAGGCTTTATCATCGACATATTCCTATACACACTCCTCTAGAGATCTCTTAATTGCCTGACGGGCCATGCCCATCAAATATTTATTATAACATGCGGGGGCTCATTTCGTGACCGAAGGCCTCTTTAGCCTCGACACCTTTAGCCTCTCCGCCCCGATTATCTTCTTTATGTCCTCGACGGCCGTCCTCAGATCGTCGTTCATCACGTAGTAATCGTACGTGTAGATCTCGCCCATCTCGACTTCCGCCTTCTTGACCCTCTTCTCTATCGCCTCTTGCGAATCCGTGCTCCTCGCGAGCAGCCTCGCCTTCAGTTCCTCCATCGACGGAGGCGTCAGGAATATTAGTACGGCCTCCGGCATCATCCTCTTGATCTGGGCGGCGCCCCTGCATTCTATGTCCATGGCGATGTCGCAGCCCTCGCTTAGCTCCTTCTCTATATAACCTCTCGGCGTGCCGTAAAGGTTCCCGACGTACTCCTCGTGCTCGAGGAAGTCGCCCGTCTCTACTTTCTCCAGGAACTGCTCCCTAGTCATGAAGAAATAGTTGACCCCGTCGACCTCGCCCTTCCTGGCCTGCCTCGTCGTGGCCGACACAGAATAGCAAAGCCCGGGTACTTCCTTCAGGAGCTGGGTAAGAACCGAATTCTTGCCAACTCCTGAAGGCCCCGAGATTACGAATAAGATTCCTCTTTCCCTTTTAAGTCCATGCATAGCGTACCCCTAAACCGCAAGCTATGCCGCGGACCAGTAGTTCCTGCGCCTATTTCTTGGCGAAATGCTCCTTCAGAGCTTCGATCTGGCGTACGCCGAGGCCTTGTACCCTGCGGTTCTCGTCAATGCCTATCTCGTACATTATCTTCGCGGCGCGGACCTTGCCGATCCTAGGCAGAGACTGCAGGACATACGAGACCCTCATCTTGCCGATGACCTCGTCGCCGGATTTCTTAAAGAGCTGGTCGAGGGTGATCTTGCCCTTCTTGACCTCGGCACGGATCTTCGCCCTTTCGGATCTGACCTTCTGTGCCTTCATGAGAGCCTTCTTCTTCTGTTCCGGTGTAAGTTTGGGAAGCGGCATTATTAGCACCTCCATCCTTTCTTCTCTATCGCTTCATCGGCGCATCTTTGCGCCGTTCGCGCCTACTCGATGTTCTGTATCTGCTCCCTTATCTTCTCTATCTCGCTCTTAAGCTCCAGCACGAAGCCAGTTATCCTCACGTCTTGAGACTTAGACCCTATGGTGTTCGTCTCCCTGTTCATCTCCTGGACCAGGAAATCCATCTTCCTGCCTATAGGCCCTTCGGCCTTCAGCATGCCCTCGAACTGGCCGATGTGGCTCCTTAGCCTCACCGTCTCCTCGGTACAGTCGCACCTTTCCGCCATCAGGGCCACTTCCTGCGCGAACCTCGCCTCGTCCACCGTTAGCTTGATCTCCTCGAGCCTTCTCATCAGCTTCTCCCGGTATGCGGGCATCCCCTCAGGCAGGAGCTTCTCTACCTCGCCCAGATGGTCGGCCACGGTCCTTAGGCGCTTCTCCAGGTCCTTGACGAGGGCCCTGCCCTCCGATTCTCTCATCACGACCAGCGCCTTGAGCGAATCATCGGCGGCCTTCCCCAGCAGCGTCCATATGCCCTCAAGGTCGGGCGGGACGTCCTTCAGGTTAATCACGTCCGGGAACGAGGCAAGCCTTCCCACCCCGATGTCGGGCTCGAGCCCGAGGTCCGCCGCAAGAAGCCCTAAGGCCTCGTAGTACGCCCTTGCCAGCGATTCGTCGACCGCGACGCGCCTGGGTGCGCCTTTCAGCCAGTCCACGGTCACGTACATGTCGACCTTCCCGCGGTCGAGCGTCGTGGCCATGAGCTTCCTGAGCCTGTCCTCCAGAGCCGAGAGCTCCCTGGGCATCCTTATGTTCGTGTCAAGGAACTTGTTGTTTACCGCCTTCACCTCGACTATTATGTCGAGCGTATCTGATTGGGCCTCGCCCCTCCCATAACCGGTCATGCTCTTAGGCAATGTCTACACCCCAGTTCAAAGTACCTTCACACCAATGATAATCTCCTGTCGCCATATTTGCAATTGCATAATCGTTCTTGCTGCGCCTTAACCGTACTTAAGCTATGTTTGCTGGAAGTTAGCCAACCCTTGATTATGCTGTCATTATTCAACCAATTCACGTAAATTCCTGCTTTTCGTGAAACATAAATAGGATAAAATATAGCAGAGGGGCCGTTTCGGCAGGGGGAATATGCATACAGGCGGAGGCGCACATGAGGCTAGACGGGCTCACGCTGCTTGAATTATCAAAGGAGATCGACTATTCCTGTTCCGGGATGAGGGTCGACAGGATAAGCTCGGTCGGGCCGGGGGCGGTCTTGTTTGGCATGCAGGACGGCTCGGGCATATTGGTCAGCTCCTCCCCTAAGGGGGCGAGGGCCGTCGTCACTGAGGCGAAAGCGCCGGTGAGGTCGGACGCTTCGGGCTTCGTCATGGTCTTAAGGAAGCACCTTGAGGGTGGCAGGCTAGTCAAGGCCCTTAAGAGGCCCCTTGAGAACTCCCTGTCCCTATGCTTCAGGGGCTGGGACGACGACGAGGGCGTGAACTTGAAGTACCTGGTGCTGGAGGCCGTGGGGGCGCGGTCAAACATGTTCTTCATCGACGGCTCAGGTACGATAATCGATTCTATGAAGAAGTCGAAGGACGCAAGGAGCTCCCCAAGGCCCGACATGCCCGGCGAGAGGTTCGAGCCCCTGCCCGCCTTCGAGCTTCCTGACGCGCTTAGCTGCAGCAAGGAAGCCTTCGTGGCTGCGGCGCTGCGCACGAAAGCGGCAAGGCCGGGCATAGCTGCCGCGGCCGTCATAGCCGGCGGGCTGTACGGGATCTCAGAGGCGCACGTGAAGGACCTCATAGAAGAGTCCGGCTGCGTATCGTCCGATATCGCAGAGGTGGCCGCTGCTTCGTACGAAGCTTTGAGGGCGAGGCAGCGCGCCTTCAAGGACAGGGTCTGGCCATGCATGATAGTCGACGAGTGCGCCAAGTCCAGGATCTCGCTCGTGCTTGCCCAAGAGGCCGAAGGGAACAGGCCTTCCAAGTGCCTGGAGGCGCTTCTTCGCGGCATCGACGAGGCCGAAGGCACGGCCTCGCGTAAGGCCCTGACGTCAAGGGAGCTTGCAGCGGCGCTCGAAAGGGCTGAGAACAAGCTCGGAATAAGGACCAGGGAGCTTGCCCAGGCCGAGGAGGGCGACAGGTACAGGGTATGGGCTGATGCGATACTCGCATCGATGCACGAGCTCAACGGGAAGATACCGCAGCTGGCGGTCCTTACGGATTACTCGCAAGAAGAGCCCGGGAAGGTAGAGGTGCCCATGGACCCCGACCGGAGCGCCGCTAAGAACGCCGAGGGCTACTACAAGAAGTACAACAGGAGCAAGAGGGCGAAGAAGATGCTCCTTGACCTTATAGAATCGTCCAGGCGGGAGCTCGAATACCTGACTGGGGTGAAGGACGCGCTCGACAGGGCCGAGCAGCCTAAAGTGGTCGACCAGATCAGGGAGGAGCTCGCCCATGCGGGGTATTTGAAAGGCAGAAGGCCAAAACAGGCCGATACGAAGAAACGGAAGGCGGCGGCGCCCCAGCCTGCGGAATACACCTTGCCGACGGGGCACAGGCTGTTCGTCGGCAGGAACAACGCCCAGAACGACGAGCTGACCTTCTCGATCGCGAACCCTTGGGACCTGTGGTTCCACGTGAAGGGGGCCCCGGGCTCGCATGTGGTGCTGAGGCTGGACAGGGGCGAGATGCCGCAGGATAGCGCCATAGAGGAGGCCGCCCGCATAGCCCTTGAGAACTCGTCCCTCAGGGGGATGGCGAAGGCCGAGGTGGACTACACAGAGGTGCGCAGAGTCAAGAAGATCAAAGGGGGACTGCCCGGGGCGGTCACCTTCACGGGACAGAAGACGGTGTCGGTGAAGCTGCGCTGATGATCGAAGGTGCGTATTTTACGATACCTCTGCTCTTGAATATACCCGGATACGCCCTTCCTAAAAATGACGATGCCATCCTCCCGTCGGTGGTAAGATAGGCCCTGTCCGCTAGTACGTCTACGCGCGTGCCGAGCCGGGACGATCTTTCCGCCAGGTCCTTAAGAAGCTTGTTCCCTTCCTGCGGTCCCATGGGGGCCGGTCGCGAATCCGAGATCCTGTAAGGGATGATCTCAGCCTCGGGCCTTTTTCCCTTCTTAAGGCTGATCAAAGCCACCATGCTCTCCACGGTCCTAGGTTTCTTCTGGTCGAACACGAAGTTGCCCAAGGAGTAGAATATCAGGCCTTCTTTGTAAGCCTCGAACGGCTGAAGCACATGGGGGTGGTGCCCCAGCACCACGTCCGCGCCGGCGTCTATCGCCGCATGCGCCCTTGCCACCTGGGCAGCGTCAGGCATCGCAGCGTATTCGACCCCCCAGTGCACGGAGACTATTACGAAATCGGCCGTCCTTTTGAGCCGGGCGATGTCCTCCGCCATGTAATCAGCGAGCGCCGGCGCGATGCCGGGCTTGAATTCACCGGCCCCGAACGTCTTCCTATCGGTCGTGGACCAGAATATGTCGTGGAAGTCGGAGTAGGCCAAGAAGCCCACCTTAAGGCCGTTAACCTCTATGAGCTTGCCCATCCTGGCGGCCTTGAGGTCTGTCCCTGCGCCTACGTAGGATATGCCCTGCCCGTCCAGATGGGCGAGCGTGTCCAAAAGCGCGGTCTTGCCGTAGTCCATTATGTGGTTGTTCGCCACCGACACTACGTCTATGCCAGCGTCCTTTAAAAGCCCCAGCCTGTCCGGCCTCGTCCTGAACCAGATCCCCTTGCCGGCGAGCCTGCTCCCCTTTTCGCTCACTGAAGTCTCCAGATTGAGGAAGGCTATGTCCGCCGCGGCGAGCACGTCCTTCGATCCTGAGAAGGCCCAGTCCTCTCCCATCCTCCCCAAGGCTTGCGCCACGCCCCTGTCCAGCATGGCATCGCCCGCAGCCGCGACCACAAGCTCGAAGAGCCTGGAATCGCAGGGCCCGGGGCTTGGGCCGTACCCTGACGAAGCACCGAAGGCCGCGAGCAAGAGCGTCGCGGCCGTTAGCACCGATATCGTAAGCCTGAGGGCTCTTCTTGTTATGGCCCTTACTTCCTTTCGAACCTTGAGAACACCTCGTCCACGTAGGCCATGTGCCTGTCGTAGCTGAAGCATTCCTCTAGCTGCTCCTTCGTAATCCTCTTCTTGATCTCGGGATCCTTCCTGCACAGCTCCATGAACGATAGGCCCTCGTCCCAGGCCTTCATGGCGTTCTTCTGCACCAGGACGTAAGCATCGTCCCTTATCATCCCCGAATCAACCAGCTTTAAAAGGACGGTGCCCGAGAAGACGAGCCCTCCCGTGGACTCGAGGTTCCTGATCATCCTGTCCTTCCTGATTACGAGGCCCTCCATTATCCAAGTGAACTTCCTTATTATGTAATCGGCGAGTATGGTGCTGTCCGGTATTATCACCCTCTCGACGCTGGAATGGGAGATGTCCCTCTCGTCCCAGAGGGTGATGTCCTCCAGCGCGGCCAGGTGGTTGGACCTGAGAAGCCTTGCCATCCCGCAGATCCTCTCGCACGTTATGGGGTTCTTCTTGTGCGGCATCGCGGACGAGCCCTTCTGGCCCTTGCCGAACGGTTCCATCAGCTCTGAGATCTCGGTTCTTTGAAGCGTCCTTATCGTCGTGGCGAACTTCTCCAGTGAGCTGCCAAGAAGGGCCAACGACCCTGTGAACGCGGCATACCTGTCGCGCTGTATCACCTGCGAAGATATGTTAGCGGGCTTCAGTCCGAGCTTTGCGCACACGTGCTCTTCCACCGCGGGGGGCACCCCTGCGTACGTGCCGACCGGGCCGGAGATCTTGCCCACCGCGATCTCATGCCTTGCGACTACGATCCTCTCCCTAGCCCTTGTAAGCTCCGAGTACCAGTTGATCAGCTTGAGGCCCAGGGTGGTGGGCTCCGCGTGTATGCCGTGGGTGCGTCCCATCATCAACGTCTTCTTGTTCTCCACGGCCGTCTTGTAAAGCACGTCCATAAGCACGTCCAGGCTCCTTAGGATTATGTCCGCCGCCTCGGCCATGTTCACGGCCATCGCGGTGTCGAGCATGTCGGAGCTGGTCATGCCAAGGTGCATGTGCTTCGCGGGCTCACCCACAATCTCCGAGACCGCGGTCAAAAAAGCGATCACGTCGTGGTTCGTGACCCTTTCTATCTCGGCGATCCTCTTCGGGTCCACCTTTATTGGAACCTTCAGCGCCTCGACGTCCGCCTTGGGCACACGCCCTAGCATGCTCCATGCCTCGGCCGACAGCACCTCCACCTTGAGCCAGGTCTCGAACCTGTGCTCATCGCTCCAGATGGCCTTCATCTCGGGATATCCGTACCTGTCTATCATCACAAACCTCCACCTATCCTCTAAGCCTTGCCAGCGCCTCCTGGAACTCCGCGCCGGGCTTGGATTCGAAGCTCATCCTAGCTCCGCTGACAGGATGGTCGAACTCAAGCCTTGCCGCATGCAGCGCCTGCGAACCGAGCCCGAGCTCACCTTCGGCGCCCCCGTACTGCACATCCCCAGCCACGGGATGTCCTATATAGCCCATGTGGACCCTGATCTGGTGCGTCCTGCCGGTTTGAAGCCTCAGCTCAAGGAGCGTGTAGCCTTCGAACCGCTCGAGTACCTTGAAGGATGTCACCGCATTCCTTCCCGTCGGCGAGGCCGCCATCTTCTTCCTATCTATCGGACTTCTCCCTATCGGCACCTCAATCCTGCCGCTCTCCTCAGAGAACCTTCCCCGCACGATGGCGACGTAGGTCCTCTTCACCTTCCTTGCTGCAAGGTCCGCGGAAAGCCTGATGTGCGCTACGTCGGTCTTTGCGACCATCATGAGCCCCGAGGTGTCCTTGTCTAGTCGGTGGACTATACCTGGCCTCTCCTCCCCGCCTATCGAAGACAGGCTGCCGGGCCTTCCCAAAAGGGCGTTGACCAGAGTGCCCGAGCTGCGGCCGGCCCCGGGGTGGACTGCTAAGCCCTTGGGCTTGTCTATCACCATGAGGTGCTCGTCCTCGTACACGACCACAAGGTCCATGCTCTCGGCCGCGATGCCGCAAGGGGCGGGCCTTTCGGGCATGTCCACCTCCACCGTATCGCCTTCCGAAAGCCTCGACGAAGGTTTCGCCTTCCTGCCGTTCACTAGCACCCTTCCATCTAGGATCATCTTCGCCGCAAAAGAGCGCGAAGGGGCCAAAGACCCCTTCGCCAAATAAGCGTCAAGCCTGGCCCCGGCATCGTCGGGGCCTGCGCAAGACGTCCTTTTCATTTTACCTGGGCCTTCCTCTTTCCAATCTCGATCACCAGCACGCCCAAGGACACTATGAAAGTGACCAGGGTGAACACCTGGGTCAGGGTGAACGGGGAGAAGTAGTCCCTCGGCCCCACCCTGTAGAACTCGATCACGAACCTGCCGGCCGAGTACATGGCAACGTAAAGGTACAGGAGCAGGCCCTTGAACTTCGGCGACTTGTAGAACATATAGAGCATGACGCCGAACATCAAGAAGCCCAGCAGGGATGAGTAGATCTGCGTGGGGTGCCTCAGCACGCTGCCGGGTCCGCAGGCCAGCGCCCACGGTACGTTGGACGGGATGCCGTAGCAGCATCCGTTGGCGAGGCATCCGAGCCTTACTATGCCGTAGCCGAGAGCCAGGACTATCGCGCCGATGTCGGATCCGTTAGGGAAGCTGATCTTGCGGGACCTTGTGAACAAGTAGCCCGTCAGGATGCCTCCGACCGCGCCGCCTATGAAGGACAGGCCGCCGTCCCTGAGGTATAGTATGCTGACAGGATCGCTCATGTACTGGTCCAGGTTGAGCAGCACGTAGAGGATCCTCGCCGTGAGTATGGAGACGATGCATATGATGAGTGCGGCGTCGACCACTGTATCTCCCTTGAGGTCCCTCTTCTTGCCGAGCAGCACGGCGACGATCGTGCAGACCACGAAGGCGAGCGCGAGCGATACGCCCCAGGTTAATATCGGATAGCTACCAATCTTGAATAAGGTCGGGTACAAAAACAATTCCTCCTCTCGACTAAGAAGCACGTAACATGGAATATATCAGGACCGCGGTCCCGAGCACCAGAAAAGCGTCCGCGAGGTTGAACACCTGGAATAATGGCATGATCGGCATCTCTATGAAGTCAATCACCCTGCCAAGCCTCGCCCTGTCTACGAAATTCCCCAATGAGCCCGCCACCATCATCGCGGCCGCCACCCTCGTCAGGATGCCCATCTGCCAGATCCTCCTCCAGAAGACCGCGACCGCCGCGACGAAGAGCACCGTAACTACCATTATGAACCAGATCTTCCCGTGGAGTATGCCGTACGCCGCCCCCTCGTTGTAGACCAGGGTGAAGCTCAGGATCCTGCCAAACGGGGTGCCCACCGCCCGGTAGGGCTCTATCAGCCTTATCGCGACCAGCTTCGAGGCCTGGTCGGCCGCCACGAGGGCCAAGACGACCAAGAGGAGCCAGCCGTACATCCTCGACGTCGACGCCCTGTAGGCGTCGCGGTTTCCGTCTCCGCACGAACCCGATTCTATCACAGGCGGGACCTGCCCTTCAATAAATTAAAGCTATAGGCTGTAGTCTATGCCGGCCGTAGCTTCGAAGTCGTCTATGAGCTGCCTGTACATCTCAAGGAAGCCCTTCATCCTCGCCCTTATCGAAGATTCCTGCGCTGACAAGTCCGCAAGGCGCCTTTCCGCCGCCCTTACCTTCTCGTCCGCCTCCTGTGAGAGCTTCGCGGCCTCCAGCTCGGCTTTTTTGAGCATCGCGGCCGCTTCTGCGCCGGCCGCGCTTCTTGCGTCCTCGGCGGCCTTCTGCGCCATAAGGAGTATCTCCTTCACGTTCTCGCCCAGCTCCTGCTCAGCGGGCCTCGTCCATGCGCTTGACGGCCTAGGGTGCATATCCTCGGCCATCGGCGCCTCAGGCTTCGGCAGGCGTGCCTTGGCCTCGGACGTCTCGCGGTGCTGCGCCGCTTCGGCCGGCTCATCGGGCGCCTCCTCCCCGATGGGCTCTATTGCGTCGCTGCCGCTGGTCTTCCTGTAGTACCTGAAAAGGGTCTCGTAGTCCTTCTGCAGCACGCTGAGGAAATCGTCCACTTCCGACCTGTCATATCCCCTCATCCTCACCGTGAACTCCTTGTTCATCAACTCAAGTGGGGTAATCATGCCTCATGCCTCCTATAGCGCAGAATATTTCGAGATCCTAAGGAGGATGCGGCCCTTCTTCGTGATCGGGCCCTCCTCCTCGACTATCATCCTTCCCCTGCCCCTTATCACTATGGTGTCCCCCTGCTTAACCCTCGCAGACGGGTCCGTGACAGTCCTGCCGTTGAGCTTGGCCCTTCCTATCTCGATCTCCTGGGCGAGCCTGGTCCTGCTGGCCGGGAAGCCGCACGCGGCGATAGCATCTAGCCTCATGGAGTTCACGGTGGACTTGATCTCGCGGCGGGCCTGCCCCGGGAAGGAAAGCTCTGTCGGGTCGGCCTCGGCGACTTCTGCCGGCAGTCCCCCGATGTCAACACCTCTCGACAAAAGCCTCGCCTTGGCCGCGGAAGAGACCACGGCTCCGATTCCTCCGTCGGTCCTGAAGACGTCCCCTATGTCCGATTCCAGCACGCCTGCAGCCCTCATGTAAGCCACCGTCTCCTCGGGATCCGCCTCCGCCCTTATCAGGATGTAGCCGATGGAAGGGTCGAATCCTTCCCAGTCGTATCCCGCTGGAGCGACGGCTATCCTAGCCCTTGCGGCGCCCCTGTAGCCTCCGAACACCCTGGAGTCGACGCCTGCCATCTCGTCCAGCGCCGACCTTGCCGGGCCGACCGAAACCGCGTCGATGAACGCCGTCGTCCCGGGCTTTCCGCGCTCCAACGCGACTTCGCATGCTTTGGCAAGCATGGTGGCCTCGTCCTCTTTAAGCGATCTTCTGAACTTATCCAACAGATCCAAACCATCTCACCTCTCGCCGAATATCGCCCTGCCGATTCTGACCATAGTCGAGCCCTCAGATATCGCGACCTCGAAATCGGCCGACATCCCCATCGACAGGACATCAAAGCCGCCGTGCTGCCGCCTTTTGGCCCTCTGCTCTTCGAAAAGCGCCCTTGCGGCCGGGAAGTAGGCAGATGAGCGCTCGAACGGCGGTATCACCATGATGCCCCTCATGTTGAGGGATCCAAATCTTTCCAGTCCCGCCAGCAGCCCGTCGAGCTCATCCGGGGCCACGCCGTTTTTGTTCTGCTCGGCAGCCATGTTCACCTGCACCAGCACGTCCATGCGCCTGCCCAGTTCCAGGCATGCCCTGTTAAGCGCCTCGGCAGTCCTTTCCGAATCGATGCTCTGCACGAAGGAGAACATGCCGGCGGCCTTGCGGGCCTTGTTCCTCTGCAGCCCGCCGACCAGATGCAGCTTCGCGCCGTCAGGCAGCGACCGCACCTTCGTCTCGGCCTCCTGCACGTAGTTCTCCCCGAACTCGCATATCCCGGCCTTATACGCCTCTATGATGGCCTCCACGGGCTTCGTCTTGCTGATCGCGATCACCCTGACCGCGCCAAGGGCGAGTCCCGCCCTTTGCTCGGCCTCGTGCACCCTGTCGAAGAGCCGCCTCACGCGCCCCTCGATCGCCTCCAAGCCCGGCTCAGCCATCGTACTTCACCTTGTCGCCCTGCTTCAGCTGGTCGGATCTCACCGCGGCCTCTCCGTTGACAATGCCGAGCACCTCTACTTCTATCAGCACGAACCTGTCCCTCCTGAGCACGTGCACGAACGACTTACCTTCCCCGGTGGTTATCGCCCTGGCGGGTATGATCAGGCCCGAGTGGCTTTCGAGCAGCAGCTCCACGTCGACGGCCCTCATGCTCGTCATCGAGGAGACGTACCTGTCCAGCGACATGTGCGCCACGACAAAACCCGACTTGTCGACCTTCGAGCTTTTAACCTTGACCGTCACTTTCTCAGAGGAAAGCCTCGTGAACCTTACTTTCTGCACGGCCCCAGCCTTAAGAATCTCAGGGTCCACCCCTGCGGCGTACAGGAGGAAGTCGGTGCTTATGCTGCTGATCTCCCTGAACGCGACATCCCCCGCCATGACCTCGTCGCCCTGCGACCTTGCCGCCTTCGCAGCCTTAGCCGCCACCGAGTACGGCAGATCCAGCAGCTCCGGGTTCGAAGGTGACAGCGTATCCTCGAGCCCGTCCCACGAATAGCTTATGACGGCGGGTCTTTCGGACCTCATCCTCAAGCCTCCCGGGTCCGTCGTCACCCTTGCCGAAGAGGGCGCCGATTTGGAAAGGGCGAGCCTCTCCTCGTAGGCTTTGCCCGCCGCCTGTCTTTCCAGCACCGCGGCGGCCAGGGCGTCATCGGCGTCGTCCACCTGGGTCTTCACCCTGGCGGCGCCTTTTACGTCCTCCTTCGCCTCGTACAGCTTCAGCTCCGCCTGCTTCGCCGCCAAGAACGATTTCGCCTCGGACTCCCTCGCCTCGGCTTTCTCGAGCTCCAGCAGGGCCGTAAGCAGGCCCGAATCCTCCTTCGAGCCCTCGCTGGACGCAACCTCCGTAAGGCCGCCTATCCTCGCTATGACCTCGCCCTTGGCCACCCTTGCGCCCTCGGGCGCCACTATGTTGAACGTTCCGGAGGAAGACGCCGTCACGAGCTTCTCGTCCCTTATGACTACGGCCTTAAGGGGCACGAACTTCTCAAGGGTGCCTTCCCTTGCCGCTATGGTGGGCGTTATCCTTCCGATCAGGGAATCGTAGACCATAGAGTAGGCCACGGTGAGGAACACCAAGGCCAAGGCGACTACGACCCAAAGCCTGAAACGCCTCAGGTAATCCGCCCTCTCGCTTGATGGCGAAGCCCCTTCTGTCATTTTAACCGGCTCTTCTTCCATGCTCAGACGGCAATGGCCGCGATCGCGGCCGAACGCCCGGTCCTCCCCTTGTCCCTCCTGTGCGAGAAGAATGAATCCTCTTCGCAGGAGGTACATCCTTCGTACCTTTCTATCCTGCCGGGGGCGAATCCCAGCCCGACCAGCCTCAGCTCGTTCATGAGCCCCAGATCCGCCCTGATCGCGTCCCCTTCGGTTTCAAGAGCGCCTGATCCTCCGGCTTTTACCAGCGTCGCCGCAACGTCCTCGCCCACCTCATAGCAGCAAGGGCCGACACAGGGGCCTATCACTGCCATGAAGTCCTCGGCCCTTCCCTGCTCGAAGCCCATCCTGAGGGCGAGCTTGGCCGCTATGTCCAGCGCGGTGCCCTTCCAGCCCGCATGGACGAGCCCTATCTTCCTTCCGGTCCTGTCTGCGATTATTACAGGCACGCAGTCGGCGAACGTGGCCATCAGTGCGACGCCTCTTAGTGCGGTGTACATCCCGTCGGTCTCGGCGAAAGCGGTGCTGTGGTCGAGCCCTCCTCTGCCCTTAAGGGCCTCTGTCACCTCCGCTATCCTGTCGCCGTGCACCTGGCGCATCGCGGCGGCGAGCGAAGGTTCCAAGCCCAGGGCGCGAAGCGCCGCGATCCTGTTTAGCCTCACGTTCCTAGGATCGTCCGGCACCCCGAAGCCCATGTTGAGCCCATCGAAAGGACGAGGGCTCCATCCGCCTTTCCTCGTAGTGAACGCGGCGATGAAGCCCTCCTCTTCGAATGACGCAGACTCGATGAGCGTAAGCCCACCATCCCCGGACCGAATCCTGAGACCTGGGCCCATTTCGCTACTGCTTCCCTGCCAGGACCACTATCCCGTCGGCGATTACATCGCCGGATTCGGTCCTTAGGAAGTACAGCTTCATGCCCTCGGCCGGGATCTTCTGCTTCTCCATCAAGCCCTGGCCCCGCACTATCACCTGTTTCTTGGGGTCCGTGTGGCCGTTCCTCAGCATCATATAGTCATGGAAGGAGAGCGTATCTCCCGCCGACAGCTGCTCCACCTGCACGGTGATGGGCTTCCCTCCCCTGATTATCGGCACTTCGGTGCCGCAGGCGAACCTCGCCTTGCCGGCGCGCACCGCCAGCGCGACTATGGATTCGTGCTCCCAGAAGCGCCTTCTGGCCACTTCCTCGACGTTTGTCCAGCCCGTCGAGCACAGGACCTTGAAATTGAAGCTCACCGGGCCGTCGGCCTCAAATTCCCTGTCGAGGTACGTGTCAAACCAGCTTACGTCTGTCTTGACCACCTGGGAGCCGTCCACCAGCAGCACTATCTCTGCGCCTTCGGGCAGGCCTCCCATGAAGTTGGGTTCCGTGTCGTTGAGTCTTGCTTCTTGCGGCATATGCTGGTTTTCTCCTTTAGCGCCTCAGGAAAGGCGGGATGTCGTCTTCGTCCTCGTCGGGTGCTTGGGCAGGCCTTGTCGCCGGCTTGATCTCCCCGGGGTATGGCGGCCTTGCCGCCTGGGCCCTCTTCTGCATGTACCTGGACTGCGATGCCGGGATGTCGCTGAAGCCGGCCGCGATGACGGTGATCTTGACCTTGCCTTCCATGGATGGGTCGACCACCGAGCCGAATATCACCATGGCCTCCGGATCCACGCTCTCGTGGATGTGCTCGGCGGCCTTGTACACCTCGCTTAGCGTCAGGTCGTCGCCGCCGGTGACGTTGAACAGCACGCCCTTCGCCCCTTGTATGGAAGCTTCGAGAAGCGGGCTGGATATCGCCTCCTTGGCGGCGATGAGCGCCCTGTCCTCCCCTTCGGCTATGCCGATGCCCATCAGCGCGGACCCGGCGTTGGTCATTATCGTCTTCACGTCGGCGAAGTCCACGTTGACCTCTCCGGCCTTCACTATCACATCGGTTATTCCCTGTATGCCCTGCCTTAGCACGTCGTCGGCCACCCTGAAGGCCTCGGAGAGCCTTGTGTTCTTCTCGACGACGGTAAGCAGCCTCTCGTTGGGTATTATGATGAGGGTGTCGACCTTGCCCCTGAGCTCCTCTATCCCCTTGGCCGCATAGTCCGCCCGCCTTACGCCCTCGAAATTGAAGGGCTTGGTGACGACGCCGACCGTAAGGGCCCCTGATTTCCTCGCCAGCTCGGCGATGAGAGGGCTCGCCCCCGTGCCGGTGCCTCCTCCCATGCCCGCGGTCACGAACACCATGTCGGCACCTTCCAGTGCCTCGGTTATGCCCTCGGTGCTCTCCTCTGCCGCCTGCTTGCCGATGTCGGGATTCGCCCCGGCTCCGAGCCCTTTCGTCAGGTTCGCGCCCAGCTGCACCTTCTTAGGGGCGAGGGAACGCGACAGGGCCTGCGCGTCGGTGTTCATGCTTATGAATTCCACGCCGTCTATGCCGGCGTCAACCATCCTGTTGACGGCGTTGCATCCTGCTCCGCCAACTCCAACTACTTTTATCTTGGCCGACCCGAGGCCTTCGGGCTCAACTACGAACATGTGCTTTCCCCCTCATGTCAGTTAAGGTCGATGAGACCTTTAAGTAGGTCCTTCACTCCGCGCCCGCGACGGCTCTGCTTCTTCTGGGCGGTCGCCTCCCCCGCCGTGCTGCGGTCCATGAGGCACGTCCTCATCAGACCAGCGGCTGCGGACATCTGCGGGAAGTCGAGCTGCTTGGGCAGCCCCAGGTCCGCGGACGGCCTCGCCACCCTGGCCGGCACCTTGAGGTTCTCCTGGATGAACTCAGGCAGGTAGGGCATCAAGCTGCCACCGCCCGTGAGCACCATCCCTGAGGGCAGCCTTCCCAGCAGTCCCTCGGCGTCTATCTCCGCGGCCACGCGGTCGAGTATCTCGAACATTCGAGCTTCGATCACCCTGCAAAGCTCCGTCCTCGACACGGCGTATCCGAGCGACGCGTCGTGGCCAGTCGCCATCGTAGCCGCGTCTATGATCTCGTCCTTGTCCACAAGTGCGGGCCTTGCCGTGCCGAACTTCACCTTGAGCTGCTCGGCCTGGCTGACCGGCACTTGCAGCACCTTCGCTATGTCGCTAGTTATGTTAGCGCTTCCCATCGGCACGCAAGCAAGCCTTATAAGGCTGCGCTCCGAGTAGATGGATATGTCGGTCGTGCCGGCGCCCATGTCCACCACCGCGGCGCCCCATTCCTTCTCCTCGGGGCTGAGCACCGCCTCGGCGGCCGAGATGGAATTGGCGTACTTGCCGGCGAGCTCGGCCCTCAACGACCTCATTATCGCATCGCACGCGTCCAGCTGCTGGGCGTTCGCCGTCACCACCACCGCGTCCGTCTCGATCCTGACGGCCGACATGCCGACCGGACGGTTCATGCCCTTCTGGCCGTCGACGATTATATCCCTGGGAATTATTCCCATTATGGCGGAATCCTCGGGAAGTCGCAGTACGCCGGCGTAGCTAACCAGCTTGTCCACGTCGTCCTGCGTGATCCTCCTCGGTCCCTTCTCCAGGGGTATCATGCCGTACGAGCGAAGGGACGAGATGTGCTTGCCACCGATCCCGACGACCGCCTGCCTTGCCACCAGCCCGCTGGTATCCTCGGCCTTCGCCACCGCGGCGGACACGGCACCCGTCACCGCCTCCACGTCGGTGATCATGCCCTTCTTCACGCCCTCGGAGGAAACCACCCCGTAGCCTTCCACCGTGGGCCTTCCCAGCTCGTCCGCGAGGAACATCAATGCCGCCACCTTGGAGGTGCCGATGTCCACCGCGACTATGCCATAATCTTCGTTCTTTGCCATATCACCTTCACCTAAGGCCTACTTGGTGCCGAGCACCGGCCTTTCGGTCACCCTCACGTCTATGTATTTGAAAGCCTGCTTCCTTGACCTTGCGCCAGCAAGGATATCGACGGCCATGTCCAGCCTCTCCTCTATGCCGTCGGCGGCGCCTAGCATGAGCCGCGAACCTTCATTGGTAATTATAACAATATCCGATGTGTCTTTCACATTGACTTCTGAGATGTTGGGCACGTTCCTTACCGCGAGCATTTCACCCACCTTGCAGGCCGCGCCTATGCTGTCTGCCGGCATGGCCGTCTCTCCCAGCAGCACGAATGACGGCACTGTCCCGGTAACGATCGGCACGTTGCGGTCCGTGACCGCCTCCGACACCCCTATGACCAGGCCGTCCTTGGAAAGGTCCATGAAGAAGCCCCCGAACGGTAGGTAGGCCACGGTCTTCCTCTCGACCACGACGATCTCCATCTTCGAAGGGTATCTCTTCCTCACGCTGGCTGATTCCATCCTCGGGGCCCTTAGTATCCTAGCCACTACGCCGGAGGAGTTTATCAGCAGCATGTTCTTGTCCCTGGGTATCTCGGCCAGCTCCTGCACTTCCTGCGCGGAGAAGTACGCATTGCCCAGGACCGTGACCTCCCTTACGTCGAACGCTGGGGAGTAGAGGAACGTGACTGCCGCTATGAGCACGAATACGACCAGGATGGGAAGCGCCGCGGGCCTTCTTCGGCCTGCGCGCCCCTTCATATCCCATGACCCTGAAGGCCTACTCGACATCCCAGTCACCCACGAGCCTGACTTCCGGCACCAGCTTCTCGCCGGTGGTCTCGTACACTACCCTTCTTACCAGCTCCAGAAGCTCCCTTACGTCCTGGGCCGTCGCTGCCTTCGCGTTCACGATGAAGTTGGCGTGCTTGTCGGATACGGCGGCCCCTCCTATAGATCTGCCCTTCAGCCCGCATTGGTCGATCAGCCTACCGGCGCCATTGCCCGAGGGATTCTTGAAGGCACAACCTGCGCTCGGAAGGTCCAGCGGCTGCTTGCGGGCCCTGTCCTCCAGAAGCTCCGAGATCCTTTTCTTGATCTTGTCCTTGTCGATGCTTATGAGCTTGGCATGCAGCCTCGTGGCGATCAGCCCGTCGCGCATCAGGGCGCTCGTCTTGGTCCCGAAGGCCATCTCCTGCCCTGTCAGCTCCATGGGCCTTCCGCTTCCGTCGACGGCTTCAACGAGCTCCGTCACGTCCGATATGTTCCAGCCGTAAGCGCCCGCGTTCATGCACAGCCCGCCGCCCACCGAACCCGGTATGCCGCACGCTTCGGTGAAGCCGGAAAGGCCCATCTCCGCCAGGTCGTTAGCGAGCCTTGGCATAAGCGCCCCCGCCTCGGCGACGAGGTTCCCCCCCTCCACCATCCAGGCGCGCATCCGGTCCGTCCTTATGACGATGCCCCTTACCCCTTTGTCGGACACGAGCATGTTGCTGCCCGCTCCCATCACCAGCCTGCCGATCCCTTCGCTTGCCGTCCAGGCCAGGACCCTCGAAAGGGCCTCGGGGTCCGAAGGTGAGCACATATAATCGGCCGGCCCTCCTATCCTGAATGTCGTGTACGACGACATGGGCTCGCCTACCAGCACCTGCTTGCCGCAGATCGAGGAGAGCTCGATAATGGCTTTTTCAGAAAGCACGGTCCTTTCGGCCATCCCTATCTGTCCTCCAGATGCTCTGCTATTATCCTGGAAGCCTTCCAGATGTCCCCTGCGCCCATCGTCACAACCGTATCGCCTTGCTTCAGCTCTGCCAGGGCCCAGTCGGCGGCCTCCTCGGCCCCTTCTGCGAATGTCACGTCCACGTTGCTGGCAGTCCTTATCCTATCAACCAGCACCCTGCCGTTGACCCCTTCGATGGGGCTCTCCCCGGTGCCCTTGTAGTAGACCTCGGTCACCAAGAGCTTGTCCGCGTCCTTGAAGGCCGAGGCGAACCTGTCCATGAGCAGCTTCGTCCTGGTGAAGCGCTGCGGCTGGAACAGCGCGACCAGCCTTCCCCTGCCGGCCGCCTTAAGGGCCGCCAGCGTAGCTTTTACCTCCTCGGGGTGGTGGGCATAGTCGTCGAAAACCCTGATCCCGTTCGCTGAGGCTATTAGCTGGCAACGCCTGTCCGCCCCTATGAAGCTGGCAAGCCCCGCCGATATTGGCCCCATCGGGATGCCCAGCTCGAAGGCCATCGCGGCGGCCGCGATCGAGTTGGACACGTTGTGCAGGCCGGGCACCGCAAGGTCCACGCGACCTAGGGGCGCCTTATCCTTTGTCAGAGTGAAGGACGAACCCATACCGTGCAGGGCGACGTCCGTCGCAGAGTAGCCGTCCTGCTCCGAAAGTCCGTACCTGATTGTCCTGCAGGGCGCGCCACAGGCGGCCTCTAAGGCGTCGGAGGAATCCGAGCACACGACCAGCACCCCCTCCGGGTCCAGCTGGGAGGCGAACTGCCTAAACGCGGCCTTTATAGCTTCATAGGAACCGTAGTGGTCCCTGTGGTCGTCGTCAACGTTGGTTATCACGGCGGCGTACGGCCTTAGCCTCAGGAACGTGCCGAAGGCCTCGTCCGCCTCCACTAGCATGTTCGGCCCGGCGCCGTAGCGCCCTCCGGTAGGAAGCCCGGGCAGTCCCGAGCCGACCAGGGCCTTCGGGTCCAGCCCCGCTTCGACCATTATGTACATGAGCATGGCGGTCGTGGTGGTCTTCCCGTGGGTGCCGGTCACTCCTATGCCCTCGCTCGCGTTGAAGAGCTCCGCGAGGAGCTCGGCCCTTGGCATCGTCCTTATGCCGATCCTTACCGCCTCGGTAAGCTCAGGGTCCGTCATGGGCACCGCGTTGGAGAAGACTACTATATCGGACCCTGCGACAAGCTCCGGCCTGTGGCCTATCCAGACATCTGCCCCCATGCCCTCCAGCTCCCTGAGCCCGACGCTGTCCTTGATGTCGGAGCCCGTCACTTTCCTTCCCATCCTAAGGAGTATGGACGCAAGAGGCCTCATGCCGTATCCACCGGCTCCGATGAAATGCAACCTGCCTTCGATCATCTCGCATCCCCTCCTCTCATGTGCCTTTCGACAAGGTCCGCCACCAAGGACGCGGCTTTAGGCATGGCCAGCTTCTTCGCCGCTTTCCCCATCGCTTCGAGCCTTTCCGGCTCAGCCGCCAGGGCGGTCACGGCCCGGGCGAGCTTTTCGCCGTCCAGCTCCGGATCCTCGATCACGACCGCGGCGCCATTTTCTTCCATCGCCCTCGCGTTCTTCCTCTGCACATCGTCCGGGACGTAAGGGTGCGGTACGAGCACCGACGGGATTCCGTTAGCGGTGATCTCGGCCAGCGTTAAAGCACCAGCCCTGGAGACTACCAGGTCCGACGCCGCCAGCGCCGCGGCCATGTCGTGTATGTAGGGTACGACGTAGCTGGCCTTCCCGCTCTCATTGAAATCCTTCGAGAAGTCGAGGCCCTCCGCCTTAGCCTTGCTCGAGTATTTTTCGTAGTTTGCGTTTCCCGTCGCCAGTATGTACCTCACGCCGCTCCCCTTCGAGAGCTTCATGGCCCCTATCGCGGCCTCGTTTATCCTCACGGCCCCCTGGCTGCCGCCGAACACGAGGACGGTGAACGGACCGTGGGCCAGCTTGAGCCTCGCTTCTCCTTCGGGCCTCGTCGTATTCGCGATAGAGGTCCTTATGGGATTGCCGGTATGGACGACCTCTGCGCCGTCTTTAAAGCCGTCCTTCGAGCTCTCCCAACTTATGGCGATTCCTTTGGCGAACCTGGCAAGGATCCTGTTCGCAAGCCCTGGGTATACGTTCTGTTCGTGCAGTATTAGCGGCCTTCCGCACAGCAGCGCCGCGGCGCCTACCGGGAAGGACGCATACCCTCCGGTGCCGATGACGGCGTCGGGGGCGAACTTCCTTACGATGCCTATGGCCCTGAACACCGAAACGGCCGCCTTGCAGGCCGATACGATGGCCTTGAGCCCTGATTTCCTCGACAAGCCCGAAACGTCGAGGGCCACGAAATCATAACCTTCCCTCGGCACGAGCTCGCTCTCTAGCCCCCTGGCCCCGCCTACGTACAGGAACGACGCCTTGGGATGCCTTGCTTTTAGCTCTGCCGCTATCGCCAGAGCCGGATATATGTGACCGCCGGTGCCACCGCCGGTGATTAGGAAACGCTGGATCGACATATTTACCTCCCTTGCTGGGTCCCCCTCGAGATGTTAAGAAGCAGCCCTATCGCCGCCATGGTGGGTATCATGGAAGATCCTCCCGCCGACACCAAGGGCAAAGTCATGCCGGTAACCGGCAGCAGGTTTGCCACGACACCCATGTTTATGAAGGCCTGCAGGGCTATCCACATGGAAAGCCCGTACGCCAGCGTAGAGCTGAACGTGTCCTCGGCCAGGTTCGCCAGCCTCAGGCCCCTTATCGCGATGATCAGGTACAAGACTCCGAAGCCTAAGGTGCCCATCAGCCCGAGCTCCTCGCCGACTACCGCGAATATGAAGTCGGTGTGCTGCTCCGGGATGTAGTACATCTTCTGCCTTGAAAGGCCGAGCCCGAGGCCCTTTATGCCGCCTGAGCCGAGCGCGTAGAGGGTCTGGACGATCTGATAGCCGGACGATCTTGCGTCGGACCATGGATTTAGGAATCCGGTTATCCTGCGCCATCTGTAAGGCTCGCGTACCGCCCAGATGAATCCGCCTATGACGACCGGCACGCCGATCATGGTCAGCACGGCCTTGTGCTTCGTGTTGGTGAACACCACGGTCAGCCCGAGCACGAGGAAAAGTCCCGCGGTGCTGAAGTCGGGCTCTAAGAACACGAGTCCCATGGCAGAGGCCGTGAGCACCATCGGCACCAGCACCGCATAGACGAAGTCCGTCTTCCCCTGCTCGCCGATGTAGTCGTAATACCACGCCAGCAGGTATATGAGGGCGGGCTTCGCGAACTCGGACGGTTGCAGGGTGCCTATGCCCAGGTTTATCCACCTCTTGGCGCCGCCGACCGACTTGCCTATCACAAGGACCGCGGCAAGAGCCGCCAGCGACGCGAGGAAGACTGGTATTGCCAGCTTCTTGGCGTTTTCGAGCCTGAGCCTCATGCAGAGGTACATGGTGCCGATGCCCAGTATAACCCAGAGTATCTGCTTCTTTATGTAGTAGAACATGTCGCCGTAGTCGGCGAGCGCTTGCATCTGCGAGGCGCTGAACACCATGACGAGGCCTGCACCCAGAAGGAGCAGAGCCGGCACGAATATCGACATGTCATAGGCCCTCTGCCTGTAGTCTTTCATCCTAACCCCTTATGAACACCAATATTCCCAAAGCGCCGCAGATGAACGACGCTATCCAGAACCCGGCGGCCACGTGCGCCTCGGGATAGCCGAGAAGTTCGAAGTGGTGGTGTATCGGCGCCATCTTGAACAGGCGCCTCTTCAGCTTCCTTATGTAGTAGACCTGGATGACCGACGATAGCACCTCGACCGCGTACAGCGCCCCTATCACGGCGAGGAGCAGCTCGTTGTGGGTCAGCACCGCCAGCGCGCCCAAGATGCCCCCAAGGCCCAAAGATCCGGTATCCCCCATGAAGACGAGCGCCGGATGGGAGTTAAAGACGAGGAAGGCAAGGCACGAGCCGACGAAGGCCGCCGAGAGCGCCGTCATGTCCTCCTGCATACAAAGGAACGCGATCACGCCGTAAGCTCCTATGGACGCGGCCGCGGCGCCGGCCGCAAGACCGTCCACCCCGTCGGCGAAGTTCATGCCGTTGGCAGCGCCAATCACTATGAACATGGCGAACGGGATGTAGAGCCAGCCAAGGCTTATGGGAGCACTGACGAAGGGAACCTTCAAGTCCCCTCCGTAGGTCGAGTAGGCGTACCATGCGAGGGCGCCCGCGAAGACCAGCTGTCCCAGGAACTTGAACCTGCCCTTCAGTCCGAGGCTCCTCTTGTGCCTGATCTTGAGGTAGTCGTCCACAAGGCCGATCGCGGCGAACCCTGCCGCCGTCACCGTAGCCATGAGCACGTCCAGGGTGAAGGGCACGAACAATGCGACGGATACGGCGACGCCGGCCGCCATGATTATCCCGCCCATGCTGGGCGTGCCCTGCTTCGACAGGTGGGTGCTGGGGCCGTCGTCCCTTACGAACTGTCCGAGCTTGAACTTCTTGAGCTGCTTGATGATCCAAGGCGCCGCAAGGACGCCCGTTACGCAAGATGTTATGAATGACAATACCGCGCTTTCCATGCCTGCTTGACTCCTCACTAATGGGCTGATTCAGTAATACCGGTCAGGATGGACACTACCTTGTCCATGCCTATCGACCTGCTGCCCTTAACCAGTACCAAGGCGCCCTTGGGGGCGATCCTGACGATCTTATCGGCCGCCTCCTCGTGCGTCTGGGTGTGGACTGCGTCTTTATATCCTGCCGCTTCGAGCCCCTCGAATATGCCGTGTCCAAGCGACCCCATGGTCACTATCCCCGCCACCGGCAGCCTGGCGAGCTTGCCGCCGAGCTCGTGGTGCATCTTCAAAGATGTCTCGCCGAGCTCCACCATCCCGCCGAGGACCAGATACAGCGGCCTTCCTGCCGCCAGGGCGATTGCAGAATCCGCCGCCGCCGGCACCGATTCCGGATTCGCGTTATAGGTGTCGTCAAGCACCTCGAAGCCGGCCAGGGCATGTTTCACGCCCATCCTCATGGCCGAGGGCCTGAAGTCCGCCAGCGCCGCTATTATGTCGTCGGGAAGGACTCCTTCGGACAGTCCGGCGCACGTTGCGGCGAGAGCGTTCCTCACCTGGTGGGAGCCCGCGAACGGCACCCTCAGCCCTTTGATCTCGTCGAGATCCAGTCCGAGGACGGACTTCGCCTTGCCGGACAGCTTGATATCGAACGATGACCCCTGCTTATCATAGGATACGTCCGATGCCATCAGGTCCGAACCGTGGCCGAACCCGTACGTGAGCCAGGGGCACCTGCTTAAGGAGCTCATGCCGTACACCATGTCGTCATCCCTGTTCAGTATGGCCAGCCCTCCTGCGGGCAGCGCCTCCACGAGCTCCGCCTTGGCCTTGGCTATGCCCTCCTTCGAACCGAGGAACTCCATGTGCATGCTCCCCACTATTGTGACTATCCCCTTGTCCGGAAGGGCCATTTCGGCCAGGTTCCTTATCTGGCCCGATCCTCTCATGGCCATCTCGATGACCGCGATCTCATGCCGCGGCTCGAGGTTGAGAAGCGTGAGCGGGCAGCCGATCTCGCCGTTAAGGTTCCCTATGGTCTTGAGAACCTCGTATTTCCTGGACAGGACGGCAGCCGTCATGTCCTTGGTGGTCGTCTTCCCGGCCGAGCCCGTCACCCCGAAGACCGGCAGGTCGAATCGCCTGCGGTGCATTGCCGCCACCTTCCCGAGGGCAACAAGCGCATCGTCCGTGAGTATGACGCTCATGCCGGAGGGCAGCCTGTCGGGCAAGCGGGACACGAGCGCAGCCTTCGCCCCGTTCCTGGATGCGTCCTCGAGGTAGTCGTGCCCGTCGACGCGCTCTCCTTTGAGCGCCACGAACAGCCATCCCTCGCCCTTGTGCCTGCTGTCGGTGGCGAAGCCTTCTATGGTGCCTTCAGCGGGCCCTGCGGCTAGCCTTCCCCCGGATGATCCGATTATCCATCCTAAGTCGAATTTCATTTGCCCAGCAGCTCCGTTATCGCGGAGGCCGCCTCCTCCCTGTCGTCGAAGTGCACCGTGGTCTGGCCCTTTATCTGATATGTCTCGTGGCCCTTGCCGGCGATGACTATGATGTCGCCTTGCTTTGCGAGCCTTATCGCCTTCCTGATCGCAGCGTGCCTGTCAGGTTCGACCTCATAGGCCTTGCCCGGGATCATACCGTCGGATATCTCCCTTATGATAGACATAGGATCCTCGCTCCTTGGATTATCCGAAGTCAGCAGGGTATAGTCCGCCAGCTGCTGCGATATCGCCCCCATCCTGGGCCTCTTTGTCCTGTCGCGGTCGCCCCCGCAGCCGAATACCGAGATTAGCCTGCCGGGCGTTATGTCGCGGGCTGTCTTGAGGACGTTCTCCAGGCTGTCAGGCGTGTGGGCGTAGTCCACCACCACTGCGAAGTCCTGGCCTGCGTCCACCCTCTGGAACCTGCCGGGCACGCCATCGAAGCTCTCAAGGGCCGCGGCCGATTTGTCGAGCCCTATGCCCACAGCGAGGCACGCTCCCATCGCGGCCAGGCAGTTGTATATGTTGAAGTTGCCCATGAGCTTCGTTTTGACTTTCACGCTCTCGCCCTCTATCGTCCTTGCCGTGAAGGTGTTGCCGTCCATGCCCTTGATTACGTCGTCAGCATAGAGGAATGAGCCTTTCTGCAGGCCGTACGTTATGCTCCTGGCGCCTGCTTCCCTTGCGTGCCTGCCCATGAAGCCGGAGTACTGGTCGTCGCCGTTGAGTGCGGCGGCTTTGGATGCTAGCTTGTTGACCGTCCCGCGGCACTCCTTGAGGGAGGAGAACAGCTTGGCCTTGGCGATCGCATACCCTTCGAACGTGAGGTGGTAGTCTAGATGGTCATGGCCCAGGTTGGTGAACACGCCGACATCGAAGCAGATGTCCGAGACTCGCCCTTGCACCAGCGCATGGGATGAGACTTCCATCACGGCGGCCTTGCATCCGGCCTCTACCATCTCGGCCATGTAGGCTGCGATGTCGAGTGATTCGGGCGTGGTGTTGCCGGCGGTCATCGTCCTGGCCCCCGTCCTGTACTGGATGGTGCCCATGAGGCCGCAGCGTATCCCGCATTCGTTCAGGATGTGCTCAATAAGGTACGTCGTGGTGGTCTTGCCCTTCGTCCCCGTCACCCCTATGACGGTCAGCCTCGCCGATGGATCATGGTAAAACCTGGTGGCTAGCTTCGAAAGCGCTTCCCTGCTGTCGGGCACCCTCACGCCGATGACGCCGGCGGGCAGTTCGCAGTCCCTGCTGTGGACCACTGCCGCGGCGCCTCTTTCGCAGGCCGATGATATGAAATCGTGCCCGTCGAGCTTCGCGCCGATGAGCGCGACGTACATATCACCCTTGGCGACCTGCCTCGAGTCATAGCAGATCTTGTTTATCTCCGGGTCCGAAGGACCGCGGTCCCATTCCCCGATTCCTTCAACGAGCTTTGAGAGCTTCATCCTATCACCTCATGTCGCTTACTACTGCGTCCTCAGCCAGACAGCTATTAGCGTACCCTTCAAATACCTGCCCCCCGGAGCGGGTGACTGCTTGTACACAATGCCGCTTCCTTCAGGAGACAGCGCAAAGCCCGAAAGGCCCGCCGCTATCGCCGCCGATTTCAATGACTTCCCCCTAAGGTCCGGCACTACTGACTCCAGCCCCTCTTTCTCCTGCTTGGTTCCTTGTTCGGCGAAGTATACCATGACCGCGGAACCTTTCGTCGCAGAAGTACCGGGCCTCGGTACCATCTCCGTCGCCACGGTGCCCTCCCCCTCGGCAGCCATAACCAAGCCGGCTGAGCGCAGCAAGGCCGCCGCGCGAGCCCTTTCAGTGCCTATGACGTCGGGCACCTTCGTGAGCTGGGCCACTTTCTCCGAGGCCTTTACCTGCTCGCTCGGCGCCACTTCCATATATCTCATTATATCCGATGCGATGCGCTGGAACACGGGAGCTGCCACGGTTCCGCCGTATCTGTTCTCCGTTGACGGCTCGTCGATCGCGACGAGTATCGCCACCTTCGGATCATCTGCGGGAAGGTATCCCATGAAGGACGAGATCCTCTTGTCTCCGTATCCTCCGCCTTCCGGCTTCTGCGCGGTCCCCGTCTTGCCGGCGACCTTGTAGCCGGCGGGAACCGCCTTAGTGCCGGAACCTATGGTGGTCACATCGTGCAGCATCTTCTGCACCTTCGCCACCGTAGCGTCCGACAGCACCTTCCTGATCTTCGCAGGTAATGTCCTCTTCACAAGGGTTCCTGAAAGATCGCGCAGTTCCTTGACCAGGTAAGGCCGCATTAGCGTACCGCCATTGGCGATGGTCGAAAGGGCTGAGACCAGCTGCAGGCCGGTAACGGATAGGCCCTGGCCGAAGGCGTACGTGGCCTGCTCTACGACCCTGAACTGCTTGAGGCTGTGCAAAAGGCCAGTGGCCTCGCCGGGGAAGTCCACCCCGGTCTTGGAACCGAAGCCGAACGCCGTGACGTAGTGCATGAACTTCTCAGGTCCCAGTTTCAGCGCCAGACTGCTGAATACGGGGTTGCAGGAGTTCGCCATAGCCTCGGCGAGGGTCTGCTCCCCGTGGCCTCCGGCCTTCCAGCACCTGATCGTCGCGTTAGCCACTTTTATGTGCCCCGGATCGTAGAATTTATCATCGAGGTCGGCAAGGCCCTCTTCGATGGCCGCGGCCGCCACTATAAGCTTGAAGGTGGAGCCCGGCTCGTACGAGTCGGTGATCGGCGTCAGCCTCCTCTGCTTGGTGGAGGACGTGAAAGGGTCGTTGGGATTGGTAAAAGGATATGTGGCTATCGCCAAGAGCTCGCCGGTGATGGGATCCATCGCTATCGCGAAGCCGCCCTTCGCCCCGAATTCCTTGACGGCGTTCTCTAGATGCTTCTCGCAGCTGTACTGTATGTTCTCGTCTATCGTGAGGACGACGTCCAGGCCGTCTACGGCAGGCGTGAAGACCTCCTGCCCTCCTGGGATTATGTTGCCCTTCGCGTCGCGCTCGGCCTGCAGCAGCCCGGCGGTCCCGGCGAGCGTACCGTCGCATTGGGCCTCCATACCCTCAAGGCCCTGGTTGTCGCTGCCCGCGAATCCTATCAGCTGGCCGGCTAGGCTGCCCTTCGGATAGAAACGCTGTCCTTGCTCAAGTATCGTAAGCCCGGCCACCTTCTGCTGGGCTATGGACCTTAGTTGCTCATAGCTGACCTTCCGGGCTATGATGCCAGGCTTCTGTCCGGGTTCCAGCTGGGTGGCTAGCTTCTTCTGGTCCAGGCCCAATATCGGGGCTAGTTTAGAAGCGGCCTTCTGTGGGTCCTTCAGGTCCTGGGGCCTTACGAATATCGAGTTCGACGAGGTGCTGTATGCGAGCTCGATACCGTTCCTGTCTAGGATCCTGCCCCGCGTAGGGTTCACTTCCGACGGCTTGACCCTCTGCGAGAGGGCCTCCGCCGCATACTCGGATGCCTTGAAGACCTGGATGTACGTAAGCCTTATGAAGAGTATCGAGTAAAGGAAAATAACCAGGATCAATGACATCCAAATGCCCTTGATCCTGGTCCTCCTTGCGTCATCTGCCGTATCGCGTATTATCTTGCGCCCTTCAGGCGGATTCACATCGGATCAACCCCAAGCATCACTGCAGTACTTCCGGCAAGCTCCCGTTGGCGTTCGCGTGCCAGGTGGATATCATGCTGGAAGTCGCGCTTATCGCCGTGCTCTTGAGCCAGGAACCGAATATTGCTAGCACGGTCGGAACTTCAATCTCGAGCCTCGCTATGCCTTTCGGCCCTTCCGAGGCGGTCTTCTGTTCGGTCGCTGCCGGCTTCTCGGCTGCCTTCTCCTTCAGAAGCAGGGCGGTGTTCGTCGTATCCACCATACCGAGCTTCTCCCTTGCCGCCTTTTCGATCTCGGCCATTGAGCTAAGCTCCGCGAGCTCCATGCTCTTCTCGTTATACACCTGCTTGAGTCCGGCGATCTGCGTCTCAAGGGCGTCTATCTGCGAATATGCCGAGATGACCGCGGAGCGTTGCGCAAGGTATCCCATGGCTATGAGCACCGCGACGAATATTATAGCAGAAACCGAGAGCATCATGGAGTTGGGATTCGATGCTTTCGCGCGCCTCGCCGCCCTGTTGTCGCTCCTTTTTACGGCCCTTCTGCGTCTCTTTATGGCTATCGGCCTTGAATCTGCATATATCCTCATGGAAGCTTCACTCCTGGTTAGAGATTTTCTCGACCGCCCTGAGCTTCGCGCTCCTGGCCCTTTGGTTCTGCGCTATCTCCGCCTCGCTTGGAAGGACCGGTTTCCTGGTTAAGACTTTCACCGACGGCCTCAGCCCGCATACGCAAACCGGAATGTCCGGCGGGCATGTGCATGGGTTCTCCGAGTCCCTGAATATGTTCTTTACTATCCTGTCCTCGAGAGAATGGTAGCTGAGAACGACCAGCCGCCCGCCCGGCCTCAGCGCTTCTATCGCCTTGGGGAGGGCCTTGCTTATGTTTTCCAGCTCCGTGTTCACCGCGATCCTCAGTGCCTGGAACGTCCGCCTTGCTGGGTGCTGTCCCTTCTCCCTGGCGCTTTTAGGGATTGCTGCTTCGATTATGCCTATCAGCTGGCTTGTCGTCTCGATGCGGGTCTTGATCCTGTAATCGGCTATGAAACGCGCTATCCTCGCCGCCCACCGCTCCTCGCCGAAATCCCTTATGAGCCGAACCAGCCTTCTCTCGTCCGCTTCGTTGACTATGCTGGCTGCCGTTACCGTGGCTGATCTGTCCATCCTCATGTCGAGCGGGGCGTCCTCCCTGTAAGTGAAGCCCCTGTCGGCCTCGTCCAGCTGGAAAGAGCTTACCCCGAGGTCGAACAGTGCCGCGTCCACCTTGCCTATGCCTAGCTTGTAGAGGACCTCGTCCAGCCTTACGTAGGACGACTTCTCTATGAAGGCCTCGCAGTCTATGCCGGATAGCCTTTGCTGGGCCGCTTCGATAGCGTCCTGGTCCACGTCCAGGCCTACGATCGTGCCGCCCTGACCAAGGATGCCGGCGGCTTTCAGGGCGTGCCCTCCACCTCCGAGCGTGCAGTCCATGTAGATGCCGCCCGGCCTGAGGTTTAGGATTTCAAAGACTTCGCCGATCATCACCGGCTCGTGTTCGAATGTCTTCATAAGCTGCCCTTGAGGCCCATATCCGCAAGGTCTTCGGCCAGTTTTTCATACAACGGGGAAGTCTCTTCCTCATATCTGCCGTAGTCCTCTTGCGCCCAGACCTCGAAACGATTCAGCGCGCCCGTTATGACTATGTCTCGCTTGATGTTGGCCATCTCGCGGAGCTTCTGCGGCAGGACTACCCTGCCCTGGCTGTCCAGGTCGCACTCAACGGCGTTAGCCGAGATCGTGCGCAGGTATTGCCTTACCTCTTTCCTCTCGACGGGCATTGATGTGATAGTGGAGATGTACTTACTGAACTCTTCCACCGGGAAGCATGCGAGGCATCCGTCCAGGCCCCTGGTGGCTATGAACTTGCCATCGAGCTCGGAGCGGAACTTCGACGGGACGATGATTCTGTTCTTGTCGTCAAGCGAGTGCCTGTACTCTCCAATGAACACCGTCCCACCTCCTGGTTTACTCCATTCTACACCACTTCACTCCACCTTGCTACATCAATTCTATGTCCAAGCAGGAAATCCTTCATGGACAATAAAAAAAGACGCCATCTCATGAAATGGCGTCATCGCAGCTAGATATCGTTTTCTTCTAGAGGGTGTAGTTAATCCTCTCGATTGACCTGGATTTTCCGGTAGAGTGGTCGATGTCAATCATCACGGCGTTGACCATCGCCCTGCCTCCACCGACCTCGAACTTGGTAGGCATGCCGGTCAGGAACCTTGGTATCACGGTCCTGCTTTCCATCCCGATGACGGAATCCATCGGTCCGCACATGCCGACATCTGTGATGTACGCAGTCCCGTTTGGAAGCACCCTCTCATCGGCGGTCTGTATGTGCGTGTGGGTTCCTAGGACTGCGGCGGCCCTACCGTCAAGGTAGATTCCCAGGGCGTTCTTCTCTGACGTGGCCTCTGCGTGGAAATCGACGATTATCGCGTCCGCATCCATGCTCAAGCTCTCTATTATCTCGTCCGCCTTCCTGAACGGGCAATCGTTGCCGCCCATGAAGACCCTGCCCTGGAGGTTTATGACGGCCAGCCTGAACGAATTAGACCTTATTACCGCAAAACCCCTCCCAGGAACCCCGGGTGGGTAGTTCGCAGGCCTTATGACCTTGTCCATGGAGACGATCTTGTCGACCATCTCCTTCTTGCCCCAGACATGGTTTCCCGTCGTGATCAAGTCTATCCCCATATCCAGGAGCTGCTCGGCGTTCTCAGGAGTGAGGCCTATGCCTCCTGAGGCATTCTCACCGTTGACGATTATAAAATCAGCGCCTTCGGACCTTGCGACCTTTATGCCGTCCTCCAGCGCCGTCCTGCCTGGTTTGCCGACTACGTCCCCGAAGAAAGCCACCTTCACTTCACAGCGGCCCCCTTCCCTGCGATGAGGGGCTTGTCAAAAACCACTATCCTTCCTTCGTCCCTGTAGCCGATTATGTCCTTCTCTCCGGTCGACGTCTTGACGTCGATGAGCATGTTGTTTATCGTATCGTCGCTCGGAAGCGAATCGATGATGTCCTCATCCTGGGTGTCCTTAAGCAGGGCAGTCTCGAAGAATTCCTCCATGATGCCTACTATAAGGGCGATCTCCTCGCTGGTGAGGCTGGCAATGTCCCTGAGCATCGAAAGCCTCGTGTATTCACCAAGTTCCTCGACCTTGAGCTCGATCCTGCCGTCTGAAGGCATCCTCAGTATGTCCCATATGGCGTCTATGCTGTATGCCATGCGGTTCCTGAGCGCGTCTATCTCGTCCTGGGTCACCTTCCTGCAGATGAGGAACGACATACCCAACCTTGTGTCGTCTGGCGAATACTGGGCGGAACAGATTTCGCTGTGCCTGGTCAGCAGGGAGAACAGAAGGCCGATGCCGCTGTTAGCCGGTTCATAGTCCTGTCTGTTTTGATCCCTCATATTCTCCCCTCCATTCTTGTCTTGGAATTGTCCTAAGGCCGGGCGTAAATCCGTCCGGCCTTAGTCCCATATATTATTTCGCGAAGTCTACTGCCCTCGTCTCCCGAATTATGGTCACCTTGATCTGTCCGGGGTACTCGAGCTCTCCTTCTATCCTTTTCGCTATGTCCTTGCCCAAGGTCACGGTCGCATAATCGTCAATCTTTTCGGGTTTTACCATTATGCGGATCTCGCGACCGGCCTGGATAGCAAATGCGCGATCGACCCCTTCGTATGAATCCGCTATCTCCTCAAGCTTTTCGAGCCTCTTTATATAAGTCTCCAGCGTCTCGCGCCTTGCGCCGGGCCTTGCCGCCGATATGGCGTCGGACGCTTGCACCAGGACTGCCTCTACGCTGGCGGGCTCTATGTCGCCGTGGTGGGATTCTATGCCGTTTATGACCAGCGCCGATTCCCTGTACTTCCTCGCAAGGTCGGCCCCTATGGTCACGTGGGGCCCTTCTACTTCGTGGTCTATGGCCTTCCCTATGTCGTGCAGAAGGCCGGCCCTCTTGGCAAGGGTGACATCGGCGCCCAGCTCAGAAGCCATGGTCCCCGCCAGCCTGGCCACCTCGATCGAGTGGTTGAGCACGTTCTGGCCGTAGCTGGTCCTGAACCTCAGCCTGCCGAGGAGCTTCTGTAGCTCGGGATGGAGGCCTATCACGCCGGTCTCCAGTATGGCCCTTTCGCCTTCGTCCCTTATTACGGCGTCTACTTCCTTCTGGGCCCTTTCTACCATTTCCTCTATCCTGGCGGGTTGAATGCGGCCGTCTTGTATCAGCCTTTCGAGGGCGATCCTCGCCACTTCCCTCCTTACGGGGTCGAAGCTGGATAGAATCACAGCCTCCGGGGTGTCGTCTATTATCAGATCGACGCCCGTCAAAGTCTCGAGCGCCCTTATGTTCCTGCCCTCCCTGCCGATGATTCTGCCTTTCATCTCATCGCTGGGAAGGGGCACCACCGACACCGTCGTCTCCGTCACGTGCTCGGCTGCGCACCTTTGTATGGCCTGTGTGATTATCTCCCTGGACTTCTTGTCAGCTTCGTCCTTGGCCTGTCCTTCTATTTCTTTGATCATGATAGCCGCATCATGCCTAATTTCCGTTTCAACTTCCTTGAGCAACTCCGCCTTGGCCTGCTCGCTCGTAAGTCCGCTGATTCGTTCCAGTTCCGCCCTGTGTTTATCGTAAGCTTCATTGATGTCCTGCTCGAGCCTCTTAAGCTCCCTGTCGCGTCTTTCTAGTTCGTTCTCCTTCTTCTCGAGGCTTTCCGTTTTCCTATCGATCGTCTCTTCTCTCTGGATGAGCCTTCTTTCGACTCTCTGGACCTCTAGGCGCCTTTCCTTATTCTCCCTGTCGGCCTCGGCCCTCATCTTGTGGGCCTCTTCCTTGGCTTCCAGGAGCAGTTCGCGCCTTTCTGCCTCTCCTGCCCGCTGTGCTTCTGCCATTATCTCCCTGGCACGGTCCTCGGCGCTTCCTATCTTCCTCTCAGAGAATCGCTTCCTGAGGATATATCCTGCCGCGAATCCTATACAGCCAGCGGCTGCCGTAATGCCTATGACAATTGCCGTATCCAGTAAACACACCTCCAATTTTCAAAGATCTGAAAAGGCCTTTTGCCACGCAGGGCATGGCCTGCCGTTATTTTCACGTCGAATTTCGTAGACATTGCTACAAAGATAACAATACAACAGCTGGACATCCTAGTCAAATAGGATGTCCAGCTGGCATATCACTGTTCTTCGGTACTGTACGCTGCTCTTATGGCCTTCGCGATCACGTCCGATCCGAAACCCTTCGAACCCAGGAACCTCGAAGCCCTAGCTCGCTCATTCCTGTCCTTTTCCTTCTTCTTCCCGTACGCCTTCCCCAAGAGCCTGACTGCCGCCTCTACCTCATCGACCCCGGACCATGCCCTATCCACAGCCGATTCTGCAAGGTCCTTGGGAATTCCCCTCTCGATGAGCTTATGTAGCGCCATCATCCTGCCCATCCTGCCCGATGAAGCCAGCTCCTCGGCCCATCTTCCCGCAGCCGCCTCATCTCCCAGGAGCCGCTCGGACTTCAAGGCGTCCACCGCATCACCAGCAGGTCCGGAGTCGTGGCCCCTCCTGGCGAGGTAGGCCCTCACTTCTGCTTCCGACCTCGAACGGACGGAGAGGTACCTGACTGCCTCCTTCAAGGGGTCTTTCTTCATCTTCAGGCCTTGGCGGCCGAATCCCCGCCCTCAGGCTGAACGCCGGTACCGCCCCAGTGCAGGCCCAGCTTCTCCTTGATCTTCAATTCGATCTCGTCAGACAGTTCCTTGTTGGTCTTGAGCAGCTGCCTGGTGTTCTCGCGGCCCTGTGCCAGTCTTGTGTCGCCGTAGGAGAACCATGCACCGCTCTTTATTATGATGCCGTTGGCCTCGCCTATGTCTATGAGGGAGCCTTCCTTGGATATGCCCTCTCCGTAGATGATGTCGAACTCGGCCTCCTTGAACGGGGGGGCCACCTTGTTCTTCACTATCTTCGCCCGAGTGCGGTTGCCGACCATCTCGGAGCCCTGCTTAAGGGATTCTATCCTCCTGACCTCGATGCGTACGGAGGAGTAGAACTTCAACGCCCTGCCTCCTGGAGTGACCTCGGGGTTGCCGAACATGATGCCTACCTTCTCCCTGATCTGGTTGATGAAGATCACGCACGAGTTCGACTTCGAGATGGCCCCGGTCAGCTTCCTCAATGCCTGGGACATCAACCTGGCCTGGAGGCCCACGAAAGAATCCCCCATCTCGCCTTCGATCTCCGACCTCGGCACCAGAGCCGCAACCGAGTCAACGACCACTATGTCGACCGCGCCGCTGCGCACTAGGGCTTCCGTTATCTCAAGAGCCTGCTCGCCGGTATCCGGTTGTGATACGAGCAGGTTGTCTATGTCCACTCCCAGCTTCTTTGCGTATTTGGCATCCAGGGCGTGCTCCGCGTCTATGAAGGCGGCTATGCCTCCTGCGATTTGTGCCTGAGCTATTGCATGCAGCGCCACTGTGGTCTTGCCGGACGCCTCGGGGCCGAATACCTCTATCACCCTGCCTCTGGGGAACCCGCCCACTCCTAGGGCGATATCAAGCGCGATAGAGCCGCTCGGTATCACGTCGACGGCCTTGATGTCTGCGTCTCCCATCCTCATTATGGCGCCTTTGCCGTATTCCTTCTCCAGCTGAGCCAAAGCCGCGTTTAAAGCTTTCTGCCTGTCGGACAATCGAAACTCCCCTTTCATGGAGGAACTTACCGTCTAGATTATAGCACATATGTTCGGTATTCCTAGTCCCTTTTGAAACCGAACCACCCAGCCCTAGTATATATGGGCCCCCTTGGCGTGAGTTCGCTTTCGTACAGCGAAAAACCTTCGTGCAATACATCTTCGCGTACGTCATTGAACAAGGGTCTTATCTCCTCCCACGAAGGGAGGTTGGAGCCTTCCCTCACCCTGCACACAGTCAGGTGCGGCGAGAACGGGCGTCCTTCCCTCGCGAAGCCGAGGCCCTCCAGAGAGCCTTCGATGTCGCCTGCAAGTGCGGCAAGCTTTCCAGAACGGTCTGAGGCGCCCACCCATATCGCGCCAGCCGAACCGCCCCTGCCGAAGCGGCCGAACCCTCCGTAGCTGACTCCTACAGGACGATGATGAGAGGCGATTCTTGCGAGCGCATCGGATATCGCCTTCACCTTCTCTTCGGGGACGTCCCCAAGGAATTTCAACGTAAGGTGCATGTTCTCGGGGCTGACCCAGCTTATCCCGCTGTACTTGCCCTTGTCGAAACCGGGGCTGGAGAAGATCCTCTCCCTTAGTCCCAGAGGAAGGTCCAAAGCTACGAACATCCTTTTCAATTCACACCTCACGACAATTATGTATAATGGGATACAAATGCGCCATAATCATTCTATACTACAACTATCCCACTTAGGGCGGAGGATGCATGAAAAAGGTGCTAGGTTCGGTACTGTCATTCCTTATAAGGCTCGTTCTGCCGGTCTACTTTAAGCTGTTCGGCAAGCTCAAGATCGGCTCCATAAACCTAAAAGGAGTGAAAAGGCCGTTCTTCCTGGTATCCAACCACCAGGCGACGATGGATCCGTTCCTCGTAGGAGTCTTGGTCCCGGGCCCCATAAGTTTCGTGGCAACTGACATGCTGTTCAGGGTTCCGATCATGAACTTCCTGATGAGTGCGATAGGTTCGATACCAAAGAGCAAGTTCACGATAGATTCGTCTGCCGTAAGACAGATGATGAGGTGCGTACGCAACGGCCGTTCGGTCGGCATATTCCCCGAGGGGCAAAGATGCTTCGCAGGATACACCGAACCACTTGTCCCCGGCATAGGCAAGCTTGCCAAGATGCTCGACGTGCCGGTCATATCCGCCAAGCTGCAAGGAGGGTACTTCGCGGACCCCTTCTGGGCTCTTAAGAAGAGGCACGGCGGCACTACCGTCAATCTAGGGTTGCTTCTTTCGAAAGAGCAGCTCAGAGCCATGGATTCCTCCCAGGTCGAGGACGTGATAATCAAGGCTTTGGTTCACAGCGATTATGAATGGATCAAGACGAAGCCAGGACTCACGTACAAAGGCAAGAATAAAGCCCTCGGCCTGCACAACATCATGTTCGTCTGCCCTGAATGCATGGCTACCGACTGTTTCCTCACTTCTGGGGATGTGGCCACCTGCAAGAACTGCGGCTACTCGGTCGCGTGGGGCGACCGTGGGGAGTTCGTACCTCAAGATGGCACCAAGCTCCATTACGAAAACCTTGAATTACAGGACAGGTGGCAGGAGGCCTTCATCGAGTCAAAAGTCTCAGCCGCTGCCCTTGAGCCCGAAGGAGCCCTCGTGTACGGCCCGCTCGAGGCGACCATAAGGAGAAGCCGCAAGGCTAAGCCGCTCAAAGTGATCGGGGAGGGCTTGATAAGCCTCCATAACGATGCCATCAGGCTGGTAACCGAAGCTGACTGCCCCAAGACTTTCCATCTGGACAGCATAACGGGCTTTGCGATATCTGCGGTGAGGAGCAAGCATAACAGGATGTTCGAATTCATCGACCGGGATGGGGCGCTTTACAACATCATCCTGCACGATCCTCTTGAGAGCACCTACAAATGGTACCTTACCGTATACCACCTGAGGGCCCGCATCAAGGCCGCATCATCAGGCTCCGACCTGCCCATCGCGGTCAGTGCAACGATTTGAGGCCCGCGCCGCACATCGGAAGCACCATGCTGCCGCTGAAACCTTCAGCCCTGGCCCAGCTCTCTGCCCCCGCTACGGTGGCCGCGCTGGTCGGCTCGACGAATATGCCGGCCTTTGAAAGCATAGTTTCGCACCTAGCTATGTCTTCCTCTCCAGCCTGAACTACAATCCCCCCGAGTTCCCTTAGCGCTTCTATCATCTGGGCCCCGCGCACTGGGGCCGCGATCGCTATACCCTCGGCGGATGTACCCTCGTTCGTGACAGGGGTCACCGTCCTCTCGCCATTCATGAACGCCCTGTAGATGGGCGCGCATCTTGCGGCTTGTACAGCGACGATCCTGGGCATCCGTTCTATGGCTCCTCCTGCCATAAGCGATCTTAAGCCTAGAAGCATGCCCAACAGCAAGGTCCCGTTGCCGATCGGCACGACCAGCGCCTCCGGCAGCTTGCCGCCCAACTGCTCCCAAATCTCGTACACGTACGTCTTCGTGCCCTGGTAGAATATGGGATTATAGACGTGGCTGGCATAGTACCTGCCCGATTCAGCTTCCTTAAGCGCAGCCGCGGCCGTATCCTCTCTGCTGCCCGGGACTACCCTAACAGACGCCCCGTATGCCCTTATCTGCGATATCTTGTTGGGGGATGTGCCTTCCGGGACCAGTATCTCGCAGTCTATCCTAAGCCTCGCCGCATACGCTGCTATCGAGTTGCCAGCATTGCCGCTCGAGTCCTGTACGACCGATTTGATCCCTAAGGCCTTGGCCGCCGCCATAAGCACGGCGGCTCCCCTGTCCTTGAACGAAAGAGTAGGCATCGTATAGTCCATCTTGCCGCGCATGTCCAGCTCTTTTACGTTAAGGTCGACCAGCCCGGTCATGCCCTCTGCCATCGTGGCCTCGTGCCAATGCCCGTCGATTATGTCCGGCATCAAACGCCTGTACCTGAACACACCGTGCGCGTCGCATTCGAGCGACGATGCTGAAAAGGCATCGTCCAATCCGCCTATATCGAGCAGCCCGCCGCAGATGCATTTGTACCTCGCCTCTGCCAGGCTTAGCCTCGCTTTGCAGGAACGGCAGATGAAGAACGCTTCCCTGCCCGCCATACGTCTACCGCCTTAGCTCTGCCACGAACTCGATCTCCACGTCAAGGCCGTAATGCAGCTTGCCTCCCAGGGAGACTACAGTCCTGGCCGGTTTGTGTTCCTCGAAAAAGGCCGAATATGCCACGTTGAACCTTGCCCACAGCGCTATATCCGATATGTAGGCCGTGATCTTGACCACGTCATCCTTGGTGCATCCGGAGGATTTCAAAAGGGCCTCGATGTTGAAGAACAGCACCTCCAGCTGCTCTTCGAAGCTTCCGGTCACAGGAGCGCCCGTACCCAGGTCGACCGGGAGCATGCCGGAGGCGAAGATTAGACCGCCGGCTTCTATCGCCGGAGTGTAGTGGCCCTTAGGTTCAGGGACGTCCTTTACGTGTATCTTCCTCATTCTATACCCCTCTTTGCTAGATATTCGGCAATGAAGGACAACGCGTTGTCGACGGCATCCTCCCTCACCGCCCTCCTGTCGCCCGAAAAGGAATAACTCCTCGTTTCCGTCTTGTGCCCTTTCATAGAACAAGCTATATAGACCAGGCCGGCCGGATTGCCGTCGGTGTCCTGGCCGGGTCCTGCCACTCCCGTGACTGAGCAGGCCACGTCGGCCCCGAGGACAACGAGCGCCCTTTCGGCCATGACCTCAGCCACAGGTCCGCTCACCGCCCCGAACTGCTTAAGTACGCCTTCCGGCACACCCAAAACAGAAGTCTTCGCCCTATTGGAGTACGTTATCAAAGCGGCCTCGAAACAAAGGGACGCCCCCGTAACATCCGTAATCGCGGACGCGAGCATCCCCCCCGTGCAAGATTCTGCAAGGGCCAGCCTTGCGCCGGCCCTTGTGAGTGCTTTGACTATCTTCACGGCTTCCTGGTGCATCGTTAGCCCCTCAGCGACCTGATGGCGGATTCGGCATCTTCTGCCTTGAATACGTATGTGCCCGCCACGAGCACGTCCGCCCCCGCGCGCCTTACCCTCTCAGCCGTCTTGGCATTAATCCCGCCGTCCACCTCTATCATTATCTCCCTGCTTGAAGCCGCTACCATCTCAGCCACTTCGGCTATCTTCGTGGTCTGGCCCTCTATGAAATCCTGCCCTCCGAAGCCCGGGTTCACGGTCATTATCAGGATCAAATCCGCCAGGTCAAGAACGTTCTCTATCATCACGGAAGGGTCCGAAGGATTGAGCGCCACCCCAGCCAGACCTCCCAGCTCCTTGATCCTGCCCAGCTGCCTATGCAGGTGCCTCGTCGAATCAGGGTGCACCGTTATTATCGAAGCGCCCGCTTCGATGAACGATTCCAAGTGGTGTTCCGGCCTTTCGATCATCAGATGGACGTCCAGGGGCTTGTCCGTGAGCCTTCCAAGCGTCCTCACCATGCCCTGTCCGAACGTGATGTTGGGCACGTAAGAACCGTCCATGACGTCGACATGCACGAAATCGGCCGACTCGATCCTTGAAATCTCCCCGGCCAGGTCCGCAAGGTCTGCGGACAGTATGGAAGGTGCTATCTTGATCATCCAGTCCACCCCCGATTAGTCGTACTTCCTCTTCTCGGCCTCGATGCACTCCTCCAGGAGCGCCAGGTAATGCTTGTACCTTCCGCCTGAGACGTCGCCTGAGCGGACGGCTTCCTTCACCGAGCATCCCGGCTCGGCGTTGTGCCTGCAGCCCTTGAAGCGGCACCTGCCCTCATGTTCGTAGATGTCGGGCATCAGCGACCTGACCTCGTCGGGTTCCACTCCTGCCAGCTCCAGGGACGAAAAACCCGGACTGTCCGCCACGTACCCTCCTCCTGAGAGCCTGAGGAGGCTTACCTGCCTGGTCGTATGCCTTCCCCTGCCGATCTTCTCGCTTACTTCGCCCGTCTTGAGGCCGAGCCCTGGCATCATCGCGTTTATGAGGGTCGATTTTCCCGCGCCCGACTGTCCGGCGAATATGCTTATCCTGCCCTTCAGCAGCTCCTTGAGCCTCTCCACGCCCTCGTTCCTCGGAGCTGACAATGTCACGAAGCTGTAGCCCGTCCCTTTGTAGTGATCCTCTATCATAACAGATGCGTCGCCCTTGGCTATGTCAGCCTTGGTCGCGCAGATCACGATCTCCAGCCTCTGCCTTTCGGCAAGCGCGCAAAGCCTGTCAGTTAGCATGAGGTCCACGTCCGGCGCCACGAGGGGCGTGAATATCGCGACCATGTCCACGTTCGCCACGGGGGGCCTTATTAGGAAGTTCCGCCTCGGCAGCACTTCCTCTATGACGTGCTCCGCGCCTTTCACGATGAGCTTGACGTTGTCTCCTGCGACGATCTCCTGGTCCGACAGCCTCAGCTTGCCCCGGATCCTGCATGTGAACTGCTCGCCACCGGATTCGACCTCCGCGAAGCCGCCCTTGATCCCTATGATCACCCCTGTAAAGCCGCTATACGTCATATGCTTTGTAGAGCGCGCCATCTACCCATACTTCTATCCTCCCGCCTCCGAAGACCTCCACCATCTGTACGACGCCCTCGCCGCTCTTTAGCGATTTCGGACCGAAGACGATCCTGCTGCCGTAAGTGTCGTTGACCTTCATCACGACCTCCTGGATCCACGTCTCCTTCGGTACCGTATACGACACCTCGAATTTCTTGCTACCCTCCCCGGATCCTGCCCCCATGCTCTGGGCCGTCGTCGAGACCTTCAGATCCACAAGGCTGCCGCTGTCGACCTCGGTGCCGGCGATTGGCGTCTGCGCCATTACCGTGCCCTTCGGATACGCCTCGGAGACCGCCTCTATTATCAGGCCTATGTTCAGGCCGGCGGCCTTAATCAGCGACTCAGCCTCCTTGTAGTCGAAACCCACGATGTCCGGCACCGTTATCGTCGGCGACGGACCTTGCGATATGACCACGGTTACCGGCATGCCCTTGTCGAGCGTGCTGCCCGCGGGTGGATCGTGCCTTATGATCATGCCCTCGGGCACGATCGGATCGTATTCGTACACGTTGTCCCCGATCGTGAAGCCTGCGGATTCCAGGATTATCCCAGCTTCCCGAAGGTCCTTGCCTATCACGTCCGGCACGGTGCCGAGGTCCGGCCCGAGGCTGACTATCAGCTCGATGTCAGAATTCACCTTCCTTGACGTCCCCGCCGGGGGTACCTGGGATATGACAGAATCCGCGGGCACCGCCTCATCATACCTCGAGTCCTCTATCACGGTGTTCAGCTTGAGCTCCTTGAGTCTCACCTTGGCATCCTCTATGTTCATACCGACCACGTCTGGTACTTTCACCTCGTCTACGTCCATCCACCTGTCCCATGCGAGGTAAACGCCGCCGGCAACGGCTGTGGCGAAGACCACGAAGACGGATATGAGTATGATCAGGTTCCTCAGGCCCTTTTTCTGGTCGTAGCCGCTTTTACCTCGATCCTTCATACCGACGCCGCCTCCTTCCACCTTCCTGAAGGTCTTCGTGGCAGAACCGGACGTTTTCGACACTATCGTATCGTCCTTGCCGTCCGCCTCACGCTTGATATACGCCCCTTCGGCCAGCATCAGGGCCGCTTTGAACTCCTCTGCGCTCTGGAATCTACGGGCCGGGTCCTTCTCCATCGACTTGAAGATCGCCCTTTCCAGCATGGGGCTGATCGCGGGATTCATCCTCCTCGGTGAAGACGGTTTCTCCGAAATGTGCTTTATCGCGACCGCCACCTGGCCTTCGCCCGTGAACGGCAGTTTTCCTGTCAGCATCTCGTAAAGGAGCACACCAGTCGAGTACAGGTCGGATTTGTTGGTGGCCACCTCACCCTTCGCCTGCTCAGGCGAAGTATAGTTCACGGTACCCACCACCATGCCCGTCTGGGTAAGGTCCGTCTCGCTCGAGGCCCTGGCAATGCCGAAATCCGCTATCTTCACCCTGCCGTCGCTAGATATCAGTATGTTATGAGGCTTGATATCCCTATGGACGAGGCCGTGCGAATGCGCATGCCACAGGCCGTCCAGTATCTGGTTCACTATGCCGACCGCCTTGAGCACCGGCATGGGCCCGTTGAAGCCCTTCATCTCCTGCTCGAGCGACCTTCCCGCCACGAACTCCATGACTATGTAATCGAAACCCTGGTCGGTGCCCACGTCGAATACGCCCACTATGTTAGGGTGCGACAGCCTTGCGGCCGACAGTGCCTCTTTCCTGAAGCGTCCCCTGGACGCCTCGCTGGCCGAGAACTGCTCCCTTAGGACCTTGATCGCCACCGTCCGTGCGAGCACCCTGTCGTACGCCCTGTATACGGTGGACATACCGCCCTCGCCTACCAGCTCTTCTATCTCATAGCGTCCAGAAAGGACGTAGCCGATGTCCATCAATTCGCTACCTCACATCGCTTTCATCAATAAGTGCGGCCACGACGGTTATGTTGTCCTCCCCGCCTCTGATGTTGGCCAGACGCATCAGGTCCTCGCATACGGACATCAAGTCCGCGGTCGTCGAGAACCTCTCTGCGATCTCGACTTCGTTCACATGCTCCCAGAAACCGTCGGTGCAGAAAACGAGCACATCATTAGGTTTAAGGTCCGTCTCAATTAGCTGCGGCTCCAGTTCCGAGGACGCTCCTAGGCAACGGACCACCGCATACCGTCCAGGGTGCGTGGACGCCTCCTCGGCCTTGAGGAAGCCGCTCTGGACGAGCTGCCCCGCAAGGGAATGGTCTAACGTCAGCTGCTTTGCCGAGCCGTCCCTTACGAGATAGGCCCTCGAATCCCCGACATGGGCGATGAGCGCCTTGCCTTCCTCGATCACTGCTGCGGTCATCGTCGTGCCCATGCCTTTAAGTTCTGGATCTTCGTCGGCCTTGCGCAGTATCGTGGAGTTCGCCTCCTCCATGAACGCCTTCATGTCGTCGAGGCTCCTTATGCCCGCGGCTTTCATGTTGAACAAGCCGATGGCGGTGTTCGACGCCTCGGCGCCTCCGCTATGCCCACCTAGGCCGTCGGCCACGGCGAGGAAGTGGCCCTCGGAAGAAGCCACACCGGAGTCCTGGTTGCTCGCCCTGTTCCTTCCCTTATCGGTGGAAAAGCCAATTAGCATCAAGCACCCCCAACAGTTGTTATTATACAACGGTACTAAGCCTCGCTGCACCGGAGCTAGAAGGACCGCCTTTTCTTAAGCCTGAGCTGACCGCACGCGCCTTCGATGTCAGAGCCCATCTCACGCCTGCTGGTGACCGCAAGGCCGGCGTCTTCCAGCACTTTCTTAAATGCCGCCACCGTGGCGTCCGTCGACCTGGTGAGGCCGCTCTCCGGTACGGGGTTCAGCGGTATTAGGTTGACGTGCGACAAGCTCCCCTTTAAAAGCTTCACTAAGGCGGCCGCCTGGGATAACGAATCGTTGACGCCCTTTATCATCACGTACTCGTAGGTGACCCTGCGCCCCGTCCTGTCCGCGTACCTCTTGCCGGCCCCGACTACCTCGGATACGTTATAGAGCTTGTTTACCGGCATTATCCTGTCCCTTGTCGCATCGTCCGGCGCATGGAGCGATATCGAAAGGGTGATCTGGAGGTCCTCTCCGGCGAGCCTCTCTATCCCTGGCACAATCCCGCAAGTGGACAAAGTTATCCGCCTGGCCCCGATGTTGAAGCCCTTTCCCCAGTTCAGCACCCTTATGAACTGCAGCACCGCGTCATAGTTCATAAGAGGTTCGCCCATGCCCATTATGACTACCGAGGATATCCTCCGGTCCTTGGCGATCCTCGACGCTTCGATGAACTGCCAGCACATCTCCCCGGACGTGAGATCCCTGGAGTATCCGCTCATGGCGGATGCGCAGAATGCGCAGCCCATCTTGCAGCCTGCCTGGCTCGACACGCACAAGGAGAGCCCGTAGTCGTGCTCCATGAGCACGGTCTCGGCGTTGGCGCCGTCGGGAAAACCGATGAGCAGCTTCGTCGTGCCGTCCTTGGCCCTTTTCACGTCCATCACGTTAGGCGGCTTGATCGGCGCCGCCTTAGCCAGCGTCTCTTTCAGCTCGGCCGGCAGGTTGGTCATCTGCTCGTAGCTTCCGGCCATCTTCGAATATATCCATTCGAGGACCTGCGACGCCCTGTACTTTGGATGCCCCAGGCCGAGCATTATCGGCTCGAGGTCCTTGGGCAGCATCCCGACCGCCCCCATGCGTCCTCTTGTTGATGTCTCCTCCATTTTATTCCCCTTTTCCTAGGCCAAGGCCCGGGACGCACATGTTCCCGGGCCGGCGCTATTGCTATTCAGAGTAAGTCGGTCAGACGGATCCCCTCCGCCTGTAAGGCAGGCCGCTAGCCGCAGGAGGCGTAAGCCTTCCCACGAAGCCGGCCAGCGCGAGCATCGTTAGTATGTACGGCAGCATGAGCAGGAAGTCCGTCGGTATGCTCGTCATGTTCCATGACTGGGAGATGAACTTGAAACCTGTAGCAAGGCCGAAGAACAGCGATGCCAGGAAGGCTCCCAATGGGGTCCATTTACCGAATATCATCGCGGCGATGGCAATGTAGCCCCTGCCGTCGGTCATGGCCTCCTTGAAGAGGGACAGCTGCCCGAGGGATAGCGTCACGCCGCTGAGCCCTGCTAGGACCCCCGACAGTATCACGCAGAAGTACCTGGTGCCGGTGACATTGATGCCAACCGTGTCGGCGGCTTCCGGATGCTCGCCGCAGGCGCGTATCCTAAGGCCGAGCGGTGTGTGGAAGAGAACCACCTGAGCTGCAACTACGAGCAGCAGCGCGATGTAGACCGGGGGCGTGTTGCTGCCCAACACGTCTCCGATTATCGGTATGTTCCTGAAGAAGTCGGGCATTATCCAGTTCGCCAGCTTCGTGACCCTGTCGGTCTGGCCGGCCCTGTGGAATACCGCCTTAAGCAGGAAGCCCGTCAGCGCGAGTGCGAAGACGTTGATCGCGACGCCACTCACCGTCTGGTTCGCGTGGTGGGATATGCATACGTAGGCGTGCAGAGCTGCCGTCAGCCCTCCTGCTATCATGCCTCCTAGAACTCCAAGCCAGGCGCTGCCCGTGAAGTAGGATACCATGACGCCGAAGAACGCGCCGATCAGCATCATGCCTTCGAGGCCTATGTTGACCACGCCGGACCTTTCCGAGAATACCGCCCCTATGCTAGTGAGTATCAGGGGTGTTGCCATGAAGATCCCTGTGGAGAAGAAGTCGATGACAAGATAGCTGAACATCTCCCCTCCCATGGACCTTATGCTGTTCACCGAGAAGACGGTTATAAGAACGACGAGGGCCGCGCCGAGCCAGAATGCCCTGGACCTCACCAGCCTGTTCCAATTAATGCCCTTTCCCAGCCTGCTCATGCCCTGCCCACCTCCTTGCCCGCCGCCTTCTTGTCAGTTCCCAATATCTTCCTTATCGGTAGCCAGCCCTTAATTATGCCCTCGGCTGCAACTATGATTATTATAACGCCCTGCATGATGCCGATCGTCTCCTTGGGCACGCCCGCTAGCATCTGCATCGTCTGGGAGCCCCTTTGGAGAATGCCGAACAGCAGCGCCGACGGCAAGACGCCCAACGGGTGGCTCTTGCCCACCAGCGCGACCGCTATGCCGTCCAGCCCATAGCCTTGGAACGCGAATATGTCAAGGAACTTGAACTGGATACCCATTATCTGCACCGCCCCCGCAAGGCCTGCGAGAGCTCCTGATATGAACATGGCCGCCACGATGTTCGTGGGGACGCTTATCCCCCCGTACCTGGCCGCTTCAGGGTTGAAGCCCACGGCCCTGATCTGGTAGCCGATAGTTGTCTTGAACAGGAGGTAGTAGACAAACAACGCCGCCGCTATGGCGATTATTATCCCGCTGTTCACCCTTATCGGGCTGTTCTGCCCGAAGAACCTCCAGAGCTTGGCCGTATCGAGAATCTCCCTGCTGTACGGGCTTGTTATGCCGGGGTCCTTTATGGGCCCGTTCACCAGGTAGTGCGACAGGTAGAGGGCTATGTAGTTCATCATTATGCTGTTGACGACCTCATGTATGCCGAACTTCGCCTTAAGCAGGCCCGGCACCGAAGCCCATATAGCGCCGCAGGCCATGCCCGACAGCATCGTTAGCGGAAGGTGGATGAACGTCGGCAGCCCAAGGTCCATCGCCCCTACCACCGCAGCGCCGATCAGCCCCACGATGTACTGCCCTTCGCATCCTATGTTGAAAAGGCCGCACCTGAAGCCCAGCGCGATGGCAAGGCCCGTGAATATCAGTGGGGTGGTGTAGACTATGGTCTCGCTTACGTACTCAAGCCTTCCGAAACACCCCATTATCAGAGCCTTGTATCCTTCGATCGCATTGACGCCGGTCAGCGTCATCAATATACCGCCCAGCACGAGCCCTATGAATACGGCCGTCACGGGCACTATGAGCTCCTTGATGGCGGAATTGTCCTTCTTCCTCTCCATCACATCACCCCCTTATGGGAAGCGGGCATCGAGCCGGCCATCATCAGTCCGAGGGTCTCCTCGGTGGCGTCTTCGATGTCCATGGTCCCCATAATCCTGCCCTCGTAAATCACGGCTATCCTGTCTGAGAGCGACATTATCTCATCGAGCTCCAGCGACACCAGGAGCACCGCCCTGCCCGAATCCCTCTCGGACACGAGCCTTTTGTGTATGTACTCGATCGCTCCCACGTCCAGGCCCCTCGTCGGCTGAGCGACGACTATGAGCTCGGGCGTCCTAGAAAGCTCGCGGGCCAGGATCGCCTTCTGTTGGTTTCCGCCTGATAACGACCCCGCCTTGGTGTCCTCGTCCGGGGTCCTTACGTCGAATTCGGAGATGATCCGCCTCGCATAAGACTTTATCTCATCCCAACGTAAAGTGATGCCCCTGCTGAAAGGCTTTTTATTGTATGTTTGCAGTATCATGTTCTCCGCGACGGTGAAATCGAGCACCAGGCCGTGCTTCTGCCTGTCCTCGGGGACGTGCACTATGCCGGCTTCGAAGCATCTCTTCGGTGGCATGTTTGTTATGTCCTTACCGTTCAAGGTCACCTTGCCGGCGCTAAGCCTCCTCATGCCGGTTATGCATTGCACCAGCTCCGTCTGGCCGTTGCCGTCCACTCCGCATACGCCGAGTATCTCACCGGCCCTCACGCTCAAGTCTATGCCCCTCAGCGCGGGAAGCCCCCTGTCGTTCTCCGCCACGAGGCCCTCAGCCCTGAACTTCTCCTTGCCGGGTTTTGCCGGCTCCTTATGGACGATAAGCTCAACCTCGCGGCCCACCATCATGTTGGCCAGCTGGCTGGGGGACGTCTCGGACGTCTTGACGGAGCCGATGATCCTGCCATGGTTGATGACGGTTACCCTGTCGGAGATCTCCATGACCTCCTTGAGCTTGTGGGATATGAATATGATAGACTTCCCGTCATGCACCAGCTTGCGCATGATCACGAAGAGCTCTTTCGTCTCCTGGGGCGTCAGCACGGCGGTGGGTTCGTCCAGTATCAGCACTTCGGCCCCCCTGTGCAAGGCCTTGAGTATCTCCACCCTCTGCTGCATTCCCACCGAGATGTCCATGATCTTGGCATCCGGCTCTATAGCCAGTCCGAAGGTCGTGGAAATCTCCATAAGCTCCGCCTTCGCCTTCTTCTTGTCTATGAGGAACCCATATTTCGTGGGTTCGTTGCCCAGTACGAGGTTCTCGGCGACCGTAAGGGGCTTGATCAGCATGAAGTGCTGATGGACCATGCCTATGCCCTGTCTTAGGGTGTCGGCGGGTCCGTTGACCACCAGAGGTTCGCCTTTGTAGAATACCTCGCCCTTGTCCTGCTTGTACAATCCGTAAAGGATCTTCATCAGTGTCGATTTGCCCGCCCCGTTCTCTCCTAGCAGGCAATGGATCTCACCCTTCTTGAGGTCGAAGTCGACATCCGAGTTCGCTACTATACCGGGGAAGGCCTTGGTTATCCCCTTCATCTCGAGGATCACCTGGCCGGGGGAAATGGTCGCATCTATTTCCGACATGTCGTTCCTCCGTATTGGAAAACCGGGCACCTAGCTTTAGGCTAGGTACCCGGCTCCTGATACAACAGGGCTTAATTCAGCCATGCTATCTTTGGCATCGTCTACTTGGTGGATATCCTGTCGGCTTCGTTCATGCCGTCCGGCACGGACTTCTGCCCGGCTATGATCATGCTTGCCCATGCGTTAGCCTTGGCTATGGCGCCCGCCGCAGTGTTCTTGCTGGTGGTGGCCGCCATGCCTACGCCGGCTTCCTTGAGTCCGAGATTGGTCACGCCAGCCTTGAACTTCCCATCGATGAGGTTCTTGGTGCCCATGAACACGCCGTTGTCGACGCGCTTGATCATCGAGGAGAGAGTCCATTTCGGCGAGAGGTCGAACTGGTCGGAGTCGACGCCGATTACCCATACGTTCTTGGTCTCATTGGCCGCTTCGAACATGCCGATTCCGGTTCCGCCGGAGGCGTGGTAGATTACGTCAGCCTTCTGCCTTATCATCGATACCGCGATGGCCTTGCCCGCTGCGGGATCGTTGAACGATCCGGCATAGTTGCGAAGGAGCTTTATGCTCTTGTCGACCGCTTCAACACCGGCCTTGAAACCGGCCTCGAAACGCCATATGACGGGGAACTCCATACCGCCTATGAAGCCTATCACCTTGCTCTTCGTAGTCATAGCGGCGAGCACGCCCATCAGGAACGAGCCTTCGTTCTCCTTGTACATCACCGACATCACGTTCGGATGGGCCTTGTACCAGGCATCATCCCAGGAGTTGTCGATTATGCCGAACTTGGTGTTGGGATACTGGGCCGATACCTTCTCGATGGCGTCTGCCATCAGGAAACCGATGCCCCATACCATGTCGTAGCCTTCCTTGGCGAAAGCCGCGAGGTTGGGTTCATAGTCCGAAGGGGTGCGGGATTCGGCATACTTCGTCTTGGCTCCGAGTTCCTTGGCTACTCTCTGGAGGCCAAGATAGGCGGAGTCGTTGAACGACTTGTCGCCCAGCCCGCCGATGTCGAATACTATAGCGATTTTGTACTCCTTGGAGAAGGACGGAATCGCCATGACGGCCAGGAGCAGCGCCGCAGTGATTATCAGGGTGAAAGCGCGCTTCATTGAGGAAATTACCTCCATTCGATGGGGATCCGGTACACCGGTGGTCCCTTTAATATGCATGCATGTATCGCCGTGCTTTCCAAAGTCCCGGCTCACCATGATGCATGCTTCCATGAACATTATAATTAATAAGGTCCGATTAATGCTACTTCATATTATAAGTTTCTGTAGGCCCCGTTCAAAGTTCGCCTTGTGGATTGTTTCTTAATTAGAACATGCAGTACCGGTCATCCAGGCAGCCAGGCACTGTTTTTCGGTCGATAAACCAATCTGTGCCAAATTGCATAATGTCCGCCGTGGGACTAGAATTATATATGGACGTGTATTCAGTATACACTTATAACTCAGGAGGTGCTGATTAATGGCTCAAAGCACGTACGAACAGGTCCTGGCCAGGCTCAAGCTGGCAAAGGAAGTCCTGAACCTAGACGAAGGCACTTTCGCGATCCTCTGCGAACCTGAGAGGGCTCTCGAAGTAAACATGCCTGTCAGGATGGACGATGGAAGCATAAAAGTATTTAAGGGATTCAGGGTACAGCACAACACTTCAAGGGGCCCGGGCAAGGGCGGCGTCCGCTACCATGTAGACGTCAACTACGACGAGGTCAAGTCGCTCGCGGCCTGGATGTCCTTCAAATGTGGCGTAGTGGACATCCCCTACGGCGGAGCGAAGGGCGGAGTGTGCGTAGACGTGACGAAGCTCTCCGAAGGGGAGCTCGAGCGCCTTACACGCTGCTACACGGCCAGGATAGCCCCGATCATAGGGCCCATGAAGGACGTGCCGGCTCCCGACGTCAACACCAGCGGCAAGATAATGGCATGGATGGTCGACACCTATTCGGTGCTGACCGGCCAGTACCAGCCCGGCGTGGTCACCGGCAAGCCCCTTTCGGTCAACGGCTCCCTCGGTAGGAACGAGGCCACCGGACGCGGCATCTCGATAGCGGTCCGCGAGCTCCTCAAGAGGCTCAACCTCGATCCCAAGAAGGTTACGGTGGCGGTACAAGGCTTCGGAAACGTCGGCGGACTCGGTTCCATACTCATGAGCAGCCTCCTTGGAGTCAAGATCGTCGCCATAAGCGACATCACCGGGACTTACTATAATCCTAACGGCGTCAACGTAAAGGCCGCTTTCGAGCACTCCGGCAAGAGCCCCAAGAAGTTGCTCGAAGGATACACAGAGCCCGGCATGGTGAAGATCGACGATCCCAAGGCAGTCCTCTACACTGAGTGCGACCTGCTGGTACCTGCGGCCCTCGAGAACCAGATCACCGCGGAGAACGCGGGCAAGATCAAGGCGAAGAACATCGTCGAGGCCGCGAACGGCCCCATCACCGCCGAAGCGGACGAGATCCTGAAGAAGGCTGGAAAGGTAGTTGTTCCGGACATCCTAGCCAACGCCGGCGGAGTCACCGTCTCCTACTTCGAGTGGGTGCAGAACCTGTACGGCTACTACTGGACTGTCGACGAGGTCAACGACAAGCTCGACGTCAAGATGAGCGCAGCGTTCGATTCCTGCTGGAAGTTCGCGAAGGAGAAGAACATCACCATGCGCATCGCCGCCTACTGCCTCGCAATCAAGAGGATAGTGGACGCCATGCAGGCAAGGGGAATCTTCCTCTAATCTGAAATCTGCATAACAAAGGAATATGAGCAAAGGCCCGGCTTCGTAAAGCCGGGCCTTTTAGTCCTCGTCATATAAGCACCTACTCAACTACGTCCGCCCCTAGGTCGTACTCCGCGGCGCTGGTTATCCTCGCCTTCAGCACGCTTCCCGGAGCCAACGTAGAATCTCCGATGAGTATGTGCCCGTCCTCCTCGGGGGCTTCTGCATAGGACCTCGCCGCGACAAGAAGTTCGGATTCCTCGGAAGGTCCGTCCACCATCACGGTGGTGACCTCGCCTATCCTTGATTCGTTGTATTCAAGGCTTATATCCGCCAGCAGGGACATGACCTCCCGCTCCCTTTCGGTCTTCTCCTCCTCGGGCACCTGGCCGGGCATCGAAGCGGCAAGCGTCCCCTCCTCGGGGCTGAATCTGAACACCCCCGCCCTCTGCGGCCTGACGATCCTTATGAAATCCATCAGTTCCTGGAAGTCAGATTCACTCTCGCCGGGGAAGCCGACCATGAATGTCGTCCTGATGACGAAACCGGGCCTTGCCCTCCTGAGCTTTTCCACCACTTCTATTATGGATTCGGGGTTCCCGAGCCGGTTCATGGCTAAGAGTACCTTGGCTGAACCATGCTGCATCGGAAGGTCCAGGTAGGGCAGGAGCCTGCCTTTTAACCCATCCGAGAAGAGTCCTATCAGCTCATCGTCCACCCTGGAAGGATAGGCATACATCAGCCTGAGCCACATGAGCTTGTCCATCTCGGCAATCTTCTTTAAAAGCTCGCCCAGGAAGGGCTTGCCGTAGAGGTCCGTCCCGTACCTCGTCGGGTCCTGGGCTACGACCACAAGCTCTTTGACACCCGCTCCGACGAGCCTCCCGGCCTCATCCAGAACGTCTTCGATGGATTTGCTCGCGTGCGGGCCCCTGATGTCCGGGATCATGCAGTATGAGCACCTGTTGTCGCATCCGTCGGATATCTTTATATATGCATAATGCCCGGCATTGGTAAGGATCCTCGGCGCCTTCGATCCGAGGTAACCTTTGCCTGAGAGCATAGAGGGCGATTTTTTGTCCAGGGCCTCGCGAACGAACTCAGCGACTTCATCATAGGCGCCAGGCGATATTACTCCGTCTATCTCTGGCATCTCCCTAGCCAGGTCCTCGCCGTAGCGGTTAGGAAGACACCCTGATACGAGGACGGCCTTCACCCTGCCCGCCCGCTTCTGCTCGGCGCATTCGAGTATCACGTCTATGGCCTCCTCGCATGCGCTCTGCAAGAAGCTACAGGTGTTTACGATGACCGCATCGGCAGTCTCTTCCTCGCCCGCGATCGCCATCCCTGCCTCTTGGAGCCTGCCGAGCAGGAACTCGCTGTCCACCCTGTTCTTGGCACAGCCAAGGGAGATCATCCTTATGCGTGTTTTCTCCATGTCCTATATCTTTCCCCACATAAGCAGGACGCCCATGATTATCATCGCGGCGCCCGCCACATATTTCAGTACGTTCTCCGGCACGAGCTTGCCGACAACGGCCCCCGCGAGCACGCCAATCACGCTGGTTGTCACCAACGCCGCGGCAGCGCCGATCAACACCCCCCACCTAGAACTCGGATCGCACTTGGCCGAAAGGACCATGGTAGCAAGCTGGGTCTTGTCGCCCAGCTCGGCGAGGAAGACCACCGCGAAAGTACTTAATGCTAGTTTGATCATCCTTGAATCCTCCTGAATTGCCTAGGAAACGCCGTCCTGGGAAAGCCTGAGCTCCATCTCGATCCTCACCCTGTCACGCCTTAGTCCCAGGCATCTTAATATCCTCTCGTTCTCCCCGCCTTCGGGCACAGTTGTGAAAACGGCGGGCAGGAACCGCGCAGTGGGCAGCTGAAAGATAAGCTGCGTCGCCTCATCGGGACCTGCGCCCTTTTTCAAGTTAAGGTCGAGCACCCAGCAGAGGGACCTGGTCGAGTATACCATGTAGCCGAAAGGTTCGCCGTGCTTCCACGCTAGCACGCAGATGACGTTATCCCTCAGGTTAAGAAGGCTCTTCGGCTCGTTCTCCCATAGCGGCGGCATGTCCGGAAGCCCTACTAGCGACACGGCCTCCTCGATCCCGGGATTGGTGAACGTCAGCGCTTTCGAGGGCATATAGCTGATGTTGCCCTCCCAGTGGCCGATCCTCCTGACGGGACCGAAGCCAAGCGACCTATATAGCGATAATGCCTTGCCGTTCTCCTCGAATACGTGAAGGCCCACCTTCTTGCAGCCCCAGATCCTCGCCCTGGCCATACCCCATTGCATCAGCCTCCTGCCGTAGCCTCTGCCTCTGAAGGAAGGGTTTACGGCGAGAGAGGCAACATAAGCTCTGTCGGGCTCTCTGAATCCTATTAGGACCACCCCGACGGGCTTGCCATCCGAATAGGCCACAGCGGAGGACTTGGGCTCTATGTCAAGCCACCCTGTAACCCTCCTGTAGCCTTGAGGTCCGTGCATCATGACCGACGGTTCCGTATCCTGCCAGCACGCGTCGAAGACCGATGCCACCTCCGCCTCGCCTATATCCGACACCTGGACGATCTTAACGTCTGTCACGTGCGCTAACGCCCCTTTACTTTACTGTCCGGCCCTTGTCCCAGCCCTTGGCCGGCCTTTGCGCCTTGTCCGTCCTCTCCGGCTTGACAAGGCATCCGAGCCCGTATCCGATGAGGTCCTTCCTATCGAGCTTTGCCAGCGCCTGCCTTATGAGCCTCCAATTCTGCGGCATCGACCATTGCAGAAGGGCCCTTTGCATCTGCTTCTCCTCGCCCTTAGCCACATGGACAGGCTGCATGGTGATAGGATCCAGCCCGGTATGGAACATCGTGGTCGCCTCGGTGCCCGGAGTAGGCGTAAAGTCCTGAACCTGCTCCGGCGCATATCCGAGCAGCCCCTTAAGGTAAAGGGCAAGTTCCAGGGCATCCTCAAGGCTCGCCCCGGGGTGCCCCGAGATGAAATACGACACGAGGTACTGCTCTTTGCCGCACTCATCGGAGAACTTCCTGAAGAGTTCCCTGAACCTCCCGTAATCGGCCCCTGCGGCCTTCCTCATGATCGACAGCACGCCCTCGCATATGTGCTCGGGAGCTATCTTCAGCTGTCCGCTTACGTTGTTGGAGATAATATGCCTGGTCAGCGACATGCCCGCCTTCGACCCCATCAGGTAGTCATACCTGAGCCCGGACCTGACGAAGACCTTCCTTACGCCGGGTATCGATCCCGCTTTCTTAAGGAGCTGTTCGTAGCGCTCCTGCCCATCATGCAAGAACCTGCACTTCTCGGGCCAGACACAGGCCCTCGCCCCGTCACACGCGACGTCCGATTCGCAATACGATGCGTAGTAGTTGGCCGAAGGGCCTCCTACGTCGTGGACTATGCCCTTGAACCTGGGATCCTTAGTGAAGCCCTCTATCTCGTGCAGAACGGATCCCTCGCTCCTTGACTGTATGGCCCTGCCCTGGTGCGCCCAGAGCGCGCAGAAAGAGCAGGAACCGAAGCAGCCCCTGTGCGCGGTCACGGAGAAGAGGACCTCCTCCAACGCGGGCACGCCCTCTTTGTCGTACATAGGATGCCAACGCCTGCTGTAATCCAGCGAGGCGACGTCGTCCAGCTCCTTCGTGCCAAGCGCCCTTTGCGGCCACACCACGACATAGCGGTTGGCGTGCGCCTGCGCTATGGGCCTGGGCGATCTTCTAAGGCTCTCTCTCATCTGCGAGGCGAAGGCTTCGGCATAGGCCCTCTTGTCCGCGCTTACGGCCTCGAAAGAGGCTATATCGAGATGGTCCTGGTCAGGCGGGCATTTCTCGACCGTCGCCGTGCCGGGGATGCCGGACAGATCAGAGGAGCCCGCATCCAGCCTTGCTGCTATCTCTTCCGCCGCCTTCTCACCCATGCCGTAGACAAGGATGTCCGCCCTGGAATCGAGAAGCACCGACCGCCTTACCGAATCATCCCAGTAGTCGTAATGGGCGAGCCTCCTCATGGAGGCCTCTATGCCCCCCAGGACCAGAGGAATGCCGGGCCATGCGCTCCTGGCCCTGTTGGAGTAGACGACCACCGCCCTGTCGGGCCTCCTGCCAGGGACGCCGCCGGGGGAGAAGCCGTCCCTCTTCCTCCTGAACTTCGAAGGGGAGTAGTTCGACACCATCGAGTCAAGGTTGCCGGAAGTGATCCCGCAGAACAACCTCGGCCTTGGGAAAGCCTTGAACGCCTCGTCAGACCTGAAATCCGGCTGGGGCATTATCGCCACCTTATAGCCCTTCGATTCAAGAACCCTGCCGATTACGGCAGCGCCGAAGGCAGGGTGGTCGACATATGCATCTCCCGTCACTATTATTATGTCCGGCCTGTCCCAGCCCATCCTCGCTATCTCCTCGGGGCTGGCAGGCAGCGGCCTTATACCTTCCATTCACACCTCCGGCCGCCCCTTACGTGTACCTAGAGGGCGTGCCATTATCTTCCATTATGACAAAATCGTGCCCAGTCCGCCTAGAAGGGTCCGTACCCTGATGGGAACGCTATGTCCATCGCCTTCCTGGCTACTCCTAGCACTCCGAGGTCGTCTCCGTTGTAGTTGAGGGATACGGCCCCGGCGTTGCCTATCCTGACCCATATCCCCTTGTCGCCATCGAGGTCTAGCGAATCCCCCGCTTTCAGTATCCCCTCGAAGGCCTTGTTCCCGTCAGTATATGCCCTTATCCAGCAGTTGTCGCTGAAAGTCAACCTCAACGTATGCTGCGCTTCAGGCGCGGATGCGACCTCGAGTTCTTCGACTTCCGGTGTAATTGCCGGGATCGCTTCCGACGCGGGACCGGCCTGGGTACCTTCAGGGATCGTTCCCTCGGTCGTCCCGGATGGGGTCTCTTCCTTCCCGAACAGCCCTCCGAACGCGAGGTATGCTACCAGCACCACGGCGGCGAGCAGGAAGATGGCCAAAGCGGTCGTCAGTGTCCTCCTTCGAGCGGCCTGCCTTCTCTTCTGCTCCATCCTTATCCTGTGCAGCATCCTCTTGTCCATGGAAGTCTCAGAGGGCGGTATGACCGGTTGTTTGGGTTCCTCAGCCTGCGCCTCGGCCATCTCCTTCTCGAGCATCATGCCCGCTTGCTGGGGATCCATCCCCAGGAAGGAAGCATAGCTCTTCACATACAGCTTCAGGTAGATCTCCCCCGGGATGGCGCCGTAGTCGCCTCTTTCGATCGCGTCAAGATAGGCGGACCTTATCAGGGTCGCGCCCTCGACATCCGCGAGGCTTGCTCCCATGGCCTGACGGCGTTCCTGGAGAAGCTCGCCTATCCTCTTCTGCACGCGTCATACCCCCTAATCGGTCATCCCTGCTGTCCGAGCTCCCTAAGGAGGTCCTCCAGCTGGACCGGTGTCATCAGTATGTTCCTGGCCTTGCTCGCGTTGTGGGGCCCTACGATTCCCATGAGCTCCATCGTGTCTATCAGCCTTGCCGCCCTCGCATACCCTACCCTGAAACGCCTCTGTATCTTCGATATGGAAGCTTCCCCGGATTCGACTATCAGCCTCGCCGCGTCCTCGAACAGCTCGTCCGTGACGTCCGCCGCGGCGCTGTCGCCCTCCTTCGATTCTACCGGTTTCGCCACGTACACCGGTTCTCCCTGGTTCTTAAGGAACTCGACCAGCGCCAGCACCTCGGAATCCGATATGTAGGCTCCCTGCACCCTTATGGGCTTGGGAAGCCCGATCGGGTGGAACAGCATGTCACCCTTGCCGAGCAGCCGTTCGGCTCCCGCCGAATCCAGGATCACCCTTGAATCTATCTGCGAAGACACGGCGAAGGCTATCCTCGACGGGATGTTGGCCTTTATTATCCCCGTGACTATGTCCACGGAGGGCCTCTGGGTCGCTATTATCAGGTGTATGCCGGCGGCCCTCGCCATGAAGGCCAGCCTGCATATGGCATCCTCCACTTCGTTCTTCGCCACCATCATAAGGTCCGCCAGCTCATCGAGTATCACGACTATGTAAGGGAGCCTCCTCGGGCTGAAGGGTATCTGCCCGGTCCCGACGGCCTCCTCGGAGTCCCCGTCCACTATCTGCTCGAGCATGCCCTTGTCGAGCATCTCGTTGTACTGGGAGATGTTCCTCGCCCCCGCCATCTGGAAGATGCGGTAGCGGTTCTCCATCTCCTCGCATACCCACTTAAGATACCCGGCCGCCTTCTTGGGTTCCGTCACCACCGGGGCTATGAGGTGGGGGATGCCGTTGTACACCGAGAGTTCGACCCTCTTCGGGTCTATCATAAGGAGCCTGACGTCGTCGGGCGTCGCCCTGAAGAGCAGGCTCGCAATTATCGTATTCAGGCATACGCTCTTGCCCGACCCGGTGGAGCCGGCCACCAGCAGGTGAAGCGCATCCGTCAGGTCCGTCACTATGGCGTTGCCTGCGATGTCCTTCCCGAGGGCGACGATGAGGCGGCCCTCCGCCTTCTGGTAGGCTTCGGTCTCCAGCACGTCCCTGAAATAGACGAACCCTTTGTCCCTGTTGGGTATCTCCACTCCTACGGCCGCTTTTCCGGGGATGGGGGCCTCTATCCTTATGCCTGGGGCCGCGAAGGCAAGCGCGATGTCGTCCGCGAGGCTGGCTATCCTGGACACCTTCACTCCCGAGCTGGGCTGCACCTCGAACCTGGTGACCGTGGGCCCTTGGCTTACGCTGACCACTTTCGCCAGGACCCCGAACGATGCGAGCGTCGCCTCCAGGGTCTTCGACATCTCGGGCACGTCGTATGCGTCTGCCTTGCTCTTCTTCCTCGTTATCGGCACGTTCAGTATACTCATCGGCGGAAGCAGCGGCAGATGCCCGGGCCGTTCAAGCTGGGGTTGTTCCGGCTTCCTCCACTCGTCCAGCTTCCGCGCCCTGGGCTCTCTCCTCTTAGGCAGCTGTGGTATGTAGCCGTCTTCCTGGGGAATCTCTTCATCGTCGCTTGCGAAGCTTATCGAGGGCCTGTCCTCAGGGGCAGGCGCCGCGTCGGCCTTGGACGCCTGGCCGGAGCCGGCTTCCTCTCGATCCTGCGCGGGCTGTTCGAGAACCTTCAGCACTAGAGCCCTGTATCCTGCCGCGATGAGGCGGCCTGCCGACAGGGCCATGTACCACAGCATGGCGAAGAGGAAAGCCGCCGCCGTGCTGACCGGTATGTTGGACAGCACCACCAGGGCCAGCAGCCCGGCGGCCGAGAATACGATGCCCGTGCCTATCCTGCCGATGAGCCCGGTCATGATCCTCGCCAGGAAGGAGCCCATCGCGCCTCCCTGTCCTCCGTACATGCCGAACTCGTCTCCGAACACCGCCGCAAGGGCGGAGGCGGAAGCCACCAGGCCTGCGAGCGCCATCATCCGCGCCGAGCCGAAATAGCCCTTCTTCCTGACGAGCATCAGCAGCCCCGCATATCCGAGGGCGGCGGGCAGTATGTATACCGTCACCCCGAGCAGACCCTTGAGCCATCCTGCGAACTTGGCCCCCAGTATGCCAACAGAACCCGACTGGGCCGAGCCGGCCTCCTGGAGCACGAGGAACACGAAGACCAGCAGGGCCCCTGCCAGGCATACTATGCCCATGGCCTCGAGTCCCAGCTGTCCGCCGAGTACTTCTTCGGCCTGTGGCCTTCTCTTGGCCTCCTCTTCTGCCCTTCGTGCCTTCCTTACAGCCAAACCTGCACCTCCACTAGATACCCAATGCCAAATAAAGGTAGAGATTGACGCCCGCGACGACGAACGCCCACACCGCGAACAGGGCGAAGTTCCTCTTTTTGGCCACCTTCCTCAGGAACGAGATGGCAAGGAGCCCCGTCAAGAAGCTGGTCGCTATCCCTATCCCTGCGTAGAGCCCATGTACTCCTCCAAAGGCCATGCCGCCATCCAGGACTTGCAGCAGGAAGGCCCCTAGTATGACAGGAAGCGATGCCAGCATCGAATAGTCGACCGCCCAACTTGCCGTAAATCCGGCCGCTATCCCCGACGCGATCGTCATCCCAGACCTCGATATGCCGGGGAATATCGCCAGGGCCTGCGCAAGGCCTATGAACGACGCGGTCGCGAGCGGCATGCTTGTAGGGCCGTCGATCTTGCCGCCCCGGCTGCCCGAGACTATCAGAAGGATCACTCCGGTTACCACGAGGAAGGCGGATATGGCGATCGCGTTGGCGAAAACCGCCTCCACCTTGTCCTGCAACAGATAACCCGCCACTGCCGCAGGGATCGAGGTTATCACCAGGAGCAGAAGTAGCCTTCGGCCCCCGACGCTGTCCCAGTCCTTGCTCCCTCCATTGGCCCTTGCCGTCTGGCTCAGCGCATCCATGCCGTACATCAGGATGTCCTTGAAGTAATATATGATGACCGCCAGCGCCGTCCCGAGGTGGACCGCGACGTCGAAGCCCAGCTCCGCCTCTATGCCTACTATCCTGTGCGTAATCGCCAGATGCCCGGAGCTGGACACTGGCAGGAACTCGGTCAACCCCTGCACTATGCCCAGCAGGGCATACTTAAGGTAGTCCATTCGAACACTCCTCTATGACGCTCCTTGTGGCGTCCCGCTTGGTCCAAGGTGCCGCCCTTCGGCCTACAGTTCCAACACGTGCGGTATTATCAGAGGCTTCCTGCCGGTCCTTTGCGAAAGCACCGATACGATGCTCCCCCTCAGCGTCTCGGCGACCGCCGCCGCGCCGACGTCCCTCTGCCTGCTCAGTACCTTCCTGCACTGTGCCGTCACTTCATCGAACAGGGCCTCGGATTCTTTCTCGTACACGAAGCCCCTGGAGATTATCTCAGGGCCCCTTAGCAGCTCACCCGTCTCCTTGTCTATGACGACCACCGCCACCAGTATGCCGTCGTTCGAAAGGAGCATCCTGTCCCTCAGCACGTACTTCCCGACGTCACCTACGCCGTAGCCGTCGACCATGACCCTGCCGGCCTGGACATGCCCGTCCAGCCTGGCCTTGCCGCCCTTTATCTCGATGATCTCGCCGGACCCTGCGATCAGGACCTTGGATTTGTCCATGCCCATCCGCATGGCCAGCTTGGCGTGGTTGTGAAGATGGTTGTACTCCCCGTGGACCGGAGTGAAATGCTTCGGCTTCACAAGGGCGAGCAGCAACTTGAGCTCTTCCTGGCTCGCATGCCCGGATACGTGTATGTTCGCGTCCTTCCTGCCGATTACCTCCGCGCCCTGCCTGTACAGGTGGTTCACCGTCCTGAAGACGGACTTCTCGTTGCCCGGGATGGTGCTGGCCGAGATTATGACGGTGTCGCCCTTCTTTATCGAGGTCCTCTTGAACTCCGACATCGCCATCCTGGTAAGAGCCGAGGTCGGCTCCCCTTGGGTCCCGGTAGTCATTATGACCACCTCGTTGTCGGGAAGGTCGTCGACCTGCGAAAGTTCTATCATGACGCCCGGATATGGTTTCAAGTAGCCGAGCTCCATGGCGATCTTGCTGTTCGTCAGAAGGCTCCTTCCCGCGAAGGCCACTTTCCTTCCCGTGGCGGCCGCGGCCTGCAGGACCTGCTGTATCCTGGCAACGTGGGATGCGAAGGTGGCCACTAGGACCCTGCCCTCGGCGGCCCTGAAGGCCTCAAGAAGCCCCTCTCCGACTATGCTCTCCGAGCCGGTGTAGCCGGGATTCACGGCATTCGTCGAATCGGACATCATCAGCATCACGCCCTGGCCTCCCAGCTGCGCGAAACGAGAAAGGTCCATCCTCTTGCCGTCGATCGGGGTCTGGTCTATCTTGAAGTCCCCCGTATGAAGAATCAGGCCGGCCTTCGTGCTTATCGCAAGCCCGAAACTGTCGGCTATGCTGTGGCATACCGTTATGAACTCCACCTTTAGGCTTCCTACTTGTATTATGTCCCCGGCCGCCACCGTGTGTCCAGCTTCGCCCAGGGCCATGCCCTGCTCCTTGAGCCTTGCGTTGACGAAGGCCATCGTAAGCGGGCCTCCGTACACGGGGATCTCGGGCAGTCCTCTCAACAAGTACGGGATGGCGCCTATGTGGTCCTCATGCCCGTGAGTGAGGAAAAGGCCCTTCACTTTCTCCTTGTTTGTCTTTATGTACGTGAAATCGGGTATGACGATGTCGACGCCGGGCATGTCCTCTTCCGGGAACATGAGGCCCGCGTCGATGATGATCATCTCCTCCTCCGTCTCTATAAGCGTGCAGTTAAGGCCGATCTCCCCGACTCCTCCGAGCGGGATGACCTTGACTGTCGCAGGTTTTCTCCTTGCTCTCAAGATTGCCTCCTTATCGTCTTTTCGTTGTTATCTGTCCTATGTCTCGTACATGCGCACCAGGCCGAGGGCGGATCCATGCCGCCCCGGCCTAAGGTTTTGCATACATGCCTATCTTCTCAGTCCGGCCGCTTCGAACGCAGACCTTACCTTCGCCATCTCCGCTTCGGTCAGGTCGACGAGCGGCGGCCTCACCGGTCCTGCGTCTATGCCCACCAGCGACAGCGCGGCTTTGACCGGTATCGGGTTCGTGTTGATGAAGACCGCCTTGAACACAGGCAGCAGCCTCCTGTGCAGCTCCGCCGCCTTCTTGGGGTCTCCCGCCGCGAACGCGTACACCATGTCGTGTATCTCGTTGCCGCAGATGTGCGAAGCGACGCTCACGATGCCGTCGGCACCCACCGACATGAGGGGCACTGTGAGGTTGTCGTCGCCGCTGAGCACCGAAAAGCCCTTCGGCGCCCCCGTCACTATCTCAGCCGCCTGGTCGAGGCTCCCTGAAGCTTCCTTGACCGCCACTATGTTCTCATGCTCCCTTGCCAATGCGAGCGTGGTCTCCGCGAGCATGTTCACCCCGGTCCTTCCCGGCACCACGTAGAGCAGCACGGGCAGCTTCGTGCTCTTCGCTATCATCGAGAAGTGGCGCTTGAGCCCCGCCTGCGGTGGTTTGTTGTAGTACGGCGTGACGAGCATGCATCCGTCGACGCCCAACTTCTCGGCCTTCTTTGTGAACTCTATCGACGATGCTGTATCGTTGCCTCCGGTGCCGGCGATTATCGGGGCCCTGCCCCCTACTGCGCCCTTCACCGCGGAGAACAAGTTAAGCTTCTCCTCCGACGTCAGAGTCGGCGATTCGCCTGTCGTCCCGCTCACCACCAGGGCGTCAGAGCCGTTCCTGATGAGGAAGTCGGCCAGTTTCTCGGCCTTGGCATAATCCACCGAGAGGTCCTCTTTCATAGGGGTCACCATGGCTGTGAGCACCCTTAGCTTCTTTCCGTTTATCAACATGCCAATCCCTCCGTTCCTCACATGCCAGGCTCGAATTCGCTGTGAAGCGCCCTGGCGGCCTTTTCGACGTCCTCCGCCCTCATCAGGCAGGATATGGAGTTATGCGAGTCCGACGTCTGGATGATCTCTATGCCCGCGTCCCTCAGCGCTTTTACTACCTTCGACATCACGCCCGGGATTCCCCTCATGATCTGACCTACGACCGATACCGTCCCGCATCCGCGCTTCGTCGAGAACTCGAAGCCCATCCCTGCCAGGCAGGCCTCCGTCCTGTCCGCGTCCTTGTCGGAAACTATGAACGCCACCCTGTCGGCGAACAGGCTTATCATGTCTATGGAGATTCCAGCCGTAGCGAGCTTGTCCAGCACCTCAAGGGAGACGTCCTCACCAGACCTTCCGCTGATGTCTATGAGCACCCTCGTGACCCCCAGAGTATGGGTGATGCCGGAGACGGGCTTGTCCGGCACGGTCGATCCCACGTCGCTTATCGGCCCGTCGTCCACCAAGGTTCCCTCGGATTCGGAGAACGTATTCCTTATGACAAGAGGGGTCCTGGATTTCATCGCGATCTCCACGGCCCTGGGGTGCACCACCTTCGAGCCGAGGTTGGCCATCTCCGCCATGTCGTGGTAGGAGACGTTCTTCTGGAAACGCGCCTCCGGGACTATCCTGGGGTCGGCCGTCATTACCCCTTCGACGTCCGTGTAGATCTCAACTTTCTCCGCCTTGAGGGCCGCGGCCAAAGCCGCAGCGGTCGTGTCGCTGCCGCCCCTTCCGAGCGTGGTCACGTCCCCAGACTTGTTTATCCCCTGGAAGCCCGCCACTACGGGCACCGTACCCTCTTCGAGCAGCTGGGAGATCCTGGTTACGTCTATGGACGATATCCTCGCGTCCGTGAAGTTGCCGTCCGTGACGATGCCCGCTTGGAATCCGGTCATCGACATTGCCTTCAGGCCCTCGGCCTTAAGCGCCGAGGCCAGGATGGCGGCGGATATGACTTCCCCGCATGACGCTATCGCGTCCCTCTCCCTGGATTCGACGTCAGGACAGTAGGAGGATATGAGGTCGAGCAGCGTGTCTGTTGCGTACGGCGCGGGCCTCCTGCCCATGGCCGAGACTACGACCACCACCTTGTAGCCGGCGCCTATCGCCTTCTTGACCTTAGCCGCGACCTTGGCGCAAGAATCCCTCGACGCCACCGAGGTGCCGCCGAATTTCTGTACTACGATTCCCAAGAAGACGCACCCCCGATCATTCCAACAGCCCCATGGCTATCTGGATGGCATTCGTGGCTGCGCCCTTCTTGAGCTGGTCGCCGACGGCCCACAGCGCTATCGACCTGGGGGCGGTGTAGTCCACCCTGACCCTGCCGACGTGCACGAGCGTGCTGCCCGCCACCTTGAAGGGCATCGGGTATACGTACTTCGCAGGATCGTCCTCAAGCACCAGGCCCTTGCCGGTGGCGATGGCGTCCTTCACGTCCTCGATGTCGAAATCCTTCGCGGTCTCCACGATAAGGGCCTCCGAGTGGGAGCGGAACACCGGCACCCGGACCGTCGTCGCGCATACCTTGATGGACTGGTCGCCGAAGATCTTCCTGGTCTCGTCGACCATCTTGTGCTCCTCTTTCGTGTAGCCGTCCTCCATGAATACGTCTATCTGGGGTATGAGGTTGAATGCTATCTGGTGGTGGACTGCACCGGTCTTCACCGGCAGGACCTCGGGTCTTGCCTGCCGTCCGGCCAGCACGTCCTCGCTTTCCTTCCTGAGCTCCTCTATAGCGGCCCACCCCGCTCCCGACACAGCCTGATAGGTGACGGCGATCACCCTCTTGATCCCGTACTTGCGATAGATCGGCTCTATCGCCACGCACATGATGATCGTGCTGCAGTTAGGATTTGCTATGATGCCCTTGTTCTTCCTCGCCGCCTCGATGTTGATCTCCGGCACGACCAGCGGTACTTCGGGATCCATCCTCCAGGCGCTGGAATTGTCCACCACCAGGCAGCCGCGCCTGGCGGCCTCCGGGGCAAGTTCCTTGGACACGACGGATCCTGCGCTGAAGAAGGCCACGTCCATGCCCACGAACGAATCAGGGGTCGCCTTCTCTACCTTTATCTGCCCGTACGGGGTATCCATCGTCTTCCCCGCCGAGTGTTCCGAAGCAAGCAGCCTGAGCTCTGAAACAGGATACGCCAGCTCCTTCAGGCCCTGCACCATCTCTCTGCCTACGGCGCCGGTAGCGCCTACTACGCATACTTTCGACATACGAACACCTTCATTCTTCAGAAGTCGAGGCCCATTACCTTCTCAAGGCCGATTACCGGCCCGTCAAGCCCCATGACCTTCCTTACGGCCAGGATCACGCCGGGCATGAAGGATTCCCTGCCCAACGAATCGTGCCTTATAGTAAGCACTTGTCCGAGGCCGCCGAAGATCACCTCCTGGTGGGCGACGAAGCCCTGTAGTCTCACGCTATGTATCTTTATCCCGTCGAACTCGCCGCCCCTGGAAGGCGGCTCCTCCGCGTCATGCGCCCTTGAGCGGCCGCCCTCGGCGGCCATCATCGCCGCTGTGGCCTTGGCCGTTCCCGACGGGGCATCCAGCTTCTTGTCGTGATGGAGCTCAATTATCTCGCAGTCCGGCATGTACTTCGCGGCCACCTTCGACATCTGCATCATGAGCACGGCGCCGATCGCGAAATTCGGGGCCAGCAGTCCGCCCACCCCGGCCTTGGTAGATTCCTGTACCAGGCGGTCCACGGTGCCCTTAGGCATGCCGGTGGTACCGACCACCCATTTCAACCCAAGGGCTATTGCCTTGCCTACATTCTCGGCGGCAGCTTCTGCCACCGTGAAGTCTACCATCACGTCCGGCCTGGCTTCTTTGATCGCGCCCTCTAGGGAGGCGCCCACCTTCACGCCTAGCTCCCCCAGGCCGCAGATGCTGCCGATATCCTCCCCTGTTTGGGAGCGGTCCACGGCCGCTACGAGCCTCATGTCATGCTGTGCGGCGATGGCCTTCACTACTTCCCTGCCCATCTTGCCACAAGCTCCAGTAACCAATACCTTGATTTCCGACAAGGAAATCCCCTCCTACATCCCCGTGTGTCCGAAGCCGCCGTGGCCTCTTTCCGTATCGTCGAGCCGGTCGGTTGCCTCGAAAGACGCCCTCTCGGTCCTTGATATCACCAGCTGGGCTATCCTCTCTCCCCTGTTGAGGGTGAAGGGCTCGCCGCCCAGGTTGATCATTATTACCTTAACCTCGCCCCTGTAGTCGCTGTCTATGGTACCGGGCGAGTTGAGCATCGTGATGCCGTTCCTCGCGGCCAATCCCGACCTCGGCCTCACCTGGCCCTCGTATCCCGCAGGTATCGAAAGGGCCAACCCTGTCGGCACTACGGCCCTTTGCAGGGGCTCTATGGTCAGTGGCAAGTCCACCGCCGCCCTGAGGTCGGCGCCGGACGATCCTTCCGTCATATACTGGGGGAACCAGCCTTCGTCCCCGTGCGGTAGGACCTTCACGCCCACCTTCACATGCATTTGAGCCGTACCTCCCGAACCTTTATTCATCATTATTCTATAATGATACTATAAGTTCCGATAGGTTGGCATAGTAGAATACCTAATTTGACTTATGAAGCAGGGCTATGAAGAAGCCGTCTGATTCATGTATTCCCTGAAGCAGTTGCGCATATCCGCTTCCTTCGCCGGATATGCCCAGGGTTTCCAGTCTTTTAAGCGGCACGGGGAAGAAGTCGTGGTGCCTTGACAGGAAATCCTCCAGCTGCTTTTCGTTCTCGCGTTCCGATACGGTACATGTGCTGAAGACCAGCCTTCCGCCAGGTCTTAGGCACTGTGCCGCCGAGTCTAGTATGGACGAGCTTATCTTCGCGAACTCCTCAGCTTGTGAAGGATCCTTGCGCCATCTTGCGTCCGGCCTCCTCGAGAGGACCCCCAAGCCGGAACAGGGCACGTCCGCCATCACGGCATCCGCCTTGCCGGCGAACTTCTCATGCAGCTTTGATGCATCAGCCGTCATGGTCTCAACGGATTTCAGCGATAGCCTCCTTGCATTCTGGCCCACCAGGTCGAGCCTCTTTGCATTAGAATCACACGCGAGCACTCTCGCCCCATCTTGAGCCAGTTCGGCGGCATGGCAGGTCTTGCCCCCGGGGGCCGCGCACATGTCTATCACGAATTCGCCAGGTTTAGGCGCCAGCATCTCGGCCACTAACATCGAGGACTGGTCCTGCACCGAGTACAGGCCCTCCTCGAAGGCGTCCCCAGAAGCCACCGAATCCCATGAAGGAAGCTTTACCGCATAAGGGGATATGCCTCCGGGGGCCGGTCTTGACCCTTTTTCTGCCAGTCTATCGATCAGCTCGTCCCTCGTGAGCTTCATGGAGTTCACCCTCACGAACGCGGGCGGGGTCTCGTTGTCATACCTGCACATGCCGGTCGCCGCTTCCATGCCGAACCTTTCGGTCCAGTCCTCCACTATCCATAGAGGGTGCGATTCGGCCACCGAAAGCCATGCCGCCGGATCGGATCCCGGATCGGGCAGCTCCAAGGCGAACCCCGCCGCGGCGACTTTCCGCAATACCGCGTTCGCAAAGCCGGAAGCTCCCTTCCCGATGAGCCTCTTTGCCTGTTCCACGGCAGAATCCACGACCGCGTACGACGCTTCTTTGCGCATGTAAAGCAGCTGATAGACGGCGATTCTGAGTATATCCGCCAGAAGGGGGTCGACTGCTTCGATGGCCCTGCCGGATGCTTGCGAGATCGCCCTGTCAAGCGAGATGAGCCTCCTTATGGAGCCGAACGACATCTCGGTGGTGGCGCTCCTGGACGCTTTCTCACCCGTCTTGCCAACGGCTGCCACCGTCAGGGCCTTATGCGCGAACATGCCCTTCTCATGGCAATAGTAAAGCACCTCCAGCGCAAAATCCCTGGAGGTGCCTTCCAGCCTATTGAAATCCGGCTTCCTATCCACGACGCCTGCTGTTCCTCAGCAGTATGAGCCTCAGAAGCTGTGTGAGGGCGACGGCCGTGGCGGCGACGTAGGTAAGCGCCGCGGCATCCAGTACCTGCTTCGCCTGGGGCACTTCATCCGAGTTCAAGTAACCGCCCGCTTCTAGCATCTGCAGCGCCCTTTTCGATGCGTTGAACTCCACCGGCAGGGTGATCACCGTGAAGGCGACCGAGCCTGCGAACAGCCATATGCCGATGTCCATCAGCAAGGTTCCTCCGGAGCTGAACAGCAGCCCAAGTATGAACAGGGGTATCGCAAGGAACGAGCCGATCTGGGCCACGGGGATTATGGCGTTCCTGAAGGCCAACGGCGAGTAACCGTCCTTGTGCTGGAGCGCATGCCCGGTCTCGTGCGCAGCCACGGCAAGCGACGCCACCGAGTTCCCGGAGTAGACCTCCTTCGAGAGGCCCAGCTTGTTGTTCCTGGGATCGAAGTGGTCCGAGAGCATGCCCTCGACCGGCTCCAGGGTTATGTTTGAAGCCCCGCTGGCGTCGAGTATGCTCTTCGCCACCTCGTAGCCGGTGTATCCTTTCTGGGACCTCACCTGCAGGTACTTCTGGAAGGTTCCGTTAACCTTCGACTGCGCATAGAGCGCGAATATCATCGCGGGTATTATCAGTATGTATGTAGGATCGAAACCGTAGAACATCTATATCACCTCACATGAGCAATGTATTCCGTGTCAGTCTCGCCGGTGAGCCTTCTTCCCCTCACGAAGGCCCTGCAATCCATCGTCCTGCCACCGGACGGCCTCACCGTCAGGATCTCGACCCAACCGTTAGAGGCGGATGCGTATGCCGACGAATCCTTGCCGGCGAAAGCCAGCCCGGGCCTGTTTGCCGGAAGTCCTAGCTGGGCCGCCTCGTCATCGTCCAAGGCCCTGGCCTTCAGCACCTTCATCTCGTTGCCGCCTAGCTTCGTCCTCGCCCCGGGATCCGGTGCGAGCGCCCTTACCAGGTTCACTACGTCGTCCTTCCCGCGGCCCCAGTCTATGGTCTCGTCGCCGCGGGTAATCTTCCCCGCGGTGCTTGCCTTGGACGGATTCTGCGGCTTCCTGGGCGCTTCCCCCTTATCCAACAAACGTAGCATCCGTACGATTAGTTCTGAGCCGGCGGCGGACACCTTGTCCATCACCGAACCTGAGTCGTCGTCCGGCAGGATAGGGATTTCGCGCACTAAGCCGACATCTCCCTCGTCCATGCCCTCGTTCATGTACATTATCGTGACCCCTGTGGAGCTTTTGCCGTCCATCAGCGCCCTTTGGACGGGAGCGGCCCCCCTGTACTCTGGAAGCAGCGACGCATGGATGTTTATGAACCCATGCCTGGGTATGTCGAGCGCCGCCTTTGGTATCTTCTGCCCGTACGCCATCACGACTACCGCGTCCGGCGCCATGGAAGCCAGCTCTTCCACGAATCGAGGATCATTTGCCCTCTCCGGCTGCATCACCCTTAGTCCCATGGAAAGCGCCGCTTTCTTTACTTCCCCCGGGACCGTCTCCTTCCCGCGGCCTTTCGGCCTGTCGGGCTGGCATACGACGGCGATGACGTCATGCCCCGCTGCTTTTATAGCCGCAAGGGGCGGTACCGCTGCCGCCGGTGTGCCCATGTATACCAGTCTCACCTGGACCTCCCCTTCACCGGGCCCTTGGCCTTCTCGTCCGTGAAGACCTCCTTGGCGAGGTCCGTGTACAGCTTCCCGTCAAGGTGGTCCAGCTCATGCTGCAGGCATCTTCCCAGAAGTCCGTCGCCCTTCACCTTGCAGTGCTTCCCGGACCTGTCCAGGTACTTCACTTCCACCGTCTCGGGCCTTGCGATGAATGCGTACTTGCCGGGCACCGAAAGGCACCTCTCCTCGCATTCCAGCAGGCCATCGGAGTCCGTTACCACAGGATTGAACATGGTCACCGGCCCGTCGCCCACATCAAATACGACAAGTCTTATGGATTCGCCCACCTGCGGCGCCGCGAGGCCTACGCCGTCGGCCTCGTACATCGTCTTGATCATCTCCGCCGCAAGCTTTAGCGCATTCTCGTCGATCTTCGCCACAGGTTTTGCGACCTTCCTCAAGACCGGGTCGCCGTCTTTTCTGATATCGAGCATTACTTAAGAAATCCCTCCGTTAAAGAGTGCTCTGCGGGTCGAAATCTATCCGGATCGAGCATCCCTCGTGCTCTTCCCCGCCCCTTGCAAGCCCCTCAAGTTTTCCTGCGAGTGTTTCCCTGTTCTCGCATAACAATAGTATATGCCATCTGCTCTTACCTTCAACCCTCGAAAGAGGTGCGGGCGACGGACCCAGGACCCTTATGCCCTGCGCGTCCTTCCTGATGCCTCTCGCAATCGACGAGGCGGCGGACTCGGCCAAGGACGGAGAGGCCGACACCACCAGTATCCTCGCCATCTCGGCGAACGGCGGATAGCCCAGGGCCTTCCTGGACTTCGCCTCGGTCTCGTAGAAGCTCTTGAAATCGCCCTCCACCGCCGATTTGAGGCTGTAGTGGTCCGGATTGTACGTCTGTACTATCACAAGCCCCGGCTCCGTGCCCCTTCCGGCCCTTCCGGAGACTTGAGTCACCAGCTGGTAGGTCCTTTCCGCGGCCCTGAAGTCGGGGAACTTTAGGGACATGTCGGCGGCGATGATGCCCACGAGGGTTACTTCAGGGATGTCGAGACCCTTGGCTATCATCTGGGTACCGACGAGTATGGGGGCCCTGCCGGACTTGAAATCGTCCAGTATCCTCCTGTGCGAGCCGCGCGCCCTCGTGCTGTCCACATCCATCCTGGCCACTCCATGGCCGGGGAACATCTTCGAAAGCTCCTCTTCCATCCTCTGCGTGCCAACGCCGTACATCTTGAGCCGCTTGCTCTTGCACGAAGGGCACAGCGCAGGCACGGCCTCCTCGTGATAGCAGTAATGGCATCTCGCGGTCTTCGTGTCAGAGTGGTACACGAGCGAGACGTCGCAGTCGGGGCACTTCATCGTATAGCCGCAATCGCGGCACAGCACCAGGGGGGAATAGCCCCTCCTGTTGAGGAACAGCATGACCCTTCCGCCCTTCATCAGGGCCGCGTCCATCTCCGCTTTGAGCCTCCTGCTCAGGAAGGAGTAGTTGCCCGCTTTTATCTCGTCCCTGCGGTCGACAACGACCATCTTAGGAAGGCCCCTTCCGTCTACCCTCTCGGGTAGTTCGCAAAGCACCATCTCACCGGCCTTCGCCCTGCTGTAACTCTCGAGCGACGGGGTTGCCGATCCTAGCACGAGGGCCGCTCCTGAAAGCTCGGCCCTTTTCGCCGCCACTTCCCTCGCATGGTATCTGGGACTTTCTTCCTGCTTGTAGGAGCTGTCGTGCTCTTCGTCCATTATGATGATCCCAAGGCGCGCAAGCGGTGCGAACACCGCGGATCTTGCGCCGACTACCACGTCGACGTCGCCTTTCATCGCCATGTACCAGTGATATGCCCTCTCCGAATCCGACAACCCGCTGTGGAGGACCGCCACCCTACTTCCAAAGTGCGCCCTTACTATGTCGGACATCTGGGGTGTCAGCGCGATGTCAGGCACTAGCAGTATGCCCTGCTTGCCTTCTGCCATCGCCTTTTTGAGGGCCCTTATGTAGACTTCCGTCTTCCCAGAGCCGGTAACGCCGTTAAGGAGAACGGTACCACCTCGCGCCATGGCTTGCCCTATCGCGTTGAGCGCGTTTTCCTGGTGCTCGCTCAAGATCACGTCCTTTACGGCGGATGTCGAGCGCTCCACTGCGGGCTTTCGCGTAACGTAAGACCTCTCCAGCATCCCCTCTTTCACGAGGGACTGGGCGGCGGACGCGCTGGCGCCGCTTTTCCCGAGCGCTTCCTTCAGCGGGACGGTCCCGCGGCCCTCGAAATCCGACAGGATTTGGTCGAGGAGCCTTAGCCTTACCGGGCTCCTTTTCAGCATGACCCTGAACGATTCAGGATCTTCCAGCAGCTCCTTGGACGGTATGAGCCCGGGCGCCAGAGGTACGTTGCCCGGGGGGAAAAGCAGCTTGACGGCCTCGATACGAAGGCAGAGATACCTGGAGGCCATCCACGAGGCCAGATCCATCAGCTCGGCCGGGGCGGAGAGCAGTCCTGCCTTGGGGACGATTATCTTCTTCACCTTCCCCATGCTGGTTTTTCCGGAGAGGCCGAAGACGTAACCGCCCACTGTCCTGTTCCTGAACGGCACGGATACCTTTGAGCCCACCTTGACGTCCAGCCCGGCGGGCACCTCATAGTCGAACAGCTGGTCCAGCTGTCTGTGCACTATGTCTACCGCGACTTCCGCATAGAGGGGGCCCATCCTAGCGTCCCGCCAGTCTTTCGAGCCTTCTCATAAGCCGCGTCCATGCATGTTCCTTGGCGGCGAGGGGATCCACGAGCGCGGATGATAGACCGGCCACCTTCGCGCCGAGCACGTCCGTGAAAAGCTGGTCTCCCACCAGCAGTATCCGTTCCTTGGGCATGCCGAGCTCCTTCACGGCCTTCGCCATGCCCCACGGCCAGGGCTTGACCCAGCCATAGACCACCGGCAGGCCGATGAGCCGCTTTATCAGCGTCGCCCTTCTTTTGAAGTTGTTGGTGAGGATCACTATGGAAAAGCCCTGTGCCAAGGCATCGTCCAGCCAGGTCCTGTAGCCGTCGGGCAGCGACATGGTCCCGTAGGGGATGAGTGAGTTGTCGGCGTCCAGGAGCAAGCCCCTTATGCCCGACTTCCATAATCCCGGCAGGTCCAGGTCTGTCAGCTTCCTTATTGAGATGTCGGGTTTCAAAGGGCCCATACGCCTACCTCGCAATCCTGGTCCTGATGCTGGCTATCAGCATGTCTATCGCGACGTCGTTGAAACCGCCCTCGGGCACGATCACGTCCGCGTACTTCTTCGTCGGCTCCACGAACTGTATGTGCATCGGCCTTACCGTATCGAGGTACTGCCTGATGACGGACTCCATCGTCCGGCCCCTGTCGCGCGTATCGCGCACCAGCCTCCTGATGAAGCGGACGTCGTCGTCGGTGTCTACGTAAACCTTCATGTCCATAAGGGCGCGGACCCTTTCGTCCTCTAGGACGAGTATGCCGTCCACTATGACCACGCCCGCGGGATTCACCCTGGTGGTCTTAGCCGTCCTTGTGTGCTCGCTGAACGAATAGAACGGCTTGTCTATCGGTTTTCCCTGCTTGAGAAGTTTTATGTGGCTGATGAAAAGGTCCATGTCGAACGCGAAGGGGTGGTCGTAGTTGACTTTAACTCGTTCCTCGAACGGCATGTTGCTCTGGTCCTTGTAGTAGGCGTCCATCTCAAGCACGGCGACATAATCACCGACCGCTTCAGACACCCTGCGGACCACGGTGCTCTTGCCGGATCCGCTGCCGCCTGCAATTCCGATGGTGAAGGGATCAGCCATCTGCTTGCACCTCCGAATCGCTCCCTTGAGGGGTTATTTGCTTTGCTTTGCCCTAAGGTGCTCCGCATATGTCCTCGAGAAGGTCTGCGTCCCGTCCCCGTTCGAAACGAAGTACAGGTAGTTGTGCACGGCCGGTTCGAGGACGGCCTCGATGGCCGACTTCCCCGGATTCGATATGGCTCCCGGGGGCAGGCCTTGTATGAGATAGGTGTTATACGGCGAATCTATCAGAGTGTCTTCCTTGCTCAATACGGGTTTCGGCTGTGGCAGGACGTATTGTACCGTCGAGCAGCTCTGAAGCGCCATCGATTTCCTCAGCCTGTTCATGAACACTCCGGCCACTATCGGCAGCTCGGATTGCAGCAGCGTCTCTTTCTCGACGATCGATGCGAGGATGACCACCTGCTCCGGCTTCAGGTCCACTTTCAAGTTCGAGGATATCTCCTCGCCTACCTTGTCCGCGAAGTTCCTGAGCATGTTCGATATCACGGTCTTAGCGTCGGTGTCGGCTGTGAAGTCATATGTATCGGGGAACAGGAAACCCTCAAGGCTGCCCGAGACCTCGAACGGGATGAGCCGCTTGAGCTCCTCGGTGGGCTTCTCGACGAGCTCCATGAAATCGTCGTACGCCGTTATGCCAAGCGACTCCGCTCGGGCGGCTATCTGCTTTGCGGTGTATCCTTCCGGTACCGTCAGCTTTATCGTCTTCTGGATGCCCTTCTCGAGCTTAAGGACTATCTGCCATAAGGTCTCGGACGGGGCCATCTCGTAGTTCCCGTATTTCAGCTTCCCGTCCTTGCCGGTAAGTTTCACGTATATCTTGAAAGCGGCCTCGGACGATATGATGCCTTCATGTTCGAGCATGCCGGCAATTCCGGACGTGCCGGTCCCTTTCTGGATCATGACCGCCCTGGGCTCGGTGTCCTTCGGATCCGCCGGCATTATGAAGCCCACCGTCACGGGCCATGCCAATACGGCGGCGGCCAGCGCCACGAAGATCGCTGCCTTCGCGATGTTGTTCTTTCCCTGCATCAGGTATTCTACCTCTATAAGATTATATCATGTAGCCTTGCGGACATCTTTAATGGGCGGGTGCCCAAAAAGGCCCCGCCCATTCCGAAAGGCCCTTGTGGCCTACTCCTCGTCGCTTTCTTCTTCGTCCTCTTCGTCTATCTCCTCGAGCAGATCGTCTATGACCTTCTCGAGTTGCTTGTCCTCTTCTTCGGTCAGGTCCATGACATCCGGTTCTCCGTCCACGCCGGTCACTACCTTGAGGACCGCGATGTCACGCTCTTCGCACTCCTCCTCGTTGACGTCGCACTCCTCGCACTCCCTGAGCTCCTCGTCATCATGGCACGTGCACGAATCGTCGCAAGTGTGCCCCTCTTCCTCTTTCTCCAGCGCATCTACCTCGCAATCGAACATCGAGAACATGATAGCGTACTGGCTGCCGCCGTGCTCGAACAGCTTGCGGCAGAAGAAGTACTTCTCGCCCTCCTCATAACCCAGTACCCAAACGCTTCCTTCTATCTGCTCCGGCTTGAACATCCTCAACTCCACCTTTCGAATTTCTGCATACCTTAGTAACTTACTTTGTTTGCCGACCTCTGTCAACTGCCCTTTAAGCTGCGGCTATCGAGGAACGACTGCAGCATTATGGCCGCAGCCATGCTGTCCACGGCCTCTTTTCTGCCCTTCCTCGAGACGTCTGCGGATATCATAAGCTTCTGGGCCTGGGCGCTGGTAAGGCGCTCGTCCCAGGTGAGCACGGCCGTTTTCGAGACGGCCCTAAGCTCATCGACGAACCTCTTTACGAACTCGGCCGCCGGACCTTCCGTGCCGTCCATCCTGACCGGCATGCCGACCACTATAAGCTCGGCCCCGACGGCATCGGCAAGCTCTGCGACCGCGAGGGCGTTCTTCTTGTGTCCCTTCGACTCGATGACCTTGGCCGGAGTGGCTACGATGCCGGCCGGGTCGCACACCGCGGTGCCGATCCGCACCTTCCCCATGTCTATCCCGAGCGCTCTCATACTACACTATCCTTATATTGAAATTCGGGCACGCCCTTCCGCAATAGCCGCAGAGCACGCATTTATTCCTGTCGACCTCTGCTTTGCCGTTCACAACGCTAATCGCGCCCTGCTTGCAGGAAGGCACGCATGCCCCGCACCCCGAGCACCATTCCTCTATCAGTATCGACTTCGACTTGTAGGCCGCCAGAAGCTGCTCTTTAGAGGGCTCGATGCCCTCGAACATCATCAGGTCCAGCTCGAGCTCCCTTTTATTGGCAATACCTATCGCTATACTGTCGAGATCGTCGTTGGCCAGCGCCCACCTCAAGGCCTTCTGGATCTCCCCGATCATCAGGCCTCCGCCGAGTATCTTCATCGCGTAGACGCCAAGGCCCGCCTCGTGCGCCCTCGCTACCGCCTTTTCCATGCGTTCTATGCCACCGTCCAGGAAGCCTATGCTCTTGTAGTTGAACATAGGATGCAGCACATCCAGGAAATCCAGCTCGGAGGCCGCTTCCGCCACCTCGCACGCATGTGTCGAAACGCCCACGGCCCTTATCAGGCCCTGTTCCTTGCAGTCCACCAGGCACTTGAAGCCGTCCTCGTGCCCTTTAAGAGTAAGCCTGCTCTCCTGTTCGTGCATGAGGTAGATGTCTATGTAGTCGGTGCCGAGCTGCCTCAGCGCAGTTTCGACGCTCTTCCTCATACCGTCGTATGTGTAGTCGTAGCTCTTCGACGTTATCGTGACCTTGTCCCTCGGGACTCTCTTTAGGAACTCGTTCACGTGCGGGTGCGAACCGTAGATCATGGCCGAATCATAGAAGTCCACGCCCTTCTCGTATGCAGCTTCGAAGACGTCGGCCGCCTTCTTGGGGTCCATCCCCATCTGCAACGAGCCCACCGTGAGCGTTCCGAGGCACATCCTCGATACCGTTATGCCGGACCTTCCCAGCCGCCTTCTTTCCAAGTCAGTCCTCCCGAGTGCATGATGCGAGCCCTCCCGTCGACAGAAACGAAAGGAGGGCTCGGATTTTCTTCGACGCGTCAGATTATGCCCTTCAGGTAGCTGTTCGCGAGCTCCTCGATGATCTCGTCCCTCTCGAGCCTTTGGATGAGGTTCCTTGCGTTCTTGTGTCCCGTGATATACGCAGGATCGCCCGAAACAAGGTAGCCCACGAGCTGGTTAACCGGGTTGTAGCCCTTTTCGACCAGCGCAAGCACCACTTCCCTGAGGAGCTTCTTTACCTGGTTGTCCTCCTGGGCCTGAACGCTTTGAAAGCTGACGGTCATATTCCCCTTCTCGCCCATCCTTAGCGCCTCCTGACGATCTATTGCTAAGCCCCGGCGAGCTTCTTGCGAGCTTCCAGCTTACCGGCCTGAAGGGCCGGATCCACCTTCTCGGGGTCCTTGCCCCCCGCCTGGGCCATGTCCGCCTTGCCGCCCCCGCCGCCTCCGGCCACCTTGGCCATCTCCCTCGCCAAATCACCGGCCTTCAGTCCTTTGTCCACAAGATCGGGGGTGACCGTAGCTATGAAGACCGGTTTATCGCCCGTAACGGAACCCAACAGCACCACGCCGCTTCCGAGCTTGGACTTGATCCTGTCCGTTAGGTTCCTCAAATCGGTGGCATCCATGCCATCGAACCTGGCCACCAGCAGCTTCGAGCCGTCTATCGTCTCTGAGGACTCGATCAGGGAGTCTATGTTGGAGAAGGCCTGTTCTTGTTTTACCTTCGCCAACGCCCTGTCGGATTCCTTGATTGCAGCCTGCATTTTCTCTATCCTTAAGAGCACGCCCTCCCTGTCCGATTTCAGCGCCTCCGCCACTTTATCGAGCATTTCAAGACCGGCCGACATGTACTTGAGGGTGTTCTCCCCGGTAAGGCATTCGATGCGCCTGACGCCTGAGGCTATGCCGCCGTCCATGACGATCTTGAACGGGCCTATCTCCCCCGTGCGGCCCACGTGCGTGCCGCCGCACAGCTCCTTGCTTGCCTTGCCCATGCTCACGACCCGGACGTCGTTTCCGTACTTCTCGTCGAACAGCGCGATCGCGCCGGATTCCCTGGCCTGCTCGATGCCGCACACCTTAGTGCCTACCTCCAGGTCCGCCATGATCCACCTGTTCACCATCGTCTCGACCTTATCCACTTCTTCCTTCTTGAGGGGCTGGAAATGGGAGTAGTCGAACCTGAGCCTCTCGTCCGTCACATAAGAGCCCGACTGCTGGACGTGATCGCCAAGGACCGACCTCAGCGCGGCGTGCAGGAGGTGGGTCGCGCTGTGGTTTCTCTTGACGGCGTCTCTCCTTGCGTCATCCACCTTAAGGACGTATTCCTTACCTACTTCCATCCTTTCGAGCGGCTCTACTTCATGGAAGAACGTATCCCCGAGCGGCTTTTTCACGTTCACCACCCTGGCTGCGATCCTTCCATCGTCCAGCACTACACCTGTGTCGAAGGTCTGTCCGCCGCCTTCGGCGTAGAAAGGGGTGGAGTCGAATACCAGCTCGGCAGCCTCACCGGGGAGCGCTTCGTCCGATTCGCCGGTCTCCGTGAGCACACCCACGAGCCTGGCCTTGCCGGATGTAGCACCGTATCCTGTGAAGAGTGTAGGCTTGCCGCTTAGGCCCTTGTACTTCGCGCTGCCCTCGTCCATGTAGACGTTGGCGCCCCTTGCGCTCCTGGCCCTTTCTCTTTGGGCCTCCATCGCGGCCACGAAGCCGTCCTTGTCCACCTTCACGCCCTTCTCGGCGGCTATCTCGACCGTTAGCTCGTAAGGGAAGCCGAACGTATCGTAAAGCACGAAGGCGTCGTTGCCTGAGAGCACAGCGCCTCTTTTACCACCGAGCTTTCCTATCATGTCGGCAAGAAGCTGCGAGCCTTGTTCCAAAGCGGCCATGAACCTGCGTTCTTCCTGTTCTATGGCCTTGGTTATCCTCCTGGCGTCCGATTCCAGCTCGGGGTACGAGACCTTCATCGTGTCTATGACCTTCTCGGCCATGCTCACCATGAAAGGCTCCTCTATCCCTATCAGCCTGCCGTATCTTACGGCACGCCTGATTATCCTCCTCAGTACGTATCCTCTTCCCTCGTTCGTAGGCAGGATGCCATCCGCCACCATGAACACAGCGGCCCTGCTATGGTCCGTGACGACCCTTATGCCGACGTCGTCTTGGTGGTCCTTGCCGTACGTCTTGCCCGAGAGCTCGAGCACGGTGTCCCTGATTCGCATCATCTCGTCCGTGTCATAGACCGATGCGGCGCCCTGCAGGAATGCCGCGGTGCGCTCGAGGCCCATGCCCGTGTCGATGCTCTTCGAATCAAGCGGCGTGTAGTTGCCGTCAGCATCCTTGAAGAACTGTATGAACACGAGGTTCCATATCTCGAGGAAGCGGTCGCAGCCGCAGTTGATGTCGCACCCGGGCTTTCCGCATCCGAAGGACGGTCCGCGGTCTATGTGTATCTCGGAGCAGGGGCCGCAAGGCCCCACGCCTATCTCCCAGAAATTGTCCTCCTTGCCCTTGCGGACTATCCTCTCAGAGGGCAAGCCTATGATCTCATGCCATATCCTGAACGCCTCGTCGTCGTCGAGGTATATCGTGATCCATAACCTTTGGGGATCCAGCTTGAGCCTTTCGGTGACGAACTCCCATGCCCAGCGTATGGCGTCCTCCTTGAAATAGTCGCCGAAGGAGAAGTTGCCGAGCATCTCGAAGAAGGTGCAGTGCCTCGACGTCCTGCCCACGTTGTCTATGTCACCGGTCCTGACGCACTTCTGGCATGTGGTGACCCTTTTGTAGTCAGGCTTCGCGGTACCTAGGAAATAGGGTTTGAACGGCACCATCCCCGCCGCCGTGAGCAGCAGGGTCGCATCCCCGGTGGGTATCAAGGACGCCGACGGCAGCCTTTTATGCCCCTTCTCTTCGAAGAAGCTCATATATGCCTGTCTTAGCTCAGATGTCTTCATCGCGCGGACCTCCGTTGGTTGACTTCATAAGGATACTCTATGGCCCGCCGTGGCGGGTGTCAACAATGCAAGCCCATCCTGTGGCTTAGATCGAACCGCAGGAAGGACCTTGTTCTTCGTCGTGGTCGTCCTTCACGATGATGTTCGCAGGATCGACACCCTCGACTGCGCCTGGGTTCTTTGTCAGGTAGTCCTTAATGGCAAGGTGCAGGGCGTCGGCCGCCAGGTTGGAGCAATGCAGCTTGTTCGTCGGAAGGCCGCCGAGCTCCTCGGCAACGTGCTTGTTGGTCAGCGCGAGAGCCTCCTTTATGGTCTTGCCGTGCATCATCTGGGTTACGATGCTGGAGGTCGCTATCGCAGCACCACAGCCGAAGGTCTTGAACTTGATGTCCTCGAGCACCCCGTCCTTCACCCTTATCGTTATCCTCATTATGTCGCCGCAGACCGGGTTGCCTATCTGGCCGATCCCGTCGGCGTTCTCGATCTCTCCCATGTTCCTGGGATTGGTCAGATGGTCCATCACTATGTCAGTGTACATGCATAAACACCTCAAAATCCAAGCCGTTGTCTTTACGGCCCGGTCTTATTTATTAACGGAGCAGGTGCCGGACTCGTCGCAGAATTCCTTCCTCGCGCAGGTGGTCTTCACGTAGAGCGGGGACATCTCCCTTAGTTTCGCAACGATGCCCGGGTATACTTCGAGCACCTTGTCGATGTCCTGCTCGGTGTTGTACTTGCCGAGCGACATCCTCACGGAACCGTGCGCGGTCTCATGGTTCAGGCCTATCGCCATAAGCACGTGCGAAGGCTCCAACGAGCCGGATGTACACGCCGAACCGCTGGAAGCCGCTATCCCGTTCATGTCGAGGTGAAGCAGGAGCGATTCGCCCTCGACGTACTTGTAGGATATGTTCACGTTTCCAGGCAGCCTCTTGGTCGGATGTCCGTTAAGCTTTATCTCCGGTATCCGTTCGAACAGGCCCTTTATGAGCCTGTCTCGAAGGGTGGTAAGGTGCCTCGTCTCGTCTGGCATCTCGGCTATCGCCAGTTCCAGGGCCTTGGCCATCCCTATTATGTAGGCTACGTTCTCAGTGCCGGCGCGCCTCTTCCTTTCCTGGGCGCCCCCCGTCAACTGCGGCTCGAGCCTTATGCCCTTCCTCACGTAGAGCCCGCCTATGCCCTTGGGGCCGTAGAACTTGTGGCCCGCGAAGCTAAGAAGGTCCGCTCCGATCGCCTGTACGTTGATCGGGATATGCCCGAGCGTCTGCACGGCGTCCGTATGGAAGAGCACTCCCTTCTCCTTGCAGATGCCTGCGATCTCGCCGATCGGTTCTATCGTGCCGATCTCGTTGTTGCCGTGCATGATGCTCACGAGCCCCGTGTCCGGCCTTATCGCATTCCTTACGGCCTCGGGGTCCACCAACCCGTATTCGTCTACGGGGATGTACGTAGCCTCATAGCCCTCCTTGGCCAATATCTTCACAGTGTCGATGACGGCATGATGCTCTATGGCGCTCGTGATTATGTGCTTCTTGCCGTAGGTCTCCATCACTCCCCATATGGCGAGGTTGTCGGCTTCCGATCCGCAGCTCGTGATTATTATCTCGCTCGGATCGGCGGCACCTATGGACGAAGCGATGCTGGCCCTTGCCTCCTCCATGGCCTTCTTGGCCGTCCTTCCGAACCAGTGTATGCTCGAAGGGTTGCCGAAGTTCTCGGTCAAGTATGGCATCATGGCGTCCAGAGCCTCTTTCCTAAGGGGCGAGGTCGCGCTGTAGTCCATGTAGATCCTGTCCATTCTATTCCTCCTCGATGCTAAAGCATGTCAGCCAGTGTGGATTTCTCGAGCAGGTCGTTCAGCCCGGCCGCTATCTTCGCCCAGACCGGGTGTACCGGGCAACTGTGCAGCCTGTCGCAGCTTCCTTCGGTCTCGATGCAATCGCATAGCGCCACGGGCCCTTCAAGGGCGACGACTATATCGGAGAAGCTTATCCGCGCCGGCTCCCTTGCCAGCTCATACCCGCCCGCGGGTCCCCTGGTCGCGGTAACGAGCCCTGCCTTCCTTAGCTGTGAGAGCATCTGCTCCAGGAAGTTCTCCGGTATCTGCTGGTCCGAGGCTATCGACCGCATCGACAACGGGCCCGAACCGCTCGCCTTCGCCAGCGCATACATGGCCCTTATCCCATATTCGGTCCTAGCTGTGATCTTCAATGCCTCACCTATATCCTACTATTTAAGTCAGAAACATTTCGAGTATATTCCTGCAGGGCGTTCCTGTCAATGAAAAAGGAGGCTGTACTGAAAAAGAAGCATCGTGGCGGACGAAGTGGTATCCTTTTGCCAGGCAGATGACGGGAGGAAGAAAATGCAAGAGGTATTGGAGCTCAGGATAAACGGAGTCGCGCATGACGGAAGCGGTGTCGCAAGGCACGAAGGAATTGCTGTGTTCGTCGACGGGGCGCTTCCGGACGAATACGTCAAGGCGGAGATCGTCGAGGCCGGGAAGTCCTTTTTGAGGGCTCGGTCCATCGAAGTCTTGGAACCATCGCCTATGAGGCGTATCCCCTTCTGCCCATACTACGGTGAATGCGGCGGCTGCAATATGCAACATGCCAGCTATGATTATCAGCTGGAACTAAAGAGGCATATCGTTTCCGACGCTATGGAGCGTATAGGAAGGATCAAGGGGGTCGAAGTACGCCCCGTTATAGGCATGGACATGCCTTTCAACTACAGGAATAAGGCGGAGTTCCGCGTCTGGCTAGACGATGAAGGCAGGAAGACGGCGATAGGTTTCAGGAGGCGTTCATCTCATGATTCCGTGGACGTTAGGGAATGCAGGGTTGTCCCCCAGGCCTGCATGGATACTATCAACTCGCTGAGGGTCAGCCTTAACGAATCTGACCCGAACTTAAAGCAGGCCATCAAACATGCCGTGGTGAGGGTCGGGGACGAAGGCTCCATGATGATGATCCTCGTCTCGACCGAACCTGCGGACCGGGCCTGTAATAAGCTTGCAGAGGCGCTCATGTCCGCGCAGCCGCACATCGTCAGCGTATACCACAGCCACAGCAGGAGGAGATTCGGTGACGTGCTCCAGGGCAGGAATACGCTTCTAGCCGGAGCTGATAGGATACGCTACAACATCGGCGGTCATTCGTTCATGGCCTCACCCTCTTCGTTCTTCCAGGTAAACCAGGAACAGGCCGAGAAGCTCTATAAAACGGCTGTTGAACTGGCGGCAGTCAACAAGGAAGAGGCTGTCCTGGACCTATATTGCGGCATCGGCACAATCACGCTGATGCTCGCCGAGAAGGCCTCTAAGGCGATGGGCATTGAGATAAATGTGCAAGCCGTAGATGATGCAAGGCAAAGTGCCGTTTCAAACGGCATATCGAATGCATGCTTTATGGCTGGAAAATCCGAGGATATCCTGGCAAGCGGCGAAATGCGCGCGTTCGGCCCCGCAGCGGTAGTTCTGGATCCTCCTAGGACAGGATGTGATCCCCAGGTCATGTCAACTTTGATAGGAATGGGTCCAAAAAGGATAGTCTACATATCATGCGACCCCGCGACCATGGCCAGGGACGCAGCCCTCCTAGTCAAGGGAGGCTATGGAGTAAGGGCCGTGCAGCCTGTTGACATGTTCCCCCACACTTCGCACGTCGAGACGGTAGTATTGATGTCAAGGGTAAAGGATTGAGTGCCTGAAAAGGCTCATAAATCAGCCTTTTTGCTTTTATGAATTCGAAATCGGAGCGTAAAAATCGCTGTGGTCAGTTTAGATGTCAATGCTGCGCTAGCGGTCGATCTAGATGTTTTTGAAAAACCGAGGTTGTATGGTCGGTATTGGTTATTTTGGGTTAGTTGAATAATTGCCGTGAAGTGGGCTAACCAACATTATAAAATGATAATTGTTCATTGAGAGAATCATTGTTTGAGAGACCATTGAATGTCATAGCTATTGTTGGCCTTATCATCAGCATTTGATGGTATGAACTTAGACAAATGATTTGAAAGGCGGGGGTATTTTGGATAAAGAAATACTAATAACTCGTCTAAAAGCAAAACCTGACTTGAACCAATTTATAACTGAAGCCATTGATAACACAACAACCTTAAGTTCCCTGTTTGAGATTGTCTTAACGGAAACATCCAGTATTAAATATGTGTGTACCAAAATCATTCGTATGGTGAGTGAGCAAAAACCGGAACTCATCTATCCCTACTTTGAGGATATTTCCAAATGGCTCCATCACAAAAACAGTTTCATCAAATGGGACGGAATCCTGACCCTATCCAATCTTTTAGCGGTCGACTATGAAGATAAGTTTGGGGTAATTTATCAGGACTACTTTGCATTAATCCAAGATCCACAGATGATTACGGCAGCTAATGCTATTGGCAACGCATGGAGAATTGTACTTGCCAAGCCTGAACTGGAAAGTTACATCACCAGGAGATTATTAGAAGTGCCAAAAATCATCTATATGAATAAAGGTGAACCTTCGCCTGAATGCAATTGCATAGTGTGCGGGCAGGTGCTGGAATGCTTTGAGCATTATTTTGACTTCTCAAAGAATCAAACTGCGATGATCAATTTTGCTAAAGGGCAACTAGGAAGTCGCCGAAAAGCGGTGGCAAAAAACGCCGAGGAATTTCTAAGACGCCATTCTGACAAAAGAGTATAATCCTTTGAATTTAGGTGTTTCCGAGATTGATAGAGCAGCATAGATGAAATTGCTTGATCTGACGGAGAGGATATGTATGAAAACCCTGAATGAGCTTATAAGCGATTACACTTACCACTTGCAGCAGGGAGAAATACAGCTTGCATATAAGGGAATACTTGAGTTCATCGGTAAATTGCGCACTGATTTCATTAAAAAATATCCGCATTACGAAGTAAGTAACATATACCAGGGTTATATGGATATGTCATATTTTTCGTTAACAACAAAGCCCTTAAAAGATACGGGCCTTAAGATAGCCATAGTCTACCTGCACGAAAAAGGACACTTTGAAGTCTGGCTTTCCGCCCGAAACAAGGAAATATCCAGACTATACGAGTCTGTATTTTGGGGTAGAAACTATGATGAGATTGCAATATTTCATGATGCTAATAATCAGGATGCCATCATAGAATGCACATTGGCATCTTCACCGAATTTTGGGGAGCAGGTTTTGTTGACAGATACTATTGAGCAGGGGGTTGAACTGTTCATGATTGCTGTTAGCATTATTCTTAGGCTTACCTGATTCCGAAATATACGATGGAATGTACTAATGGGGGTTTGAAACATGGAGTTCACCGTCTCTAGGAAAGAGGTTATGCGAAGAAAGGCAGCATATGTAGTCCTTGTAATCAGTATGTCTGTTGGCTCTCTTCTGTTCTCCAAACTACTAGACACCCCACTACTGTCGAGTCTCTATATACCTTTCTTTATAGTATTTTCCTTATTGGGCGTTATGAGCTTTCGGTATCTAAACTTATTGATGAGGATGAGAATCCGTTTTTCAGATCGGGAAATCGAAAGGCTTATCGGGAATAAATCGGAAAGATATCTCCTGTCAGAAATTGAAACAATCAAGATAAAGAGGCGAAGCAACGGTGACATCAGGGAAATTTCAATTCTCTTTAGAAACCGTAAAAAACTATACATAAATGCTTTTGAACAAGATTTCGATTCCCTGGCAAGAATTCTTGTAGATAAGGTTGATAGAAATATACCAATCTGTACAGTACATGAACCGATTAACTTTGACCATCTGCTCTTTTATCCGGTACTCGGCTTAGTAGTCAGCTTTTATTTTGTGCTCCTCTTAAAAGGAATGATTCAGACTGACTATGACGCTTTAAAGTATTACGGGTTCGCAATTTCTGCGTTAACGTGCTTAATAGCGATGTCTTTTGCCTGTTGGAAACCAATTGCCAGAAGGTCGGGTAAAAGAAATACGGGGATCAATTACATCATTTCAGCTGTTCTGTTAATTTTAGGCATATACATCTTTAGCATTAGCGCAAATCTCAACAGGTAGATTTTCTATAGCTGAACCTAGGTAAGAGTCCTTCTGCTCCTCCTAGAGTGTACAGAATGAATGTCAGAGGTTCGCATGCTATCGATTTGAAACTTTTCTAGTTTATTTTGGGTTATACGGGCGGGTTGGATGTATGTTAGGAAAAGGCAGTTCAATGATTACAAACAGGAGAATAAAAGATGATCTCGATAGAGAAGATGCTATCAATTCCCAAGAGCGATATACAGGAAGTGTCAAAGGCACTAGATAAAGATGACGTTTCACAATTAGTAGAGTGTTTGTCCTTGAAAGACGACAACATCCGGTATCAAGCATTCCTCCTACTTCAGGGCAGATCGATATTCCTTAATGATGTTTATCCATACTGGGATGCTTTCCGCGATAGGCTTAAGAGCGATAATTCCTACCAGAGAAGTATCGGGCTTATGCTCTTAGCGGAAAATGTCAGGTGGGATGTACAGGACCGAATGGAGGATACAATTGACGAGTATCTAGCGCTCCTGAAGGACGAGAAACCAATCACAATTCGCCAATGCATCCAATCACTAGCCAAGGTGGCGCAATTCAAGCCGGGGCTAGATGGGAAGATATCTGATTGCCTTATTTCATTCGATCTACTAGCTGTAAAGGAAACCATGCGTAAATCCATACTGCTCGACATTCTAAACGTGCTGATGGAAATAAGGAAAAAGCTAAAAACGGACGAAATTGAGAGCTTCATTCTGAATGCGCTATCGGGAGGGATACTAGACAAAAGGACGAAGAAGCAGATCGAATTCAACCTACAGCAGAGTTGATTCTAGTTATATGTAGGCAACTCGCTGATTCTAGCTTCATGTTGACGGTACAGAAACTAGTGATAAAACCGATGTATGAAGTACTTCTCGGTATTTGAGGGCAAGACCGGTGTGAGAATCGTATGACGTCACTCGGTAGGAACAAGTCAAAGCTGATAATCTTGATAAAACAAGGCAGATTAGGTGTCGTACCTTCGTGACATAGCAGAAGAGCCGTTATCGTGAGGTAATAAATCGATCATCGAAAGTCTGATCAATTAGGAGGAGATCTTTCGTGAATATTAGGAAAATCTCAGCCAACGGCAACGAAATAGCTGTTGTAGACGGCGACGGGATTTGCATTTCGGATGTGCAATCCGCATTGGACTTCATGGTGTCCGTGGATTACGAAACCGGAAGTCATTCAGTTGTCATACGCAAAGAAGCATTCTCTGAGGACTTCTTTATTCTTAGTACTAGGATCGCTGGTGAAATTTTGCAGAAATTCATCACGTACCAGTTTAAGCTCGCGATCGTTGGTGACTTCTCGATCTATACAAGCAAGCCGCTCAATGATTTTATCTATGAATGCAATAAGGGGAGAGATATCCTCTTCGTTTCTACCGAAGAAGATGCTATTGAGAAGTTGAGCAGGGTATAGTACTTGAGTTGCCATCTAGTTAGCTGATCTATTAGTAAGAGGAAATCTATGAAATAAGAATGTTGCGTAAAGACCACACTAATAACAGCTAGAATGCTAGTCGTTCTTCAATATTCGAGAATGCAGATGAACCGGATAAGGGTTGTTATTCTACCGTTGTATGTGTTGAAAGAGCATTTTGCGACAAGCTGTTAAGCCATAATCGTGCCATCCTATTGTTTAGGAGGCGTAACATGAGTGCGTGGAGAGCGATACAAGACCCTTTGAATTACATTGAAGAAAACTTATGAGGGGACGTAAGAAGCGATTCTCTCGCAAATGTGGCGGCTTTATCGCCATACTATTTTCAGAGATTGTTTCGGCGATCAATAAATATATCTGTAGATGAATACGTAAGGCTGCGTAAGTTGGCAAGAGCTGGCGGTAAAAGGATGAGTTTGTAAGATTATCGGAGGTTTCCAAATGATTAGGATTAGAAATGAAGAAGAAGCTGATTATGAGAGAGTAGAAGATATTACGAGGAGATCCTTCTGGAATTTGCACGTTCCTGGGTGCGTAGAGCACTATTTAGTTCATGTTATGCGATCCCACGAGGACTTTCTGCCGGAGTTGGACCTGGTGATTGAAGTCGATAATCAGATTATCGGAAATATCATGTATACGAAAACAAGACTAGTCGACGAGTCCGGGGAAGAAAAAAACATCCTTACCTTTGGACCCGTTTGCATTTTACCTGAATATCAGAGAAAGGGGTATGGAAAGAAACTAATGGAGTATTCCTTTCAACAAGCAGCCGCGCTTGATTATGATGTAATAGTGATATTCGGGAATCCAAATAATTATGTTAGCCGCGGTTTCAAGAGCTGCAAGAAGTACAACGTCTGTCTAGAAAATGGGACATACCCGGCAGCGATGCTGGTTAAAGAGCTTAAGCCGAATGTATTGGACGGAAGAAGATGGGTTTATTACCAAAGTCCTGTATTCGACATAGATGAACAGGAAGCTGTGCGCTTTGATGAGGGTTTGGAAAACCTGGAGAAGAAATACCAGCCAAGTCAGGAGGAGTTCTTTATTCACAGCCACTCGAATATTCGATGAGCTTTCTCATAACGCCTGATTGCTTACGTAAGTGAGAATTCCTCGGGAAAGGATGAACTCGCTTATCGATGCTGTCTAGCGATTGAACTGAACAATGGATACGGATTGCCGTGCTATCTACTTAAATTCAGCGTATTGTTACCTGAGAATCGAACGGTTTTACTAGTGGATTTCACAGCAGCTTGAATGTATCAAACAATCTATATTGGAGACTTACTCGCATGAAACCGGGTTTTACTATCGAAGATAGTACGACGAACGATCTCCTTAACACAGATTCGATCCACAAGGAAAAGTACTTCCGTCTGAGGCCGGCCGTAGCTCTTTACCACTGCCCCACCCCCCTTATCTGCTTCCTCTCGCAATACCTTCGTCGGCTCTACTAGAGTATTTCGATGTCCATGGATTGTTCAATCATATCTCTGCGTTAACGGCATATCGATTGTGTCATTTTCAAGTAAGATGAAGAAGTAAGCGGCATTTGCCGAGTTGCGTACATAGAATTATCACAGCCGGAATTCTACTAGAGAACTGTCCTTACTAGATAATCCATATGGTAAGGAGAAAGAAGGTGCTTAAGTGATTAAGCCAAAAAGGTTAAAGCGCGGGGATAGAGTAGCTATTGTCAGCTTATCATGGGGCGGGTTGGGTGATGCGCAATTCATACACAAATTTGATATTGCCAAAAGAAGACTGGTAGACGATTTTGGACTTGAAGTTGTAGCTATGCCACATGCGTTGCTGGGTAGTGATTTCGTGGCAAAGCACCCAGAACTTCGTGCCAAGGACTTGATGGATGCCTTTAGAGATAAATCGATATCCGCAATTTTCAGTTCTATAGGCGGAGACGATACTATACGCACGTTACCATATGTAGATTTTGATGTCATTAGGAGCAATCCGAAGATATTCATGGGGTATTCAGATAGCACGATAAATCATCTAATGATGTATAAGGCCGGGCTCGTTTCTTTCTACGGCCCGACAATAATGTGCGAATTTAGCGAATATGTGAAAATGTTTGACTATACAAAATCAGCCGTAAAAGACATATTGTTCAGCGTATCAACGGATTATTCACTAATTCCGAGCCCCGAATGGTCGGACGACCATATTCTATGGGATGAGAAAAACGTGAGTACACCGCATAAAATGAAAGAAAACGGGCGTGGTTACGAAATCATACATGGGAGTGGATGCACAGAAGGACATCTGCTAGGTGGGTGCATCGATGTATTCTTAATGGCGAACGGAACGGAGATATGGCCTTCGCTTGAGGAATGGAATGGGGCCATACTCTTCATTGAAACCAGTGAGGATAAACCATCTCCGGAATTCATTAAGTGGACTTTCAGGAATCTCGCAGCACAAGGGATTTTGAGCGTTATAAAAGGCATCATCGTTGGAAAGCCTAAAGATGAAACCTATTACGAAGAGTATAAATCGGCCATAATTCAAGTCGTTTCATTCGAAGAGAAAATTGAATCGCTACCCATCTTCTACAATGTCAATTTTGGTCATGCAAAACCAATTGCCATCATACCTTATGGGATCATGGCTCAATTAAACTGTGAATGCAAAACCATTAGGTTCTTGGAAAGTGCTACAGTATGACTTCCCCCGTAAATCATTGATAAGCTTCAGATTTAGTGCTGATTAACCTGCCCCGAAAGCCAGAATTACAGTTTATAGGCCCCCAAATGACAGGCGGTTCGTAGGGTATCAATTATGGCCTCTTACCACGTCGAAGTAGTTGCGTTGCTTGATCTCATTTTATTTCCTTTGGTGGATCAAGTAGGCAGAACTAAGGCATATCGTGTTATTAGAAGCTATCATCTCTGATGGAAGAAGCGCAGGTGGGGATTAAATTTGTGAATATCCCGAGCGTTAACGCAGGATAACTTAGCTAAACATTGAATAGCTCACTATATGGCACCACTGCTCCCATCTTCGAACTTAACGCTGGGAGCTTGTTGGCAAATACTCTTATGTAAAACCAGAGGCCCGAACCAAGACAAATAAAACGCTACATCGCTACTAAGGAATGGTGTTCACCTTAGGGCAATTCACCTCAGTATCTGAAGGTCTGTGTTTGATGCTCTTTCCGTTGTAAGGGAGGCTATCTTGATGATCGAGGCGAGTAAGACCAAGGATTATACATTGAAGTACGTGGTTTACACCTATGCGCTTTTCTGTCTGCTGCTCTTCGTTTTCGGTGCCATTGCCACCATGTTGTTCCATGGTACACCATTGGCCATGAAATGGCTGATTGTCGTGACCGCATGGACTCCTACGTACGTGTTCCTGCTTATGTTCAAGAAGCTCTATCCTGGAGACACTATAAGGGGGTTCTACAGGAAGGCATTCAGCGTCAAGCTGGATTTCCGCCTGTTGGCTTCGACTACCCTCATACAACTGCTGATCTATGCGGCCAGCGTCTACATAGTGTCCCAGCAGAAGGGACTTTTTTTTATGGACATGCTCGATCTTTCGTCCAGTGCGCTCATGCCAGCTTTATTCTTCATCCTTTTTCAAGGACCGGCTGGAGAGGAGACAGGCTGGAGAGGTTATCTGCAACAGGCGATCGAAGAGAAGGCAGGTCCTGTCAGAGGCTCAATGATTGTGGGCATTATTTGGTCATTATGGCATGCGCCGATATGGTTCGTCGGTACCGGATACAGTGGAGCTGTGCTCGTTAGGTACATCATATTCTTTGTCATATGCATCGCGTCCCTAGGTTTCGTGATCGGAATCGCCTATCACCATTGCAGGAATCTTTTAGTCCCTGTATGGATACACTTCATGCTGAATTTTCCCGGACAATCATTCACCGGCTCACAAGTAGATTTAGTCACCTGGTACGGCGTATTCTACTTCATCATGGCATTAGGCTTCCTACTATGGCACAATATCTCCTCAAAGAAGCATGACGGATAACCGTCAGGCATGGCGGCTTCTACATAACGAAGCCGCTATGCCTTAACATTCATTGTGTTCCATTGAAACAAGGCCGGCCTTTGCCGTGTTGCAGCATACTTCCAGATGACGGACAAAGCTGATAGGCGCCCTGCTTTATATTTTCCTGCTTACTTATAGCCTATCGCCGAACTTTTGCAATTCGCCTCGCATTCCATACATACGAGGCAGTCAGACATTTCGATCCTGTGTTTTTTCCCGGTATCATCCACCGCCTTCGCCGGACAGACCCGCCTGCAGGCACCACAGTTATTGCACAGGCCTTCATCTATGTGCATGCCGCGCTTTGCGCTTGAGGAGGACGTTTTCAGCATGGTCCCGTAAGGGCACAGGTAACGGTGCCATAGCTCCTCGGGATAAACTAAAGTAATCAGAATCCCGATTACGAATAGTACGGGAAGTACGGGCAGCCTCTTGCCGGTTGCGGCCGTGAACGCAAAAACGGCGACGAAAAGACCCAGCATCAGATAACGAACCCAGGATTTTAACAGGAACTTAGGTATCGGTAAGCTCTTAAGGCGCAGCTTCTTCTTTATCCATGTGATGCCGGCTAATACTGTGTTTATCGAGCATACCCAACCGCAATATACGCGGCCGAAGATGAAAGAGGCTGCTATGCCTAGCAATAGGAGGCCCATCCAGGCCTGTACCTTCCCCTTTATCAACAAGATCGCGAAAAGCGCAAGGAAAGCAATCTGGATGGTTCTTTGGATGTTCTTCCTCATCATCTATACCTCCGATAATCTCTGACTGTGTAGTCTCCGCCAAGTCGCCGATCAGTCATCGAATGTCAGCATCCCTCTCATCAACAAGGTGAGCTGATAGCGGATAAACAATGGCGACCACATAAGTACCCTAGCCCGGGTACCGTTCGGTATGCCCTCTAGCTTGGGTCCTCGACCGTTACCGGTTCTTCGCGGGAAGATTACTCAGTCACTTAGGACGGACGACATATACCAAAGCCGTTCTATAGTAATATACTCAAGATTACGGCAAAGAAAAGTAACCGATGTAACCAATTAGAGGTGATTAGGATATCAAGGCAAAACAACCTGAAACGAGCCGTTGCCGTCCTGTCACGTTTGGATTCCTTCCGGGACTTCTCGGAAGTTGAGCTGACGGGCCTTTTCGACTCATCCCTGTACGAAATAAAGAGATTCGGCAAAGGCGAGATCATCCACTTGCAAAACGAAATCTGCCAATACTTGGAGATCATCCTGGAAGGAAAGGTAATAGTACAGAACATAGATATGAACGGCAACGTACTGACGATCGATACATTCATCGGTGGCGACATGATCGGGGCAAATCTATTATTCTCAAACAAGAACGTATACCCGATGACCGTCACCGCATCGGCAGATACTACGATAATAAGGTTATCCAGGGAATTAACCTTGGCCCTATGCCGCAAGAGCACGAACTTCATGCTGGGCTTTTTCCAGGTGATCTCCGACAAGACGATCATCATGACCGAGAAGCTAAACACGATATCTAGAAAGACGATCAGGCAGTGCATCTTCGACTTCTTGAAATCGGAGCGGTACAGGCAAGGAAGCGATGTGATAAAACTCGCCTTGTCAAAGAAAGAGCTTGCCGAAAGGTTGGGAGTCCCCAGATCCTCGCTCGGCAGAGAACTAGGCAAGATGAGAAAAGAAGGGCTCGTCGAATTTGATGCCTGGACCATTACGATAAAAGAATGACCAGTTTCTAACGCTAACGATCTGATTTTTCTTTAGTTCAAGTAAAAAGCGGAGGTCGTGCAAGGATGTACACATGCCAGACTCTCGAAAAGGTCGACATTATTGATCTTCATAGGGTTTTTACTTATGCCTTCTCCGATTATCAAGTCAGCACGGATATGTCGCCTGAGATGTTCGAGTGCCTCCTAAAGAGGAACGGTTATGCCCCCGAAGCTTCAGTCGGAACAATTAAGGACGGCATGCTGGTCGGTTTCTTCCTTAACGGCATAAGGCGTCATGGAGGAATGCTCACTGCATACGACTCAGGCACTGCCGTAGTACCGGAACACAGGAGGAAAGGATTGACCAGCGCGATGTTCACTTACGCAAAGCAGCTGCTCAAAGGCATGGGAGTCGAGAAATGCCTGTTGGAGGTAATCAAAACCAATACATCCGCGCTTGAGCTCTATATTAAGCAGGGTTTCGAAGTCTTAAGGGATCTCGAGTGCTTTGTGCTGGATGGCCGTTATGATCATCAACCTACAGGATACGAGGTAATCCCCTTGGCGTTGCCTGATGCTGACGATTGGAGTGTATTCAGGCGTTTCTGGGATTTCGAACCATCATGGCAGAACTCGGTGGATTCGGTGAATGCGGTTCCCAACAGGTTCTGCTTCTGTGCCGTCAAGGTCTGCGACACCTTCGTGGGCTATGGGATTGTGGACAAGGAAACCGGGGACGTGCCGCAAATCGCCGTAGATAAAGAATATAGGGGCAAGGGCGTGGGAAGGAGCATCGTGGCATATCTGACCGCAAACACTAAGAGCAGGCGTATGAAGATGATCAACGTGGACAGCCGGTGCGTCTCGGCCCTGAGCTTCTTAAAAAGCCTGGGAGCTAATCCGTTCGTCAGCCAGCACGAGATGTCGATGGACATATAGCTTGATGCACAAGACGCCACTGCCTTCCGATCACTAGAGAATGTAGCTTAAAACCAAATCTTTAGAAATAGTAAAAGGGACATCTCGTATCGGACATCCCTTCGTAGATGTTGCCTCGATTGTTGCGCGCTTAGGAGCGCTATGTCCCGTATCACCTATTATCCAGCTGGGCACGCGGCCTCAGTTCCTACTGAGGAGCCCTTCCAGCCGTACTTCCTGCCAATCGGAATAATCCAAGCCTCGGATCCATAATGACATCTGTTTTGGCGAAGCGATAACTTGCAGCACGGTCCCTCCATGCACCGCCCCGCCCTCGCCTACCCCGATGTCCATCAACTTCTTCATGCCGTCTACATCCAGATGCTTGAAGAAGCGGTCTGAATTTGCCAGCTCGATTAGATTCTCATACCTAGGATCTTCTTTAGTCGCCGGTGGATCCGCTACCCTACCCGCCCATTCCTCAGGGTATGGAAGTATGAAATTATTATAAGCAGCGATGACACCTTCCTGTTCGCCTGGCCTTATTCGCGCTCCGAACGTCGCCCTCTCTACCGATACGCACCCTTTTTCATCAGCCACCTGGATTATGTACGCCATATCCGCAGGTCGACCTACTAGATAATCTGCTGCCTCTTTCACGGTGCTGCACTCGTTAAGCACCGTTACCAACACAGACACAGTATCCTCCAGTCCGGCGACACACCTGGGATCAGACGCCATCCCGTTGTTTAGCTCAATGAAGATGCCCTTGTCATTGAGCCCTGTCTCAAGGTACAAGTTCCCAAGAGGATGGACATTGGCGAAGCTATTGCCGGTTTCCGGCTTGAAGATCACAACGGATAGATACTCCATATACCTGGACATGCTCTTCCTGTCTATGTCCCAATTCCTTCCAAATACAAGTGCCCCGTCCGGCGTAAAGGGCCCCCAAGCAGCTATCCCGCTGCATGCCCCGGGCATCTCGACTTGCATGGCTACCATGGAGAGATTGCACATGCTAGCGTTGAGCACGATTACCTCATCCTCGCTGAGGCCCGATGTTTCGGATATCCCCTTCACAAGCTCGCCGATGGGCCAACCGAAGGTGGCATCAAGCTCTCTCGCGTTCGCGAGCTGCGCTTCGTATCCCATGCCGCGTGAGGTGAGATCAGCGGTTATCTCATCGTGGAAGCGCCTGAGCTCGTCTTTCACCAAACCGCCGTACTGACGCCCCATCTGGAGCCAGGATCCGCTAAGCTCGAGGACCCAGTAGATGTCATCCTCCGTCCTGTACGCGCTGCCCCCTTCGAAGCTCCTATCTAGGTTCAGCTTGCGCCCTGCCCCACTTTGTCCGGATCCCAGGCTGACGGTGGATAGGACCATCATGGTCACTATGATGAAGATGCTGGCAACTTGTGTGCGGCAGGCTTTGCGAAAGTCCACTTGATGCGCCCCGCTTTCTGTATGTGATATTCTGTCACCGTGCAGCTTATGTAGACCTTAGATGATCTTTCCAAGATCGGTCCAGGGGCCGTAACGGTATGAACACGGAAGGTCTTCCGCTTTGCGGCGTGTGTCTTGCCACAATCTAAGCATTTTTGCAGCAATAATAGCCTATAACTTATGAATACGCATGTCAACCTGCATGTTTGTAATCATTCGCCGTATCGGGAATTTTCGTGCTTAAGAATGTATCATCATGTTGGGTGAGCTTTTCCAAGCGTGTCATGCATCGTCATAATCCGCAAGTACGGGCCGTTATGGCCACCGAAGGGGTGGACGCATGGCTAAGATGAGAGAAGTGACGGGAAGTCCGCTGGAGACCAAGCGCAATATTGTTAGGCGCATACTCCAGGTCGCATCGACCTATGTGCTAATCGCGCTGCTGCTACTGATCCCGTCAGGAAGTCCCATGTGGCCCGGCGCGTGGTTTTACATGGCTATCTACCTGGCCGTGATCATAATCGGCGCGCTCGTGTTGCCGCTTGATGTGATATCGGAAAGAGGAAGCATCAAGAAGAACGTAGAGAAATGGGACCGGCTCATGAGCGGATTACTGATCGTATCGAGTCTCGGCACGTTTCCGGTCGCAGGACTTGACCATAGGTTCTCCTGGACCCCAAGGCTCGATTCGTGGCTGGTCGCATGCTCCGGTCTCATGTTCCTGTTCGGTTGCTTGCTCAACCTCTGGGCGATGTCCGCAAACCACTTCTTCTCCACTTCGGTGAGGATACAATCGGAGCGCATGCAGACCGTATGCGATACCGGGCCCTACAGGTTCGTAAGGCATCCTGGATACCTGGGCATGATCATATACAATGTGGCGACCCCAACCTTGCTGGGATCCTTATGGGCTCTGATACCCGCCATGACCACCGTTGTGCTCTTCGTGCTGCGCACCTGCTTGGAAGATGCGACCTTACGAAGGAAGCTGCCAGGTTACGAAGAATATGCTTCAAGGGTAGGATCTCGCCTTCTTCCCGGGATATGGTGATGTCCGAAAGGGGGGACGTTCATGTCTGACGTAATAGGTTGGCTAACCGGTAAAGAGGATCCTTCGGTTAGATTCTTTACGCTGATCTCCCTATTGGGGAAGCCGATGGACGATCCACAGGTGGTCGAATCGAAGCGTGCCATCATGGATTTCGGCCTTGTACCTTCCATCCTCGACAAGCAGAACGATGACGGGACCTGGGGAGACGACCCCAGGAGGTTCTATACGGATAAATACCAGGGGACCTCGTGGGTCCTTCTTGTGCTTGCGGAATTGGGTGCGGATCCTAAGGACAGTAGGGTCAGGAGAGCATGCGAGTTCATACTGGACCGTTCGCAGGATAAGGAAAGTGCCGGCTTCTCCCATATGCAAAGCGAGAAGACCGGCTGGGGGCTTGCGAGCGGGGTAATACCGTGCCTTACCGGCAACATGGCCTATAGCCTCATCAAGCTGGGCTACGCCGAAGACCCGAGGTTGGTGGACGCGCTTGATTGGATAGTAAGGAACCAGCGTGCGGACGATGCCGAGAACGGCCCCCCGATCGGCAAAGTATATGAGAGGTACGTTATGTGCTGGGGAAGGCATTCATGCCATATGGGAGTCGCCAAGGCATTCAAGGCCCTTGCTGCAATCCCCCCTTCCCTGCGCACAAGGCAGATAGAGGCCAAGATCGGAGATCTTGCGGAATACTTCCTCAAGCACCACATATTCAAGATGAGCCACGACCTTGGGAAAGTCGCTAAGCCAGGCTGGCTCAAGTTCGGCTTCCCGCTGATGTACAACACTGACGTGCTCGAGCTCCTCGGAATATTCGCAGGCTTGGGCATAAAGGATCCAAGATTGGATGAGGCGATCGAGATCGTCAGGGAAAAGAGAGCCTCCGACGGCACCTGGAAGCTGGAGAACTCATTCAACGGGAAGATGCTCATCGACATAGAGCAGAAGGGTGCTCCGTCAAAGTGGGTGACATTGAAGGCTTTGTGCGCCCTTAGCGCATACGGTCTTGGAATTTGACCTGAAGGCACCGTAAGGATACCACCGGGGACGATGATTGGGCTTATTAATGTTTTGGGAGGTGGAGCATGTCGAAGGCATTTGCTGAGGTCAAGCTGTTCCAAGTAAGGCCGGACAGGGTAGCCGAGTTCGAGGCGTTGATAGGCGAGATCGTAGAAGAGCAAGGTAAACAGCCCGGCTGTCTTGGCATATCCTACATGAGGCGCTCACATGTGATAGACGAAATCGGACTCCCGCCTAGGGAGCTCACCAGGATAGTCAAATGCGTTAAGTACTACTCCTACTGGCGCTTTGATACCATCGAGGCCTTCGGCGAAGCGGAGGCGTGGTTTTTCAGGGGATACATGAAACGTATCATGCGGTGCCTGATCATGCCTTTCGACATTAACAGCGGTTATGAGATGTGAACGTACCTGAAGGCTTTGCTTGGAGGCCGGTGATGGACGTTGCCTTGAGGTTGGCCGCTAGCCAAGAACCGTGGACAAGGTACTCGGCGATGAAGTACCTTATCGGCATGCCTGATTCTGACCCGGACCTCGCCGCCGCGAAGGATGCCATGCTCATACACCCTCTCGTGTCAGGACTGATGACCGACCTTAAGGATTGGCCGGGAGAGGTGCTGTCAAGCCATAAAAGCGCTAAGCAGCCTTTCCACAAGCTGGCATTTTTAGCCGACATAGGAGTCATGCAGGACGATTCGAATATGCCGTTCATATTGGGGAAAGTGATGGAGCACGTTTCGGCTGAGGGCCTCGTACAGCTTCCTACTTGCATTCCGGAGCATTACGGCGGCACCGGGGAACGGACCTGGGCCTGGGCTGCGTGCGACGCTCCGGTGCTTTTGTACTCCCTTGCCAAGATGGGTCGTTGGTCCGACCCCCAAGTGCGCAAAGGCGTAGATTACCTTCTCGGCATCGTAAGGGAGAACGGTTGGGGTTGTTCGGTCTCCAAGGAGCTGGGATCCTTCAGGGGGCCGGGCCGAAAAGAGGACCCGTGCCCTTATGTCAACCTCTACATGCTCAGGCTGCTGTCCTTGTTCGAGGAGCACATCGACGGACCAGAAGCACTTACCGCGATCAACTGCCTGCTCGACTTATGGGAACGCAGCCTCGTGGCCCATCCTTACATCTTCTACATGGGAACTGATTTCAGGAAGCTCAAGGCTCCTTTCATCTGGTATGACATATTGCATTTGACTGAGGCGCTGTCCCACTACCCCGCCGCATTGGACGACGCGAGGTTCTCCGATATGCTTGGGCAGATTAACTCAAAGTCCGTCGGCGAAGGTGCCTTCATACCGGAATCCGTCTGGCAGGCATGGAAGGGCTGGGACTTCGGCCAGTCGAAGATACCTTCATCATGGCTGGGTCTTCTCATCGCCAGGATCAACATGAGGGTAGCGGACCATGCTGCACGGAGGAAGAATTGAGCGCCGACGTCGAAAGTGTATTCAAGTCCATGCCAGGTGCCATGGACCTGTACGGCAGCATAGAACGCCTTCTTATGAGCTTGCCCGGCGTTGCCGTCGAGGTGAAGAAGACTCAAGCCGGGTTCAGGCACCGGAAGATGTTCGCATGGGTCTGGCTGCCGATTAGGAAAGTGAGGGGCCGCCCTGATGTATACGTCGTTCTATCGATCCGCCTCCGCAGGAAGATTTGTAGCGCCAGGGTGGCCGAAGCCGTCGAACCATACCCCGGACGCTGGGTGAACCATATCATCGTCACTGAAGAATCGGATCTGGACGATGAGCTTCTTCGTTGGTTGGAGGAGGCATACGAATTCGCGACGCGCTGATTGCAAGGCATGGATGCAAGCAAGCGTCTTCGCATCACAAGCCCATGCCGATACCTTCGGCCAACGAATATGGCGAAAAATTACGTCCGTTCTGACGGGGCCGCCGCACTAATCCGTTCTGAGTGGTATCCTCATGTCATGGCGGGCAAGAGAACCGGTTGTAGGACGAGGATACGCCTTGAAACAGGAGATCCTAGACGGACGGGAGGTACGGCCTATGGCGACAGCACCCAGGACGAAGAAGGATTTGAAGGACGAGTATAAGGCAAGGGCGCTATTCGGTGGGGTCGGAGCGGTGAAGAACCAGGTTAATGGCATGGTGCTGCTCGAATCCGCAGTGGATATCCTTTCCAAGAAGAACAGGTTCGAGTTCGCGAAGTCATCAGGACTATGCATCTACCCTGTTTTGAAAGCGGATTGGGACTTATACGGTGCCAAGGCCTTCACCTATGAGATACTCGAAAGCATCAGGAAACCGGAAGAGCAGTCGGTCGGGGAATTCACGGTGGACATGGAGCTCATTAAGAGCGCTTGGGAGGAGAAATTCGGCAAGGCGGCCCTTTATTGACCAAGGTATGACGGAGGTCCTTGCGGCATGAGACGATTTGAAGGGATATCGACCGAAAGACTGGCGATAAGGCTGCTCGACGAGCGCGACGCAGCCGAGTTCATCCGTTACAGGAACCTGCCTGAGGTCTTCCGATACCAGGCATGGCTTCCGGGGAGCCTCGCCGAAGTAAGGGACTTCTGCCTAAGGAATTCTACGGAGGAGCCCTTCCGGCCGTCGATCTATACGCAGTTTGCGCTGACGATAAAGGAAGACGGCGAGCTAGTCGGGGATGTGGGTGTGATACTGAGCGCGGACGGGGCGCAAGCCGAGCTAGGCTTCTCGTTGTCGCCCCCATTCATGGGGATGGGCTACGCCACGGAGGCGGTCTATGCCCTGCTCGGATACCTCTTCGAGGAAGTGGGGCTGCACCGGGTGCACGCATCGGTGGATCCTGAAAACGTACGCTCCATCAGGCTGCTGGAAAGGCTCGGTTTTAGGCTGGAGGGCCATCTTGTGAAGAGTTACCGTATGCGCGGGGGCTGGTACGACGATTGCATATTCGGCATGCTAGAAGAAGAATGGGATGCTAATAAGGACACCGCCGTAACGGGCGGTAGGAATGGATGACGGAGGCAGGATATGGGCCTTGAGATGGTTCGCTTGGCTGAAAGCACCTACTACTTCCCGGGGAGTACGAATGTAGGGCTCTATACGGCAGGTGGTTCGGAGGCATATCTCATCGACAGCGGGAACGACAAAGAATCCGGAAGAAGGCTCCTGTCATGCCTCGGCTCCGCCGGCATGAGCCTCAAGGCGATAGTGAACACTCATTCGAACGCCGACCATTGCGGAGGAAACCGCTTCCTGCAGGAAAGGACGTCTTGCGCGGTAATGGCACCGCCGGTCGAAGCCGCATTCCTCGAGCACCCATACCTTGAGCCTGCGGTCCTGTACGGCGGGATGCCTCCTCCGGAGCTATTGGGCAAGTTCTTCGTCGCTAGGCCGTCAAAGGCCGAAAGGGACGGCCTGTCGTCCCTCCCGGAAGGGATAACGCCCATTGCGCTGCCGGGACACTATTTCGGCATGCATGGCTACCTGACGAGCGATAAGGTCCTGTTCGCGGCCGACAGCGTGTTCTCGCGCCAGGTGATAGAGAAGTACCATATCGTGTTCATCTACGATGTGGCGGCGTTCCTGGATACGTTGGACATGCTCCCCACCTTAGGGTGCGCGCTGTACGTACCCTCCCATGCCGAGCCGGCCTCAGATGTGAACGAACTGGCCAAGATCAACCGCGACAAGGTCCACGAGATAGCTGACTTGGTCCTGGATGCGTGTAAGGGCCCTTCATCTTCGGACGGCGTGTTGAAACACGTCTACGACCATTACGCTCTTCGCCTCGATATGAGCCAGTATGCGCTGGCCGGTTCCACCATCAGGTCCTACATTACGTATCTTCGCAATCTCGGCAAGCTAGAGAGGACCTTCGACGGCAATATCCTAAGGTACGTCAAAGCTTAGTGACAGGGCTTACTATTTCGATTTTTTACCGCGAATAGCTTTCTGCCCAGATGAACAGGGGCCTTAAGGGGGGATCCAGGTTGTTCAAGGTTGATTCGCTCGAGTATTCCTATCCGGGCAATGCCAAGAAGGCCGTGGACAAGCTCAGCTTCGAGGTGAAGGACGGCGAGATCTACGGCTTGCTCGGCCCCTCCGGAGCCGGGAAGAGCACAACGCAGAAGATCCTGATAAAGCTGATAAAGGACTACAAAGGTGCGATCACTTACAAAGACAAGCCGCTTAGGGCGTACGATAACAGTTTCTACGAAGACATAGGCGTGAGTTTCGAGATGCCGATATCTTTCTCGAAGCTCACCGCCATGGAGAACCTCGACTTCTTCAGGAGGCTCTACAAGAGGACCGTCGATGTAGAACCCCTCATGAAGAGGGTCGGCCTATGGGATGACCGCGACAGGAAGGCGGGAGAGTACTCGAAGGGCATGAAGATCAGGCTGAATTTCGTAAGGGCCCTGATCAACGGCCCTAAGGTCTTGTTCCTCGACGAGCCGACTAACGGTATCGACCCTTTGAACGCCAGGATAATGAAGGACATGATCCTTGAGTTCAAGCAGGCGGGAGGCACCGTCTTTTTGGCAAGCCATATCATGAGCGACGTTGACCAGCTTTGCGACAGGGTCGGCTTCATAATCAACGGGCGCATACACGAAGAGGACACGCCCAGGAACCTCAAGCTCAAATACGGAAAGAAGGTAGTGACTGTAGAGTACAGGGAGAACGGGCTGCTGAAATCATCCGAGTTCTCGATGGACGCGCTCAAGGGCGAGGATTTCGCCAAGATGGTACGTGAGAAGCAGATCGAGACCATACACAGCGGCGAGACGACCTTGGAGGAGATCTTCATAAAGGTTACGGGGGTGGCCCTGCATGAACAGCAGGCTTAGGGCCCTCATAAGAGGAGAGTTCGTAAGGCTCAACAGGTACAACCTGTTCGCCGCCAGCTTTGTCGTTTCATTGTTCTACGTGCTCATGGCATCGTTCATCGACGATGCCATGGTGCTTGGCGTCATGCCTTTCATCTTCCTGCTCGACAGCACCATGATGACCTCCCTTCTCGTGGGAGCGACGCTATTCTACGAAAAGAAGGAGCATACGGTGAACTCGATCATGGTTACACCGGCCAGTAGCGACGAGTACGTGACGGCAAAACTCGTGACGAGCATAGCCACTTCTCTGTTCACCGTCGTGTTCGTATCATTGGCGCTCTATGCGCTCAAGGGCGTGACTTACAAGTATGCCCATGTCATCTTCGCGGCGGTGGCCGTGACTTCCTTGCATACGATGATAGGCGTCAGGATCGCTTACTCGGCGAAGAACTTCACATCGATGCTCATAGGCTTCATGCTCTATGTGACAGTCTTCATGTTTCCCAGCGTGTTGGCGATGACTGGCGTCATCGGTCCGAAGCTGGCCGATTTCCTGGTCATCCTCCCCCTTGAGACGTCGGCAAACCTCATGAGGGCAGGCTTCGGGCCAGGAGTGGAGCCCTGGAAGATCGTCTTCGGATACCTCTATATCACGGCACTTACGCTGTTGTTGTATTTCTTCGCCGTCAAGCCTCGTTTCGCCGAGTACATGATGAGGGAAATGGGGGTGTAGCGATGCTCAAGACGATGCTTAGGCACGAATTCAAGAACATGCTGCGCGAGAAGATGACACAGATGTTGTTCTTCTATCCCATGCTCATGGGGCTGGTCGTCAGGTACCTGATAGCGAGGGGCATAGTGAAGGGCATAGCCCTCGATCTGAGTGCAATGCTGCTCGTTATACTAACCGGCATGCTGTTCGGCTCGATCGCCGGCATGTCCCTCCTTGATGACAGGGACGACCTGGTCATGTACTCGATCCAGATCTCTCCCGTGCCGGTATGGAAGTACATATGGCTGAAGGTCGCCGTAATATCCGCGATGGCTTTCGTCGGCGGCATGATGATCATCTGGATATCCGGCGCCTTCGACATGCGGTTTTACCAGATGGCGGTGGTTTCGCTCCTTTCTTCGATGCAGGTGCCGATCACGGCCTTCGTGATGAACTCCTTCGCAAAGAACAAGGTGGAAGGATTCGTCGCCATGAAGGCTTCGGGCTTCCTCATGGTATTCCCCATCGTAGGTTTCTTCTTCAAGGACGCTAAGGAATGGTTCTTCGCTTTCGCGCCGGGCCATTGGGTTACGAAGGCAGTGCAACGGTTAGCCCTCGAACCTGCGATATCGGCGGGCCTTGCTAAGATGAACCTAAGTTTCGCGTCTTACGTCGTAATCGGTTTCCTCTACAACGCCGCCCTCATCGTCCTCGCGTACGCCTTATTCAGAAGGAAGAATCCCTACTAAGGCGCCTGTGGGGGTGCAGCCGTTCCAGGCTTCATCCACTTATTGGTAATGCCGATGAAGATACGGATGCCGAACAAGGTCGATGGCTTGTTTCAAGTTCCGTTGCCATACAGTTATTTCCATATTTGTACTTTTAATTGCTCGTATTGAATGAAAATATGCATTTTATCCAGTAAATGATTTGGCATATGGCGCTTCAGCTTATATAATCATTCTTGGTCAGGTTCTTTTCACACGTAGGCGATAGCCAGTCCTTTTCCGTTGATTTTTCGCCACCTTAGCACAGACAACCGGAAGGAAGTGCGGCATTGGGCAGGAGACTCACCATACGTATAGTCATCACGCTACTGGTGCTGTTCGCTGGAGGTTACCTGGCGATTAGCAGCATGAAGGTGCCTTCGGTAACGATCCATGACGTAGACTTCTCGTCGCTTGCCGACGGTACCTATAAAGGCGCCTATGTGCTCGGTCCCGTGTCGGCGGAAGTCGTAGTCCACGTAGAGGACGGGATAGTTTCGGAAATTAAGATAGCTAAGCACGACACCGTGATGGGCAAACCGGCCGAGAAGATAGTAGATGAGATCATAAAGAGACAATCGCTGGGTGTTGACGTAGTCAGCAGGGCGACATGGAGCAGCAAGGCGATAATCAAGGCGATCGAGGTTGCCCTGACCAGGGAGAGCAATTGACAGTAGGAGCTAGAGATAATCCGATGGCCGAGAGTAGCGGAAGAAAAGGCTTGCCCTATGCCATACCACATAGGATATCGGTACGTTTCTCGGCCTGCCGTGTGGCAGGCTTCATAAAGAAGGGTTGGTCGCCGGACGAGAAATACCTGCTGGAAGACCAGGACGGCAGAAGGTTCTTGCTTAGGATCTCCCGCTCAGTCGGAGCCGTACGGCGCGCAGAGACGGCTTACGCCATGCTCGCAGCCTCCTTCGGCGGAGTTAGGGTCCCAGAACCTGTCGAGACCGGTTCACTAGCTGACGGTTCCACATTCGTCCTGCAGACGTGGCTCGAAGGAATACCCCTTGACGACGTACTCAGCGGGATGGATGTATCTTCGCAGCGTACTATCGGCGAGGAAGCCGGAGGGATCCTAAAAAGCATACACGCAGGCAGCTTCACAAAGCCCGAACACGACTGGAGCTACAGGATGCTGCGGAAGCTCGAGAGGCATATAAAGGCATATTCAGAGTCCGGGCTTTCGCTGCCCTGGACGGAACCGGCCCTATCATGCATCAACGATAACCTAGGGTTGCTGACTGGAAGGCCTTCCCTACCCCAACATGGGGACTACCATCCCGGTAACATGATTTTGGGAAGAGACGGCAGGCTCGGCATAGTCGATTTCGACAGATGCGACTTCGGGGACCCGTTCGAGGAGTTCCACAGGGCCGCGGTATTCGCAAGGCCCTTGAGCGTAAATTTCGTAAACGGACAGATCCGTTCCTATTTCGACGGAGAACCGGAAGACGTATTCTGGCGTCTTTTAAAGCTCTATCTCGCCGATATCGTCATGTATTCGCCGATCTGGGCGATGCCTTTCGGAAAGGACCAAGTGGATATTATGATGGAGTACTCCAAGTCGGTGGTAGAGGATTTCGGCGGCTTTAAGCTTGACAGACCTGTCTGGTACGAACCTTAGCATGGAACCGGAGTACAGCTGCCAGTTCGATATGGGATAACAGGACGACCTATTGTGAAAGAAGGTATCGGCATGAAGGCGATGAGGATCTTCGCGATGGTCATGTTAGCCTTGGTCCTGGCAGGTTTGGCAGGATATGCCTATTTGTCCAGCCTAAGGCCGGAAGGATTGCAGTTCACCAAGATGAACCTATCCTCTATCCCTGACGGTGAATACGATGGCGAGGCCAAGATAACACCGGTGAAAGTAAGCTTGACCGTCAAGGTCGAGGCCGGGAGGATCATATCGATCGACATAAAAGAGCACGTGAACGGAAAGGGCAAGAAAGCCGAGGAGATAACCGGGAAGGTTATCGAATCGCAGTCTTTAGATGTTGATACTATCAGCGGGGCGACTTGGAGCAGCTACACCATTCTTAAGGCGATCGAGGACGCGATCGCGCCCCGGGTAGACTGAAACGTCAATACCGATCCTGCGTTTTCGAAAGTGTCCCTTGGGGCTATTTCGTGAAATTGGCCGATGCAGCTGATCAAAATGGGCCTGATGGATAACGTCCGAAGCGCCATAGAGTATAATCAATTAAGGAAGTTTACGAGGAGCCGACATATGGAAAACGTAGAATCGCCCATATATTCACAAATAGCCCTGGACATAGCGATCCGCATCTCCAAAGGCGAGATCAAGGAGGGCACCAGACTGAGCGGCAGGTCCATACTTGCCGGTGAGTACAAGGTATCCCCCGAGACCATCAGGAGGTCCCTTAGGATCCTCCAGGACATGGAGATAGTGAAGGTCTACGCAAGCAGCGGGGTGAAGGTGACTTCAAGGCCCAACGCAGTAGGTTTCATCGAACGCTATAACATAGGCAAGGACATGAGGTCTAGGAGGAACGAGATCGTCTCCCTGCTGAAGAAAAGGGAAGAACTTGACGTCAAGCTGACCTCGCTTATAGATGACGTATGCGACCTTAGCGAAAGGTTCAGGAACATCAGCCCGGTCCACGCCGTGGAAATAGACGTTCCGGAAGGTGCTCCCATCATAGGAAGGTCCGTCACGGACCTGAGGTTCTGGCAACAGACTAGGGCCACCATCGTGGGCATAAAAAGAGAAGGCAAGATCATCATCTCCCCCGGCCCTTACGCATCGTTCCAGCCGCACGACATCGTCCTGGTGATCGGGGACAAGGAAGCTCCCGACAGGGTGCTTAAACTTATCACTGAGGGCTGATACATTAAGAATATCGCCTTATGAGCCGGGGTACCCCGGCTTTTGACTTTTCCACGGTCTATGTAATATCATTATTCCGCAACAGACAACTTGTATATCTTTTATAAGTTGTCGGTATTCTGTGGGAGGTCGATAAATTATGAAGAAAGTAACTAGGCTTCTTGTCATATTCGCGGCCGTGTTTTCATTAACGGCGATAGCCGGATGTACAGGCGGCAACGTCGCAAAAAAGGAGAAGCCGGTCATCGTCTTCGCCGAACAGGGATGGGACAGCGTGCGATTCCATAATGCCGTAGCCATGTTCATTGTCGAAAACGCCCTTGGATACGGAGTCGAAGAAGTGAGCGGATCGACATCCGTTACTTACACCGCACTTTTAAGCGGCGAGGTAGACGTGTTCATGGAGATGTGGACGGACAACCTGGCTTTCTATGACGCCGATGTGGCGGACGGAAAGATAATCGAGCTGGGGATCAACTTCGACGATAATGCGCAAGGGTTCTATGTCCCCCGCTACGTAATCGAAGGGGACGAGGAAAGAGGCATCGAGCCCCTGGCGCCTGGGCTCGAGTATGTTTCGGAACTGAAAGGACTGAAGTCGGTCTTCAAGGACACGGAGACTCCAAGTAAAGGGCGCATCTACGGCGCCATACCCGGCTGGCAGGTCGATGAGATCGTATACAGGAAGTATGAGTATTACGGGCTTTCGGATGAGTACATCTACTTCAGCCCCGGATCTGATGCCGCGATGGCCGCTGCGTTCGCTTCGGCCTACGAAAAAGCAGAGCCTATAGTAGGCTATTACTGGGAGCCGACCTGGCTTACGGGCAAGTACGACCTCGTCTTGCTAAAAGACGCGCCATACGATCCTGACTTGTTCATGGATGGAAGATGCGAGTTCCCCGCCGTTCCATGCACCGTGTGCATAAGCACGAAGACCTATGATAAGGCGCCCGATGTCGTCGAATTCTTGAAGAAGTACCACACCTCGTCGGAGATAACCTCCAAGGCGCTCGCCTATATAGCGGATGCCAGAGCCTCCATGGAAGATGCCGCGAAATGGTTCTTGAGGGAATACGAGGACGTTTGGACCGGCTGGCTTGACGACAAGGCAGTAAAAGCCGTCAAGGCCGCTTTATGATCGGGGCGTAGTGCAGCATGGGATCATTAAGTTGGCTATTGACGTTCCCCCAAGCGCTTACGATCGACATAGGGCGTGTCGTCGATGATGCGGTGGCATATTTGAGCAGGGCATGGGCACCGTTGTTCTCCGTCATTGGAGACGTCCTGCTCGGTTTCGTGAACTCCATCCAATCGGTCGTGAGCTTGATACCTTGGTGGGTTATGTTGGGTATTGTGTTCTTGCTCGGCTGGAGACTGACAAAGAGGGCACGCCAGGGGATGATGTACGCTTCTATGCTCTTCATAGTAGGTCTGCTCGGCCTCTGGGAACTCATGACCATCACCTTGGGCCTCGTCCTTGCATCAGTCCTAATATCCCTCATAATCGGGCTGCCGATAGGCATATTGGTGGCAGGCAGCGGTCGTGCGGAATCGGTCGTCAAGCCTTTGCTTGACGCCATGCAGACCATGCCTACTTTCGTATACCTCATACCCGCCGTCATGTTCTTCGGGCTCGGAAAGGTGCCTGGTGTCATCGCCACGACCATATACGCCGTCCCACCTGTGATAAGGCTGACCTGCCATGGGATAAGGCAGGTCGACAAGGAGGTCGTCGAGGCGGCATTGTCTTTCGGCTCGACCAAAGCCCAGGTGCTCTTCAAAGTGCAGATACCCCTTGCGCTCCCCACCATTATGACCGGAGTGAACCAGACACTTATGATGGCGATGGCCATGGTGGTCACCTGCGCGATGATAGGCGTCAAAGGTCTCGGTTACGAGGTCATAATCGGCATAAACAGGTTGGAGATAGGCCGAGGGCTAAAGTCGGGCATCGCGATAGTGATACTAGCGGTCTTGCTGGACAGGCTTACCCAGGGCTGGTTCAAGGCCGACGAGAAGCTTAAGGAGAGGAACGAATGAACACACCGATCATCTCTACACGAGGGCTCACGAAGATATTCGGATACTCCCCGCAGGCGGCCATGAAGTTCATGCGCGAGGGCATGGATAAGAACGCCGTTTTCAAGAAGCTGGGCTCTACCGTCGGGGTATACGACGTCTCGCTCGATATCCAAAGGGGAAGGACTTTCGTGATAATCGGGCTTTCTGGAAGCGGGAAATCCACGCTCGTCAGGCTGATGAACCTCCTGCTCAGGCCGACAGCCGGATCGTTACTGTACGAGGGCGAGGATATATCGGACCTCAAGGGGAGGAACCTCATAGAATACAGAAGGAACAAGGTATCTATGGTCTTCCAGAGCTTCGGGCTCATGGGCCACAAGGACGTCCTGGGAAACGTCTGCTATGGACTTGAAGTGAAGGGCGTGCGTAAAGACCTTAGGGTGGACAGGGCGATGGAGATGATAGGCATGGTCGGATTATCAGGCTGGGAGCACCAGCCCATATCATCTTTGAGCGGCGGGATGAAGCAGCGAGTAGGCCTTGCGCGGGCCCTTGCGAACGATCCTGAGGTGCTGCTCATGGACGAACCTTTCTCAGCGTTGGATCCCATAGTAAGAAGGGACATGCAATTTGAACTTCTAGGTATCCAGAAGAAGGTGAAGAAGACGATCGTCTTCATAACACATGACATAAACGAAGCTTTTAAACTAGGTGACCAGGTGGCGATCATGAAGGACGGCAAAGTCGTCAGGACAGGTACGCCGGAGGAGATCCTCTCAAATCCCGGCGATGAGTACATAGAGCAGTTCGTCAAGGACATCGACCGTTCGAAGGTGCTGCTTGCGAAGAACGTGATGATAACACCGGCTTCCCTCGTGAAGCTCAGCGACGGGCCCAATGTCGCGTTGAAGGAGATGAAGTCCAATAGCATATCGAGCGTATTCGTCGTCGGGGACAACATGGACCTCGCAGGGATAGTGACGCTGGACTCGGCGATGAACGCAAGGTCAAATAACCTGTCGATAGATGATGTCCTCGAAAAGGACATCATCATCACCGATCCAAACACGCCTATAGCGGACCTCATACCCATTGCCGCCCGCGCTAGGTTTCCAATAGCGGTCGTGGGGCCGGTGGGAAATCTTCTGGGTATAGTCACCAAAGCGGCGGTGCTCTCCTCGCTTACATGACGCACTACTTAATATTAATAGCATCAAGACGGATGCCACGCGACTTCGGCGGACATCCGTCTCTTGCACATCGTTCAATGGCTCAGCTGGTTCTACGCTTCTCCCCTATCCCCTATTTCTCTGAGAAGAAGCGAGGGTTCGGCGACTTGAAAACGAAGAACTCAAGCAACGCATCGTCCTCGTTGCGTATGTACATCTTGGTCCCGTAAGGTACGTTCACTATGCTGCCGGCACTGTAGGCATGGGTATCCTGCTCGGCCAAGTTCGCAAACAGCGTGCCCCTGACTACTACCAGATAGACATTCGAGTTGGCGTTATGGACGGGCAGAGAGCCTCCCTTATCGAGCACGATGTGGTTTATGTTCACGTTCTCATCGTCTATGACGCGTTCTATGGTCTTAGTATCCGTAACGGAGAATTCGTAGAGCTTTTCTATCATGATTCCACCTCCAGATAAACTTTTTAACCATAGCTTACTAGTATAGTATAGAATAATCGGTAACAATTATTACAAAGGAGCACGGCAATGGAGAATCTTTTGGCGATATCCCATTCGGCCCTTTTCGACGGAGTCACGCACGATGAGCTCCCCCGCCTCATCGAATGCCTGGGATGCAGGACTGTCGAGTTCTCCAGGGGAGACTTGGTCGCCTACGCAGGACAGCCGCAGAAATACGTAGGACTTCTGCTCTCAGGAAGGCTCTCCTTGGCGAAGGAGAGCATGCAGGGTCAACGGATGCTTCTTGCCGTGCTCGAGCCGGGCGATTCGTTCGGAGAGGTCAATGCCTATTCGGGGAGCAGGACCTGGCCCGCTACGATAACCGCAGAAAAGAAAGGCAGCTTAATTGCCGTGCCGATCGACAGGATCGTGACTGGATGCGAGAAGAGGTGCTTCGGACACTGGGCGTTGCTGAACAACCTTCTGAGGCTCGTATCGATGAAGGCCCTCATCCTCGAAAAAGCCATAGATTACATGGGCATAAAGGGCATACGCAGGAAGATATGCGCCCTTCTGCTGGAAGAGCGGAGGAAAGCCGGCAGGGATGATTTCAGGATGAGCATGAACAGGAACCAGATGGCGGACCGGTTCTATGTCACGCGGCCCGCTCTCAGCAGGGAGCTGGCAGCCCTAAAAGAGCTCGGTGCGATAGATTTCCGGGGTCCGTCCTTTAGAATCCTGGATGCAAGGCTGCTGGAACACATACTCGAAAAAGACGTTTGAATATTTAGTATTACGAAAGGAAGTGGCGTGCATGGTAGTTGTGACAGGCGCGACGGGCCACATCGGCAATGCCCTTGTCAGGGAGCTTGTAGCCGGCGGTGTGAAAGTCAGGGCTTTGGTCCTTCCTTCAGATCCTGTAAAGTCGATAGAAGGTCTGGGCATCGAGCTGGCCTATGGGGACGTCAGGGACTACCGGTCCCTGGTAAGGGCCTTTAAAGGGGCTGACGTCGTATATCATCTCGCGGGCATCGTGGCGATCGGCTCCGGCAAGAGACGACTGCTACGGGAGGTCAACGTGCAAGGTACTAAGAACGTCTCCGATGCATGCTTGGACCTGGGCGTACCGCGTCTTGTCTACGTGAGCTCCATACACGCTTTCAAGGAACCCCCCATGGGCACTCCCATCCTTGAGACGAAGGATTTCGATGCAAGGAAAGTAAGCGGAGGCTATGCGAAGTCCAAGGCCGAAGCGACGAAATACGTCCTCGACCTCACCATGAAGGGCCTGGATGCGGTGGTCGTGCACCCTACCGGGGTCATCGGCCCCTACGAATACGGGCTTTCGCACATGGGACAGCTGTTCGTGGATTTCATGAGGAGCCGCCTGTTCGCGGTAATCGACGGGGCGTACGACTTCGTGGATGTAAGGGACGTGGCCAAGGGCATCGTCCTTGCTGCCAAGTACGGGCGCAAAGGAGAGAACTACATACTGTCGGGTGAGCACGTAACGATCAAGAACATGATGCAGGTGCTGCAGGACGAGACCGGGATCAAAGCCCCAAAGAGGGTCATCCCGACATGGTTCGCGTACATAACCGGAGCGTTCGCAGAACTTTACTATATGGCGATGAGGCAGAAACCTCTCTTTACATCTTACTCGGTCGCCACCCTCTCAAGTAACTCCCTCACCAGCTGCAACAAGGCTAACAAGGAGCTAGGCTATTCCCCAAGACCGTTCAGGGATACGGTCAGGGATACCGTGGCCTGGCTTAGAAAGACTATCATAGGAGCTAAATAACTCATATAGTGGTTTCATACCAGGAATTTACGTCCTGCCGTGAGGTATAATTCTTTTGGCAGGATATTTTTTGCACCCGTTGGAGGTGGTTGGCTTGCACGCTGACAATTTTTTCCTTCTATTAGGAGGACTCGCTCTCTTCATATATGGCATGCTGCAGATGAGCGAATCGCTGCAGAAGGCCGCAGGCGAGAGCATGCGCCGTATATTGCATCTTCTTACGTCCAATCCTTTGATCGGGGTCTTGTTGGGGGCCCTCGTGACGATGATAATCCAGAGCTCCAGCGCCACTACGGTGATGGTGATAGGTTTCGTCAGCGCGGGGCTGATGACCCTGAAACAGTCCGTCGGCGTGATAATGGGCGCCAATATTGGCACTACGATAACCGCTTGGCTGGTGGCGATAAACATTGGCGACTACGCCTGGTTGATAGCCGCCCTGGGTTTCATAGTGATGTTCATCGCCAAGAAACCTCGCATTAAGTACATCGGTCAGTTCGTATTCTCTTTCGGTGTGCTTTTCATAGGCCTGAATACGATGGGCGACGCCATGAAACCGCTCGCAAAAGACCCGTTCTTCCTGTCCCTGATCCAGAAATCGGCCCAGTACCCTGTCTTGGGGCTCTTGGTAGGGACCTTATTCACGATGATAATCCAAAGCTCCAGCGCTTCCATCGGCGTCTTGCAGACGCTTGCTAGCGCCGCAGAAAGCCCGGCATCGCCCGCCGTCATCACGATGATGCAGGCGTTCCCTATCCTCATAGGCGCGAACATAGGCACCACGATAACGGCGCTGCTGGCATCGATCGGCGCGAAGAAGAACGCCAAACGGGCGGCCCTCACGCATACTGCGTTCAACTTGATCGGAGCCGCGGTATTCATGCCCCTCTTCTACCTTGCGGCAAAAGCCGGCCTCGAGAGATGGATAACCTCTTTCACGGGCGTTGACATCACGACGGCAGGAGGTATAAGAGCCGGCATCGCCTCGTTGCATTCCGTGTTCAACCTCATGAACACGCTGCTGCTGCTTCCTTTCATATGGCTGCTGGTAAAGATAGTGAACATAATCGTCCCCGGCAAGGACATCGTCGAGCAGCGCACATGCATCTACCTCGACTACAAAGTCGTAGGCACCTCATACGTCGCCCTTGACCTGGCCACCAAGGAACTGGCGAGGATGGCCGATTACGCCAAACGCATGTCGGTCGATTCGAGGAAGGCGCTCATAGACCTTGACGGTCCTTCCATAAACAGGATCATGGAGATAGAGGATATCGTGGACCTTCTGGATAAGGAGATAGTCAAGTACATGTCGACGATGATGTCCAGAAAAGTGCTGACGGACCATGAATCATTGCGCGTAGCAGGCTTGATGCATGTTACGAACGACATAGAGAGGATAGCCGACCACTGCACCAACATGGCGGAGCTGGCCCAGCAAGTATCGAACGAGAGCATCAAGTTCTCCGAAAACGCGGTGGAGGATCTTAACATGGGCTTCGACAAGGTGCTCAACATAGTCGACGACAGCATCTCGGCCCTGAGGGATAACGACCTCGACCTCGCCATAAAAGTCATCATGTCCGAAGCTGAGATCGACGACATGGAGATGACCATGAGGGCGAGCCATATGAAAAGGCTCAACGAGGGCCTGTGCAATCCAAAGAGCGCGGTCGTCTTCCTCGACGTAATCCACAACATGGAAAGAATCAGCGACCACTGCAAGAACATAGCGGAGGCCGTAGTCAGGGACAATAACCTTGACGTCGAGAAACTCGAGAAGGACATAGCCATCAAGGAATCCACAGTCTAGGATAATGAAAAGCTGAATTAGGCTTGCCAGCCGAGGCAAATTCAATTGTAAGGGGTTGTTCCGATGCAGTTCAAATTGCCGAAATACAGAGTGCCTGACTTTACTTCGACTGCTTTCACATCCGCTCCGGATGTCACAGTCGAGCCAGCGCCCTTGGATTCGGCAGCCCCGGAGAACTTTCACGCCACCTCGATCTACCCCGAGTATTTCAAGGTTGCCGGAACATGGAAACTAGCCCCCGTGAGCAGGATGGACTGCGTGGTAGTGATCGAAGATGATACGCTACTGGTAAAGGAGATGCGCAGACTCAGGAAGGGCGAGCTTGTGGTCGTCGGAAGGGACGACGACATAAGCCAGGGCGTGTACGTTCACTCGGAACCGTTCGAAGGAGATAGCAAAGAACAAACAGATCCGTTCTTCTTCAGGAGCAGCAGGTCCCGCGAGACGCCCATGTCAAGGGATTACGAGTGCCTAGAAGCGCTCCTGGAATATGAGAGCGAGGACGACCACGGACATATATGCTGGGTGCTGGGCCCGGCCGTGGTGTTCGACTACTATTCGAGGCAGGTCATGGCCGGCCTTATCGAAGCGGGCTATGTCCATTCCATCCTCGCGGGCAACGCCGTAGCCACGCACGATCTCGAAGGGGCCTTGTTCGGAACTGCTCTCGGCAACGACATACGCACCAACGTCCCTACCTCAGGAGGCCACTACTGCCACATAGACCTCATCAACAAGGTGAGGAACTGCGGCTCGATCGGAGCTTTCATCAAGAAGTATGACATCAAGGAAGGGATAATGGCGGCCTGCACAAGGCAGAAGATACCCTACGTACTGGCGGGCTCCATAAGGGACGACGGCCCGCTTCCCGAAGTTTACCCTGATGTATACGCAGCCCAGGACGCCATGAGGTCGATCACCGACAAGGCGACCACGGTCATCTGCATGGCCACGCAGCTACACTCGATAGCCACCGGCAATATGACTGCATGCTTTAGGAAGACCGGCGATGCAATCCGCCCCGTATACTTCTACATAGTCGACACGGCCGAGTTCGCCTCAAACAAGCTAAGGGACAGGGGCTCTCTTAGCGCGATATCCATAACCACCAACGTACACGACTTCTTGGGCAACCTATCGAGGCGCCTCCTCTAGAATAGGAGAACGGCGGGCATTGCGCCCGCCTTTGTCATCCCGGAGTATATTCATATATCCGCATATGCTGATTTATAACTAGCATAGCCAAGCGCCCGTGCTTGAAGGTTAATCCTACTTGCTCACGACGTTGGTCGGCTTGCCTTCTATGAAGCGGGCAAGATTGTCCACGGCTATGGAAAGCAGCCGCTGCCTCGACTCTTTCGGAGCCCAGGCCATATGGGGTGTAATCAACGCATTCTTGGCCTTAAACAGCGGATTCCAGGCCTTCGGCGGCTCCTCGCACAGAACGTCCAGGCCTGCGGCCCCTACCTTGCCCGCGTCGAGCGCCTTCGCCAGGTCGGCTTCGACTATGAGCTGGCCCCTCGAGGTGTTGATGATCCTAACACCATCCTTCATCCTGGAGATGCTCTTCTCGTTTATCATGCCGACGTTCTCAGGCAACAGAGGGCAGTGGAGGCTGATCACATCTGATTCTGCCAGCAGCTCATCCAGATCCGCGTACTTCATGCCGTCGGCTTCAAGCGACAGGTCCCTCACGCTGTCGTTGGCCAGTACCTTCATGCCGAAAGCCCTTGCTATGTCCCCTACTGCCCTGCCTATCCTGCCGTAGCCCACGATGCCCATGGTCTTGCCAGAAAGCTCGCTGAGAGGATGCAGCCAGAATGACCAGGCCCCGCTGTCTGACCAAGCCCCCTCCCTCACCCTTGCGCTGTGCTCCTCGACATGAAGGGTCATCGCCAGCAGAAGCGCGAAAACGTGCTGGGCTACTGCCTGGGTGCCATAGGTTGGTACGTTCGTGACCGTTATGCCGAAGTTCTTCGCCGCCTGCAGGTCGATCACATTATAGCCCGTGGCAAGCACACCGATATATCTAAGCTTCGGCAGCGCAAGCATTACGTTGCTGTCGATCTTCAGTTTGTTGGTCAATATGGCGTCCGCACCATTAGCCCTTTCGATTATCTGATCCTGTTCCGTCCGGTCGTAGATATCCACGTCCCCGAGCGTCCTGAGCTCATCCCAGGACAGATCCCCGGTATTAAGAGGATACCCTTCTAGTACAACAATCTTCATTCCCCAACCTCCGATAGATAAATCGCCTCGACAATTATGCCCTACACACCCCTGCTCTTCAAGGACAGCTTTCAGTGCAATGCCTCTTATACCCGCATGCCTTGCGATCGCTTCGGCCGACGCTGCCGATGGACGTCATCTACGATCCGAAACGTACCTATTTGCCGGTTCGTCCCCCGCACCCCTCAGGTCATGGCCAAAGCCCGCCTTAAGCGGGCCCATCCAGTATATGCTCCATCAGAATTACGTAAAAAGGGCATGAAGAAGCCCTGGCTCAAGTCTTCGTCCTTCCTGCCAGGGCCCGGGCTCTAGAGGGTTATGATCGTATAGCCGTCCTCGATGTAGGAAGCCATCGGCGGATGTCCGCTCATGTCGCCGTTTAGCCTGTAACCGTTGGCTGCCAGGTAGTCATGCGAGCCCGTCGCCTTCGAACAGGCATTGCAGACACTTTCAATGAGGTTCTCCTCCTTGGCCTTAAGAAGAAGGCTGCCTTTAGCTTCGTCCATGTCCTTAAGGGTCTTCGTTGCCGTGCCTTCCACCACGATTATGGCCTCATGGCCACGGGATTTCAGCTCGAGAGCGTTCAGTATGACGTGCGAGAAGCACATTGTCTCACCTTTAAACGCAAAGAATGCGAACTTGCCCATAACCAGCCCTCCTTCTTGCTGAACTGAGGTAGCCGACGCATGTATGTATAGATTCTTCATCGTCTCCCTTTTACCTTCAACTGATGGATCGTTCGGATCCCAAAGGCATGCGGTAAAGGGCCCATCTCCTTGTATATATGCCATAATGGAATTATCATGTTCTTATGCTGGCTTTCGGAGGTGTTAACGTTGGGTGAGCTCGAGGTGGTGGCCGCATCGTCAAGGCCATGGACGAAGGAAGACATTACGAGGATGACCAGGGAACTTGGGGTGATGTCCTCGGATACGCTCATTGCGCATGTGCGCATGTCCTCTATGGGCTGGGTATGCGGTTCAGCCCAGGCGGTTGTGGAAGGGCTCATGGACTCGGTTTGCGACGGCGGGACCCTGGTCATGCCGGCCCATTCGGGCGCGAACAGCGACCCTGCGAAATGGTGCAACCCACCGGTACCCGAAACGTGGTGGGAAGCGATAAGGGAAAGCACTCCCGCATTCATCCCTTCTGTAACCCCGACCAGGTGGATAGGCGCTGTGGCGGAGCTGTTCAGGACGTACCCCGGGGTGTTGCGCTCGGACCATCCGAGCGGGTCGTTCTCCGCCTACGGACCGCACGCAGGCTATATAACTTCCGGCCACGCTCTGGACTTCGCATTCGGCGACACCTCCCCGCTCGCAAGGCTCTATGAGCTCGACGGAAAGGTGCTCCTAATAGGTGTGGGATATGGGAACAACACCTCTATGCACCTGGGTGAGTTCAGGTCGGGCGTGATGGCCACAGAAAGGCAAGGCGCAGCCATAATGTCCGGAGGCAGAAGGGTCTGGGCATGGTATGACGAACTGGAAGGGGATTCCGATAGGTTCGGCGACATAGGCGCGGCCTACGAGGCACAAGGAGGCAGCGTGGCAAAGGGGCTTATCTGCCAGGCTCCCTCCATGCTCATGCCTGTTAGGGAAATAGTCGGTTTCACCGCCGATTTCATCAAGAGAAGCAGGACAAAAGATAGCTTATGCTGAAATAATCAATGTGTATCAGCGAATAGACAAAACACATCCAAATTGGAGGTTCCTGATGGATGCTTCGAGATCTGATAGCGCCCGAGAGATCCTCGTCCAAGCCGAGGTCCTTAGCAAGGTAAGCAACAAAGAGGCCATAAGCAGGGCCAAGGAGGCGTATTCGAGGGCACTCGACGAGGGAGACAACCTGACCAAGCTGAAGTCGCTCGTACTGATGGGAAGATGCGCATTCATGCTCGGAAGGACATCCGATGCGATAAAATGGCTCCTGGAATGTATATCGACGGCTGAGACGCTAGGGCTGCCGGAGCAGCTGGCCGAGGCGTACAACCAGCTGGGCAACACATATCAGGTCATAAACGACTATGGAAGGTCGATATCCTGCTATCTCGACGCCTTGGACATAATAAGGGACAACAGGCTGATCCAGCTGGAGGGCAGCATACTGAACAACATAGGGGCCCTATATATGTCTTTGGAGGACTACGACAGGGCTGCGGACTATTTCCAGCAGTCCTATGAGAAGGACAAGACGGTATCCAACACATCCGTGATATTGCTTCTTAACCTTGCGAGCATATATGCGAAGAAGCGCGCTTTCGAGAAGACGGATAAATACATGGCATCGGCGCGCGAGGCGCTCAACGGCGAGGAGGAGCTCCTGATGACGGCGTGGTGCTCCCTGACTGAAGGCGAGATATGCCAGGCCAAGGGGGATATGTCGAAAGCGATCGAGCACTACAAGGAGGCCATATCCGTATGCAACAGCACCGGTGACATATTCAACGAGTGCGACATGGGCACTAAGGTCGGGCAGCTGCTTATGGAGGCCGGCAACCTCGACGATGCGCTCAAGGTGCTGACGGATACGTACGGAAGGTGCGACGAGCTCAAATCGAACGACATGAAGAGGAAGATCGCCCTGCTGATAGCCAAATGCTATACGGCCAAGGGCAAGGATAAGGAATCCCTAAAATACTACAAGCTGCATAGCGTACACGTGGAACAAGCCGAGAATGAACACGTCGAGAACCAGCGCAACAGCGTATTGCTGCAGGTGCAGCAGCACGAGACAAATCTCGAGCGGCTGAGGCTGAAACAGCTCAGCGAGGAGCTCATGAGAACTACAGAGGAGCTCAAGGAAGCCTACGCAACCATGGAAAGGCAGGCGATCATAGACTCTCTCACCGGGATAAGGAACAGAAGGTCGATGGACGCGATGCTGGACATATCATGGAAGGCCTGCCAGGACGGTTCGAAACCTTTCACCCTCATGCTGGTCGACCTTGACTGCTTCAAGAACTATAATGACTACTACGGTCACCCCGCCGGCGACAGCGACTTGAGGAACGTAGCGCAGGCACTGCAGGCGGCGTTGGGCGATGAGAGACTGATCGGCAGGTTCGGAGGGGACGAGTTTATCGCAGTACTGCCGGAAGTGTCGGGGGATGAGGCCCGGGTGCTGGGCAACAGGATGCTGGACAATATCAGGAACTTGCGCATACCTCACGAGAGGAATGAAGCATCTAGCATACAGACCGTCACGATCGGGGCCATAAGCCTCATACCCGGGAAGGACGATTCCCAGGGCAATGTCCTTCATATGGCGGACAGCGCCCTTTACGAGGGCAAGAAACAAGGTAAGGACCGGCTCGTTCTCTATTGCAGGGAATAGGAGTTGGATAAGATGCTTGACTTCATGAGCATAGCCGTCGAGGAGGCAAGGAAAGGCGCCCTGCTCGGACACGGCGGACCTTTCGGAGCCTGTATCGTAAAGGATGGAAAGCTGATTTCGGTGGCCCACAACAACGTGCTGAAGGCCAACGACCCGACGCTGCACGCGGAGATGCTCGCGATAAGCGAGGCAGCGCGCAAGCTGGGGCGATTCGATCTTTCTGACTGTGAGCTGTATACGAGCTGCGAGCCCTGCCCCATGTGCCTCGGCGCGATATACTGGGCGAGGATCGGCAGGGTATATTATGCGGCAGACCGGGACGATGCCGCAAAGGCGGGTTTTGACGATAAGAAGTTCTATGATGACATGGGTAACGGCAGACGTCCTGAAGGCGTGCAGATGTTCCAGGTAGACAAGAAGAAGGCTCTGGCCGCGTTCCAAGCTTGGAACGACAAGCCGGACAAGACGTTGTACTGACGTATCTTTCCTGAAAGCGCTATTTTATAATGCGCTTTCACACGTCGCGGGTCAGGCGATCAAGGTCATGGTTCTTTGTGGACTCGCTACACATTGATAGAAATGCTCCCCTTGAGCGGACGGTTTTGTGCCCTAAGTCCGCTTTGGGGGAGCATATTAGAGAGTGTGTAGATTCTTGTGTATTCCCCTCTGATGGACACAGAAACGGGGACATCCGATACTCAAATAGCATTAGATTGCTCTCTAGAACAAAGATTAAGGTCTCAGATATCAGGATGTCAAACGGACAAACGGATTTAG
>JAKQNF010000016.1 GCA_029565935.1 Bacillota bacterium | reverse complement strand
TTGTGCCTTTGCCACCGGTAGCAATAGCTTTACTTCAAGAACAAAGAAGTGCTACAAAAGGTGATCTGGTGTTTCCAGGAAAGTGGAAAGGCCAAGAGGTCGAATTGTCGTACTTAAGCTATCGCGTTATTGACCGCATATGTAAACGTGCCGGACTGCCTCATATGCGTTTTCATGATCTTAGGCATACCCACGCCACATGGCTCGCAGCTTCCGATATTTCAGCAAGGACTGTTGCAGATAGGCTTGGCCATAGTGATGCTGCATTCACATTAAGAACCTATGCTCACGCTTCACTAACAGCTCAGAAAAAAGCTGCAGCGCTTGTTGGCGATATCCTGACGGATTATAAACCCTGACAAAAAATAACGAAAATTACACTAGTATTTAGCTGGCCTTTTGTCGCGTTCTGTGGTGAATCTGTGCTATGTTTGTATAAAATAGCCTACATTGCATTATCGAAATTGCTATTATAGCTGGGAATATTAGTGGCGCGCCTGGTAAGAATCGAACTTACGGCCCACTGCTTAGAAGGCAGTTGCTCTATCCACTGAGCTACAGGCGCAAATGATGGTAATCGGACACCGCCAGCTTTTTAAGAAACATTAATATTATATCCTTCAAGACCCCTTACGACAATCCATCAAAGCCCCTGTACGGGATATATCGCCCGCTTGAGATCACTTATCCTTTTTATCTTCATGTCCGCTTCCACGCAGCATGCGGCATCATCCTCGTCGACAAGGACCGTCCCCATGCCGAAGACTTGCTTCGCCACTACGATCGTCTTGGGCATGTCGTCGACCATCACGCAATCCTCACCATTGGCGCCGATTATTCTGAGCATGGCTTCGAAGCTCTCAGGAAAGGGCTTGGCTATACATCCAGTGCTTCTGAAGTCCACGATATGTCCGAAGATCGATATATCGAGCCCCAGAGCCGCGATGACCCTCCTCGTATGCTGCTCGGATGAGTTCGTGTAAAGCACCTTCTCAGCGTCAATCGAATCCAGCATGCTGCAAAGCTCCGGATCCGGCTTTACGTACTCTTCGATATCCACGTCATGTATGAATTCCTGATAGTCCACGACATCGGTGTCGAAGTCGCTCATTATCCCGGGCAGTGATAGGCCGTACTCCTTTACGTACCTTTCCCTTGCTCCTTCGGCTTCTTTGGCCGTAAGGCCATGTCTGTCCATCAGGTATTCGATTATCCTTCTCCTTAGGACCCTGTCGAGCCCGCTGGATTTAGGGTACAGTGTGTTGTCCACATCAAGCAGTACGTATCTTGGCGCCCTCATCGTCCACCTCAATAAAAAGATAAGGCCAGGGCCGCTCATGCCCGGCCCCGGCCACGGGTCCTAATGGTCACTTCGCCCTTTTCTCCAGGTATTTCTCGACCTTGCGTTTGATTCTTTGCAGCGCGTTGTCGATGGATTTGATGTGCCGGTCCAGATCATCCGCTATCTCCTGGTAGGACCTTCCGTCCAGATACGAGAGCAGGACCTTCATCTCCAGGTCGGAAAGCGATCCTGTCATCTCCGATTCCATGTCCTGCATCTCTTCGCGGCTGATTATCATCTCCTCGGGGTCCGCGATATGGTTCCCCGATAGCACATCCATCAGCGTCCTGTCGGACTCCTCGTCATAGATGGGCTTGTTGAGCGACACGTACGAGTTGAGCGGTATGTGCTTCTGCCTAGTCGCCGTCTTTATTGCGGTTATGATCTGCCTCGTCACGCAAAGCTCGGCGAATGATCTGAAATAGACCTGTTTATCGCTCCTGAAGTCCCTTATGGCTTTATAGAGCCCTATCATGCCTTCCTGGATTATGTCTTCACGGTCCGCCCCGACGAGGAAATAGGACCTCGCCTTGGAACGGACGAAATTCTTGTACTTATGGATAAGGTATTCAGCGGCCTCAGTACTGCCTTCCCTGGCGTACTCGACTATCGCCTCGTCGGTAAGCTCGTTGAATCCCTGGTTTGCCTCTTCGTTCAGATCGGTCAATTTGCACCTCCTGGGATTGGAGCTTAGAGTCCTCTCAATTTGGTAAAAATTGTACTTCCCCTTCATCAGGCAAGTCAATCGCTAATGATGCACCGCCCTACGCCTCAGATCCCCCTTTGCCTGACCCGTTCATATGCCACTATGGCAAACGACACGGCAGCATTAAGCGACGATATCTCTCCGGCCATCGGTATGCGCAGCATGAAATCGCACTTTTCTCCGACCAGCCTCGACATCCCTGCCCCTTCCGAGCCGATGACCACGGCCAACGGTCCTTTCAAGTCCGCCTCCCAGATCGTCTGCTCAGCGCCCATGTCAAGCCCGGCGACCCATATGCCCTGGCCCTTAAGCTTATCAATCGCATAGTTGAGATTGCTCACACGAGCCACTGGCGTATGCTCCAGGGCCCCGGCGCTCGATCTTGCCACGGCTGAGTTCACCTGAGCGCATCTTCTTGCCGTTATCACTACACCATCAGCGCCTGCTGCGTTCGCCGTCCTTATCACAGATCCCAGGTTCCCCGGATCCATTATACCGTCAAGCAGCACCAAAAAGAGCGGCCTGCTGCGTGCAAGGCCCAAATTCATAAGCTCCTCCAACTCCGCGTACTGGAACGGAGCGACGAAAGCGGCTATCCCCTGATGGTTCCCGCCGGCCGAGATCCTGTCAATCGCAACCCTTTCGACGAGCTGCACAGGCACCCCGGCTTCCCTTGCCAGTGCCCTGATCTCCGATTCTGAATCAGCGCTGCCGCAGCCCTTCGCGACTACCACCTTGTTGATCTGCCTGCCGGCCGCGAATGCTTCCTTGACGGCCCTGGGCCCGAGGAGAACGTCCTTGTCATCCCCTTGCTCCTGCCCGTCAGGCGTGGCGGGCCGTGCCGCCCTTCGCGGATCGTCGAGCCTGCGCCCTCTATTCCCCTGTCTCGTTTCTGCCATATTCTGCGGCCTCAAGGTCGAAGGCGAGCCCCATGAGCTCGTCCAGCCTTGATTCCTCTCCTTTCAGATCCAAATACCCCAGAAGCGCTTCGAAACCGGTGCTGTTCCTGTATTCGGACATGGTCGACGGCCTGTTGCTCCGCCGCGCCCTGGTTCGCCTTCCCCTTTTCATCACTGCGATCTCTTCCTCGGAAAGGGCGCCCTCGAAGCTCTTGAGCACCGAAGCCTGGGCGGTCGCGCTCACCATCTTCAGGGCCTTCTCGTGAAGGGCCCTCGCGGTAACCCTGATCCCAGCCTCCTTGACCAGCCTCCTCCTAACATAAGCCTCCCAGACCACGTCGCCTAGGTACGCAAGGACCAATGCCGGCAGCTCGGCCGGCGAGAAGCTACTTCCGCTCAAGCTTCCACCTCGCTCCGTCCTTCGTATCCTCCACAGTAATCCCCAGCTCCTTCAGGCCGTCCCTGATGAAATCCGAAAGAACCCAGTTCTTCTTCGCCCTGGCGTCTGCCCTTATCTTCAGAACCAGTTCCATAAGGGGGCCGGTGAGCCCTTCCCCTTCGCCCAGAGCCGCGGCGGCGTCGGCCTCCAAAGTCTCGTCATCCATGAATCCGAGGACATTCCCCATCCTCCAGAGCTTCCCGACGGCATATGCCGCGGCCGAAGCAGAGTCCTCGCCCCTTGAGCCTTCCGCTATGAAGGCATTGATCGCGCGCGCGAGCTCATGCAGGGCCGACATGGCCCCTGAGGTGTTGAAATCGTCGTCCATGAAGTCGATGAAAGACGATATGGCAGAATCGGCTGCTGTTATGAGGTTATTTGCCTGGATGTCGTTCACCTTCGACTTCGCTGCTTCCAAGGATTTACTGATATCCTCGGATCCCAGCCTCATCGCCTTCATCGCGTTTATTATGCTGTCTTCCAGCCTTGCGAGCGCCCTTGCGCACATATCGAGCTCATCCAGCCCGAAGCTTATCGGCTGCCTGTAGTGGCTGGCCACTAGGTAGTACCGCACGACCTTGCCGGGATATTTCTTCAGGATGTCCCTTACCGTGAAGAAGTTGCCCATGGACTTGCCCATGCGCTCCCCTTCCACGTTGACCATGGCGTTGTGCATCCAGTACTTGACGAACTCTCCCTCGCAGAAGCTCTCGCTCTGGGCGATCTCGTTCTCATGGTGCGGGAACACCAGGTCACTGCCTCCTAGGTGTATGTCCACGCGCCCGCCAAGATATCCCGCCGACATCACGGAGCATTCTATGTGCCATCCGGGCCTGCCGGGTCCCCATGGGCTGTCCCATGACGGCTCGCCCGGTTTAGCGCCCTTCCACAGCACGAAATCCAGCGGATCGTCCTTATGCTCGGAGATGTCCACCCTCGCCCCGGCCTTCAGATCGTCCGGGTTCTGACCGGAGAGCTTGCCGTATCCAGCGAAGCTGGAAACGTCGAAGTAGACATCCCCGCCGCTGACGTACGCATGGCCCTTCTTTATTATCCCGTCGACCATGCTTATGATGTCCTTCACATGTTCGGTGGCCCTGGGCTGGTAGTCCGGGGCCCCCACCCCAAGCGCGGCCCTGTCCTCGAAGAAGGCCTTCGTGTACTGCCTCACGATGTCGTCGGTGGTGACTCCGCGCTCCTTCGCCCTGTTTATTATCTTATCCTCGATGTCAGTGACGTTCTGCACGTAAGTCACGTCATAGCCCCTGAACTCCAGGTACTTCCTCACCATGTCCGGGACGACGAACGCCCTGGCGTTGCCTATGTGGAAGTAGTCGTACACCGTGGGCCCGCAGCAGTACATGCCCACCTTGCCCTCGACGTACGGCTCGAAATCCTCCTTGCGCCTCGTCATCGTGTTGTAGATCCTTATAGCCATTCTCTACCCTCCGCGGATTCCGCCCTGCGGCCTAAAGCCGCCTTAAAGATCGCCTAGGACTGCTTCTTTGCGGCCTTTTTGGGCTTCGTCTGTATGTAAGCTATCAGTATCGAAAGGGCAGCCGCAACCACAACGAGCCCCACCGGCAAAAGCCAGCTCGAGTTCCTCTGGTAGAACGACTGCTTTGTCTGTTCCTTCTCAAGGTATCCGATTATGTCCTGCAGCTCCTTGTCGGCCTCGGCCAGGACCTGCTCGTCGACCATCCTCTCCTTGGGCTCCACCAGCCAGAGCTGCTCGGCTCTCAGCGTGGCGAGCTGTACCGGCATGTCCGAATGGTCGTCGCCGTTCTTCGCGTACTTCACGACGTACGAGGATATGTCCTTGAGCGCCGCCTCGTCGGCCGGCCTTTCATATATCGCCAGCCGCTCTGCCATCAGCCCGGAAATGGCCGCGGAATCCAGTCCCCCGTCCTTGGAGGCTTGCTCCTTGGCATGGGCCACGACCTCGGCTGCCATCTCCATGTGGCCTATCGCCTCGCCCAGCCCCGCTGTGAGCAGCATCTCCTCCGCCGCCAGCTTGACATCCTTGCTGTCAAGCTTTACGCCCCTCAGCTTCTCGTAGGCCTTCACCGCGATGCCGAACGCCATCATGCCCTTCACAGGCTCGGCCGAGCTAAGGCTGATTACGGCGTCGCGCACCCCTGCGGTGTACAACGCGTTCGCGTATACGACCGGAACATAATCGCAGTTCGAGGAGGTCACCCATATGCCCGCGCCCTGGTCCGCATTCCTTATGAACGCCCCGGAGACGCCCTTCGGTCCCATGCCCGCCGCGTCCAGCAGGCCTTCGAACGGCGCGGCCTCGTCCTTTGCGGATACCACGATCGGTTCCACGGATTCCCCAATGCTTTCGGTACCGCTCTGCGTAGATGCTCCGAGCTGGACTTTCAGTATCGACTGCTGCGGCGCCGTCAGCTTTTCGCCGAATCCTAAGACCATGCCCTGTGCCCAATCGGCGGCCATTGAAGCCCCTAGGGCCCCCGCGATTACTAAGGCCGCCACGGTAAATGCAAACAACTTTCTCATTCGCACACCTCACAGTAGACTTAAGCTTATAATACAACAAAAAGGCGCCGGTTTCTCTCACCGGCGCCTTCTACAAGAGCTTGTGTTATTCTTTTATGACCAGCATGACCACATAGGCGGCCATGCCCTCACCTCTTCCTATGCAGTCCATGCCCTCGTTCGTCTTGCCCTTCACGCTGACAGATCCTTCCTCCAGCCCGAGGGCTGAGGCGATGTTGCGGGCCATGATGTCGGCGAAGCCGGCGATCCTTGGCCTTTCGGCGATGAGCGTGCAGTCGCAGTTGATCGTCCTGTACCCCATGTCCTTCGCGGCTTGGCGGACCCTTTCGAGCAGCTTAAGGCTGTCGGCCCCTTCGTATTCGGGATCGTCGTCCGGGAACATCCTGCCGATGTCGCCAAGGCCCGAGGCCGATGCCAAAGCGTCCGTCACTGCATGGCACAGCACGTCCGCGTCCGAATGACCGGCCAGCCCGACCTCTCCGGGCAGCTCCACCCCGCCTAGTATCAGCCTCCTGTCCTTGTCGGTCTTGTGGGAATCATAACCGAAGGACACCTTGAGGCCCTGGAGCTTACTCATCCTCATTCTCCCTCCTAAGGGCGATCTGCTCGGCTATCATCATGTCCATCGGGCTCGTGATCTTCAGGTTGTCCTCGGACCCGTGCACGATGGCCGGCCTTATGCCGCGCCTCATGACCAGCTGGCAGTCGTCAGTGGCGTAAGTCGTCGCCTCGAGCCCTTCCTTGTGTGCCTCGAGGAGTATGTCCCTCCTGAAGGCCTGCGGCGTCTGCACGTGCCATAGCCTTGACCTTTCGGGCACTTCGTTCAAGACCTCGCCGTCGTTGGAGACGCCGATCGTCTCCTTTGCTGGCATGGCTGCGGTAGCGGCTCCGAACCTCGCCGCCGCATCTATGACGTCCGACAGCGTCTTCCTCCTCACGAAGGGCCTGACCGCGTCGTGCACGAGGACTATGTCGACGTCGTCGTCCGTCTGCATAAGGCCGTTCAGGACGGAGATCTGCCTTCTCGGCCCTCCTTCCGCCACCCTGGCCCCAAGAGCCAGCCCGTCAAGCAGTTCCTCCGCCCTGGAAAGCCACCCTTGAGGGAGCACCAGCACGATCTCCTCGAAAAGGCCGCTCTCCGACAACTTCCTCAGCGTCCACCACATTATCGGCTTGCCCGCTATCTTCAGGAACTGCTTCGGGATGTTGGAGCCCATCCTCAGCCCCGAACCTCCCGCAACGACGATGGCTGCGCACTTGAGGCCTTCCCTTCGGGTTTCAAGATCCATTCGAACTCATTCCTTCCTTTAGTTTTGTGAATATCATCCTGCCGGCCGACGTCTGGAGCACACTCGTGACGGTCACCGACAGCTCACGGCCTATCATCTTCTTCGCGCCCTCCACGACTATCATGGTCCCGTCGTCGAGGTAGCCCACGCCCTGCCCGTGTTCCTTGCCCTCCTTGATCACCATCACCTTCATGTCTTCGCCGGGCAGCACCATGGGCTTCACCGCGTTGGACAGCTCGTTCACGTTGAGCACCAGGCTTCCTTGCAGCGTGGCCGCCTTGTTGAGGTTGTAGTCCGTAGTCACGACGGCGGCGGAAAGGCTCCTTGACATCTTGATCAGGCTGGCGTCCGTCTCCTGATCCTCCTGCGGGAACGGCATGATCCTAAGGTCGATGGAGGCGTCGTCCTGCATCCTCTTCAGCACATCCAGGCCCCGCCTTCCGCGGGCCCTCTTGAACTGGTCCGAGCTGTCCGCCACCTTCTGCAGCTCGTTCAGGACGAACTCCGGCACCACCAGGGTACCGTCCAGGAAGCCGCTCCTAGCGATGTCCAGCACCCTTCCGTCTATCAGGCTGCTCGTGTCCAGTATCTTAGACCCTACCCTCGAGTACGCTCTGTAGCCGCCGTACTTGCCCGGCCCGCCGCCGGATATGGTGCCCCTCATCCTCTCGCTTATGTCGTCCTTTAAAGAAACCGCTATGATCATGCCAAGAAGGCCTGAAAGCATGTTAAGTGCCAGCGAGATGTAGCTGCCGGCGAAGGGTATGTCGCTTACGGGAAGCGCGACCAGGTTGGCCACCACAAGCCCGAGTATCGCGCCAATGGCCGCTATGAAGAAATCGTACAGGCTGATTGCGCTCATCGCGTCGTGGATCCTGCGGCTGAGGCCCTTCACCAGCCCGGAGCCGAGGATGGCGAGTATTATGCCGACCAGGGACCCGCACAGGACCATGACCAACATGAGGTTGTACCTGTCGGCAGAATCAAGGTTCGCCAGCAGCGAATTACCCGACGTCATGAGCAGATATCCCAGGTATCCGGCCACCGAGCTGATCACTATTAACATTACCTTCAACAGCCTTTGCATCGTACCAACACCCTCGGAGAGAATAGTGAAAATCGACACATTGAAGTTTGACATTGCGGGGCTATATCGTGATAATGGTGCTAGAAGCTGCCTTAAGGGGGTGCCCTTCCATGAGCAAGCCCACGCTGGTCTCTTTCCAGGATACCGTGCGCCAGAACCTGTTCCGCCACAAGAGCATACTCGATACCATGTCCAAACTTGATGAATCGTCCGCCAGGCTGAACAGGGCAATCACCAAAGCAGTCACCGCATGCGGTTGCCTTAAGATAAACGCCTCCCAGAAACAGCGCTTCCCGGAAGATCTCCCGTACGACCTCATAAAGGAACAGCTTACGACCCATCTGGAAGGGGAGCTGTGCCCCGATTGCAGGGAACATGTCGAGGAGGAGGCCGGGCGGGTCGCGTTCTACCTTACGGCGCTATGCGATACGCTGGGCATGAGCCTGGAGGAGATCATCTCCTCGGAGAGCGGAAAGCTCATCGCGCTCGGGAAGTTCAGCCTTCGCTGAAGCCTAGCTGCTCACCTGGTCCCTGATCCTCCTAAGACCGTCGTGAAGGGTCACCGCCCTGCTTTTACCTATACCTTCGACCTCGTCGAGCTCCTCGACGCTCGCCACGAATATGTTATGCAGGTTCCCGAAGCTCTTGATCAGATTCTCCACTATCTGCTCGGGCATGCGGGATGTGAGCTGGGACAGCGTGCGGTATCCGCGCGATGAGACCTCGGTGTCTGGCCCTTCTTCCCCTAGTCTTCTTATCGCCCTTTCTATGATGCCGTTCTCCATGATATCGTCCAGGTCCCATTCCTCTATTGCCGCCAGGAACTTCTCCGGGTGCTTGTACTCGCCTTCCTCCATATAATCCCTCAGAAGGTTCTCGGTCTCCTCGCGGCGGCCCCTGACCATCTCCTGCATCTGCATCCTGATCAGCCTGCCCTCGGTGCCCAGCTCTATTATGTAGCTGTTGACCTCCTCGCCGACCCTTCTGGTGAGCTCCCACCTTCTCACGCACTCGGCCACGTCGGCCACCGTCACGTCGTCTTCGAACTCGAAGGCGGTGAGCTTGATGAGCGCCTTGTCGAGGACCTCCCTGTATTTCGCCAGCGTCTGGAGGGCCTGGTTCGCCATGTCGAGTATGTATCCTACATCCCTGAGGATGTACTTCTGCCTGCTATGGTATATGGTGATGACGTTCCTCCTGCTGGATATCGCAATGACCGGCTTGCCGGTCGCCCTTGCGGTCCTTTCGGCCGCCGCGTGCCTGGTGCCGGTCTCGTTTGTGGGCAGCATCGGGTCCGGGAACAGGTGCACGTTGGCGTACATTATCCTGTCCAGCGCCGACGACAGTATTATGGCCCCGTCCATCTTCGCCAGCTCATAGAAGCTGTTGGGAAGATAGGGCGCGTCGATCTTGAAGCCGCCCTTGCACAGGTCCATCACCTCGGGGCTGTCCCCCATGACGACCAGCGCGCCGGTCCTTGCTCTTATTATGAACTCTATCCCCTCATGCAGGTTCGTACCCGGTGCCAACTGGGCAACTACCTGCCTTAATGCCTTGGGTATCAATTCTCCCACCTCCGCAGGGACGCTCGCCTTCTTAATATATTTCTCAGTTGTATGGGCAGATTCCTTCCTTGGATGCTCAGCCCAGCAAATATTCGAGGGCTTCGGCGAGCGTGCCCGCCCCGAACACCTCCGCCTGTTCGCTTAACTGCCTGGACGCTTTCATCCTCGTGAGGTTGGCTTTCGGCACGACGAGGTTGACGAATCCGAGCCTTGCCGCCTCCGCGGCCCTCGCCTCCGCCTTCGGCACGGACCTGAGCTCGCCCGAAAGGCCTATCTCCCCGAATACGGCCGTCCTGGGATTTATGGCCCTGTTCTTATAACTCGACGTCAAGGCTACGGCAAGGCCAAGGTCGGCTGCCGGCTCGTCCACTGAGATGCCCCCGGCCACGTTCATGAAAGTGTCGTTGGCCTCGATTCCCAGCCCTATCCGCCTTCCCAGCACAGCGAGCATTATCGCCACCCTGCCCTGGTCCACCCCTGACGACGTCCTCCTCGGGAAGTTGGCCCCCGGGGATCCGACGAGCGCCTGCAGCTCGACGAGGAAGGGCCTGGTGCCTTCCATGCAAGGTACGACGATCGACCCGGCCATGCCGGCCACGCGCTCCCTGAGGAAAGCCTCGGACGGGTTCGTCACTTCCCTAAGGCCGTCCTCTCCCATCTCGAAGACGCCCACCTCGTCCGTGGACCCGAACCTGTTCTTGAGGGTCCTCACCACCCTGTAGGCCTGGTGTATGCCGCCTTCGAACTGAAGGACGGTGTCGACCATGTGCTCCAGGACCTTAGGGCCGGCCACAGCTCCCGTCTTGGTAACGTGCCCGACCATGAAGGTGGCCATGTCCGATGCCTTGCTCGCCTCTATGAGAAGGGCCGCGCACTGCCTCACCTGGCCGACGCTCCCGGCGGCCGATGCGAGCGACGCGTCCTCCATCGTCTGTATGGAATCGATCATCAGCACGGCCGGTTTTATACTGCCCGCGGCCTGGAGGACTTCGACGATGTCGGTCTCGGGGAGCACGAATATCCGGTCGTTCACCGCCTTCAGGCGCCTCGCCCTCATGCCTACCTGGCCGACGGATTCTTCTCCCGTAACGTACAGGACCGGGGCGCCCTCTGCTATCTTCGCGGCCGTATGCATCATCAACGTCGATTTGCCTATGCCCGGCTCTCCTGACACCAGGACCGCCGAGCCGGGCACGATCCCTCCTCCGAGGACCCTGTCCAGCTCATCTATCCCAGTCTTCTGCCTTTGGGTCTCGGCCATGCCCGCCTCGGTTATCCTCACGGGCTGCCTTGCGGACACGCCTAAGCGCGAGGACCTGGTCGGCCTTTCGTCCTGCCTGGGCGCCGCCTCCTCGACCACGCTGTTCCAGCTCGAGCACGACGGACACCTTCCGTACCAGGTCGGGAACTCACCTCCGCACTGCTGGCAGACGTACCTGCTCTTTATCCTAGCCATCTATGCCGGCCCCCTCTTTCCTCTTCCGCAAGCCCTTCTCGTCGAACGTCGCCTTCAGCCTCGATTCGGTATAAGGTACGGTGCAAGCCGCCGCCGCAGCGCTGATGAGCATCGACGCGAGGTAACCGGCGCTTCCATCGATGAGGAAGTAGCAGACGGTGCTCGCAGCGAGCCCTGCGATCCCGGCAGCCAGCATCGCGCGGGCCCAGATCATCTGGGCCTCGTTCCAGACCGCGACGTTCATCATGGCGAAGCTGCTTCGATAACCGGACCTTGCGGTCGGCTCCTTGGGCGCCGCGACCGCCTGCCTGATCGCCGACCCGAGGACGAACACGGCTGTGACGAAGCAGTACAGGATCCTCATCGCATCGCCTCCTCCTAGACGGAAAACCCCGGGTCGCACCCCGGGGCCCGCAGCCTATGGGGCCGCTTCCCTATTTCTTCGCAGTCACGCTGACCTTGTCGACCAGGATGTGGGGCGTCAGGCACATCGTCATGCTGAACCCCCTCTTGTCGCCGACGGCCACGATGTTGTCCTTGAGGGTGTCGTATGCGTTGCCTGCAACCATGAGGTTCTTCACCCTGCCCACTATCTTGCCGTCCTTGACCTTGTAGCCCAGGCCGATGTTGTTCGAGAACTCCCCGGCGAGGACGTTGCCTTGTCCTGCGCCCAGGCAGTAGTCCACGTAAAGGCCGTCCTCGATGGAGGCCAGCATCTCGGATACTTCCTTGTCCCCGGGCTCTACCGCCATGAGCGACACCGAGGGGGAAGGCGGCGCCTCGAAGCCGTTCCTGTATCCGGAACCCGTGCTCCGCCTGCCGTACATGTCCGCCGTAAGCAGATCGTAGTAGGGCTCCCCGATGACTCCTTCGCGCACTAGGGCCCTCTTTTCCGTCGGGATCCCCTCCTGGTCCAGCGCACCGGAGCGGAACCAATACCTTACCGTCGGATCGTTCCATACCGTCAGCTTGTCAGAAAGCGCCTTGCTTCCCCTCAGGCCCTTTATGGGGGATATGCCGAGCTCCACGTACTTGCCGTTGAAGCCCGCGTCCAGCGCCATCAGTATGCTGTCGAGCCCCATGGGGGAGAAGAGCACGGTCGTAGGCCCGGTCTCGACCTCTGCTACGGTCTCGGCCCTCTTTATCTTCTCGGCGACTTCCTCAGCCGCGAGGTCCGGGTCGTATTCGTCGTCGAGGGGTATCTTGAATGCGGGCACCATGAGAACGTCGGAGCCTTTGATCACCGTCGCGCCGAAGTAGACGTGGTACATGGCCCCCTCCGATTCGTAGTCCAGGCCGGAGGAGTTTAGTATGCAAGTCTTGTCGTGCTCGACGGTTATGCTGGTCTCAGGGTAGCAGTCAGGAGCGAGCTTCTTGAGCTTCTCGACGTATCTGGCCCCCATCTCGACCATCTCGCTTATGCCGAGCCTGGTCGCCTTCTCCTTCACGGAATCTACGCTTACAAGCTTCCCGGGATCGCCCGGGAAGTCGAACTTCGCCTTCGGCCCGGCAGCGGCCGTATCCAGCGCTGCAAGCACGAGCCTGTCGGTCTGGGAGAAGTCCGTGGTCGAAGCGTAGCCCAGCCTCCCGTCCTTTATGAGCCTTAGGCCGGCTCCTGTCATCCTCACCGAGCTTACCGTCTTGAGCTTCCCGTTCTCGTACGAGACCTCCGCCGTGCGGTAGTCCCCGTGGAAGACCTCGGCTTTCCCGGTGCTCTCCAATGCCTTCTTCAGAATCTTCTCCATCCTATCTCCCTCCAACGACGACGTTCTTGATCCTTATGGAAGGCGAGCCCATCATTACGGGCAGAGGGTACTGCCCTCCCTTGCCGCATCCTCCCGTGTGCCCGGTCCATCTGAAGTCGGATCCTATGCCCTCTATGTTCATGAGGGTCTCGAAGAGGTTGCCCGCCATGACGACGTCGCGCACCCTCTCGGCGATCTTGCCGTCCCTTATCATGAACGCCTCCCTGGCCGAGAAGGAGAACTGCTCTATGACCGTCTGGCCGCCGTACGCGGCCTTTGCGAATATACCCAGCTTGATGTCGCCGATGAGGTTGTCGAAGCTCGATTTGCCGGGGCGGATGACCGTATTCCTCATTCTGACTATGGGTGCGAACTTGTGGTTCACCGCCCTGGCGTTCCCGGTCGTGGGCTCGGTCATCTTCGCGGCGGTCTCCCTTGAGTGCAGCCTTCCGACCAGAAGACCGTTGGTGATCAGAGGCGCCGTCACGGCCGGAGTGCCCTCATCATCGTACTTGTACGAGCCGCGGAGCCCCTCGGGGACCGGCTCGTCCGCCACGTTCAGGAAGTCCTGCCCGAAGCGGCGCCCCAGGGTCATCATCTTCCTCGCGTCATCGTTCTCGGCTATGAAGTCGGATTCGGAAAGGTGCCCGAAGGCCTCGTGGATGAACACTCCCGCAAGGTGCGGGTCGCACACGACCGTATAGACGCCTGCCTTCACGGGCTCGGCATCCAGCGTCTCGATGCAAGTCTTTACGACCTTCCGGGCGACGTCGTGCCTTCCTTCCAGGTCTTGGAAGTCCAGCGTGCTTCCCACGCCCTCGAACGCCTCCACCGGCCTTCCTTCCTTCATGGCCGAAGCGCCGAACGAGGCGTTCATGTCAGAACCTTCCGAGACTATGAACGCACCTTCCGAGTTCGCGAAGTACTTCTTCACGTAGAAATCGCCGTACCTGACATGCGACGATACCACCCTCGGATCGCTTTTGGCCAGTATTTGGGCATATTCGCCCATGATCTTCATCTTATCTGCGAGGGTTACATCCTTGGCGCCTCTTTTTATCCCCAGGTCCACCTCGTCGTACGCGGTGGTCACCCTGGCGAGGGACACCTTCTCGGAAGCGGACAGGCACGAGCCTACGTACTTCGCCGACGTCACGGCGTCCTCACAAGCTTTACCTATGGCCGCAAGGTCATTGAATGCGGCGAAGCCCCAGCCGCCGTCGACGAGAGCGCGCACGTTGCCTCCTAAGACTAGCTTAACGGATACGCTGTCGGCTTCTGCGAGCCTGTATAGGAGCGAGGTGGCCTCCCTCTGTTCGATCCTTACCTCGAGGTAGTCCGCCCTGCCCCTGTAGGACGAGATGGCATCGGCCATGATTCCCTTGAAGTCCACGAAATCGACCTCCTGCCGCCGGCAGGCTTGAAGGGAGCCAGGACCGGCGCTATTTCTTGATGTAGTTGAGTGGGTTCTGTGCCCTGTTGTTGACCCGGACCTCGAAGTGGAGGTGAGGCCCGGTGGACCTTCCGGTGTTGCCGGAATTGGATATGACTTGTCCTTGCTCTACCCTGTCCCCTACGGAGACGAGCAGCTTCGAGTTATGCCCGTAATAGGTCTTGACGCCCTGCCCGTGGTCAATCACGATGAGCTTTCCGTATCCGCCCAGCCATCCTGCCGTCGTCACTACGCCGGCCGCCGATGCTTTCACCTTCGTGCCGGTCGACACGCCGAAGTCTATGCCGCTGTGCATCCTTCCGCTTCGTATGCCGTAGCTCGACGTGACCCTGGTGCCGCTGCCAAGGGGATGTATCATGCTGATCCCTATGCTCGCCGTCTTGGATGAGGAACCGCTGGAAGAGCCGGTTGACTTAGCCGCGCGCGGCATCTTGCCGCCGGGTATGACCAACACCTGGCCGGCGAATATCTTGCTGCTTTGCGTCAGCTCGTTGGCCTCTTCTATTATCTGAACGTTGACCTGGTAGGTCCTAGCTATGTCCGATATGGTGTCGCCCTTCTTGACCGTGTGGGTGAGTCCGGTCACGGAGGGGAACGTGAGCTTCTGCCCGACTTTGAGCTTGGATGCGTTGGCGAGGTTGTTGGCGTTTACTATCGTCGCTTCGTCGACGTTATAGGCCTTCATTATCGACCAGATCGTATCGCCCGGCTCAACGATGTGCTCGATTATGTAGGGTTTCTTCTCGAGTATGCCCCTGAGGTTCTCCAGCGGGGATCCCGTGGTGAACGACCCATCGCCCACGGCGAACAAGTCCTCGTCCAGGCCGTGAGCCTCGGGGTTCGACGAGAACGGTTCCGTAAGCATGTCGAATACGTTGGATGCGATCCTTGCGATGCCCGAGCCGGTTATGGGGTCGCCCTCACCAGGTATTAGGCCTATGTCGGCGGATGAAGGGGTCAGTACGAGAAACAGGATTGCGAATAGCAAGGCTGCGAAAGTCCTTGCCACCGATCTCGGTATCTTCGGTATCTCCTGCCTGTACTTCAATCCTTGGCCCCTTCCGACGAGATTGATGTGAATATTCTACAATAAAGCCGTCTGGTCCTGCAAACCGCCCTGCAGGACCTCACATTGTCTATATAACGTCCAGAGTCTCAATAAATGTTCCCGCGCTCTTTCATGCTGCTTGCGTATTTCGAGCTCACTACCTTGTCTATCAGGTCTTCGTTGCCGCTAGACTGCTTGACCCTCTGGAACAGGAAGTCGGTTTGTTCTATCGGATTCATGGACGCCATTGCGACTCTGAGGACCCATGCGGCCTCCCTTTCCTTGGCCGAGTAGAGCAGCTCGTCCCTCCTCGTCGAAGAGGCCTTTATGTCTATCGCGGGGAAGATCCTCCTCTCGGCGAGGTCGCGCTCGAGATGGATCTCCATGTTGCCCGTGCCCTTGAACTCCTCGTAGATCATGTCGTCCATGCGGCTTCCGGTATCCACAAGCACGGTGGCCAATATGGTCAGCGAGCCTCCGTCTTGTATGTTCCTTGCGGCGCCGAAGAACCTCTTCGCAGGATGCAGCGCCGAAGGGTCCAGGCCTCCGGACAGCGTCCTTCCGGACGACGGGGTTGTAGTGTTGTAGGCCCTTGTGAGCCTGGTGAGGGAATCGAGCAGTATGCATACGTCCTTCTTGTGCTCGACCTGCCTTTTTGCGATCTCGAGGACTATCTCGGCGACCCTCGTGTGGTTCTCCGCGGGCTGGTCGAAAGTCGATGAGAAGACCTGGCCCTTGTTGCCTATCCACTGGACCCAGTCGGTGACTTCCTCGGGCCTTTCGTCGACCAGCAGTACTATGAGGTTGATGTCCGGAGAATTGTCCATTATGGCCTTCGCGACGGTCTTCAGCACCGTGGTCTTGCCGACCTTGGGCTGGGCGACGATCAGGCCCCTCTGGCCCTTGCCGACCGGGACCATGAGGTCTATCACCCTGCCGGTTATCTCGCCCGGCTGGGTCTCGAGCGTCAGCCTCTCCTTGGGGAAGATGGGCGTGAGGTCCTCGAAGAACTTCCTCGTCTCGCAGTATTCGGGCGGGTCCCCGTTGACCGATTCGACCCTTATCAAGGCGGAGTTCTTCTCTCCCTCGTTGGGCGGCCTGACGAAGCCGGCGACTTCGTCGCCGTTTCTCAGCCTGAACCTCTTGATCTGGGACGGGGAGATGTATATGTCGTCATAGCCCTGGGTATGGGGCTGGTTGGCCCTAAGGAAGCCATAGCCTTCCTGCTTTATGACCAGTATGCCCTTCGCCGACATGGCGCCTTCCTTCAAGTATCCTGGAAGAGGGGCCTCCCTCAACGTCTCGTACACGGTGGCAGCCTGCGCCGGAGCCTGGTACGGCTCGATACGCGCAGTGTTCTGCGATACGGCATCGCCCGGCTGGGATGCCTGCTCCTGCCCATCTCTGGGATGAAGCGCCCTTGTGGTCTTCCTGCGCGCGAATGCCCTCACCGCGGGGGCGGGTGGCGGACCTTCGCTCGTACCGGCCTCCTTGATCATATTCGACATGCGCTCTATGTCCGACTCGGTGCCGGTCCTGCCATCCTCTCCGCCGACGCTTATGATCTTGAAAGACGCCGGCTCGATGGTCCTGAACTCCTGCTGAGGTTCGGTCCTCTTCCTAGGCCTTCCGCGCTGGGGCTTCTTTATGGCGGCCTCCTCAATCGGGGCATCTTCGACCTTGGCGGCCTCAGCCTCTTTCTCGTATATCTGCGTCAAAGCCTCGATCAACTCCGCCTTCCTGAGCGTCCTGAATCCCGGAACCTTAAGCCTCTTGGCCTCGTCCTTCAGTTCAAGCACGCCTTTTGCGCCTAGTTCTAGTATCTTGTTATCCATCATTTTCCTCCGTCCGGGATAGGTTGATATGTAAAAATCTCGGGGTGCACACACACAACGGCAAAACCCGGCATCTGCGGATTTCGTCTGGGTGGTCCTCTTTAGTGTGAAAGGCGAATATTTCGGTTGTTATTGCTTTCGCGGTAACAATTCTATGCTCGACGCGCTTATCCTTCACGCAGGGGCATATTAGCCCCTGTTTTCCTTGACTGCCTTGATAAATGCGTCGAAGAGCGGGTGTGGCTTGTTCGGCCTCGACTTGAACTCAGGATGGAACTGCACTCCTACGTAGAACGGATGCCCGGGCAGCTCGCAGACCTCTATCAGGTCCCTCTCCGGGTTCCTGCCCGACAGGACCAGGCCCGCTTGTTCCAGCCTCTGCCTGTAAAGGTTGTTCACTTCGTACCTATGGCGGTGCCTCTCGTGGACGAGCCCGGCGCCCTTGTATATGCCGCGGGCCATCGATCCTTCCGCCAGCTCACAATCGTATATTCCCAACCTCATCGTGCCGCCCAGGTTGCCTACGCCCTTCTGGTCGACCATGAGGTCTATCACCGGGTTCTTGGTGTCGGGCCTGAACTCCGATGAATGCGCGTCTGCCAGGCCGCACACGTTCCTTGCGTATTCCACGATGGCCATCTGCATCCCCAGGCACAGCCCCAAGAACGGCACTCTGTGCTCCCTGGCGTACTGCACTGCCTTTATCTTGCCGTCGATGCCCCTATCGCCGAAGCCGCCGGGCACCAGGATGCCGTCCGCGTCGCCTATGATGGCATCTAGGTCCTTGTCGCCTTCGAGGTCCCCCGAATAGACGAGGTCTATCTTCACGCATGCGCCGTTGTTGATCGCCGCGTGCTTGAGAGCCTCCGCGACGCTAAGGTAAGCGTCCGGCAGGGCAACGTACTTGCCCACCAGCGCGATCTTTACCTTGTCCTTGGCGTCGTTGGCCTTCTCGACCATGGCCTTCCATTCGGCCAGGTCCGGTTTCCTGTCCTCCATGCCCAGCCTGCCGAGCACTATCCTGGCAAGGCCCTCCTTCTCCAGCTGGAGGGGCACTTCATAGAGCGATTCCAGGTCAGGGTTGAAGATCACTGCCTCGGGGTCTATGTCGCAAAAGAGCGCTATCTTGTTCTTCAGCTCCTCCGGCAGGGGTACTTCGGAACGGCACACTATCGCGTCGGGCTGTATGCCCTCCGACCTTAGCTCCTTGACGGAATGCTGCGTAGGCTTCGTCTTGAACTCGCCCGACATCCTAAGGTAAGGCACGAGGGTGACATGCACGAAGAAGGTGTTCTCCCTGCCGACTTCCCTCCTGAGCTGCCTTACGGCCTCCAGGTACGGCTGGCTCTCGATGTCGCCGACGGTGCCGCCTATTTCCACTATGATGAAATCGGGCCTGTCGACTTCCAGCGCCTTTATCCTTCTTTTGATCTCGTTGGTGATGTGGGGGATGACCTGGACGGTGCCGCCGAGGTAGTCGCCGCGCCTTTCGTTGGCGAGGACCTGGGAGTAGATCATGCCGGTGGTTATGTTGTTGCTGCGCTTGACGTTGATGTCTATGAACCTTTCGTAGTGCCCGAGGTCTAGGTCGGTCTCCGCGCCGTCTTCGGTCACGAATACCTCCCCATGCTGGTAGGGGCTCATCGTCCCGGGGTCTACGTTGATGTAAGGGTCGAATTTGAGGATGCTTAGCGTGTAGCCCCTAGATTTAAGGAGCCTGCCGAGGGATGCGGCGGTAATGCCCTTGCCGAGGCCGGATACTACCCCGCCGGTAACTATAATGAGCCTAGCCATTTGGTCCTCCCGGAGTGTCAGGTAAAAACACTGTATTATTATATATCAGATTTCCGGGCATATCAAATGCCGCCGGCCTCTAATATTGTACTAAGGTTTGAGCAAGAGATACGCCGGCCGGCCGGCCTTCTTGACAGGTTTTACCATCGCATACTCCACAGAGGCTGCGTGTATCACGTCGTCCTTGCCCTCGATGTACCGCGCGACGGGGATTAGCTTGTCCAGGCCGGGCTTCATCCCGTAATGCATCGGTATCACTACCCTGGGGCCGATCATACTTATCAGCCTGTCGGCACCTTGTGGGTCGAGGGTGTACGTGCCGCCCACCGGCACCATGACATAGTCCAGGTCCTGCAGCGAAAGGAGCTCCTCCTTGCCCGGGATCGCGCCTAGGTCCCCCATGTGGCATATCCTTAGGCCGTCGGCCTCGATCACGAATATCGTATTGGGGCCCCTCTTGGCGCCCATCTGCTCGTCATGCCAGCTGTGGATGCCCGTCACCTTCACACCCGCCGCCTCATGCGCGCCCGGGCCCGTGAACATCTCATATCTTCCTTTTACGGCGGTTACGTAGTTGTGGTCGAAATGCTGGTGGCTGACCGTCACGATATCCGCCGTAAGGTCCGCCGGCAGCGTCCCTACGGTAGGATCATACGGATCGGTCACTATCCTCACGCCGTCTTCCGTTCTCAGCTGGAAGCACGAATGACCGAACCATCTTACCTTCATGGTCAAACCCTCCTTCACTAATTCTTTGCGCCTTGCTTGCCCGCGAGCTCTTCCTGCAAAGACTCCCTGCCGCTCTTCCTGTCGAGGCCGTATCTCCTAAGCAGCCTCCTCGTCGCGAAGCAGATGTAGTAAGCGTTGACCGAGCCGTACATGAACACGCCTATCACCACGAGCACCAGATATGCCCAGGATGACCAGGTCATGGAGAGCATGGGCAGCAGATAGCCGATAAACGCCAGCATAAGGAGCAATATCCCGCAGACCAGGCTGTAGCCGGGATTGTCCATCATCAGAAGGAAGCCCTTCCTGACCGCCCTGAAGGTGCCCTCGTCGAGCTCGGTTATTATACCAGCCGCGTAACAGACGGTTATGAAGGAGAAGATCCCCACCCAGGCGCATATGCCGAATCCTGCATAACCCAAAAAGTTGTTGAGGGTCGGCAGGTAAAGCACGAGAGGGATGTAGAGAAGCAGCGAAGCGACGGACAGGAAGAAAAGGCCGGCGTACTTCAAAAGGCGCTTTTTAAGGTCCTTGAAGAACGCCCCGAGCTCGAAGTCCTCCAGGTGGACGGCCCTGTTGGCCATGGACATGGATGCCGCGGCCGCCACTGCCCATACCGCGCTCGCAGGGATCAGCATAAGGGGGTTCACCAACGCAAGCTGAGCCGCCACGAAGCCCAGGGCCCACCAGGTCGATGCGAACACGAAGGACAGCACTATCCTCTCGTACCACATCCTGAACGCCCTTGCGAAGTCGATCACGGCATCCAGGGCGCTGGGCGCCTTACCCTTAGGCTCCATCGCCATCTGCTCACATCCTCTCGGGTGCGCTTATGCCCATCAGGGGCAGCAGGTTTGCTATCGTTATCCTTACGGCGTCGACCAGCGCAAGGCGCGCGGCGGACAGAGCGACGTCCTCGCTGACGACCCTGCACTCGGTGTAGAACCTGTGGAACTCACCGGCCAGCTCGTAGGCGTACCTTGCCATCCTCGACGGCTGCAGCTCCTCGACGGCGGCCCACAGCTCGTCGGGGAACACCGACATCCTCCTTACGAGCGCGGTCTCGGTGGGATGGTTGAGCAATGAGCAGTCGGCGCCCTCCATTAGGGTGAGGTCCGTTCCTTCCCGCTGGGCCTTCTCGAATATCGAGCAGCATCTCGCATGTGCGTACTGCACGTACCAGACCGGATTGTCCGGCGTGCTCTTGGCCGCCACTTCCATGTCGAACTCCAGGTGGGAGTTGGTGTTCCTCATTATGAAGAAGTAGCGGGCCGCGTCCTTGGGGACCTCCTCGAGCAGGTCGTCCATGGTTATGAACTCCCCCGCCCTCTTCGACATCTTCACCGCCTCGCCTCCGCGAAGCAGCGTCACGAGCTGGAGTATCAGCACGTACAGCGTCCCTTCGGGATAGCCGAAGGATTTTATGCCGGCCTGCATCCTCCCCTGGTAGCCGTGATGGTCGGGGCCGAGCACGTCTATGAGCTTCGTGAAGCCCCTACCGAGCTTGTCGAGGTGGTATGCGAAGTCCGGAGCTACGTACGTGTACTCGCCGTCGCCCTTTATCATCACGCGGTCCTTGTCGTCGCCGTACTTCGTCGACTTGAACCATACCGCGCCTTCCTCTTCATAGAGGTCATCGTTGTCGCGCATCCTGTCCAGCGCCTCCTCTACGGCGCCTTTGTCCCTAAGGCTCTTCTCTGACGTCCACGTATCAAACTCCACATCGTAGGCCTTAAGGGACTTCTTCTGCCACTCCAGCATCTGCTTGAGGGAGAACGGCCTGAGAAGCCGCTTCGCCTCTTCCGGCGGCATGTTTGCCAGCTCAGGGCCGAATTCCTCCTTGGCCTTCTCGGCCATGTCCTTCACGTAAAGGCCCTGGTAGCCTTCCTCCGGGAACGGGTAATCCTCGCCGAGCGACTGCCTGAACCTGGCGTATACGGAATCGGTGAGGACGCCCACCTGGTTGCCGGCGTCGTTAACGTAGAACTCGCTCTCGGCCTTGTAGCCGGTGAAGTTCATCATCCTGACAAGCGAATCGCCGACCGCCGCAGCCCTTGCGTTCACTATGTTCAGCGGGCCGACAGGATTCGCGGACACGAACTCCACGTTCACCCTCTCTCCCGCCCCGTTCCCGCTCCTGCCGTAGTCCGACCCGGCCTTCCTTATGGCCTTGACGGCATGGTCCAGCCACTTGTCGGCGAGGTAGAGGTTGATGAAGCCCGGGCCCGCCACCTCGACCTTCAGTATCAAGGGGTCCTTCTCCTCCATCACTTCCCCTGCGATCTTCAACGCCAGGTCCCTCGGCTTCAGGCCGGCTTCCTTCGCTAGCGAAAGCGCCACGGGGGATGCGAAGTCACCGAACTTCGGGTCCTTTGGTATCTCTATTGGCACGGATGCCGCCGCTTGGGAAGGTATGACCCCCTCCGACTTCAAGCGTCCGATAGCCTTTTCGATCGCCTTTGCTATGTCGTCTTTCATGTCCCTGGAAATGTTCACTTGCTGCACTGCGGGCATCTTTCGACCTCCGGGCCGGCGGGGCTGCCTCTTAGGCGTACCGCCGGTTTTACTATGTTCACCCTAATTAGTATAATAAATCATCAGGCTCAATTGTTATTCTATTCGAGCGAGGGCTGGTAATCATGGCTATTACCGTCGTGATCGATGGAGTCTCCAGGCGGTTCGGCGAAAGGACCGCGCTTCGCAAAGTGAGCGCCGCCGCCAGACCCGGCAGGCTGCTTCTCGTAACGGGGCGCAACGGCTCCGGCAAGTCCACGCTGCTTAAGATAGCGGCCGGCCTTCTCAGGCCCTCCACGGGCTCGGTAGTGTACAGAGACGGCGCAGACGACGGCTCGCCTGAGCTCTTCTCTGACAGGATAGGCTTCGTCTCGCCCGAGCTCTCGCTGTATGACGAGCTTTCCGCCTTGGACAACCTGACTTTCTTCGGTGGTCTGAAAGGTGTACGGGATGCGGCCTTAAAAGGGGAAGCCCTCCTAGAAAGGGTCGGCCTCCTTGACAGGGCCGATGATCCGTTGTCAAGCTTCTCCTCCGGCATGAAGCAGAGGATGAAGTTCTGTTTCTCCCTGATTAACGATCCCGACGTATGGATACTGGACGAGCCCACCGCGAACCTCGACGATGCGGGAAAGGAGCTCGTCTATTCACTCATAGAAGACATGCGCAAGAAATCGGCGCTGATAATCGCGACCAACGAGAAGGAGGAGGTGCGCCTCGGCGATGAAGTCATCGAGCTTGGCCGCTAAGGCGTTCGCTATCTTCGCGAAGGATTTGAGGTCCGAGGTAAGGACCCGTTACGGCGTAGGTTCGGTGGCGCTGTTCGCCGTCACCTCCCTCGTCGTCGCAAGCTTCGCCGTAAGCCCCTACGCCCTAGAATCCGACGCGCAGTCGGCCTTCCTATGGGTGGTGCTCTTCTTCTCCTCCATGTCCGGGCTTTCACGCTCCTTCGTGAAGGAGGAGGAGACCAGGACATCCCTGGCCTTGAAGCTATCGGCCCCTCCTCTTGCGGTGTTCTACGGCAAGATGGCCTTCAACCTCACTTTAATGATCGCCGTCGAGCTGATAGTAGTCCCGATGTTCCTCCTTTTCATGGACGTGTCCTTGAAGTCCTATGGCCTGTTCATCGTGGCGATTGTGCTTGGGACGGCGTACATGTCGGCTGCGACGACGATAGTCGCGGCGATCATCTCCAAGGCGAACTCCAAGGGCACGCTCTTCGCCGTCCTCTCGTTCCCGGTGACGATGCCCGGGCTCATCATGGCGGTGAGGATGACGAACTCGGCGCTCGCGGGCCTTGGCATGTCTTCCTCTGTGAGCGAGATTTCGGGTATAATCGCTTTCACGGTGATGATCACCGTGCTCTCTTCCATGCTGTTCGAATTCGTGTGGAACGACTGAGCACGGGCAAATTCCAGGGTTTGTACAGGAGGTCAGGATGTTCATCAAATACCTTCTAGGGATATGGATGGGGGCCGTATGTCTCGCGGCGTTCGTATGGGCGCCCGCGGATGCCACGCTTGGCGAGATATCCAGGATCATATTCTTCCACATACCCACGGCGTGGGTATCGGTGCTGGGCTTCCTTGCGTGCATGGTCTACGGCGTCAGATACCTCAGGAGCAGGGACGAGAAGGACGACGCCGCGGCGGCGGTCTGGGCCGAGATCGGCCTTCTGTTCATAGTCGTGGCGACCGTGAGCGGCGCCATATTCGCGAAGGCCACCTGGGGCGCATATTGGAGCTGGGATCCAAGGCAGACTTCCATATTCGTCCTGTTCCTGATCTACATGGCGTACATCGCGCTAAGAAGCGCCATCGACGATCCAGAGCGGAGGGCGTCTCTCTCATCCGTGTACTCGATAATCGCCTTCGTTACCGTGCCGCTGCTGGTCTTCGTGATACCAAGGCTGCCCGGCATACAAGGACTGCACCCTAACGAGGCGATAATCTCGAACAAGCTCAACATGGACCTCAAGATGCTCGCCGTGTTCATAGCGTCGCTGGTCGGATTCACCGGGGTGTCGCTGTGGATGTTCGGACTGAAGATGAGGTTTGTAGCATTAAGGCTCTCGGACAAGGCCGAGGCCAAGGAGGTATAGCATGGAGTTCGCATCTAGTGGGGCCCTTTGGATAACCGGGGTCGTTGCCGTGATAACCTGGGCGTTCGTGTTCTTCTACATGCTTAAGGTCGACAAGGACCTCGCTAAGGCCGAAAGGCGCAGGAACAGGGGCAGGTAGGTTTTCGCGGCGCAGCTCGCAGGATGGATGATTTTACCATACGATATAAGTGAGTTACATTCAGGCCCGCAGGACGGGCCGTGGTTTTGGGGGTAGTCCAGTCGTGGCAAAGAAAAAGAGGACTTTCGGCCTGATCGCCGGGATAGTGATAATGGCCGCGATGGCAGTGGTGGTGCTCATCTCCTTCTCGGGTTCGCTGACTCCTTACGTTACGCTCGAGGAGGCAAGGAAGCGCGGCACGACCGTGCAGGTAGCTGGCGTGCCGGACTTCGCCAGCCAGAGGTATGAGCAGGGCACGAACGATTTCATGTTCGAGATGACCGACCACGTCGGGGAGAAGGTCACGGTCAGGTTCCTGGGGGCCAAGCCCTCCAACTTCGACGACGCGACGAACGTGGTAGTGATAGGCAAGTATCTGACGGACGAGTTCGTGGCGAAGAAGATGCTCGTAAAGTGCCCGTCGAAGTACCAGGCCGGAGGAGGCGGAAAATGATGAACACGTGGGATTTCATGATCCTTGCGGCGCTGGCCGCCACCATTGGCGCGGGCGTGTTCTACGCGATGGCGGCCAAGGCCGCAGGCGGTAGGGGCCCGTTGGAGCTCTCCTCATCCAGGAGGAAGGGCGTCGCAAAAGACATAGGCTACGGAAGGGCCCTCATGGCCATCTCCTTCGTGGCCCTCGTGATAGCCTCGGCAGGGCTTCTTTCGATGCTTCTGAGGCATGATTTCAGGTTCGAGTACGTCGTCAGCAACTCAGAGAGGGGCCTCGAAGGCATATACCTCGTATCGGCATTCTGGGCAGGGCAGGAGGGCAGCCTTCTCCTCTGGGGGCTCTTCTCGGCGCTGTTCGGATGCCTCCTGGCCCTTACGTCGAAGGACGAGGAACCATACGCGATGCCCTGGTATGCGCTCGCCCAGGCGGCATTGCTTCTCATAGCCTTCAGGATGAGCCCGTTCAGGATGCTTGATACGGCGGCATCAGAAGGCATGGGCCTGAACCCTCTCCTCAAGAACCCATGGATGGCGATACACCCTCCGATAGTCTTCGCCGGGTACGCCGCGATCGCGGCGCCCTATGCTCTCGCGATGGGGGCCCTTACGAAGAAGGACTATAAAGGGTGGGTGGCAGCGGGCACTTGGTGGAACCTGCTCGCCTGGCTTCTTCTGGGTTCCGGCATCATGATAGGGGCTAGGTGGGCTTACGCGGTGCTTGGCTGGGGCGGTTACTGGGGCTGGGACCCAGTCGAGAACGCTTCGCTGGTGCCTTGGATATCGGGCATGGCACTTCTGCATACTTTCCTCAGCCAGAAGGCAAGAGGCAAGATGGTGAGGACGAACATCGCCCTTGCCATAGTGACCTATCTGCTCATCGGATACGGTACTTTCCTCACCCGCTCCGGGGTGCTCTCGGACTTCTCGGTCCACTCCTTCGCGGACCTCGGCATCTCTTCGTACCTTCTCCTGTTCCTTGCCGTGATCGGGCTTCCGGCCTTGGCGCTTTACATCATCCGCCTCAAGGACATGACGGCATCAAGGAAGTACGAGGAGATCTACGAGAAGTGGACCAGCAGGGACTTCGGGATATTCATAGGCGCGTCCGTCCTGCTCGCGACGGGCCTCGTGACTCTACTAGGCACGTCGGCGCCCTTGCTTACCAGGATATTCGGGGAATCGCAGGCCGTTGACACGAACTTCTACAATATCACCAATTATCCGCTGGCGGTGTTGGTCGCGATAATCATGGGCATGTTCCCAATCTTTAGATGGGGAACCGACGAGCTGAAATCCGCAAGTAGCGGCCTCCTAGGATCGTTTGTAATCGCCGCCATCGGCACGATAGCAGTGATTTTAGCCGGCGGGAGCGGCGCCGCATACCTCATCTTCATGTTCGTATCTCTGTTCGGCCTGTTAGCGAACCTGTATATGCTCGCAAGGACGATAAGGAACGGACTGAAGCATATAGGCAGCTATGCTACGCACCTCGGGGTGGCCCTGGTATTCGCGGGGATAATCGCGACAGGGGGCTGGACCGTCACGGAGAGGGTCATGATACCTATCGGGGGCACCGCCGAGACTGCGGGCCTTACGATCGAGGCGGCGACACCTAGGACCAGTACGGACGGCAGCACGGTCTACGTGCCGCTGAAGCTGTACAAAGACGGCAAGCTCTTCCAGGAGGGCGAGCCTTATATGCAGAAGACGAAGATGGACAACACCCTAAGGCATCCGATGATCCATTCGACCCTCACCGAGGACATCTACATCTCCCCGCTTACGCTCAGCGGATCGACGACCGGGATGACGGCCATGGGAGGCACTGAGTTGGAGGTTAAGAAGGGTGGGAGCGTGAGCGCCGAAGGGCTAACCATAGACTTCTCAGCTTTCGACATAAGCGGGATGAACGAGGGGAAGGTCGGCGCGGATATTAAGGTATCGGAGACAGGGAAGACTCTGTACGAAGGGAAGATCTTCATGTCCGTCGCGGTGGCTAACGTAGAAGGCTCATCGGTTATCATCGATGGTTCTTCCGGAAAGTTTAGCCTCTCGATGAGCGGAATCGACGCAAGCTCGGGAAAGATCTACCTGAACCTCGCAAAAGCCTCCGAGGCTGCAACTACGAGCGCCGGTTCATTCCTTGTGGAAGTGAGCCGCAAGCCTTTCGTGTCGTTGCTCTGGATAGGGGCGTGCCTTATCGTAGCGGGGACTACGATAGCTTTAGTAAAGAGGTTCATGGAAGCTAGATAAAGAAAGTATTCTTTAATGCCATATCAACAGCGATTTTGAATCATCAAAAACGAGGTGCGGTAAATCTTAACCGCACCTCGTTTTATTAAGTAGCCTAAATCTCTTTATTGATCCGGACTTGACCCTTAATAGCGTGCCTTTACAAGTTCCTAATAAATGAGCATCCGCGCATACATTCTACGTCATTTTTGTACTTGTTTCTGCACATACCTCTTTTCCTACTTAACTACTGCCGTATATAATGATAAAATCGTGATGATAAATATTTTCATTATCATATGCGCTTATAACTAGCCAATTAATTATATGATGCTGAAAATCGGAGGGTCAATGGCAAGGACTCTGAAAGTCTTTAAGAACGAGCAGCACAGCACGGCTTTTTTTGCCTTGCTGCCATCATTCGCCGTCTTTCTGGTATTCACCTTGTACCCTCTCTTATACTCCTTGTCCATCAGCTTCACCGACGCCGGCCTGCTAAAGCAAGGTTCAACTTTCATAGGCCTCTCCAACTACGTAAAGCTCTTCAAGGACCCCACGTTCTGGAAGGCCATGCTCAATACGTTGATCTACACAGTAGCCGTTGTCCCGGTAGCGAACGCTTTGTCGTTCATGCTGGCTTTAGCACTTAACAGAAAGCTTGCCCTCACTCCCATATACAGAACGGCCTTCTTCATGCCCGTGGTGGCGTCAACAGCCTCTGTGGCGACGGTGTGGTTCCTCTTCTACGACCCTTTCTACGGCGGCTTCAACGCTTTAATGGCCAAGATCGGTATATCGGGCCCGGCGTGGCTGTCGGACCCGTCCTGGGCCCTGGCCGGGATAATAATCATGGCGATATGGAAGAACCTGGGATATAGCATGGTAATATATCTAGCAGGGCTGCAGGACATCCCGAAGGACATCTACGACGCGGCGGCGCTCGACGGCGCCTACGGTCAGAGGCTCACGAGGTACATAACCATACCCCTCATGGGGAGGATCTTCTCCTTCACAATGATCATAAGCACGATCCGATCTTTCCAGGTCTTCAGCCAGGTCAGGATAATGACCGGGGGAGGTCCTACGAACTCTACCCTCGTCGCCGTCTACTACATCTACCGGCAAGCGTTCGAATCGCCATACAGGCTCGGCTACGCCTCTGCCGCCGCATGGGTGGTGTTCCTCGTACTGGGCATCCTAGCGGTCTTGGAAGCGCGCACTATGAGGAGGATCGAGCAATGAGCACGAAGTCAACGGCCAGATGGCCCAAGGCCATTTACCGCACGGCGACGGAAGCCTTGCTTCTCGTCTCTAGTGCCGCCATGGTAGTGCCCTTCGTGTGGATGCTGACTGTATCCCTTAAGAGCAGGCGCGACGTGTTCTACGGGCAGAACTTCGTACCTCAGCTGAAGGCCAGCCTGTCCGCCTTGGGGGCCCACCCTTCCCTCGTGGTCGTCATACTCGCGGCAATCTTCCTTACGATGTACTCGATAGTTCTCAGAAAGACCGGCAAGCATCAGCGACTAGCAGGATCGATAAGCGTGGCGCTATGGATAACGGCGCTAGTGCTCGCATTCTCTTCAGGTACTCTTTACGGCCTGGACTTCTCGGCCTACTCGGCCATATGGACCAGGGTGCCGTTCGCGAGGATGCTCGTCAACAGCGCTATCGTAGCTATATCGGTCACGGCCTTGCAGCTGGTCACCAGCTGCCTTGCCGGATACGCCTTCTCCAGGCTCGATTTCCCCGGCCGGGACAAGCTGTTCTGGGCGTACGCGTCCCTCATGCTGATACCCCAGCAGGCGACTTTGATCCCTGCGTTCATGCTTATAAACAGGCTCGGCCTCGTAGACACTTATGCGGCCCTCGTGCTGCCCTTCGCGGCCGCCCCATTCGGCGCCTTCATGATGAGGCAGTTCTTCATGGCGCTCCCGAAGGAGCTCGAAGAGGCCGCCGTGCTGGACGGATGTACGAGGTTCGACGTCCTGGTCAGGATCTTCGTGCCCCTTGCGAAGCCGGGGCTTGCCACTCTTGCGCTGTTCAGCTTCATGACGAGCTGGAACGAGTTCCTCTGGCCCCTTATGGTCACCACAAGAAGGGAGATGTTCACCCTTCAGGTGGGTCTGGACATGCTCAAGTGGGAGGCCGGCACCGACTGGCCCGTGATAATGGCAGCGTCCGTATTGGTTACCCTGCCCGTCATCGTCGCTTTCCTGTTCACCCAGCGCAAGTTCACCAGGAGCGTTGCGATGAGCGGCATAAACATGTAAATCCAGGAGATGAAGACAACATGAGAAAGACATCAACCGTAATAGCTTCGATTGTGCTCGTCCTCGTATTCGCCATGGCGTCGGCTGCGGCTCCGCGCACCACCCTGACCCTGTGGCATTACCTTGGAAGCGACACCAGCTCGATATTCAAGTCCCTCGTAGACGAGTGGAACGCCGACAACTCGTCGGTCTTCGTCGAGCTTTCATACGGAGGCAACAACAGGACAATGCAGGACAAGCTCCTTGCCGCCATTGTGGCTAAGGCAGCGCCCGACATGGCGCTTATGGACCAGTTCTGGGTGCCAGAGCTTGCGAACTCGGGGGCCTTGCTCAACCTGGACGGCAGGTTGACCGAAGCCGAGGAACAGGACTTCCTTACGCCCGCGAAGCAGGCGGCGAGCTTTTCCGGCAGTATGTGGACCATGCCGTTCGGAATGTCAAACCAGGTCCTGTATTATAACAAGGATATGTTCAAGGCCGTGGGGCTGGATCCCGAGAAGCCGCCCAAGACCTGGGACGAGCTGTTCCAGATGGGCCTTAAGCTATCGAAGGACACCAACAAGGACGGCAAGGTCGACCAGTTCGGCCTTTCGATGCCGGTAACCGCGAATACCGGCATGGTCTACTATTTCGTGACCTTCCTATGGCAAGGCGGCGCAGAGCTGTATAACAAGGATTTCTCCGCTGCGGCCTTCGATTCGGCCGCCGCAATAAAAGCTGTGCAGTACCTCCAGAAGCTCGTCACATACCAGATACTGCCCCTTGCGAATATAGCCGACGCCTTCCTGAACGGAAGGGCGGCGATGGCGCTCGCTAGCACCTCCTCGCTCGGATATTATAAATCCGCTGCCAAGTTCAACCTCGGGGTTGCCCATATGCCGGCGGGGGTCAAGAAGGTGACCGGCGTTGGAGGCAGCAGCATCGGCATATTCAAGTCGGACAAGGTACGCGAGGACGCTGCCTTCTCGTTCGTGAAGTGGCTGACCAGCGATGCCGTATCCACGAGGTGGGCCATCGCGACCGGTTACACGCCTACCAGGAAGAGCGCCCTTAATTCCAAGGAGTACAAGGCCGTCTTAGCCGCCGACCCTCTCGTGGCGACGGTCGTATCCCAGCTGGATTTCGCAAGGCCGAGGCCCAACGTGCTGTCATACTCCCGCGTCTCCAACATAATCAACGCCGTTGGAGAAAAGGTGCTGTTCGAGTACACTAAGGACCCGACCCAGTCTTTGAAGAGCGCAGTGGCGGATTCGAACGACGTGATCAAGGAGCTGTCGGGGAAATAGAGGCGGTCAATAAACACCGGCTTAAAGCCCGCGTCCTTCCTGTCTTGGCCTTCGATATGCGATAATGACGACATACAGGTTAAGGTTATCGCGGGATTTCATGACGCGTGAGGGAGGGCCGGACGCCATGGTACAAAGGAAAGGCCATCTTGTCAGGGTGGAGAGCCTTTTCGCTAAGCTGGCTCCGAGCGAGCAGAAAGTAGCCGTCTCGATCCTGGAGGACCCCACCTTGGTCATCGATATGGGGATAAGCGATTTAGCCAGGCGAAGCGGTTCATCGGAAGCGGCAGTCGTAAGGTTCTGCAAGAAGGCGGGTTTCGCCGGCTTCAAGCAGTTCAAGGTCGCGATGTCCCAGGAGCTGGGCTCGGCCCCTCCACCGGAGATAAAGAACGCGCTTAATGAACACGTGAAGGAATTCGGCGACGTGGAAGGCATAATCCGCAAGGTGAAGGACCTGGATGTGTCGGTCCTCAACGAAGCCTTGTCCACGGTGGACAGAGAACAGCTGGACGGCGCCGCGGAGAGGCTCTCTTCGTCCAAGAAGGTCGTCATCTTCGCAGCAGGGCTCTCCGGGACGGTAGCCAGCGAGCTGAACAACAGGCTGATGAGGTTCGGCTTCGATTCGCAGTATGAGACATCCTCGTACGCGCAGCTGATGCAAGCCTCAAAGCTCACCCCGGACGATGCGGCGGTAGGGATATCCTATTCAGGTTCTACCAAGGAAATCGTCGAGGCTATCGGGCTTGCGAGGAATGCCGGGGCAGCTACGATTGGAATCACGAACTCACGTGATTCGATGCTTGCGAGAGGTTCGGACTTCGTTATAACGCCCGAGATAAGGCAGAGCCAGTTCGACGTAGGAATGTGGTCCATACCGAGGATAATCGGACTGGCTGTGGTCGACGTCCTAATGATGGCGGTAGCCTTCAAGATGGGGCGCGAGGATGGCGCCGACGCGCTTTCACAGAAGGCCCTCCTGGACAGGCTCGGCATAGGAGATTAACAGCTTCGGAGGTTCTCGATGGCTGAAGTCATATTAAAAGGGGTCACGAAGAAATTCGGCAAGACAGTCGCAGTAAGCGGGCTTGACCTTGAGGTCAAGGACAAGGAGCTTCTCGTGCTGGTTGGCCCTTCGGGCTGCGGCAAGACGACGACGCTGAGGATGATAGCAGGCCTGGACGATCCGGACGAAGGCGAGATCTTCATAGAGGGCAAGTCCATGAAGGGCGTGGAACCCAAGGACCGCGACATCGCGATGGTGTTCCAGAACTACGCCCTGTACCCCCACATGGACGTCTACAACAACATGGCCTTCGGGCTCAAGATGCAGAAGATGCCGGCCGCCGAGATAGAAGCGAGGGTCAAGGAAGCGGCAAAGATACTGGGGATAGAGGACCTGCTCGAAAGGAAGCCTAAGGCCCTTTCGGGAGGTCAGAAGCAGAGGGTCGCCCTAGGAAGGGCCATCGTAAGGAAACCGAGGGTCTTCCTTATGGACGAACCGCTGTCCAACCTAGACGCCAAGCTCAGGGTCCAGATGCGTGCGGAGCTGTCGAGGATACACAAGAGGATCGGCGCAACCATCGTATACGTGACGCACGACCAGACAGAGGCCATGACGATGGGCGAAAGGATCGTCCTTATGAAAGACGGGATCATACAGCAGCAGGGCGAACCGATGCAGCTCTACGATGATCCGGTCAACATATTCGTCGCCGGGTTCATAGGTTCACCTTCGATGAACCTAATAGATGGGAAGATAAGGAATACATATGACGGGGCCTGTTTCGATTCAGGCGATCTGACGATATCGCTTCCTGAGAAGAGGTTCGGTAGCCTAGCGTCGAGGGACGGCCTCGATGTCGTGCTGGGCATAAGGCCCGAGCATATTGAGGACGCGGAGTTCGCCCCTATGGGGGCCGATAGGGCAGTATTGGGGGCGACCGCCGATGTTGTCGAGCCGATGGGTTCCGAGACGCTGCTCTATGTCACCGCCAAAGGCGGCACGCAGGTGACGGCCAAGGTCAATCCTTCGACCAAGGCGGCATTCGGTAAGCCCGTCACGCTCTCTGCGGACCTGACCAAGGCGCATCTCTTCGACCGCGCCACTGGCCTTGCGATGAAGTAGGAAAGGCGATACGCTGCCCGATGGACGGATTGTAGGACGCGGCGCCCGGCAGATAGCCGGGCGCCGCGTCCTATTTGTCCAACCTACGTGGAAGATGCTTCGTAAAGGCTATATGCTCTTCGCCCTTACTATGTCCTTCACTTTCATGAGCCTTGTGAGGTTGCTCCTCTCGGCTTCTTCCAGTTTCATCCTTATGTACTTGATGTCAGTCTCGAGCTGCGGGATGAGGATGTGCTCCAGCGCGTTCACACGCCTTCTGGTGCCCTCTATGGCCTCGGCCAGGAGCTCCACGCTCTTCTCCACTTCCGCGAGCTCTATGAGCAGCGGCATCGTATCCGAGAGCAGCTTTATGGCCCTGTCGAGCTCCACGCTCGTGAGCGCGAACCCATAAGGGTAAATCTGGCTGCGGTCCTTCTGCTCCTCGAAGTCCCATTTCAGCGTCGGTACCTGCACGCTCATTAGGTTCCTGGACGATGCCGTCACGGAGGCCCTCTCCTTCGGGAACATCAGGGCTTCTTCGACCGCGGCGGATGACATCACCGCCCTGGCTACCGTGAAACCCGTGAAAGCCTCGGCCAGGGCGGCGTCTACGGCAGTCCTCAGGTCCCTATTCCTCCGGACCAGCTCCATGAAGTTCTTGAGCAACTCGTCCAGTTTGTCCTTCAGGAGCTTGTGCCCCCTCCTGGCAACCGCATAGCGTCTCTTGAGCTTCTGGAGCTGCATCCTTGTCGGGCTAACGTTGGTCTGCAAGGATGCTACCTCCTAACCGCTAGTCTTGGCTTCCGCCGATTTCCGGCATGTATTCCGTAATGAACTCCTCGCGCACCCTCTTCAGCTCCCTTACCGGCAGCATCGAGAGTAGCTCCCAGCCCAGGTCCAAGGTCCTGAATATCGTGCGGTCCTCTTCGACTCCCTGGGCCACGTACCTGTTCTCGAACTCGTCGGCGAACTTCGCGAATATGCGGTCCGTCGGGGAAAGCGCGGCCTCGCCCAGGATAACCGCCAGCTCCTTCGCCTCCTTGCCCCTTGCGTACGCCGCATAGAGCTGGTTGAGCGTATCCGCGTGGTCCTCTCTCGTCTTGCCCTTCCCGATGCCCTTGTCCTTGAGCCTGGACAGCGAGGGCATCGTGTCGACGGGCGGGTATATGCCCTTCTTGTGCAGCTCGCGCGACAGTACGATCTGGCCTTCGGTGATGTATCCCGTAAGGTCGGGGATCGGGTGGGTCTTATCGTCCTCGGGCATCGATAGTATGGGTATTTGCGTTATGGACCCTTCGCGCCCCTTTATCCTGCCGGCCCTCTCATATATCGTGGCAAGGTCGGTGTACAAGTAGCCCGGGTATCCGCGGCGCCCAGGCACTTCCTTCCTCGCGGCCGAGATCTCCCTTAAGGCCTCGCAGTAGTTCGTCATGTCCGTCAGTATGACAAGGACGTGCATGTCCTTCTCGTATGCCAGGTATTCGGCCGCTGTCAGCGCCATCCTGGGTGTGGCGATCCTTTCGATGGCCGGGTCGTTCGCGAGGTTCAGGAATAGCACGGCCCTTTCGATAGCGCCCGTGCGCTGGAAGTCCTTGACGAAGAAGTCGGCTTCCTCGAAGGTGATGCCCATCGCCGCGAACACGACGGCAAAGCGCTCGTCGCTTCCCAACACCTTGGCCTGCCTTGCTATCTGGGCCGCCATCTGGGAGTGCGGCAGACCGGATCCGGAGAATATGGGCAGCTTCTGGCCGCGCACTAGGGTGTTCAGGCCGTCTATGGTCGATATGCCCGTCTGGATGAATTCGGACGGGTAGTCCCTGGCGAACGGATTCACCGGCGAACCGTTGATGTCCATGCGCTTCTCGGGGATTATCCTCGGTCCGTCGTCGCGCGGATTGCCAAGGCCCGTGAAAACCCTGCCGAGCATGTCCATCGAGACGCCCAGCTCTATGCCGTGGCCCAAGAACTTCACGGAGGCCGTGGAGAGGTCCATACCCGAGGATCCTTCGAATAGCTGCACCAGCGCGTTGTTGTCGGATACTTCCAGCACCCTGCCGCGCCTGGTCTGCCCTTCCGTACCGGCTATCTCGACGAGCTCGCCGTACTTCACTCCTTCGACCATCTGTACGAGCATCAACGGACCGGCGATCTCTCTGATGGTCTTATATTCCTTAAGCACTCTTACCACCATCCTCCGCCATCAGGGCTGTCACTTCAGAGGTGATCTCCTCTTCGATGGCCGAAATCTTCCCGATCTGCTTCTCTTCTATGTACTTCATCCTTCCTACCTTGTCCCTGGCTGGTATCGCAAGGAGGTCGTCCAGCTCTATGTCCGCGCCGGCGCCCCTCCTCATCTCCTTGTCCAGCCTTAGGATTACTGACAGCATCGCCTTCTGCTTCGGAAGGGAAGTGTATGTGTCCACTTCATGGAATGCGTTCTGGTGCAGGAAGTCTTCCCTTATCGTCTTGGCGGTCTCGAGCGTTATGCGGTCCATCGGCCCTAGCGAGTCGATACCGACTAGCCTTACGATCTCGGAAAGGTCGGCCTCTTCCTGCAGGATTTTCATGGCTTCCTTCTTATTGTCGAGGAATTCTTTGCCTATCTCCTTTTCGATGTATCCCGCTACCTGGTCCTCGTACAGGGAATAGCTGGTGAGCCATCCTATCGCCGGGAAGTGCCTCGCGTACGCAAGGCTCGCCTCCAGGCTCCAGAACACTTTCACTATCCTTAGGGTCGCCTGCGCGACCGGTTCCGACAGGTCCCCGCCGGCGGGGCTCACCGCGCCTACGACCGTCAGGACGCCTTCGCGCCCTTCCGTGCCGGCACATGTGACCCTGCCCGCCCTTTCATAGAACTCCGCCGCGCGGCTTCCCAGATATGCGGGGTATCCTTCCTCGCCCGGCATCTCCTCGAGCCTGCCCGACATCTCCCTGAGGGCCTCCGCCCAGCGGCTCGTCGAGTCCGCCATGAGGGCGACCGAGTATCCCATGTCCCTGTAGTACTCGGCTATCGTTATGCCGGTGTAGACGGACGATTCTCTTGCCGAGACCGGCATGTCCGACGTGTTGGCTATCAGGACGGTCCTCTTCATCAGCGGCTCTCCGCTCTTGGGGTCCTTAAGCTGCGGGAACTCCATCAGGACGTCCGTCATCTCATTGCCGCGCTCGCCGCAGCCGACGTATACGATGATCTCCGCGTCCGCCCACTTCGCCAGCTGGTGCTGGACTACGGTCTTGCCGGAACCGAATGGTCCGGGCACGCACGCGGTACCGCCTTTCGCCACCGGGAAGAAAGTATCTATGACCCTCTGGCCGGTAGTCAGAAGCTCGCAGGGCGACAGCTTCCTGGCTATAGGACGGCTCTGCCTGATGGGCCAGCGCTGCATCATGCACACCTTGTGCTCCGTGCCGTCGTCGGATCTGACGATGGCGACGGGGTCCGTCACGGTGAACTCGCCCGATTCTATCGACACTACAGTCCCGTTTATCCCGTGCGGGACCATCACCTTGTGCTGGATGATCCTCGTCTCGTCGACGGTGCCGATTATGTCGCCGCCCTTGACCTTCTGATCCGGCTTGACGGTCGGGACAAATTCCCATTTCTTGGAATGGTCTATGCCGTCGGCCCCTACGCCGCGGCTGATCCTGTCGCCTACCTGTTCATATATCCTGTCCAGCGGCCTTTGGATCCCGTCATAGATGGAGCCTATGAGCCCAGGCCCCAACTCAACGGATAGGGGCTCGCCGGTCGAATAGACCGGTTCGCCAGGACCCAGCCCGAAGGTCTCCTCATATACCTGTATGGATGCCCTGTCGCCTCGCATCTCGATTATCTCGCCTATCAGGCGCTTGTCCGAGACCCTCACGACTTCGTACATCCTAGCGCCCACCATGCCCTCGGCGACGACTAGCGGGCCGCTGACCTTGATAATCCTGCCAACTATCATATCCGTGCTCACTGGCCAGTACCTTCTTTCCCGAAGAGTATATCGGCGCCTAGCGCCTTTTCAACGGTGCGCCTCAGTTTCTCTAGTGCGGCGCCGGTGTGTCCCTCGTTATCAGGTATCGTTAGCACTATCGGCAATGGTTTCTTGGAGTACGAGGTGATCGCGTCTATCATCCCCAGGGCTATGCCCTCCGTCACGAAGATAACGGCGAAGCCTTCATCCGCCGCCTTCTTGAGGAGCAGCGAACCCTCCCCGGCATCCTTGGCCGTCAACACCGTGACGCCCAGCGCCACGAAGCCCACGACCGACGACGCATCGCCTATCACTGCCATCTTATGCATTGCCGTCACTCAACCTCTCGCGTATGAACGGTACGGCCAGGCGTTTCGACTTGCCCGTTAGTACCTTCCTTAGTATCGTTATCTCAGTGTCCTTCGCTATCAGATAGCCGACCACCGGCTCATAGCCGCTGGACATCTGCTTCGACTGTCTCGCGTACGACGCTAGCAGCCCTTCCGCAGCCATCTCGAACGGCCTCAGCGCGGAAGTCTTCGACCAAATCTCGAATCCCGAGGACAGGGTCTTCCAGTAGTTGGTGGATTCCAGGAGTTTCTGAAGCCTTGCGGCCCCTTCCCTGTAGGCATCCAGCAGCTCCTTAAGGGCGACGTTGCCGCCGTCTATCATGGACTTCTCGAGGAAAGCGATGCTCTTGCCCGTGTTGATCGCCCTCATGAGCATGACGATGTTCATCAAGTCGACCTTCAGCGCAATGAAGCTTAAAAGCCATGACGCCTTCCTGGAGGATGCTAGCTGCTGGGCATATCCGAAATAGGCCTTGTCGACGATGACGTCAATGTCCAGGGAATCCTCCGACGCCCTGAATGCGGCCACTGCCTTGTAAGCCGCGTCGCGGAGCACGTACTCGACATATCCTGCACCGGTCAGCTTCTTCGCCGCCGACGCAAAGTCGAGCTTCATCTCCTCTTCGTCCCTCGGCTCGTCCTTGCAGGCCGCCTCTGCGATCGCCGTTATTGCATCCAACCCCAGCCATCCGGCCTTCTTTTCCCTGCCGATACCGGATTCGACCGTGCCTTTGAGGAAGAATCCCTTAATGATCGACTTAAGGTAGAGAAAATCGTCCGCCGAGAAGAACAACCCCGTGAAATAAGGGTCGGGGGAGTAAGATGCGACGGTAAGGTGCACCCTCCTGCGCTCCTCCTCGAGGGCCTTCTCGAATCCTATGTCCCCGACCATGTGCGAGTACTCGCTATCGGCAAGGTACCTGACCGCGTCCTCGTAGTCCGGGGCTTCGGCGATCCTCTGTATCCTGGCCGTGTCTAGCATCCGCGCCTCAAGGGCCTTGGTCCTTCCGACCGCATATGCGTAGGAGTCTGTGTTGTTCAAGCTCTTCAATCCCTTCAACCCGCTCACTCGGTGAACAGCGCGTTAGAGATAATGGGCTCAAGCGCCTCTTTATAATATTCGCATATGGATTCCAGCGTGCAGTCCACCGTCACGGTATCGCTCCTAAGGACCAGCCCCCCGCTCGCATCAACCGTCTCCCCCGTAAGGATCAGGGTCGTATCCTGCCCCCTTGCTTCCAAGGCGGTGTTTATGCCCATCACGAACATGGAGTTGAATACGTCCTTGTCGGCTTCAGCCGGGATCACATGGACCAGTCCGAGCGGCGCGAACGAAAGGACGACGCCCCTTATGAGGCATGCGTAGTCCTTGTCCGTCAGTGAGTGGAGCTTCGCGGGAAGCTCAGCCAGGACGCCTGAGATCAAGGACCCCTTGGAAGCCAGGATTTCGTTCCTCGCTTCCAGGCCGGCCGTTACCTTGACGCGCCTTAGCTCCTCTTCGGATACGGCCAGCGCGTTCTTGATGATCCTTTCTTCCTCTGCCTTGGCCTTCGCCCTGCCTTCCGCGATTATCTTCGCGGCCGACTCCTCCGCCTTCGAGATTATCGAGGCGGCTTCAATCCTGGCCTTCGTATCTATGCTTTCTAATATCGCGGATAAGTTCTCCATTGTTTCCTCCGGATTCCCTTATAGCCTGATGATGAGCAGCAGGCTCACAAGGAGCGAAAGGATGGCATAGGTCTCGACCATCGCGGCGAATAGAATGGCCTTGCCCATCTCGTTGGGCTTCTTAGCGATGATGCCAACGCCCGCCGCCGCGACCCTGCCCTGGTAGATGGCCGATACCCATCCCACGAAACCGATGGGCAATGCTGCCATTATGTATGCTACGCCTTCAAGCACCGTGAACGACGGGATGCTGCCGGAGAGGAACCCCGCCCTCAGCATGATCATCAAGCCGGCCAGCACTCCGTATATGCCCTGCGTACCGGGGACGATCTCCAGAAGGAGGATCTGGCCGAACTTATCTGGGTTCTCCGATACGACCCCTGCGCCGGCTTCACCGACCAGCCCTACGCCGTAAGATGAGCCGTAGCCCGGAAGACCGACTGCGATTCCTATGGAGAACAGCGCCAGGATAGTGCCTAGTGTCATTTTACTTTGCCTCCTCTATGTCTATATCAACATATTTGTTGAATACCCTGAACGGTTCGAACTTGGTGCCGCCGAAATCGGCGAACTTGCCGAAGAACTCCACGTACTGGAGCCTCGCCGAGTGTATGAACGCGCTGGTCACGTTGATGAGCAAATTGAACATGTGCCCGAACACGAGCACCACCAGGAACAGCAAGTAGCCTACCACAGGGACGCCAAGGAGCATCTTGGCCATGTAGTTGATCACTATGCCGATCACTATGCTGGTGAAGCCGAGGCCGAATAGCCTGCTGTAAGAGACTATGTCGCTCATGAAAGTCGTTATGTTGTAAAGGCTGACTATCCCGGAGCCGAGCTTTAGGATCAGGTTCGGCTGGTGCCTGCCTTGCGTGAGCACGAGGCCTATGGCCCCGGCTATGGCCATGTACTTCCCTACCTTGGAATATATCTCGCCGAGAGCGCCGCCGCCTATGAGCAGACCTACCCCAAGCAGGAGCACGACCCAGAAGCCCTGGTCGTAGATGGCCGAGAGCCATTTGCCGTTCCTTACGTTGTCCCACGCCTTGATGCCCATCCCGAAGAGCACCTGGAAGGCGCCCATCGCGAAGGCGTAACCGAGGAAGATCAGCGGGCCGTTCTCGCTCATGGGATCGAACCAGAGGGGCTTTATCCACCTTGAGAACAGGTCGCCGAAATACCCTCCCGTAAGTATGCCGAATATTATCGTGGCTATGCCACCGGCGGTCATGAGCTGCAGCAGCATCGTGCCCATGCCGGCCGTCTTTATCTTCTTCATCATGTACAGTGAGGCGAGAGTGAGTATCACGCCGTAGATGGCGTCTCCCATGCATGTCCCGAAATAGATGAAGAAGAACACCGCAAGAAGAGGGGTCGGGTCGATGCTGCCCTGCCTGGGCAGCCCCATTATCCTGGTGACCGCCTCGAACGGGAAGAAGACGCCCTTGTTTATCAAGTCGACCGGCACGTCCTCGTCCTCGGCGGGTTGTCTTGTCATCACCGCCGCTTTTGGCGCTTCAGCCTTGACGGCCTTTTCGAAAGGAGCGAGCCTGTCCTTCCTTATCCAGCCTTCCAAAAGGAACGCGGTGCCGGAGGCCATGAATCCTGACGCGGTCTCGTGCTGGGATTTCTTGTTAGAGAAATGGTCGAAGAGAGAGAAGGCAGCGGCCCTGTTGTCACAAAAGGAGACCGCCTTCTTGACGAGAACGGCCAGTTCACCGTTGAGCCTAGAAAGTTCCTCGTTGAGCCTTGCGATCGCCTCGTCCGGGCGCTCCTCCGCCCAAGGCAGCTCAGCGAGCGCATAACCGGCGGTCGCCATCGCCTCGGATACGGCCTGTGAAGAGGACTTCTCCGCGAGCACCAGGCAGTATGTGCAGCGTTCGTCGAATCCCATATCCTGCCAGGCGGCAGAGGTTTTTACGTCTTCGAGCACTTCCGACAGCGGGACTTCCCTACGCGACTTCTCCTTCGAGAAGAAGAGCGCGTCGACGCTACGTACACCGCTATATGACGAGGGCGCTATACCGAGGTCCTTCCATGGAGCAAGCAACTCTATGTCATGGGATGCTCCCATTATGCGCTCATTGACTGAGGCTATCGCCGTATCGAGGTTCCTGGCCTCTTCGGTGAGCCTTAAGGCGAGGGCCTCCCCCTCGTCGACGTACTTGCCGTACTCCTTCTCGCCTATCCTGTAATGCCATCCGATGAAGGATGCCATGAAGGACTTCTTTAACTCCTTGTGCTTGTCCATGAAATCCAGGACGTATTTCATGTCCTGGATGAATGATTCGTAGTGGGCGATGCCGGATTGGATGTCCACCGTCCTGTCCAACCTTCCGCTTCCAAGTGATTCATACTGGAAGGATTCTACCTGCACGGCGCCGCATTTCTGCATAATGTCGGTCACGCGCTCAGCGTCATCCTTGAATCCCACTATGGCCACTTTCAGCATCTCAGCGATGGCCATTTGCTCTCACAATCCTCTCCATCGCCTTCTTGAGGGCGATGGCTTTATTAGCGGAGGCGAACTTCTCGTCCTCCGCGATCCTGCCGGCCGTTACGGCTTTAACCTCTTCCCTTTCGGCCCTGGCCTTTGAATCGTACTCCGCGGCCACGTCGGAAGCCTTAGACTTCCCATCTGCAATGGAAACGTCCATCTCTTCCTGTGCCGAGCGCTCGGCCTTCTTTATGATCTCGTGTGATTTCGCTTTCGCGTCGGCCACCAGCTGTTCTGCATCGGCTTCCGCTTTCAGAAGGACTTGAAGGGCCTCCTCAACCAAGTAGCACACCTCCAGGGCAAACTATTCGTATCAGTCCAAACTAAATCTTACATTCAGCAAAGCGTTAGGGCAAGTGCTCGCATAAATTGGATATTTGTAAGGACGTGGCGCGCCTAGCAGGAATCGAACCTGCGCTTTCGGCTCCGGAGGCCGACGCTCTATCCTCTGAGCTATAGGCGCACAGACAATAGAATTATATCCCATCGGGTTTTGAACTTCTACATTAGAACCTTAACGTGGCGGTGATTTCGAATCCGTAAAGCGGCTTAGGCACGCCTTCGAGCGATGCGGAACCAAGACCCACTTCCCCTGTTGCCCTAGCCGACCAATTACCGTCGAACCTGTAGCCGATGCTCGCATTCATGGAGGCCTTGTACGAAGATGAGCCGATGTCCGATTGCTTAAGCCCGATGCTTGCATCCAGGCCGGCGCCTATGCTCATCTTCCCTTCAAGCGCGGTAAACGACAGAGAGTCGGAAAGCCCTATGTCGTGCTTGCCGCCCTTGTAGCTTGAATAGGAGTAGCCGAGGCTTGCCTGGTTAGCCACTTTGCCGCTGCTTGCTAGCAACAGCTTTAAGTCCGCCTTCCAGCTGCCCCTGGATTCCGCCATGTTCGCGGTCTCGACCAGGTACGACGCTCCTAGCTGCAAGGAGGGCCTCAGGGGCCACCCTGCCTTCCCGAAGTGCGCCGTTACGCTCCCCTCGCCGGAGTTGAGCATGCGCCTGGATTCGATCATGTAGGTGAGCTTGTTGGATACGCTGGTATCGGCTCCGAAGATGCCGAAGGACATCCCGGACGAGAGCTTTACATAGGCGCTCACCTTGCTATCGGCTCCCTGGGGTGCCGCATATGCAGCAGACAGCTCGACCCTTGGCAGGAATGAAGTGCCCAGGAACACGAGCTGCCTTGCCGAGTAGGTCCAAGCCGCGCTCACGTCGGCTATGTTGGACGAGTTCTTAAGGTCCCTCCTGTAGCTGCCCTTTCCCGTGACGCTCACGCTGCCTGTGGGAGTGTATGCGAAATACCTATAGCTGCCGGATACCGAGCGGTAGTTGCCTGCGGCTTGTAGCAGAGAGCCGAACGGCGTGGGCTCGACGTAGGAAAGCATCAGGGAGGCATGGTTGTCGATCTGGAGATAGACTGCAAGCGAGCCGGTGGAGTATGCGAACGGGTCCATGCCATCGTTGATCTTTACGTAAGCAGAAAGGGCGCTCGTGAGGCGCAGTCCGCCGATCGAATACTGCAGACCGGCGCTGGCCCCTGCCGTCTGCGACCTGGATCCTTCTATCCCGGGCTTGCCGGTGATCTTGTAATTCATCGAGAAGCTCAACGTGACGGGGCCTTTCCAGCTGAGCCCCGCCTGGACAGCATTCGTAAGCTCCAGCGTGCCGGCGCCCGATAAATAGGACCAGAGCTTTGCCGCAGAGAAGGACTCATACATGCTGACCCCCAGGTTCGACGTCGGCCTCCAACCCAGGGTAAGGTCCAAAGATGCCGAATCCGGGCTCCCCGGCCCCGAGCCGGCAAGGCTTCCCCTGCTCCTCGTCTTCAAAGACGCGTCCACCGACAGCAGGTCAGAATCATAACCTGCCGTGACATATGCCCCGAAGCCGAACGAGGTGTGCTCCGATGGGACCTGCGGTATGTAATGCGCCCTGTCCCTGCCGTCTATCCCATGGACGTCCGGGCCTAACGTCTGTGATGCGCCCATCGGGTACGCCAGCTTTACCAACGGCAGCGAGTAATCTTCGTTTGCGGTCCCTCCCGCGAATACGTCCAGCCCGTCGGTCGCAACGGACCTCAGCCCGGCCATCCCTGCTAGAAGGGTCTCGATCCCCAACCCCAGGTCATATGCGAACAGGCCCTCGTACGTCACGTAATACAGGAACGATCCGTATCCCGCCGCCGACACAATGTCCTTTGCCGGCTGCACTGTTCCGGCCACGATGCCGTCTTTTATGAGGAGCACGCCCCGGCTTGTCGCCGCGACCGCTTCGATGCCGCCGTCCAACGGCGCATGCGCAAGGCTGACGGCCCCTGAATCGGATATCCTGACGAATGCGTTCCCGTCGAACAAGGCGACGGAATCGGCGGTCGTCACGACAAGCCCGGCTCCGGTAGATGCCAATCCGGTGACATCGCCCCCTGCAAGCCCAGGATGATCCGCGGGCCTGTACAGCCTCCACGGTCCTGCGATATCCGCGGGTCCTGCCACCAGCCCTATGGGAGTGCCAGCGTAAAGCTGCCCTTCGAAAAGCTCCAACGACGAGACCTCATCTGACGGCATCCCCTGCCTTGCGCCCGCGGTCTTCCAAAGGGCCGTCACATCCATGAAGCCTTCGCCAAAGCCCAGGTAGTCGGCGCTGAGACGGGCGATGCCGACGCTCGTCCCGAAGTACCAGTACGTATTGTCGGAGAAAGCCGAGTTCACCAAAGAGCCTGACAATGCGGCAGGCAGGCCGACGACCTTCCACGTCCCAGAATACGGCGAAAGGACGCTTACTCCGGCCTTGCTGAGGAACGCCCACCAAATCCCACCCGCGTTGTCCTCGAGAATCGCCACCGACGTAACCGCGTTGGGCGCGTTTGGCCTTATGGCTTCCTTCCCGGGAAACGTAGAGGCCGAGAACAGCGCGCCCGCGCTAAGGCTCACTCCATAGGCCGGCTTCCACCGCGCCTCGGCTGCAAGGAGGTTGTCGTAGCTACGCTCTCTCGGCACCGTCGTCTCATCCTCCGCCAGAAGAGGCGAATCGGAGGAATAGCAGTATTCCAGCAGCAGCTCCAGATCTTTTATCGGTCTATATGACACGCCCAGCCCTGCAAGCCAGGCTTTTGTTCCGGGCGTTTCATATTCGAACTCGACCTCTACAAGCCCTTCGGCCCCCTCGCTTATCTGAACCATGAGCAGAAGGACCCCGGTCTCATATTCGATCTCGTAATCGGTACCTTCCTTGAGGGCCACCCCGTCGAGCCTTACGGCAACGCTCCCTCTTATTATCCCTGCTCCGAGGAAATACATGCCCTGGGTGATCCTGTAGCTATAACCTGCCCTTATGGCCGCGTATGAATCGAAGAAGCCGACTGGAAGCTGCATCTGCAGGTATCCCCTGTCCTCGTAGCAGGTCCACGTCGCGCCGGTCGCCGCCAGGGGGATCGTCAACCCGCCCTCAGTTACGGCAGAAAGCGTAAGTGTCTCCGGCAGTACGTCCGACGAACCCAGGGGATAAATCAGACCCCTACCGAAAGCCGTGAACGGCACCTTGGCGAAGACCTCCCCCGTCGCCTTGGAGGACGTAGCCAGGCTCATCCAGCCTTCGGTGAGCCCGGTCAGAAACTCCGTGTCTGTCGTGCTGCCCGCCACATAGGGGTACTTGAGCGCATGATCCCCAGTGAGTCCCAAATTTGCGTTGTACTGCCCTATGAGTTCCAGGATCAGCTTCCTAGCTATGCCAAACGACAGGTCCCTCAATACTATGTATGCGCCGCTGATGCCCGAAAGGCCGTCTACGGAAGAAGACGGATAGGTCTGTCCCGGCACTAAGGTGCCGTCCGGATTGGACAGGGTTTTACATAGGGACCCTAGGGAGTTCATGGAAAGGTAATCGTCGATGTCGCCCGCAATGGAAGACTCCTCCCAGACTACTGAACCTTCGTCGAGCTCGGGATCGAAATCAGCGCCGCTCGCGGCGTGCCACAGCCCTTCTGCCGACGAGAGCAGCCCATCCTCGGACCTTGCCGGCATATACGGCCCGTCCATGACATACTCTATCTTCTCCTGGGCGCTCATCCCCTTGAAGGTCCTGCTTCCCCTTGCGCCCTGGGACTTCCCCCCGATTGCATAGACCGATACCTTATCGTCGGCATAAGCAGCCGAAAGGCCCATGACCGAGGACTTGGGCCTTCCCATTGACGGTATATATGGGATGTATCTGATGCTTCCTCCCGCGGCCGTTATCCCTTGCCATGAGAGGCCTACCGTGAGCTGTTGGAATACGTCCCCCTTGGTGTTGTCGAGATGGGCTTCGAGCGTAAGGCCGTCTACGATCTCACCTTTGACGTCCAGCCGCAGCTCCTGCGAAGCCAAGAAGCCACCGAGCCCGAGCTTCCAGCCGAATGTTGAGTAGTACCGGCTGCCGTAGCCCAGCTTCCAGACGCTCTCGCCTGACAAAATAAGCTTTGCCGAAGCGCCTGACGAGGCTGCAAGGACTATGGCCATCGATACTAGGAGAATCCGACTTAGTTTCAAACAACGCACCTCCGTGAAAGGATCAGTCGCTGGTCATGGAAGGATCGCCACGCCGAACGGGCCGGGGCCTGTATGGACTCCGACTACAGGGCTGATGTCCGCCGTTATGATGTCGTCGCACTGCACTGCCTCTCTAACGATCTCCTCCAGCGCTGCCGCCTCGTTCGGATTGTCGCCGTGCAGGTATGCGAGTGAGCTCGCCCTGCCGCCGCAAGCATCGACCGCCAAATCGCGCATCTTCTCGTATGCAGTGGCCGAGGATCTGTATTTATCTTCTAGCAGCACCTCGCCGCCCTCCATCCGCAATATTACCTTGATGGCGAGCAGCGAACTCAGCGTCGATAGCGCCTTGGAGACCCTTCCGGAATGCGACAGATGCTTCAGCGAGGGCACTGCCAGCCAGCCTCTCACCCTCGAGAGTACGTCCATTATCACGGATCTGGCCTCTTCGGCCCTGCAGCCGGCCACCGCCCTCTTAGCCGCCTTGATGCAGGCCAGGCCGTACATCATGGTGAGCGTTGAGCTGTCTATGACCTCTATCCTGTCGGGCGCCACCATGCCGGCCACCATCCTGCAAGTGGACGCCGTGCTGGTGAGCTTGGAGCTTATGTGGACCGAGATCACCCTCTCCGCTTCCTTCAACGCCTTCGTGTAGGCCTCTTCGATGTGGGGCACGAGCGGCTGGGAAGTCTTCAGGATACTCCCTTGGCGCATGGCCTCGTATACCTCAGAAGAAGTGATGTCGGTGCCGACCGTGAAGGCCTCTCCCCCCTTGATGATCTGCATGGGGATGATCTCTATTCCTAGCTTCCCTGCAGTATCTTCAGGAATCCCCGAAGCGCTGTCGGTCACTATCGCCACTTTTCGCATGACTTCCTCCACACTCAATACTAATCGTCCATCAAGTCGTCCATCCTGGACAGCGGCACCGCCACCAGGACATGCCCACCAAGGCTTTCCACCTTCCTGCCCTCCACCAATATCTGCACCTTGTCTATCCCGGGCAGCGAGGTGAGCGTGTTCACTATGCACGACACCATCGCAAGCTCACCTTCGCTTCCGAAGCCAGCTTTGAGGATCTGCTCGGAGAAGTCAGCGTAGGCGATGCCGCTCTTCACGGACACACCAAGCACCTGTACGCCTTCAGGGACGGCGGGATAGATGCCCCCGACCGCTGTCCCTGGGCCCGCCACTAGCGCCCTGGCTACGTTCAGCGCCAGCTCGTCCCCAGATTCCACTACTTTCTTCACCGGCACGACCTTGATGGTAGTCTCTGTCATCATGGTGAAGTAAAGGTCGACCTTCACGAAGCCCATCCTGGCTATCTCGTCATCCAGCCGCCCCAGCTTCGCCTGCAGGTCCTCGGTCCACGACCTGGCTTCCTCCAGGTCAGACCTCAGCTCCTCGAGGCGGTCGGAGCTTACATGAAGCTCCCATACCTGCCAGCCGGCCGCGGCTATGAGAACTGCCACGACGAGCGCCAAAGGCGCTATTCTCTTGGCTTTATTCAAGAAAGACATCCATGACCACCTTAGTAGACTTTCGCCACCGAACCGCCCCTGTAATAGAAGGAGAGTATCGCCCTGTAATCCTTGCCCAGCTTGGCCAGCGCCTTCGCGCCGTCCTGGCACATCCCGACCCCGTGTCCGTAGCCGGCCCCGATTATGTCGAGGCGACCTTCTACGGATACGGGCAGTATCACGAAGACGCCGCTCTTGATAATCGTCGAGCCTCCCAACAGCTTCCTGATGTTAAGCTCACCTTTTATTATATATTCCGCGGTGCTGGAAGACATCCTTAACTCGAGCGCCGCGCCCCTGGCGGACCTCTTCGTAACCCTTGGAGGCCCTTGTAAAGGGATTTCATCAGTTGCCGACGCAACCCCGTCTAAGACCATCCTTGCTAGTTCCGCCTCTATTGCTTTTACCTCAACGGAAGCCTTCCACCGGTATCCGATACCGCCGTAGCACAGGTCCTTCTTGTTCCCTTCCTCTATATACTTCCTGAGCGTCGCCTCGTCCCTTAGGTTCGGCATGGGTCCCGCATCGAGCCTGCATCCCACGTTGGAGAGGTGTGCGAACTTCGAACCCCAAACGTCCTCGGAGGATTCAGTCCAGCCGCCGCAGGATGAGTGGAAGCTTGCGGTCCTGACCATCGTCCCTAACGAGAAAAGCACCTCCCCCGCGGTCTCCTGGACGGCTTTCACTATGTCCTGGTTGGGCGATTGGCCATAGAGCCCCCTGAAGACCTGGCAGTGCGTGCTGTCGCAGATGTCCCAGCCCATGTCCTGGTGCCTGCCGGTGAAAGCGAGCGCCTCGGTCCTCGCAACGACGGCTTGGGCCTTGTACGCCTCCTTCGGGGAATTGCCCCCTATCTCCGCCGGAAGCACCGAAAGAAGGTAGTCCTCGACGTCCAGGACGTTGGCAGCGTACAAAGATCCGGATCCCTGTTTCCTCGTCACTTTTATCGTTCCCTTGTAGACTTTGTAGGATTCCTTTAGCCAGATGGCGCCGACATCCGCCTCAACGATGACCGGAGGTATCAGATAAGTGCCTGGATCGCCGTCAGAGGTCTTCACCCTTATGCCTTCGCCCTCGGCCACGAGCTCGATAGCCCGCTCCGCCGCGATTGTCGTCGCATCTGCCCCTTCGCTCGCCGATCCTATGGCATTCAGCCTTCCTTCGGTACCTATGACCAATTCCGGGCCTAAGATCCATGTGAGTCCGACCGTTATCGTCCGTGAAGCCGCACCTGTGTTTTGTTGTGGGCTCGTCTCCGGCGCTTCCGTCGAAGGAGTTGATGCGTCCTGCCTTGCAAGCAGCCATGCATCGGGCCATCCTCCGGACCTTAGCAGATCCCTTGCCTCGGTCGCCCTCCCGCGATCAGAGAAGGGTCCCGCTGCCACCCTGTAATAGAGCTTGCCGTCGATACTCGCCTCGAGGATGGAGGATTTCGTCCCCGCCACCTCTTCCACCGACGCCATCGACGCCGCCGCCTTGGCCCTGTCGGTGGTGGAAAGAGCCACCGCCCAGTAGACCTCCACCGCCGCGACGGTGCCGACCATCAAGGTAAGGGCCAGCGAAAACGCCAGCACATACTTAAGATGCTTATTCTTGTCCATGGTCTTGCGCACCGAGGTGGATGTCATATGGCCCGATGTCCTCCAGTCACGTGTTAATTCACCGCGTAAGCCGCACTTTCCTCCAACGTCCCTTCAAGATGGGCGGAATATGGCGGCACGTCCGCCGGGCACCCTATGCAAAGGCCCCGGCCTTTAGCGGCCGGGGCCTCGTGTTCATCCTCTTAAGAGGCTATTTGAGTATGGGAAGTATCCTGTCCTTGATTATGCTCTCCGCCACGTCCTCGGTGCCTGCGTAGCCCTTCACTTCACCATTGACCTTCACGCAGGGCGATTCGTGGCAGTTTTCGAAGCAGAATGTGCCGTGCAGGTTCACGCGGTCCGCAAGGCCCATCTCATCGATCTTGTTCATGAGGGCGTGCAGTACGTTGTAGCTGCCCTTCAAGTAGCAGGAAGTACCTAGGCACACGGCGACGTCGACCATGCCTTCACGCTTGCCCTCGGTCACCATAACCTTGATGTCCTCGCCCAGGATTCTTTTCCTGTGGCCGTATTCCGTGTGCAGGCTCTCGTGCGCCTCGTGCGAGTTGGCCTCGCCTAGGTGCTGCTTGTAGAGCTCGGCCACGTAAGGATTCTCGTGCGACCTTCTGATCATCAGGCCCTTGTCGGCCTCGTAAAGGCCCCTTGCCCTCTTCGCCTTCGCTTCCGGATCGGCAGATATGGGCTGTCCGCCTCCGCCTATGCACCCACCGGGGCATGCCATGACCTCGATGATGTGGTAGGCCTTCTTGCCGGACTGGACCTCTTCGATCAGCTTCTCTGCAGCCGACAGAGAGTTCGCTATGGCAAGGCTGATGTCTATGCCCTCTACGTTAACTACGGCTTCCTTGATGCCGTCCAGACCTCTTACCTCGTTGAACACTATCGGGGTGTCGGTCTTCGCACCTAGCAGCGCCTGGGTCGACCTGAGGACGGCTTCGGTGACGCCGCCTGTGTTGCCGAATATGACACCTGCGCCGGTGCCAAGGCCGAACGGGACGTCGAAGGATTCTATCTCAAGATCGTCCCAGCTGAAGCCGGCTTCCTTGATCATCCTGGCCAGCTCTCTGGTACTTAGCACGTAATCGACGTCCTTCATGCCGTCGTGGGAGAACTCGGGCCTGTTGGCCTCGAACTTCTTCGCGGTGCACGGCATTATCGACACGACGACCACGTCCTTGGGATCCAGGTTCATGTCCTTGGCTAGATACTTCTTCGCGACCGAGCCGAACATCTGCTGCGGTGACTTGCAGGAGGAGATATTGGGTATCAGCTCGGGGTGGTACTGCTCGACGTACTTGACCCAACCCGGGCAGCACGACGTGAACTGGGGCAGGACGCCTCCGTTCTTGAGCCTGCTGACGAACTCGTTGCCTTCCTCGATTATGGTGAGGTCGGCCGTGAAGCAGGTATCGAACACCAGATCGAATCCCAGGCGCCTTAGGGCCGCGACTATCTTGCCGGTGACTATCTCGCCCGGCTTCATTCCGAATTCCTCGCCCAGAGCAACCCTTACCGCGGGGGCGATCTGTACCATGACCGTCTTCTTAGGATCGTCCAGCGCCTTCCATACGTCGGCCGTGTAGCTCTTGAGCATGAGCGCGCCCGTAGGGCAGACCGTGGTGCACTGTCCGCACTGCACGCAGTCGACCTCGGCGAGCGGCTTGCCGAACGCCGGGCCCACCATCGCCTTCGAACCTCTGTACATGAAGTCCAGGATGCCTACACCCTGTACTTCCGCGCACATCCTGACGCAGTCGCCGCATAGGATGCACTTGTTGGGATCGCGCACGATCGCTGGCGTGCTATGGTCTATCGCATATCTCTTGTCGCCCTTGCCGAACCTGAGATCGGACACCGCGAACCTCTCGGACAGCTCCTGGAGCTTACACTGGCTGCTCTTGCCGCAGGTGGTGCATTCACGGTCATGGTTTGCCAGCAGCAGCTCAAGGATGGTCTTCCTTATCCTTCTGAGCCTTTCGGTGTTGGTCCTCACGACCATGCCATCCGTTGGCGGCACCGAGCATGAGGCCACGATGCCCATACGCTCCACCTCTACTACGCACATCCTACATGCGCCGTAGCTGGAGAGCTGTGAGTGGTAGCAGAAGGTGGGAAGGTCTATCCCAGCCTTGCGGACTACCTTCAGCAGGTTATCCTCGCCCTCAAGGGGCACTTTCATATTATCTACGGTAATATATCCGTTGATCGGCATATGCCTTTACCTCCTCACCTTTTGACGATTGCGTTGAACGCGCATGTCTCGGCGCACGCCCCGCACTTGATGCACTTGTCGTAGTCTATGACATGATGCGCCCGCAGCTCGCCCGATATCGCCTCGACGGGGCACACCTTCTTACATCTGCCGCAGCCCTTGCACAGCTCGGGAAGTATCTCGTAGTGCTCGAAAGCCTTGCACACATGGGAGGGGCACACCCTGTCGTAAATGTGCGCGTCGTACTCGTTCTTGAAGTACTTCATGGTCGTGAGCACCGGGTTGGGGGCTGTCTTGCCGAGGTTGCATAGGGAGCTGTCCTTGACTACCGATGCGATCTCCAGAAGCGTGTCCACGTCGGCCTCGTCAGCCTTGTCGGAGGTTATCTTGGTGAGCAGTTCCAGCATCCTCTTGGTTCCCTCACGGCAGGGTACGCACTTACCGCAGGATTCCTTCTGGGTGAAGTTCATGAAGAAGCGCGCCATCTCCACCATGCAGGTGTCCTCGTCCACGACGACCATTCCGCCGGACCCTACCATGGCCCCCGCCTTCTGCAGCGAGTCATAATCAAGGGGCATATCTAGGTGCTGTTCGGTCAGGCATCCGCCCGAGGGTCCGCCGATCTGGACGGCCTTGAATTTCTTCCCGCCTTTTACGCCGCCGCCGATGTCGAACACTATCTCCCTTAAAGTAGTTCCCATCGGGACTTCGATGAGGCCGGTGTTGTTAACCTTGCCGGTGAGCGCGAAGGTCTTTGTGCCGGTGCTGGTGGGAACTCCCATGGACTTGAACCACGCGGCCCCCTTGTTGATGATCATGGGCACGTTGGCCAGCGTCTCCACGTTGTTGATGATCGTGGGCTTACCGAACAGCCCGCTCACTGCGGGGAACGGTGGCCTGGACCTGGGCATTCCGCGCTTGCCCTCTATCGATGCCAGAAGGGCCGTCTCCTCGCCGCATACGAAGGCGCCGGCGCCCTCTTTGATCTTGAGGTGGAACGAGAAGTCGGTGCCGAGGATGTTGTCGCCCAGCAGGCCCATCTCCTCCGCCTGACCGATGGCTTTGGTGAGCCTCTTGATGGCGATCGGGTACTCGGCCCTGACATAGATGTAGCCGTAATGAGCGCCTATGGCATAGCCCGCTATCGCCATGCCCTCTATAACCTTGTGAGGGTCGCCTTCCATGACGGCTCTGTCCATGAACGCTCCCGGGTCGCCCTCGTCGCCGTTGCAGACCATGTACTTGACTTCATTGACCTGAGCGGCCGCGAAACCCCATTTCCTGCCGGTGGGGAAGCCTCCGCCGCCCCTTCCCCTCAGGCCCGATTCGAGTATAGTGTCTATGACCTGCTGGGGGGTCATCGTGGTGATGCACTTGGCCAGAGCGGCGTAGCCGCCGTTGGCTATATACTCCCTGAGGTCCTCGGCGTTTACCTTGCCCGAACCAGCCAGGGCCACTTTTATCTGCTTCTTGTAGAAAGGTATCTCGCACTCGTGAGTGATCGGCTTTCCCGTCTTGGGGTCCTTGTAAAGGAGCCTTTCGATGACCTGTCCGCCCAGAAGTGTCTTCTCGACTATCTCGGTCACGTCTTCCGGTTTCACGTGGCAGTAGGTGATCGCACCGGGTTCGATCCTAACAAGCGGCCCGATGTCGCAGAAGCCGTGGCAGCCTGTCTTTATCGTGTTGATCGAATTCTCGTCCGCCTTCTCGTCGTCGAGGAACGCGTATATGCCGCGTTTGTCGAGCTCCGCTTTCAGTGCGTCGTAGACTTCGGCGCCGCCAGAGAGGATGCAGCCGGGTCCTACGCACACGAAGACCCTCTTCCCGAAGGAGGAAATCTTCGAAAGATATTTCTCCCTGAGCTCAGAAAGCTGCTTTTCGCTAGTCACCTTGCTCATACCAGTCCCTCCTCTTTCAGAAGGGCATCGATGATGATCTCGGCCGCCTCGGCCGTCATCTGCCCGTATACTTTGTCGTTGACCATGAGCACGGGTGAAAGTCCGCATGCTCCGAGGCAGGCTACGGTCTCGACCGTGAACCTGAGGTCGGATGTCGTGAACTTGCCTTCCTTGAGGCCGATCCTCTTGATGATGGCGTCATAGACCGGCATCGAACCCCTGACATGACACGCGGTGCCGTCGCACACCCTGACCACGTACTTGCCCTTGGGCTCAAGGGAGAACTGCGCGTAGAATGTCGCCACGCCAAACACCGTGGCTGCGGGTATGCCGAGCGCTGTCGCGATGTAGGTTAGGATTTCCTCAGGCAGGTACCTGTACTCGGTCTGTACCGCCTGGAGGATCGGTATAAGCGCGCTCTGACTTTTACCGTTTTTCTCGATGATGCCATTGATCTTCTCGAATTTCCGCGCTGAGCTAAGATCCTGGGTCATTTCGGCATTAACCTCCTTGGGTTGATTAATAGTAAGTTACGCTGACGTCTTTACCTAACGCCCTCATCATCCTGATGACGGCGTCCACAGCCTGGCTCTTGAACCTGTAGTCTACAAGCGACGCTGCGTCGGTGTGGGCTATGTTCTTGGCCCTTCCGACGAAGAAATCCAGCCTGTCCGCATCTAGCAGCGCCTTCGCCAATAATGATGCCGCATCCCGTCCTGTCATTCCTGCCTTCGTCATCTCGCCGGCATCTATGGCTCCTAATTTGTCCAACGCGCTCGTGAGGGTTATTATCCCCTCGGTCACCATGTCTACGCCCTTCATCTTCGCCATGGGGGGGATCCCGTCCCCGCCCGTGCTAAGGTCCACTTCCATGTCCGCGCCGAGCTCCCTTGCGAAGAGGTTGCCAGTGGTCCCCCCGCAGATTATCTTCCTGCCCGGCCTCGCCATGAACTTTCTTACGAGCTCCGCATCCAGTTCCTTCCTGCTGGGCGGGCCTATCGCCACCGATGTCATCCTCGGCTGCCTCGCCGCTATGCATACGACCGTCGTATCGTCACCCGGCTTGCCACCGTAGAACTGGTCGCAAACCCCGGTCAGCCACTTCGAGAGCTGCGCGCTGTCGCCCCTTGCCTTAGGCACAGTCTTCCTTATGTACTCGGCCACGTTCTCCCACTGCCAACCGAGGTTGAGGATGTCGCCGAGGCCTGCGTGTATGACGCCGTCCGAGACCATGAACAAGTGATCCCCGTCCTTGACTTCGAAGCTGCCCTCCAAAACTTCTTTCTCCGCCACCTTGCGCTTCTTCGTGCTTATCTTAGTGACCGTACCTTCCCTGTAAAGGAAGATGTCCGGCGTGTCGTACTCTACGACGTTGCCCGTGCCGTCCTCCGAGAGCCTCACTATCGAAAACGTCGAGTAGGCGACGCCTCTCACCTGGCATATCGGGAGCGTCCTGCCTATCGTGTCTACGACATCCTCGATGCTGGAGCCTTCCTTTAGCATGTACGTCGCTATCCTTGTGGTCAGCGTCGAGAGCACGTTCGCCTTGATGCCGGAACCTAAGCCGTCCGAGAGCACCGCCATCATCGAACCCGAGGCTTTGACTATCTCAACCTTGTCCCCGCAGATCGTCTCCCCGTGCTTGCACAAAGAGGAATACGAAGCCTCGTAGTAAAGGCCGGAGCTCATTCCTCCGAACCCTCCTCGAGCTGCTTCATAAGCCTTGAGAGCAGTACTTTCGTCTCGGCCGCCGCCTCTCCCATGAGGCCTGCCACCTGCTGTGCGACCCTCATCTGGTTCTCTATGACCCTGCCGGCCCTCTCGGCGGTCTCCCGCCTCTCCTTGACTAGGGCCTCCTTGTCCTTGAACTCCCTGCTAAGGTCGGATACTATCAGCACCACCATGTCCTTCGACTGCAGGTGCATGTAGGCTTCCTTCGCCTTCTCCAGGCCGCAGTTGCCGTTCGTCTGCCTCATTATCGTAGTCTTCGTCTCGAATACCGTCCTGAACGGCTCCTTTTCGAAGATATCCGGGATCGGCTTGCCGATCATCGATTCCGCCGACAGGCCGGTGATCCGGCAGATGGCTGGGTTCGTCAGCGCGACCGTCATGTCGCTCCTTACCCCGAGGATGCCGTTGGGGGATTCGTTCACCACGAGGTTGCCCATGGCCTCTGCGCCCGACTTCATGAAGGGCATGCACATCTCGGGTTCCGCCAGGCCCCTGGTGATCGCTACCGCAAGGTCGCGGCAAGTGTAGTAGCCGCAGGCGCCGCAGTCCGTGCGGTCGTCCTTCGGGCCCCTGCCGATCTTCGACAGCACCTTCGTGATCATCGCCTCGGCGGGCTCGGGCTTCCTTACGTCCTTCGATGTATACCTCGCCGATGTGTCGAAACACTCAGCGGCTGCTTCTCCTACGTCAGCGACACGCCGCGTGCTGGCCCTTATCAGGCTCATGCGGCCCGCCTTCCCCCTCGTCCCGGATGGTCCGCACAAAGAGCAGTCGACGCAGGCCGCAAGGTCCAGCAGCGGGAAGTCGGAGTAGTCGTCCATGTGGCTCAGGGCATGCATGGACCCTTCTATACCCAGGACCGATATCTCCCCGCCGTAAAGGTCGCCTTCAGAAGCGGGCCTGTTTTCCTGTGCCTTGTCCTCCTCTGCAGTGGGGCATCCGTCCTCAGGTTCTACCGCGGTGCAATCCTTTATACTAAGGCCCTTCTTGTCGATTATGGAGGCAAGCTCGCCGAAAGTGAGCACGGCGTCCACCAGGCCCCTGTACTCCTGCCTTTCCACCTCGCCCTTGGAGGCGATGCAGGGTCCTGCGTATACGATATAGCAGCTCTGGCCCAGCGTTTTCCTGAGCTTCCTCGCCTGGGCGACCATGGGGGTGGCGACTTGCGCCAGATTCTCCAGTTTCTCAGGGTAATATCTTTCTATCAGGTTGACTATGACGGGGCAATATGATGCTATGATCGGCTTCTTCTCTGACACCCCCGCAAGCTCAAGGTGTGCCCTTACGGTCGCGGCCGACGCTTTCGCGGTGCTGTAGACGTGCGTGAATCCCAGCCTCTTGGCCGCTCCCACCACCTTTGAGGGGTCGATGCCCGGAAAGGATGATCCGAACGCGTGGTGAAGTACGAGGGCCGATGTACCACCCGATGCGAGCCTTGCCATGACCGAGCCCCTGTCGTCCCTGACCACCTTTGCAGCTTGAGGACATACGATTGCGCATTCGGCGCAGGCGATGCAGAGCTCCTCTTCTATCTCCGTGTGGCCTCCGGATGCTTTAATAGCCTTTACGGGGCAGTACCGTATGCACTTGTAGCAGTCCCTGCAATTCGAAGGGACGCTAAGAATCGCAGGCATCGGCTTTCACTCCCCCATTATCAACTTCCTGAACTGGACTTCGGCCTCGGCAGGGTCCAGTCCGTTGAGGACGGTCCCATCCAGTTCCACGGATACGCCACTGGAGCAGTTCTTCATACAAAAGCATCCCTTCAGTACAACGTCGCACTGAAGGGCGTTCTCCTCGATGAGCCTCTTATACCTTTCGATTACCTCTGGGGCGCCTTTGATGTTGCAAGCACTTCCGACGCACACTTTAACAGTCTTCATTGTTCATTCTCCATAGTATCTTACTCATTAAGTATATCTGTTTTGTACATCCCTTCACAATAATACAGCTGTCCTATTTTCAGTACCACAGAGGCGCACCGCTTTCCGGCGGTGCGCCTCTCCAGCATTTGATAAGTGATTATCAATTTCAGACTTTGATGAAACTTTCAACGTCCATCACGAAAACCGTCGCACCGCCGTGCGCTACTTTCACCGGCGGTGGGACGAATCCCCCCTGTGATGGTATCGGCACCCCCAGCGACATGTATTCCTGCCTTGTTTTGCAGCAGTCCTTTATCATCATCAGGACCTCTTCCACCTTGGCGTCCTCGACGCCCATAAGGAGGGTGGTGTTTCCCAGTTTCAGGAACCCGCCGCTGCTTGCCACCTTGGTGAACATGTAGCCCGCGTCCGTGAGGGTCTCGTTCAAGGCCCTCATCGTATCGTCCCTTACTATCGCAAGAATAAGCTTCATCTGCCTTCCCTCCTCATCAAGCATCAGCTTTTGTCTCCGGTATTCTTAACGCTTTTCGCCACTGTCTGTTTCGACTCACGCTTGTTAAATACCTTCCCCATTATCTTTGAGGGCTCAAAAACAGCAAGGAAGACTGCCCAGCCGAACACCCTTATGATGGTCGAGACCAAGAAGGTAGCGCCGATGCCCTTCATCTGCATCAGCGGACCTCCGATGAGGGAGCCGATGATGCCGGACATGAATATCACGGTGTTCGTTACGGCAATACCGTTCGGGCGCTCCGTCTCGTCCACGTACTCAAGGCCCAGGTTGAACATCGAGAGGTTGTATCCCGCAACGCCGAAGCCCAGTATCGCCTGCCAGGCGAACATCATCCCCAGGTCCTTCCCCGAGATGTAGTAGAAGTATGGGAAGAGCGCCTGCCATATCGTGGAGTATGCGAACACTATCGCATTGCCCCGTTTTCTCGACAGCCTGCCCCAGAAAGGCGACGTCAGGACCACGAACAACGTTCCGGCGGTGTTCAGAAGGCTTATCATCGATTTGGTAAGCCCAAGCTCCTTCACGTAGAACATCGGAAACGCCGGGGCCGAGAGGTATATGCCGAGATTGTAGAGGAAGAGGCCCGCAGAGAAGTAGGCGAAGCGCCTTCCCAGCTTCTTGTCCCTGAACGGCATCGCCAGCCTCTTGAAGACGGAGATGCTCCTCGTCTCCGCCTTAGGAGAAGGTACTTCTTTGATATGCTGCAATGCGTATATCGAGAGCATGCCCGTTATGCCGGATATCGCGAATATCGCGAAGTAGCCCCACTCGCCCGGCAGCCAGTCGATCAGATATCCCGCGGCGACCGTCCCGATCACTGACGCCAGGTTCGCAAGCGCGTTCCTCCTTGAGAAGACCACGCCCCACTCGCTCTGCGGGAAGGAGGCGCCCATCATGTCCGTCCATACTATCAAGTATAGGACCGAGGGCACCGCCTGCAGTGCGTTCAGGGCTATGACCAGGTCGGCCTTCCATCCTTGCGGCATGAAAGGTATGAACGCCATCGCGAGGAAGACCGACCTTGTGAGATACCCCGAGAGCAGCACAAGCTTCTTAACGCTCTTGCTGCGCTCGGCTATTCCCGCGAACGGCAAAAACAGCAGGGTGTTCACCAGGGAGGGCAGCAGGTTGATCATGGACAGGCCGATCGCGTTCGCGCCGTAGGTGAGCGCCATGATCGATATGAAAGGAGGCACCATGCCCGCCGATACATAGGCAAGCACGCCGTCCGTTACCGCCCACTTATAGTTATGCCGGAGGTTCTTCCTTTTCAGGCTCTCGGGCGTCGCCACCCTCGCTTCCTCCGGCATGTCCTTATCCGTCATCGTGCGCTTGCTCTCTTCCATGTTATAGGGGGGCTACTTGAGCCCCGCCATCTCCTTGAGTTTCTTGAGCGTGGGGGCCTTGCCGCATGACATGGATCCCTCCGGGCAGTAGCCAAGCTCGTCGCACGAGGCGCCCGCCTTCCAGAAGATATTGGGCGCTATCTTCCTGTATTCGTCCAACAGGCCGCAGAACAGCTCCCTTATCTCCCACTGCGCCCTGGTGCAGCACCTCAGGTTGAACATATGCCTTAGCTGGCGTGCGTTCGTGGTTATCACGAACCTCGTCTCCGTGGCGTTCGTGAGCGCGAACCTTACGTCCTCGGCGGGAAGCTTCGCCTCGTTCAGCCCGTACTCCTGAAGGGCCCGGACCTCTTCCTGCAGCTTCACGAACCTCTCGTAGAAGCTTGCGTGGGCCATTACGCTCGGAGGCACCACGTAGTTGAAATCCTGCTCCTTCACATACCTCTGGGACTGCTGCAGCTGGGAGGTGTCCGCAGAACCCTGCTCCGGGTCGCAGACGTATCCTACAGCGCAGCCATGGTCCTTGAACATCTTCATTATCCTGTGCCTGTCGTTCTGCTGGCTCGAGATCCTTGAATAGCCCTCGACGGCGAAACTCGTGTACCAATGCTCCAGCGCGCCAAGGTGCCCTGAAGATATGAGGCCGCGCACGAAACGCCCGGTAGCGTCGTCAGAGATGTCGCAGTCCTTCCCCATGACCATGTCAGCCATGCCCTCGGCGCCGATCGGCGAGTAACAAAGCTTGGCCATCAGCATGAGCCTTTCGGTGTTGACGCCGGTTCCCATGAAAGGATAGTTGATAATCTTGAAGTTTAACCTTGTTTGCATCGGTACCCTCCGTTCATGGCATCTCGGTCATCAAGACCTCCACGGTCTTCTGCTTCCCATTCTTGTCTATGTATGTGACCTGCGCCTTGGCCCCTATCGCGGCTGCGTTGAGGAAATCCCTTATCTGAGAACCGGACTGGATGGCCTTGCCGTCCAGCTCGATGATTATGTCACCCCTTATCAAACCGGCCTTGGCCAGCGGGCCCGTGCGGTCCACGCTGTATACCATGACTCCGGTCTTGGAGGCCAGGCCGTACCTTGCGGCTATGTCCTCGTTGAGGTCTATGTATTCGGCAAGCCCGATGTACGCCCTTTTGACCTTGCCGTACTTGATTATCTCGTCCGCCGCCGCCATGACAGCCTTGATCGGTATCGCGAAGCCTATGTTCTGCGCGTTCTCCATGACCGCGGTGTTTATCCCGATGACGAGCCCGTCGGCCGAGGCCAGCGCCCCGCCCGAGTTGCCGGGATTGATCGGAGCATCGGTCTGTATGATGCCCGCCAGCGTGATGCCGTTATCCATGTCGAGGGACCTGTTGAGCGCCGAAACCACGCCTGCGCTGACGGTGTGGTCGAAGCCGTAGGGGTTTCCGATGGCCACGGCCAGCTCCCCAACCTTAAGGTAGTCCGAATCGGCGAGCTTCGCCGCCGGCAGGTTTGTGGCCTCCACTTTCAGCACGGCCACGTCTGTGTATTCGTCAGAGCCAACGACCTTGGCCGTGAATTCCCTTCCGTCGTTGAGGGTGACCTTGGCCTCGGTCACGTTGCTCACGACGTGGGCGTTCGTGATTATATACCCGTCAGATGAGATTATCACCCCGGAACCAAGGCCCTCCGATTCTTGGACCATCGGTATCGCGAAGAAAGAATAAACGACCTCCTGCTGCTTCGTGGCCACCTTAACCACCGAAGGCCCAACCGCCTGCGCCACGTCGGCGACCGGGCTGAATATCGAATCCGTCCCGGGCGAGAGCAGCCCGCCCTGGGAGGTGCTACTCTGCGTGGTCGAAGATGTGGCACCCGTCGTGCTGCCGCTTCTCATGATCGGCAGATTCAGGAGTATCGATCCCACCAATACAGCCCCTATCAGGACACCGGCGAGGGATGCCAAGAAATAGCCCAATAAACCGGGCCTTCTTCCGGACGATCCTCTATCATAGTAGGACATTTTCACTCCCCCATTTGGCTTGTCGCGCTATAGGCGCGTCGACTAGTATTCTATCCCTCTCCTGGCCCCTATCCCCTTCTCGAAGGGATGCTTTATGGGTTTCATCTCTGTGACCAGGTCCGCTATGTCGGCTATCTCCTCCGGCACGTCCCTGCCAGTGATTATAACTTCCACTCCCTTGGCCCTGGAATTAACCAGCTTGACACAATCTTCGACGGTAAGCAGGTCGTACTTTATGGCGTTGGTGAGCTCGTCCAGGACTACCACGTCCGCCTCGGCGTTCTTAAGCGTCCTTAATGCAAGCACGTAAGCTTCTGCCGCCAGCTCCAGGTCCGTCCTTGTGACGTTACCCCTGGTTACGAAGCATTCCATGCACATATCGCACTTTGCCTCGCCCTTCCTGATCTGCTCTTGTATCCTGCAGCCCCTGCCGAACTGGTAAATCTCGAGCTCAGGCGCAAGCCTCTCCGCGGCATAGAGCTCGCCGTAGTACGTCGAGCCCTTCATGAACTGTATCACCCTGGCGGTGAAGCCGTGCCCGACGGCCCTCATAGCCAGCCCGAGCGCCGCAGTCGTCTTGCCCTTGCCGTCTCCTGTGTAGACCTGTACAAGGGCGTCTTCGATCCTACCGTAGCAATTTTTCAAGGAAGCTGCCCCCACTCCATGAAGCTTTTAGACAATTATAAACCAAGTAGGGCGTTTACGCCCGATTCGCCGACAATCAAATAACGAAAGACAGGAGGTTTGAATCTCCTCGCGGGCATCGGATCTTATTGTTTAGGCACGACAAGTCAAAGTGCCGCCTAAAGTAGCGCCCTTACGGTTTCGAGCTAGGGGTCAGCATGACGATACCGGGCCTTGAGGTCTCGGGGTTGTTCTTCACGACCGCCCTCACACCGTAGATCTCCAGTATGTTGTCAGCCGTCAAAACGTCGTCCGGCCGACCTTCGGACACTACGCGGCCCTCTTTCAGGGCTATTAGCCTGTCGCAGTAAAGGCCTGCAAGATTGAGGTCGTGCATCACGATTATGACCGTGGTGCCTAAGGCCGCAAGCCCTTTCAATATCTCCATGACCTCCAGTTGGTAGGAAATGTCAAGATGAGACGTCGGTTCATCGAGCAGCATCACTTTGGGCTCCTGCGCAAGCGCGCGGGCGATGAAAACCCTCTGCCGCTCCCCAGACGAAAGCGTGGTTATCTGCCTTCCCTCGAGGCCGAGCACGCCGGCCATCGCCATCGCCTTCTGGATTGCCTCTGTGTCGCGGCGTCCTGGCCTGCCCAGCATCCCGTTATAGGGGAACCTGCCCATCTCGACCACGTCTTCCACCGAGAACGGGAACTGCGTGCCCTGGTCTTGCAGGACGGCGCCTATGAGCCTCGCCCTTCCCATGGGGGACATGGACGATATGTCGGCCCCGTCGTACGTGACCCTCCCCGAAGCCGGCCTCGCAACGTAGCCGAGTATCCTAAGCAGCGTGCTCTTGCCGGAGCCGTTGGGGCCGATTATGCCGGTGAGGCTTCCTGCCGGCAACGAGGCCGTCACATCCGTCAGGGCGGCCTTCCTGCCGTATGAATAGCTTATCTTCTCCATGCTTACCTTCATTTGCCGGATTTCCCCTCCCTCCTCGACCTCCTTAACAGGTAGAAGAAGAACGGTGCCCCGACGAGCGCCGTGACGGTGCCCACCGGCAGCTCGGCGGGGGAGATGATGGTCCTGGCGACCGTGTCCGCCGCCACCAGGAGAGCCCCTCCTGCCAGGGCCGATACGGGTATCAGCACCCTGTGGTCGGGACCGGTCAGATATCTCGCCATGTGCGGCACTATTAGTCCGACGAACCCTATTATCCCGGACACGCCGACCGCGGCCGACGTCGCTAGGGAGCAGGCCACTATCACGGCCTTCTTGAAGCCTTCCACACCCAGGCCCATGAAGCGGGCCTGCTCCTCTCCCATCGATATCACGTTAAGGCCCCTGGACATGAGCATCATCGCCCCGATGCCCACGGCTATGTACGGGGCGGACATCGCGAAGTGGCCCCAGTTGCGAGCAGAGAGCGAGCCCATGAGCCACATCATCACCTTGGGCAGGTCCTCTCCGGCGGCCAGCATGGTGAAAGAGACGAGCGCCCAGATGAAAGAACCAACAACGACCCCTGAAAGCAGCAGGCTCTCGGACTGGACCTTGCCTTTTACCTGCGCTAGCGCCATCACCAAGATCATCGAGACAAGAGCGCCGCCGAATGCGAAGAGCGGTATCGCCCCTCCTAACGCCGCCATGCTGCTTGATGTCAGCACAATCCCTATGCTCGCCCCCAAAGCGGCGCCCGAAGAGACGCCAATTATGTAGGGATCGGCCAGAGGATTACTTAACAGCCCCTGGTAGCACGCGCCGGCTGCGCCCAAGGCGGCGCCCACGGCGAAGCCCAGTATGATCCTGGGCAGCCTCACCTTCATTATTATCGCATCGAAGGCAGGGTCGGCTTTTCCTATGCCAAGGGCCGTCCTAATGCTTTCGGGAAGGCAGCCCGCCACCGACTTCAGCGTCTCGGCTACGGGCACTCCAACCGTGCCCACCGAGGCCGAGACCATCAGCACCACGACTGAGACGGCCAGCACCGCTATGAGGGATCCTGCGGCCCTTTTCCTAGGCATGGGCATCACCTCGTTAAAATCAATCGAACATCTCCGGATGCAGCAGCTTCGCCAGCTCCTCGAGGCCGTCCACCAACCTGGGTCCGGACCTAACAAGGAGGTCCGGGTTAGCCTCAATGACCCTGCCCGATCTGACCGCGGCGAGGTCCGACCAGGCCTTCCTCGTAAGTACTTCCGCCTTGTTGTAGTTCGTCAGGATTATCAAGTATGGGTTCTCCTTAATGACTGTCTCCTGGCTGAACACCGGCCAGCCCGTTACTCCCTCTGCTATGTTCCTGCCGCCTGCCAGCCTTATCAGCTCGTCCACGTAAGTGCCCCTGCCCGCCGTCATCAGAGGCTCGTTCCATATCTCCACGAATACGGACGGCCTGCTCTTCGACTTGGCGATCGCGGCTTTTACCTTCTCGATCCGAAACGAGAGCGACGCCACCAGCGCGTCCGCCTCAGCTTCCTTGCCCCCCGCCATGCCCAGCAGCTTTAGGGCATCAAGCATCCCGGCTATGTCGTCTGCTTTTATGGCGAGCACCTTCACTCCCAGTTCCCTTATCTTCGATATCGTAGTCCCGCTCATGCTAGTATCCGCCACGACAAGGTCGGGCTTCTTCGCGAGGACGGCCTCTATGTTTATGTTGACGTCTCCTACCTTGTCGACCTTCTTCGCTTCTTCGGGATACGTACACCACGCCGTGACCCCGACCAGCCTGTCGCCCAGGCCCACCGCATAGAGCATCTCGGTCACGCTCGGGACTATGCTAACTATCCTCCTCGGCTCTTCCTTTATGATCACCTCTGTCCCCGTAGCGTCCTTGATCGCCACAGGATAGCCAGTCGCAAGAGCGCTTATCGTCGCGAAGGACAAGACCAGCAGTACGGCCACCATCGTTATGATCGTTTTTCTTCGCATCTGCACTACCTCCTTAATGTCGGACGGTAATGACGTGCAAGCCTTAAAAGACGAAAGCCCGCTCACCTTCCGGTGAACGGGCTCAGTAGACCAAATCGGCCTGCATCCTCCTTTTTCCACGAAGGCGGAACAGCACTTGTAAGGGCAGGTCTCCTGGCTTGCGACTTTTGCTCTTCCTTTGCCTTCCCGGCTTCTGACCAGTGGCGCAGGTTCTTCATGTCGCGTACAGTGGCGGGACCGCGGGCTTGCCGGAAACCGCTAAGGACGTCTCCGGTGCCTCTTCCCTATTATCCCCACACGGTGGGGCACCCTTACAGGTTATGCAGTTGTCACTGTCAGTGATTATATCACCGGGAGCGCGGTCTTTCCAGCCGGCGCCGCCCTAAATCGCGCCCGGTCGAGCGCGTCATCGTGCCTTGTTGTCGCCTTCCCTGAACTTCCTGAAATCCCCGCTCCTTTGCGTGAGCTCCTCTGCGTCCATCCACTCCAGCAGGGCTATGGCATATTTCCTCGACGTGCCCAGAGCGTCCCTTAGCATCGCCGCCGTGAACTGCCCCTCGAAGCTCGAGGCCGCTTTTATTGCCATATCTACTGCGTCCTTGTGGAACGTCACCTCGGATGAGGCCCGCACAAGTATCCCCTCTCCCACGAGATAATCGGCGACTTGACTAAGGTTCTCGCCCGGAGTCCTTATCAGCTCATCCAAATCTGGCGGCGATAATAGGTTCTGCTTGAACGAGTCCTCGAGCTTCCTCGCCGCTGCCTGCTGCTTTTCGCTCAACCTGACCTCGTGCGTCATCAGCCTTACCCGCTCGCCGGACTGTGCTATCCTCCCTTTGGCGGCCTCTAGTGCCAGCAACGCGCCGGCCTGCTTCCTGTCGAGCCACGGCATGGCCTTCTGTCTCGCCTCCTCCTTGGGCATACCTTTCCTTAGAGGATGCTCAGCGTGATAAGACGAGAGCGCCTCTTGAAGTCCTTCTGCCAGGAAGTCGTACGAGCCTGCGTCCATCAAGTAGCGCATGCCCTCGGCCTCGATCGCGAATAGAAGACCTTCCTCCTCGGCCTTCCCGAATGCTGAGGAGAACGCCTCCTCGCTCATGTAGGCCTGTTTCCTAAGGGCTTGCTCTTCGATCGGCAGGGCTTTCGCCCCTTTCGCCCTCGCACTCGACCTTATGAGCTCTGCCAGCATGATGCCAGCATCTGCGGAAGCAAGCCTTGCGATCGATCCTGCCTCCTCATCGGAGCTCACCTTGCGCCTTGGTGGTAGGACCATCACCACGCGACCACCGGCCAGCGTAGTCTGCGGGGAATAGGACCTGAGGATGAAGCGGTCGCCGCGGGCGGGGCAAATCCTCTCTTCGACTTCCAGCTGTATTAAAGCGACGCCTCCCTGTGGCTGCTTCGGCACCCTGGCCCTCGCTATCGCCTCCACGGTGCCTATGTGGAGCCTAAGCCTCTCGTTGTGCTCGATGGGAGGTGAGCCGCTCAGCATCGTTACCTCGGCATCCACGAGGGATGTGGGAGAAAGCCATCCTTCCGAAGCAAGGGCCATGCCCCGTTCGACGTCGTCCCTGTCCGTGCCGGCCAGGTTCATCGCCACGCGCTGGCCTCTGTAGGCCTTATGCACTTGTTCGTCATGCACTTCTACCTTCTTCACGCGGACCGTCTTCCCCGGCGGCAGCAGCTCCAGCCTGTCCCCCTCAGCAATCGGGCCGCCCAGCAAGGTACCAGTGACTACTGTGCCCTGGCCGGTCATAGAGAAGCACCTGTCCACATAGAGCCTTGACGCAGGCTCCTTAACCCTTTCCAGCGCCTCCGAGGCGACCTCGTCGAGCCTGGCGACCAGCTCCTTTATCCCCGCGCCGGTTACAGACGATACGGGCACGATAGGAGCCGATGAGAGTCTCGTGCTCTGAAGCCGATCTCGTATCTCCTCCTCGACCATCTCCAGCCAGTCTTTTTCTACAAGGTCGGCCTTGGTGACAGCCACCACTCCCCTACATATACCTAGCAGCTCCAGGATCTCAAGGTGCTCTTCGGTCTGCCGCATGATCCCCTCGTCCGCTGCGATCACAAGAAGGGCGATATCCACGCCGCCGGCACCGGCCGCCATGTGCTTTATGAACTTCTCGTGCCCCGGCATGTCCACGACGCCCAGCACTAGCCCCGAAGGCAAGGTGAGGTGCGTGAAACCTAGCTCGATGGTCATGCCCCGTGCCTTCTCCTCAGGAAGGCGGTCGGTGTCGGTCCCGGTCAATGCCCTTATGAGCGAGGTCTTGCCGTGGTCGACATGCCCGGCCGTCCCTAGTATCAGATGCTTCATGTGCCCTCTTCATCCTTCCCGAAGGCCTGCACAATCGCATCCGCCAACGAGGCCAGCTCTTCCTCCCTTACCGCCCTCATCGAGAAGAGCATCCCCCCGGCCCTTTCCAGCGCGACAACCGCCGGCTTTGCTTCCCTAAGGAGCCTTGCGGCCTCGGCCGGCCTTACGCCCTTCGAACTGACATGCACTCCTGCACCCTTCAGCGTGGCGCCGGGAAGGGACCCTCCGCCCACCTCGTCAAGGGTCTCCACCGGCTTAAACGCGACGCCATCCAGCCCAGCACGGCCCCATGCCCGACCCTTGAGCATGGAGCAGAGCTTCACCGCCCTAGACATCGTCACATCGAACGGTTCCTTGAGCATCGCGATGACCGGGATGTCGGACATCGTATCCTCTGATTCGTACTGTGCCAACGTCGCCGCAAGCGCCGCTATCCTCATCTTGTCCACCCTGAAGGCCCTCGCGAGGGGCGAACGGGCGATCTTCGCCACCAGGTCGGCCTTCCCCGCTATGATGCCGCATTGCGGCCCTCCGAGCAGCTTGTCAGCGGAGAAGGTCACTATGTCGGCCCCTTCTTCAATGGCGACTTTGGGAGAAGGCTCCGAAGGCAGCCCGAATGCTTCCACATTCGCCATGCAGCCGGATCCGACGTCGAATATGAGGGGGATATCGTGCTTCTTGGCGATTATGGACAGTTCCCTTGTCCCGACTTCGGAAGTGAAGCCAGTCACCCGGAAATTGGAAGGATGGACCTTTAGTATCGCTGCGGCGCCTTCCATAGCAGCCTTCTCGTAGTCAGAAACCCTGGTCCTGTTGGTCGTGCCTACTTCCAGAAGGACGGCGCCCGTCACCGACATTATGTCAGGCACCCTGAAGGAGCCGCCTATCTCCACGAGCTCGCCTCTAGATACGGCGACTTTCCCTCCCTTCGCGAGCGCATCGAGGCAAAGGAGCACCGCCGCCGCGTTGTTGTTCACCACGAGGGCGGCCTCCGCCCCTATCAGCGATGCGGCGAGCCCCGCAACATGTGCTTGCCTTGAGCCCCTCCTGCCCTGCGCAAGGTCGTACTCCAGGTCGTTGTAACCTTCGGCGGCTTCCTGGGCCGCCCTTATCGCCATGCTCGAAAGCGGTGCTCTTCCTAAATTGGTATGGAGCACCACGCCCGTCGCGTTTATTACCCTCACCAGGCCGGGAAGGTTCGACCTAAGCTTCTTTCCGGCTTGGGCAAGCGCGTATGCCGCAGCCTGCTGCCTGTCGGCGATTTGGGTGCTGGCATCCCTTAGTGATGCCAGCGCCGCCCTGAGCTCCTTTACGGCGGCGGCCTTCCCGTACGATATGCAAAGCCTCTTGCCCTCGTCCGATCCGATCAGAGAATCTATCGAGGGCAAGGCCCTTAACGAATCCTTACTTGAAGAATCCATATCCTCACCTCGCATGGTGCTCTACATCAAAGACTAGCGGATTGATGGGTGGTCGCACGGTTGTCGTAGATGGCTACGGCCTCTTGAACCTCGCCCTTATCAAGCGCCCGCCGCGCTGTCCCATCCTTCCGACCACGCTGTGCATGCATCCTCTTGCCCTTAGGCCTTCCAGTAGCCCTTCAAGGGCCTCCTCAGGGATTGCTATCAGCAATCCGCCCGATGTCTGAGGATCGAACATGAGAGACGCCACAGGCAACGGGACGTCCGGGTCGACCTCGACTTTCTCGCCCAACCAAGAGCGGTTCCTGGCTGCGCCTCCTGGAAGGAAACCCTCCTCGGCTAGCCTTGCCGCACCAGGCAGCAACGGCACGTTCTCAAGCCAGGTTTCCGCCGAGGTACCGGAGGCCTCGGCCATCTCGAACAGGTGGCCGAAGAAGCCGAAGCCGGTGATGTCCGTGGCGGCTTTCGCACCCGCTTCGACCATGGCCTCCGATGCTGCCCTGTTCAGAGCGAGCATGGAAAGCCTCGCCGCTTTTGCGGACTCTTCCGGGCATTGTTCGTTCTTTATCGCTGTCGATATGACGCCGGTGCCTACCGCCTTGGTAAGCACGAGCATGTCCCCGGGTCTAGCGCTGGAGTTCGCCGTTATCCTGGACTTGTCCACTAAACCTGTCACGGAAAGGCCGAATTTCAAGTCATCGTCCTCTACGGTATGCCCGCCCGCTACGACCGCCCCTGCCTCGTTGACCTTGTCGGCGCCACCCCTTACTATCTCCCCGAGCAAGTCCTCGCCTAAGCCCTTCGGGAAGCAAGCTATGTTCAGCGCCATTATCGGCCTCGCTCCCATGGCGTATATGTCGGACAGGGCGTTGGACGCCGCTATCGCCCCGAAATCGTACGGATCGTCCACTATCGGCGTGAAGAAGTCCACGGTCTGGACGATCGCGGTGTCCTTGCCGATGCTGTACACTGCCGCGTCGTCGTACGTGGCCGTGCCCACCAGGAGGTCTTCGGCCTGCTGTGGCGGCATGTGGCTCATTATCCTATGAAGGTCCGCCGGACCCATCTTGGCCGCTCAGCCCGCCTTCGACGATATAGCTGTCAGCCTCTTGCCGGCCGTTGTCTCACTCATGGGCACTCCTCCTTCCTGGTTTTGTGCTCACGCACCCCCAGTCATTTCTTCTCCGCCTTCGCCCTCACGGCTTTCTTGGCGGTCGCCTTCTTGCCCTCGGGCTTCGCCTCGGGCTCGGTCAGTATCTCCCTTATGAGCATCTTCGATGCCGACACCATCATGTTCGCCTCGAGCGCCAGCTTCGACGCAAGCATGAAAAGCTGGGTGCTGTCACACTGGTCCCCCATGTTGTCCATGGCCTCGCGCATCTTCTCCGCCACCGATGTGCACGCTTCCTTCTGCAGCTTGAGGTACACCCTGTACTTCTCCTCCGTGGAGATCTCGGTCCCTCTTGCGTTCAGCAGCTTCGAGATATCCAGTATGGGCAGGACCTGCTTTGCCGTATCGAGCATGATGAGATTGGCGATGTGGTCCTTGTTGTACTTCTTCTTCACGGGCCTTTGTATGGTCCCGTCCTTGACGTAGTTGTTGACCATGGATGCGGTAAGCGACTTGGCATCGTCCTTGGCCCTGTAACTGGATGACTGCCTTTCCAGCATTGTCAGCACCTGGTCCATGTACAGCTCGATGCCGGGCAGCTCTTCCCAGCCCGGTGCACCAGCGCTCTCGAGCCTCATAAGCCACTGGGTCACTTTATCTCGGCATTCCTGCATGGCCACTACCTCCATGGGATCTTCTTTATATTAATCTATCACGAGGCGCACCTCGTGTAAAAACAGTATCGTTCGCTTGACATGGTGCACGTTCCGTCATAATCTAGTATCAATAACTAGATTACGTGTCCCGGATGGGCCGGAGGGTGCTGTGGATATGCCGGAAGAAGTCTGTGTACTGGGCGATTCAGTGATACTGGGCGTGGTCTATGACGAGGATAGGGGAAGGTACTCGGTCCTAAGGGACGGTGCCGTGACCTCCCTCACGAGAGGGCTGGGCATGCGGGTGCACAACCTCGCCAGGATGGGCCAGACATCGGTGGAGGCAAGGGCCCGCCTGGAAGATGCCATCAGAGAAGGCCTCAAGGCGGATTCGCTGCTGATCGAGCTGGGCGGCAACGATTGCGACTTCAACTGGGCGGAAGTTGGCGCGGATCCCGATTCGGATCACAGTCCGCGTATACCGGTGCCGGTATTCAAGGACGCCATGGCCGATATCGTGCGCATGGCGGCCTCGAACGGGATGGCCCCCATATTCTTCACCCTGCCCCCGCTCGCTCCGGACAAATTCTTCGACTGGGTAACGAAGGACGGCATATCCAAGGAGAACGTCATGCGTTTCTTGGGCGATCTGAGCAGGATATACAGGTGGCAGGAGCTTTACAGCCTCGCCGTCATGAAACTCGCCTCGGAGATAGGAGCACCTTTGATCGACATTAGGGAGAGGTTCCTCATGCAGAAGAACTACGAAGACGCCATATGCCTAGACGGAATCCATCCTAACGCAGGCGGTCACACTCTGATGAAGAAGACTATTTCCGATTTCTTCGGCATACGTTCCGCCCGACTTGGATTGCCGGCGCTGGCTTAGGAGGACCTGGCTCGCACCGCATGGTAGCGCCGTCTACGGGCAATGATCCCGCCGATTACGTTTCATTAAAGGAAATTTGCATCCTATGAATAATGTTAACGATGGCGGTCCATTGAAGCCGCCCACTACTTCTTCCGGTTTGGGGGGATGTAAATGCGCAGGGCAAGGTTACCGTCCGTCCTGGTGCTTATTGTGGTGGTGGCCTCTCTTTCGGGGTGTCTGGCCCGGTATTCATTCGATTTCGTAGATGAGGGCGATTTTGCCAACGAGCAGGGCGCATGGTACGCAGAGGGCATCTCAAGCTCGTTCACGGACCAAGGTTTTTGGATGGCCGACTACAGGCTCACCGCACCTTATGGTTTCAGCGGTAATTTTACATGCAAGTTCGAGTTCTACGTTAGCTACGGCACGGATCCGATAGAGTGGATGAATTTCCTGCTAGTAGACGATAAATGGCAAGAAACGGTCAGCGTGGCAAGGTTCTTCGGGCTGAGCATACACAACTACTCCACTTCGTCCACATCGGCCTCCCCTATGTACACGGGCCCCGAGTACTCCGTCTGGCAGGGCTCGGACTGGGACTATTTCAACGAGAACGCCGAGCCGCCGGGGATGGTCAACGATTCTATCAACACGGTCGAGATATCGAAGCGGGGCGATTACTTCACCGTCCGCATGAATGGAACGATCCTGGGCGCGAGAATGCTCATCAAGCCTGCCAACAGGGCCGAGTACTGGTATCCCGGAATACATGGCTCATTCGACTACTCTGCACCCCACGGTTTCTTCCTCAGGAGGGTTTCGGTCTCGTACTGGCCAGGTACGGAGCTGGAAGCCAGCTGGGCGTTCTAGGCCCGGAAAAGATGCGGCCTCCGGCCTTGAAGTGCCGGAGGTCGCTATTCTATGGCGGGAGTGTGTGGGAATCGAACCCACCGCGGACACAAAGTGCCCGCCACCGGTTTTGAAGACCGAGGGACCCACCGGGACCCATCCACCCCCAAGTCGGCTCTATATGAGCTTATCTTCCTATCCACATGATACCATCAGGCGGTACTTGTAAGAAATAAAATGCCGGTCGGATCGGCTCGTACAGCATGCGACGCTTCCGTCGTCATAATCGTACAGTTGGCGGAGTTTTCCTGGATTAATGTTCCACTATTACGCTCCTGAATGAAGAAGGGCATGTCCTTCGCGCAATCCCAGGACATGCCCGACTGCCTTACCTCCCCTTCGTCTCAGGTATCGAAGTCAGTTCCCGTTAGTCATTCCCCTTCTGCTCCGGAGTCCTCTTTCTTGTCGTCCTTCTTCTTGAACAGCCCCTTAACGTAATTGACCACTTCGACCACCGTCCGGGCTATCTCGATGATGTTGCCGGCCGTTCCGCCAGCCCTTTGGGCCGCGCCGCTGACGAGCCTGTCTACGTTGCCCATCATGTTCCCGGCCTTGTCGGTGACGCCCTTTATGCCGCCGATCACGCCTTCGGCGCCGTCGGCCACGGTTTTTATGCTAGTCATCGCCTCTTCTGCGCTCTTGATCGCCCCGGGAAGCGCGCGAAGGGAATCATCAACGTTCGTCCTATTAGAGTCCACAATGCCGTTGATCCTCCTGATCAGGCCTATCAGGTGCCATATCAGCATGGCTAGGAAAGCCACTGCCACGCCAGCCAGGATGAGCAATAGCGTGCGAAGGAAACCGTCTAGGGTTATGTCCATTTTCACACCCCTTCCGGGATGGGTGGGATCTCTGCTGCTTCCTCTTGGTTCTCTTGTTCGGCCGCTTTGGGTACTTGTTCGCCCTCTTCTTTCTTTAAGAGCTCCTCTACCTTGGATCTAGCCTTCTGTGCAGCCTTTTTCGCCGCCTCTGCGATATCGGCGCGCGTCTGGCTGCCGGGTTTGGGAGCCAGCATTATGCCGGCAAGCGCACCCGCAGCAAGGCCTAGCCCCAATCCAAGGGCGAAGTACCCGCAGGTATTCGAGCAGCATCTCTCTGACGTCAGGCACGTCGCTTCCTTCCTGTCGTCATCTTCAGCCATCATGATCACCTCCGTTGTCGGTATCTACACCGGCCTTCAAGCGCCGGTCCTGTCATGGCTCACTAATATAACGTCTCAGGCGGCCTTCTTCTTCCTTCTCTTTATCTCTCCGTATATCGGCAGCCCGAACGAAAGGGCCGACAATATCAGCAGCGTAAGGCTAATGGGGCGTTGGAACACGGCCCAGGTCCCGCCTATCATCACGGCCCTCCTCAGGTTCACCTCGGCCATAGTCCCAAGCACCATGCCCAGCACCATCGGGGGCAAAGGGATCCTGAACCTCCTCAATATCCAGCCCAGGATGCCGAACCCTATGCAGATCGCGACGTCGACCATCGACGAGCGCACCGCGTAGCTGCCGATCAAAGCGAAGCTGAATATGAACGGGAACAGAATCTCCTTCCTCACCCTGGTCACGTTCACCCATATCCTACTGCCCCACGTCCCTACTACGAGCATTATGATGTTCGCAACGAACATCGAGCTGTACAGGTTGAAGACGACCTCAGGATGCTTCGTGAAAAGCTCCGGGCCTGGTTGCAGGTCGTGTATCATGAGCGCGCCTATGAGGACCGCGGTCGTAGCGCTACCTGGAATCCCTAGAGTAAGCATCGGAACCAGGGCGCCTCCCACCGAGGCGCTGTCAGCCGCCTCGCCCGCGCACACACCCTCCGGTATTCCTGTCCCGAACTTCTCCGGCGTCCTGCTTATACGCCTTTCTATGTCATATGAGATGAATGCCGCTATCGTCGCGCCGGCTCCGGGGAATATTCCGACTATGGTGCCTATCACCGATGCGCGAAGCATGGTCCATCTTACTTTCCAGTAGTCCTTTATGCCAGGCCAGCTGGTCTTCAATGCGGCGGCGACGTTTTGTGTAACGAAGTTGAACTCGGATATCTCGCTTAGGACCTCGCTTATCGCAAGCAGCCCGATGAGAGCAGGTATGAAGGTGAAGCCGTCATACAGGGGTATGTAGTTGAAGTTGAACCTCTTCACTCCCAGTATCGGATCCATCCCGACGGTGCAGAGCAGAAGTCCGATCAAAGTCGACACGAGCACCTTGAGCCAATCCTTGCCGCCGAGGCTCGCAGTGGCCGAAAGTCCGAGCACCGCGAGAGAGAAGTACTCCTGCGGCCAGAACTTGAGCGCAACTTTGGCCAAAGGTCCGGCGAAAGCGATCAAAATGATGACGCTGAATATCCCGCCTACGACGGAAGCGACCAGCGACATGCCCAGGCCCCATCCCGCCCTGCCCTGCTTGCACATAGGATAACCGTCGAAGCTCGTGACCGCCGCGGACGGTGTCCCCGGCGTGTTTATGGTCACGGCCGTTATGGCTCCGCCGTAGTTGGCGGCGATATATATCGCCACGAGGAATATCAAGGCGTTGGACGGGTCCATCTTGAACGTGAACGGGACCATCAGGGCCACTCCCATCGAGGGGGATATCCCGGGCATCGCGCCCGCCAGGATCCCGACTATCACGCCGACCGTCATCACCAGTATCGACTGGAGGTTCATTATCCTGACCAATCCATCGAAAAGGTTCGTGAGGACCATTGGCACTATCCCTCCCCACCCGGCCTAGATGCCGAACACGGCCTTGATGATGCTGCCAAGGGGCAATCCGACGTACAACAGCCTGTAGAAGACGAAATAAGAGAAGGCGACCCATGAGCCGGATATGAGCAGCATCACGGGGAACTTCCTATAGCCGAGCATGTACATGCAGATGAGGATGAAGGCCGCGGAACAGATGAAATAGCCGAGGTAGTCCATCAAGGCTACGCTTATGGTTAAAGCCGCCAGCACCGCCAGCACCTTGTCGGTCCTCCCGGCCGGTTCCGGTTCCTCCTCCGCTCCTGTAAGGGCCCTGTAGATCATCAGGACGGAAGCGGGTATAAGGATCCCGGCCCAGAGCCTCGGTATCATGGCGGCCTCGTTGCCGTTGAACACGGACGTCTCAAGGTTTGCGCTAAGCACCAGCACGAACGCCCCGAGCGAGATGAAGGAGGCACCCAAGGCCACAAGGCCCGCCATCCTTCTTTTCGCGGTCCGTGACGCTACGATGTATGCAAGGCCTACGGCCATGGCGAACGCAGCCAGCATGATCGCAAGGCCCGCGCCCTTCGCGAAGTAAGCGATTGACATGCCATCGCCTCCAAGACCAACGGCAGGGCGCGGTGTATACCGCGCGCCCTGTCCCGTATTCCCTTACTTGATCAGGCCTTCCGCCTTCAGGTAGGCCGTAGAGTCGGCTATGTTCATCTTGATGATCTGGGTGAAGCGTTCCTCCCTGTAGTTCGTCACCTCTATGGCCTGCTCATCGAAGAACTTGATCCATTCGGGGTCCGCGTACACCTTGTCCACCAGGTTCTGGAGCCATTCTATGGCCTCTTTCGGTGTGCCTTTCTCTACTGCGAAGCCCCTCCACATGATCTCGTCCTCGACGCCGGTTATGCCAAGCTCCTTGAAGGTCGGCACGTCAGGGAATTGCTTCAGCCTCTGGGGGGCGCAGACGGCCGCTATCTTTAGGTCGGGCCTTCCTGTTATGTCCGCGGGATTACCCACGTAGGCCACCCCGACCCCTCCCATCAGCGCCGCCATGGCCGCAGGACCGCTTTCGAACGGCACCCATTTCGCCTTTATCCCCGCCTTGTCCCAGAGCTTTAGCGCCACGAGGTGGTCGTTGCCGCCCGTCGACGGGCCGACCCAGATCTGGCTTCCCTTCTTGGCGACGGCGTCGCTTACTATATCGGGCCAGGTGTTGATTGGGTTGTTGACCGACGTGATGACGCACTCAGGGTCTCTCATCAGCATCGATATCCACTGGAAGTTCCAGACGTACCTATCCTGGTTTGCCTGTGTGGATACCACCGTGATTATGTTCGAGCTCGTCGCAGCGAACACCGTATAGCCGTCGTTCGGTGCCTCTATCACATATTCCATCCCCGTCAGCCCGCCGGCGCCCGGCTTGTTCTCCACTACGAATACGGCCTTCGTGTACTTTGAAGCGATGTCGACGAACTTCCTCGTGGTGATGTCCATGACGCCGCCGGGCGCTACGTAATTCACTATCCTGATAGGCTTCTCAGGGAAGCTCGCCGCCCTCACCCCCAGGGCAAGGGAGGCCGAAATCAGGACGAACGCCAGAAGGACGGCGATTTTCCTGTGTCTCATCCCAGAACCCTCCTTCGCAATAAAGGTCTTCGCGCCTATCTTCTAGTCCTTCCAAGATGGTATAGGAGTCCGTGCCTCAGCCCCCTGTCGCTGACGGTAAGGGCTTGGACTCCCAGTTTGCCCATTATCGCCTTCACTATCAAGGCGCTGGCCAGTATGACGTCCGCCCTCTTGGGCTGCAGCCCCACAATTAGTTTCCTCTGCTCGACCGTGTTCGCGGAATATAGGCCTATCTGCCTTTCTACCTCATCGAGGCTCAGGATGCACCCTTGTATCTTGTCTGGATCGTATTCGGCCATCTTGAACATTACGGCGCCCATGCTGGTGATGCCTCCGCCCATGCCGACGAGCCTGTCCACTTTCGTATGGATGCCGTTCTCCGAAAGGAACCTAAGTATGTACTTGTACGCAAGGTCGACCTCCGCCTTTTTTACGGGATCCGACCTTAGCATCTCCTCTGTTATCCTTACCGCCCCGAGGTCCAGGCTGAACCTCTTGCCGAGCGCGTCGCCCTCTCCGAACACGAATTCGGTGCTGCCGCCCCCGGTGTCGACGATGGCTATCCTGCCTTTGCCCAAGCCTATTCCGGACACCACTGCGAGGTATGAGTACCTGGCCTCCTCCTCTCCGGGAAGCACCTTAACCTCGAGCCCGGTGGCACTTTTTACCATCCTTATGAATTCGGCGGAGTTCTTCGCGCTCCTCAGGGCCATCGTGCCGACCGCCAGGATCTCATTCGCCCCCTCGGTCCGCGCGATGTCGGCGAACTGCTTCACGGACTCGCAGTTGCGGCTCATGGCATCGGCCGCAAGCATCCCCGTCTCCTTTAGGCCCTCACCGAGCCTCGCTATGTTGTTCTTGTCCATCACGGCCTCGAACTGCCCATCCTTGCCCATGTCGGCCAGGATGAACTTGATCGAGTTCGTACCTATGTCTATGACCGCCTTCCTATCCATGCCGGCTCCCTCCTCCCGCGCTTAAAAGCCGACCGTCTTCTTCATCGCCTTGATGTAGTTGATGTTTGGATAGCCCCCCAGGCCCAGCTCCTTCACAGTCTTCATTACGAGCTCCGGGTCCTCGTGCTCCACACAGAAAGTCTTGGACGGGATCCCGTTGAACCACGTTTTCGCGAATTCCACGATGGTCCCGTTGATCGTATAGGCGTACCTTTCTTTCCTTACTTCCACAACCTTAAGGTCCCTGTTGGGCCTCACAAGCTCGTCGAGGAACTGCTCCTTCGTGTATTCGTCCCTTTCTAGGTGCGGCAGAGCCACCTTGTAGACCGCGAAGATCTTCTTCAGCTTCTCCAAGTCGAGCGGGAATGCCTCCTTCATCACCGGCTTCCACTGCTCTAGCCTGTTCGCGTTCGTCTCCTGCAGCATCTTGATGTCCATGAGCCCTTCTCTGATCTTCGTGTTCTCGTCGCTCATCCTGGACAGTACGTAGACTTCCTCGCTCCTCTTGGGGGCGGGTTCGCCGAACTTCTTGATATTCTTCTCGTCCTCAGGAAAATCGGGACCGAAAGTCCTCCATTCCCAACGCGGGACTATCTTCTCGTCCATGAAAACACCCCCTTGTCGTAAGGTTCCGAGGACTTCTTCGCCAAGGGGGTTGCTTATTCCTACAATTGTTGGAAATGTTCATGTTGGGAAATACATACGGGAAAGATCGACCGTGATTTCCGGCCTGAGACAAAGAAGGCCCTAGAGGATCACCTCCACTACTCCCCTGTCGATGCTCTCCATACAGGCCTTGAGCTTAGAGGCGAGCAGCTCGTCGGCTCTTCCGGCGGACCTGAGCTGCCTCATGAGGTCTATGGTCCTCCTAAGGGAATGGACTATATCGCCCTCCGCATACCCTGAGGCCTTGACGAGCTCCGGGAATTCGGTGCCGGAGCTCCACTTGTAGGCTATGTCGGCCATGCCCGTGAAGAAGTTGATCTGGCTCGAGCCTATGTACCGTTCCTCGGCCTCCACTATCCTGCCTATTATCGAATACACCCCGGCGAGGTCGAACTGCACGGCCCTTACGGGCATCTCCCCGCGCCTTGGCTCGTAGTCCACGCACATAAGCAAGGACACCGCCTCAGGGACGGTCGCGCCGTGTATCATGCCGGCGAATACCAGCTCGGTGCTCAACAGCTCCTGCGTATGTATCTCCTTCGCCATTATGCCCCTAGGGAGCAGCCTCCGCCTCTCCATGAAGCCCAGCGATTCCAGGACGCGGGATTTCTTCTCGAACTCCCTTACGTACTTCTCGTCAGGGGCCATTCCGGCGAGCCTCGACTGGAGCTCGTCCACCCTGGAGGAGAGCGCCTGACGCCTGGTCAGAAGGGCCTTGCATTCGCGCCTCTTCTGCTTCGGGCAGTCCTTGTACTTGCCCTCCTTCAAGTTCGCCTTCAGCTCCTGGATCCTCGTCTGGAGCAGCGATTTCTTCTCCTTCTGGTGCTTCCTGGCCCTCCTTAGCCTCTTGATGCTCAAGGCCAGCTCCTCTTTGAGCATCGCCTGGTAGACGGGGCACGAGACCGTGCCGAACTCACGGCATGCCGTGGAAGAAAGCTCCTCGTCCGAAGCCCTCAGGTTCGCTAGCTGCGCTCTTAGTGACGCCTTCTGGTTGTCGTTTTGGTAGCTCGCGAAGTTGTGCCTTAAGACCTTGTCTATCTCTTCGGGGCTTCTTCCCTCGACCAGGTTGAGCACTGTGTTGTACGAAAGGGAGAACCTGCTCCTTAGGGGCTCGAGCCTTCTTTCGTCTATGGTCGGATAATCGTCCAGCCTGAAAGAATCCGTATCGGCCAGGACGTAGACGTAGCCTATCTTGTCTATGCCCCTGCGTCCCGCCCTTCCTGCCATCTGGAAGTATTCCTGCATCGTCATCGGCCGGAAATCCACGCCGGTGAATTTCCTCATCGAATCGAAGCAGACCGTCCTGACGGGGAAGTTGATCCCTACGGCGAAGGTCTCCGTAGCGTACAGCACCTTAACGAGCCTGGTCTCGAAGAGCTCCTCGACTATCTCCTTTAGCACGGGAAGAAGGCCCGCGTGGTGCCATGCTATGCCCCGTCTGGCAGCCCTTTTCATGGCTACGACGCTGGGCATCGAATCCAGGCCCATGCCGGCCAGCCTTCGCTCGAACACTTGGTCGACGAGAAGCTTCTCCTTCGACGTCAGCAGGTCCGTGTCCCGTACGAGCTCTACCGCCCTCTCCTCGCAGCCCTTCCTTGAGAATACGAAATAAAGGCAAGGTATCCTGTCGTTCTTTATTAGGTGCTTTATCAGGTCGCGGTGAGTGGTGGGCTTCCTCCTGGACCTCACTCCGTCCTCGTAGGTCTCCTTCTCACCGGCCCCCATGGCGAGCTCCTCGGCTTCGCGCCTGGCCCTGAAGTCCATGTAGTCAGTAAGGCTGCCCTCGCCGAATTCCCTTTCGAAGACGAGATGCATCAGAGGCACTGCCCTCTTGTTATGCCGCACCACCTTGACATCGTGGCCCTTGACCGATTCTACCCACTCCGCCAGCTCCTCGGCGTTGGGGATGGTGGCGGAAAGCCCGAGGAGCCTCATGTCCTCGGGCATGAATATTATGGACTCCTCCCAGACGGTGCCTCTCTCCTCGTCGCCCAGATAATGGATCTCGTCGAAGATCGCATGGGTCACGCCGGTAAGGTCCTGGGGGGACAGATGCAGGATGTTGCGGAACACCTCGGTGGTCATGATTAACACGGGTGCGAGGGAGTTGATCACCACGTCGCCGGTTATTATGCCGACATTGTCGGGCCCGAGCAGCTTCTTGAACTCCTTGAACTTCTGGTTGGACAGGGCTTTTATGGGCGCCGTGTAGACGACCCTGTGCCCCAGCCGGAACATCTTCTCGATGAGGTAGTCTGCGATGAGCGTCTTGCCAACGCCCGTGGGGGCGGAGACGATCACCGAGCTACCCTCGTCTATGTGCGAGATGGCCAACTCTTGGAAGGGGTCAAGCGTGAAGCCCCTGTAGACCAGCCCGTGCTCTTCTTTTGTCAGGAGAGGGCCCGTGTCATCGGCGGCGACCCTGATCCCTTCTGCCTTCTTGATGTCCTTGTCTTCCATGCTCTTCGTCAAATCATCCTCCGGAGACCGGCGTGAACAGCAACAGTTCCATCCCGTCTTCCAACAGCGTGTCCTTGGGGATGATCCTTCCTTTGCAGGCGACGTTCATTACCAGCTCGCTCTTTATTCCCGACTTCACTATCAGGTCCTTTACGCTCTCTCCTTGTTCCGCTTCGTACGTCCATGCCGTCCTCTTGTCCTCGGGGAAGTACTCCACGGCATGTCCCATGACCTTCACGCCTATCCTCATGCCATAAGCCCCCTGGCCTTAAGCTCGTCGATGCATCCGAACAGCCCGAGGGCTTCCAGCGTCTTCTTCGTCGGGTGCCCGGCCTTGTCCCATCCGCGTTCCATGTAGTAGTCGTCCAGAAGCCTGTCGCAGGAGGCCCTGTCGATGAGCTTGCCTTTGGCCGGGCCGGAAAGGACCGGCTCTTCCATGAACCGCTTCGGCGGATAATCGTCGTCCCTCCCGAATCCGGGTATCTCGAGCATGGCCCTTACCCTGTTCATGTTCCAAAGCCTGTCCGCGGCTACGTAGATGTCCTGCCATGTGGTCCTCTCGCCGAAAACGGCCTCGAACATGGCCTCGTAGTTCTCAAGCTCGAAGCCTATCTCCACCCACTGCAGCCTGCAGCAGCCGATGAGGTCGAAGGCCGGCCTGATCCTCTGCAGCTCTACGGCCCTTTTCGCCTTGCCTTCAAGCGTGTCCCTTCCCTTGGCCACGTCGAACGTAATGGCCCACGACCTGTTGTGATGGGCCCCTATGTCCGCTGTCATATAGGATATCATCATCGCCGGGGCCCACCTTGCATCGTATCCGCTCCACTCTAGGCCCTTTACCTGGGTGGCGAACCGGATGCTGTCATGGCCCAGCCTGTTGGCGGCTATCCTCGTGCCCATCGCGAGCAGGTCGCCCATGCCCTGCCTCTTGGCGATTATGTTCGCGAGGAATTCGAAAGAACCTATGTCGCCCCAGGAGATGTCCCTTCCGAGCTGCTCTTTCGTTATGATGCCCTTGTCGAAGCACTCCAGGGCGAACGCTATCACCGCCCCGCCTGATATAGTGTCGAGCCCGAGGTCGTCGCACAGCCTGTTGGCGTAAGCTACGTCTTCTATCTCCGGCAGCATGCAGTCTCCGCCGAGCATCGCTATCGTTTCATATTCGGGCCCTTCCACGTAGACGTCCTTGCCTTCCTTCTTGAGCCTGGAGTACTTGCCACAAGGTGTAGGGCATGCGAAGCAGCCCTTGTCCGTTACGATTATCTTGTCCTTCATCGCCTGGCCGCCGATCTTCTCGTGGCCTTCGAAGTAGGTCGTTTGGAAATTTTTAGTGGGGAAGGCGCCGACCTCGTTGACCCAGGGGGTCACGCCGGCGGTCCCCAGCGGGGTCCATTCGGCAAGGCCGGGCTTCTCGAAGCACTTCCTGTACAGGTTCATGCCGACCTTGAGCACGGCGTCCGGGTCGGCAACCGGTATGCTCTTGCTGCCTTTTACCGCTATCGCCTTCACTTTCTTCGCGCCTAGCACAGCGCCGATGCCGGTCCTTCCGGCCTGGCGTCCGAAGTCGTGGTTGATGCAGGCGAAGTATACCTTGTTCTCGCCGGCCGGGCCGATCGTCGCTATCTGGAAGTCCGCGCCGAGCTGCTTTTTGAGCGTCTCTTCTGTTTCGAACGAGCCCTTGCCCCATAGGTCCGAGGCATCCTTGAAGTCTACCTTGTCGTCGTCGATGACCAACGTCACGGGCGTGTTGGAGACCCCTTCGATTATCAGCATGTCATATCCCGCGTACTTGATCTCGGGTCCGAAGTGGCCTCCCATGTTCGAGTCCCCGATTATGCCAGTCGCCGGCGAGAGCGTGCCGAACTGCACCTTCCCTGAGGCCGGGGTGAATATGCCGGAGAGGGGGCCGGGCGCTGCGGCCACCTTGTTGAGTGGTCCGAACGGGTCCGCCCCAACGGGCACCTCGTCGTATATGAGCTTATCCACGAAGCCGCGGCCGCCGATGAAGTCCTTAGCAAGTTTCCGGTCCAGGACCTCTTTCCTGAACGCCTTCGCCCCGACGTCTATCCTAAGGATGTAGCCTGCATAGCCGTTCATCAATAACGGCCCCCCTTCGAAGTGTCCGAATCGTAGACGGCCGCCCTGGGACACGCCGCGACGCAGGCACCACACGCGTTGCACTTCTTGGCCTTCTCTCCGTCGAGAAGGAGCATTACGCTAAAAGGGCATGCCGCCACGCAGGCGCCGCACTGTATGCACAGGTCCTCGTCTATGTCATATATGTCGCCTTTCTTGGAGATCGCCCCGGTGGGACAGACGTTCGCGCACTCGCCGCACTGCGTGCAGTACTTTATAATATAGTCCCCGGGTGCCGGGAACCTTCCTTCCGGCCTTATGAACGACCTTTTGGGATTCACCTCTTTGCGCCTCGTCATCGAGCATGCCAGCTGGCACGCCTTGCATCCGGAACACAGCTTGTCAATCGTCGCAAGGTGCAATCGTGTCGCCTCCAATCTTCATCGCTAAGGAGATTATAAGGTATACGGGCGGCCCGTAATAGCTCATGCGTGCTCATAGGTGTCCCGGGCACCGGTTGTCAGGGCTTGCCTTCCTCATGAAGAAGCCGGCGGGATGACCCGCCGGCTTCGGCACTCGTCGATGGGCCTACGGCGTCTGGATGGTCAGTACGCCAAGGTCGTAGGATTCTCCGCCGACCGTAAGGTCGACGTCATAATAGGTATCTACGTAAGCCGTCGATTTGGAGAGCGTCACGGTGTAGTACCCCGCTATCATGCTGGGTATCGTGAACTTGCCCTCCTCGTTGGTGTACGTGACCCTCGTATAACCCCAGTCGAACATGGGCTCGAATATAACCATGCAGCTTACGACGGGAGTATCCGCGGGGTCGAACACCTTGCCCGTCACTGATACCGGCTCCGTGGTCGCGCCGGGCACCAGGATCACGGTGTCCACCGTGTAGGTCATCGCGGCAGTTACGTTAAGCGATATCTCCTGGGTCATGAATCCCGTCTTATCCAGGGTCAGCGTGTACAGGCCCATGGGCAGGCCGGTCACCGACCAGGCGCCGGTCGTGTCCGTATAGGCTATCATTATAGGCAGTGTGCCCCCATCGGGGATGAAGCTGACCTTAACGTTGTTCAGGCCCACAAAATCGGTCAGAGGGTCACCGTCATGGTCCCAGATTACCATTCCCTCGGCGCCGGCAGCCCCCGGAGCCACGACCGCCGGCAGCAGGACGTCCGCTGTTATGCGGGTTGTTATCGTGGAATCCATGGCGTCCAGGTCCACGGTCTCCGTCACATAGCCGGTCTTCTCGGCCTTCACTTTGTACCATCCTGCCTTGATGTCGTCCTTGGACCAGAACCCCAAGGCGTCCGTAGTGGCATGTAGAGTGGCGTATGCCCCGTATGCCGGCGTCAGGGTGATCGCCGCGCCCACGATGGGCGTCACGCCGTCGTCTTCATACACATAGCCCCCGACGTCGACCTTGTCCTGGACGAGCACGAGCGGCGGCATCGAGACCTCGGAACCGGCAACTGCGACGTCCATGTAGGAGGCCGCCGCGTAGCCGTCTTTCTCTCCGTATATGTCATACGTCCCGGGCAGCAGGCCCAGGACTTCGAAAGAGCCCGTCGCATCGGTATAAGCGGTCCTCGAAGAGGGCCCGTCGAGCGTGATGAGTACTCCCATCAACGGTACCATCGCAGTGGCGGGATTGCCATCATGGTCCCATACCGTAGTTCCCGAGACCTTGCTCCCCTCGCCTTCCGAAGGCGTGTAGGGCAACGTCTGTAGCGGCACGATGTATGTCTTGTACGGTGTCAGCACATCGTAGGTTATCGTCACCGGCGAGTCCGCCATAGGATGCTCGAACTTGATAGTATACGCCTCCGGCCTTATCGTCCTTCCCGTAGTCCAAGCACCGGCCGCGTCTGCATATCCCATCCATGAAGTGCCCGCGGCAGAAGCCGGCGTAAGGGTCACCTTCGCGTTCGAAGCAGGCGCCCCGCCCTCTAACTGGATAGTCCCTTGAAGCGTCGCAGCCGGCAGGATATTAATCGTGCATCCGGTAAGGCCTATCGCAAGCAACAGAACCGTCGCAATAAGCAATACTTTCCTCATATGATCCGCCTGCCTTCCATTCCGATTTGACTTAGTATCATTAAAAAGTTCTATGCTGAGGGCCGTTTTCCTGCATTTGGCGCCCCACCGCTGGAAATATCTACCCAACGGGCTCGAACCTGGCCGTGAAATGCCTCAGAACCTCGGCCTGCCATACGATCCTCAGGCCTCCTATACCGGCCTTCCTCTTCGATATCTCCTCGAACGCCCTTGCTACGACCATCATGTGCCTGTCGGTATACGTGCGCCGCGGTATGGCGAGCCGTAGAAGCTCCAGTTTATGCGGCACTTCCTCCCCGGTAGCCGGATCCTTGTGGCCGAACGCGCAGGAGCCCAGCTCCACGCCTCTTACACCGGCCTCGGCATACAGCTCCACCCCCAAGGCCTGCGCGGGATACTCGAGCTGGGGTACGTGCGGCAGGTATTCCTTTGCGTCGATGAAGACCCCGTGCCCGCCCGCCGGGGTGATGACCGGAACGCCCCTTTCTAGTAGGAGGTCCGCCAGGTATGCGACCTGCCCCAACCTATCCTCGAGATAGCCGTACTCGACCACCTCCCTTAGGCCCTGCGCCAACGCCGCCATGTCCCTTCCCGCCATGCCGCCGTATGTGATGAAGCCCTCGAAAGGTATCTCGTACTCCCAGGCCTTCCTGTACATCCGCTCATCCTTGAAGCACAGCAGTCCCCCGATGTTGACGAGGCCGTCCTTCTTGGAGCTCATCAGGCAGCCGTCGCCCAAGGCGAAGGTCTCCCTGGCGATCTCCTTGATGGATTTGTCGGCATAGCCTTCCTCCCTCATCTTGATGAAGCAGGAGTTCTCCGCGAACCTTGCGCAATCGAAGAACATGGGTTTCTTGTGCTTCTTGCAGATATCCGAAGCCATCTTCATGTTTTTCATGGAGACGGGCTGGCCGCCGTTCGAGTTGCAGGTTATCGTCATGATCACGAAAGGGATGCTCAGGTTCTCATCCGACAGGGTCTCCTCGAGCCTTGCGAGGTCTATGTCCCCCTTGAACGGCTCGTCGCTCGATATCTCGTATCCCTTTTCAGCCACGAGGTCCAGGGGGTTGCCGCCCCTTAGGAGTATGTGGCCTATCGTAGTGTCGAAGTGCATGTTGCCCGGTATCGTATCCCCCGGTTTCACCATCATGGCCATGAGCACCTTCTCGGCGCCCCTGCCCTGGTGCACAGGCAGCATGAAATCATATCCGAACGTATCCTTGACCGCTTCCTTGAGGGCCATGTAGCTCCTGCTGCCGGCATAGGCCTCGTCCCCTGTCATCATGGCGGCCCATTGGGCGTCGCTCATGGCTCCGGTGCCAGAATCCGTCAGAAGGTCTATATAGACATCGTCCGAAGCAAGGTTGAACAGGTTATACCCTGCCTCTTCTATCATCTTCCGCCTGTGTTCGCGGCTCGTCATCTTGATCGGCTCAACGCTCTTGATCCTGAAAGGCTCGGCATAAGCATCCCTTCTGCGCATGACAAAACCTCCAAACGTCCTTTTATGGATGATGGGAACTCGCAGTCTTGTCCTGTTTCCGGTCGATTGCCTGGTCTTCGCCCTCGAAGCGACCCGATGAGCGGCAGGGTCCTTTATCGCTGCTAGGGATTATGCGACGGCAGAAGGCGGTCTTCGCCTTCTGCGTCGAGTTTGCTCGCGAGGCAGCCACGCACAGAGGCGTTGCCGTCCGCTAGAACCTGTATCCTCCGGATATGCTTATGAAGCCGTTTCTCCTCATGTACTCGAAGTCGGCCCTTATGAACCAGTTGGGGTTGAAATCATATTCCATGCCGAACGCGGCTATCAGGCCCTTGCTCATGAAACCGTATCCCAGCTTCGTGTCCAGCCTGAAGCTCTCGAGGAAATCGAAGCGCGCGAAGGCCCCAAGCAGCAGGTCCAGGTTTCCGTCCGGCACGTAGGCTGGACCGTTGGCGAAGGTCAGCCCCGCGATGGGTCCCAGCTTCAGCAGGTAGTCCTCGCTTATCTGCCAGTTGAGCAGCGAGAACACGGCGTCGAGCTCACCTGCCACGCCGAATTTCATCGCAGATGCCGGATCGTACATGTCCTCCCTTACCATCCCTAGCTTCAAGGCGAGGTGGGTCTCGAATATCTTGGATATGTCCAGCTTCAGTCCCAGGTTGGCCTTGAAGTCGCTTCCCACGTCGGCCACCTCGTCCGCCGGTTTGGCCAGCCTGTAGGACAGACCGAAGATCACGTCAGTCGCCGAGGCCATTGCGGGTGTCATGAGGATTAGCGATAATACGAGTGCAGCTATCAGTCTTTTCTTCAAGTTGATCCCTCCGTCGGTTTCATTCACTAACCATTATAAACTTCTATGGAGCCATAGTCGTTCCTTCATGCCACCTAAATCTTTATTTGCGAGGGGGATATAAGTAAGGCGCGGGCGATGAAATCGCCCGCGCCGCCAGGTCGCACCATGCAGATTCTGTCAGAACCTAATCAGCAGCCCCACCCTGTGCCTGTCTGGCATGTGGACCAGGTAGGTCCAGGAGTAGTCCAGCCTTGCTCCTTTGAACAGGTCCAGCCCCGCGCCCAGCGAGAACGAAAGCGGCCTGTCCATCCACCAGTTGACGCCGGTCCTTAGGCTAAGGACCGATACCTTGCCTTCGATGCCCGCCGAAAGGCCCCTTGCCGAATCGACGTCCAGCGCAACCAGCAGCTTCTCGTCGAAGAAGTGGGCCGCTATGCCTCCGGCGTACGCGATGTCAAGGAAGCTCATCTCGGCGGCCTTAGTCCCTGCTTCCGGCAACGGACCGCTGGTCGGATACCATATGATGCCGGGTGCGTTCCTCAGGACGAATGCCGCGCTGAGGCCGACCTTGCCGATGTCGTACCTTCCTATCGCGCCCACATCGAGCGCGAAACCGTAACCGTCGCTTTCGGGCATGAACTGCCCCAGGCCCTTAAGCGACGCCCCGACGGAAACGAAGCCCATGCTACCAAGCTTGAAGCTGTATCCGCCTATGAGGGCCACGTTGCCCTCATAGTAGTCCCCTACGCCTATGATCGCTCCATATTCGTCGGTGATCTCTATGTCGGTCGCGCCGAGCACGTCCAGCGCGATGCCGAAGTACTTGCATCCGAAGACGAGGCTGAACTTGCCGTTAGTGGCATACACCGAAGTGTAGTTGGTATAAAGTCCCAGTCCTTTTGTCGTCGGCAGCGCCGCGGGATTGAGGCCAGCCAAACTGAGGTCCCCATCCAGGGCCAGGCCCGCCCCACCCATGCCTTCCGACCTGACCGAGTATCCCAGCTTAAGGGAGGGCAGGGTGCCCCAATACTCGGCGGCAATGCTAGAACCCGCCAGAGCCACGGCCATGACCAGGGCCATGGCAGCCATTATCGTCGCCTTTTTCCTCATTTGCTTCTCGCACCTCCCTCGTTAGAAGTTGATCAACACTCGGCCGACCCTGGATGCTGAGCCGTCCTCATAGATTATGCGGAAGGCATATAGCCCGCGGGCCACCCTCATGCCCTTGTACATCATATCCCAGACTACCGTGCTTATCCCCTGTTCCACCTCGTGGGAGAAGATCTGCGTTCCGGACAGGTCGTACACGTACAGCATGCCAGGCTTGTTCGCGTTGATGTAGAAGTTCACGAGCCCGTTCTCCCTGTCAACGCCGGCCCTCGCCCCTTCCGCCGAGGAGATCGGCCAGAAGGCCAGCGGCCCTTCGAAGTCGTACGCCACCCTGTAGGGTTCCCATTCGTCGTAGACTTGCAGCATCACCTGGTACTGCGAGCCAGCGGTCGTAGGAGGCGACATCCAAGGATATTCAAGGCCGTCTGCGGGGGTGTACATCGTCACCGGCTCCCACGGCGAGGATTCGTTAATCCTGTACCATATGCTGGCGCCGTGGCTCGTCTCCGGTACATCCTGGATGCCCCACGCGAAGTCGATGGCCGAGTACGTTCCTCCGGTCTTGGGGTTATCCAGCCATGCGACCAGTCTGTCCGGGCCTTCGCCGTTCAGGAAGAGCCAGCTGTAGCCCATGAAATACCAGAAGTTATACATATCGCCGTTGGATTCCGCTTCCTCGAACCACCAATCGTAGTAGTCCTGGCCCTGCATCGCCTCCAGCGGGGCGGTGAGCAGCACCAGCCTGTAGTCGTCACCGGCATAGCTCAGGCCGTATGCGGCCCTTGTAGGATCGTCTATCGCCCCTCCGAAGATCGACAGCAGTATCGGATACGCCCCCGGGCCGAAATCCGTGACCACGTCGCCGAAGTCCAAAATGGACGGATACCAGACTTCGTACTCAAGGTCGAGCGTCAGCTCGTTGGCCCATGCTATCGTATCGCCTTCGACGTTGAGCATCGGCTCGTACAGCTGCAGATCCCCGGTCATCTTGTAGGTATGGTCAGTGACATAGCCGTCGATCTTAAGCGTCTCGAGCAGCTCCGCCGCCGTAGCCGTCGACATTGCGGACTCGCCGTAATATCCGTCGAGCATGTTCAGCATCTCGTAGCTCGCCAAGAATAACTTTCCGCCTCCGTACTTCAAGTAGTCGATTATCCACCTTGCGTCGTCCTCGTTGATTACGCCCGAGGTGGTGTAGGAGGTCGTCCAGAAGACGATGTTGGGGACGGTGCTGGGTATGTCCATAGGCGGGAATGCGTAATGGTACGGTATGCTGAACGCGATGAAAGGTATCTCGTCCAGCCAGGACATATCCTCGTATCCGTACCATTGGTCGTCCAGCACCAGGAGCACCGATTCCGGCTCGGCTACCAGCACATGCTTGTACGATGTCGTCACGACCACGTCGTTGTCAGTATCGTACATCTCGTACCTTACCTGGTAGTTGCCGTAACCTCCCTCGGGCACCGTCAAGGTGGCCGTCTGCCCGGTGGCGGTTATGCCCGTCTCCTGCGGCTGCCACCAGGCATCGTAGGTGGTGAGGAACCATCTGTGCTCTATCGCCCCGATCTCCGCTGCATAGGCTGCGTCCTCTATGTTCACGCTCACTTCGATGTCCACCGGCGCGACGCTGCTAAACGTCGGTGTTGCGCTTATGGACGCCACGCTCGGCAGCCTCTGCCAGGTCAACGCGTTGTACATGTTGAGCCTGCCGCCCGTGCTTACCAGGCCGTTGAGCTGTGCTTTCCTTTCGGCGCTGTTCAGTATTATCTCCTTCACCGTATCCCAGTCGCCGTACGGATCAGGATCGTCATATTGTGGCAGGGAGTAGCCCGTGTGCGCCCTGTCCTGTGCTATAAGCATCGCCGCGACTGCGCTCACCTGCGGGGTCGCCATGGAAGTGCCCGTATACCAAGAGTATGCGTAATCGAGCGTGCCTCCTGAGCCCACCATGGGTATAGGGGCGAGTATCCAGGTGCCCGGAGCGGCTATGTTGACCGACTTCTCTCCGTAGCAAGAGTATGCCGACAGGTTGTCGTTCGCGTCCGTAGCTGTGACCGAGATTACGTTCTCGCAGTACATCGGAGAATCCGGGTTCGCGTACGACGATGGGTAGTGCCCGAAGAAGTCATTGTTGTTGCCGTCGTTGCCTGCGGACGTGACGAACAGGATGCCGGCCGCTTTGATCGCATCGGCCAGCGCCATGCTCGGTTCTCCGCCGCCCCAGCTGTTGGAAGTAAGGTCGGCTCCCATCATCGCGGCGTACTCGAGGGCCCTCATGGCATCTTCGGTATAGCCGCCTTCGGGTCCGAGGAACTTAAGGCTCATTATCTTCGCGTTCCTGGACGCCCCGGCTACACCGTAGCCGTCCCAGTCCGATGATATCGTACCGGCCACGTGCGTGCCATGTGGGTCTTCCATCCAGGGGAAGTAGCCACTGTCATAATCGTTGATGCCGAGGTTGTGGTAGAAATCGTATCCATAGACGTCGTCCATGTAGCCGTTCCCGTCATCGTCCACGCCCTCGGTGCCGAAAAACTCGGCCTCATTGATCCACATGTTGGGTGTAAGCTCGGGTATCCAGAAGCACACGCCCTGGTCGATCACTCCGATCACCACGCTCGACGAATCAAGCCCGAAGTCGGAGTTTGCGAATTCCCACGCCGGCATCGCCTTTATATCGGATCCAGGGGTTCCCGCGTATGAGGTTATGTATATGTAGGGTCTGCCGTCGTTGTATAGGTAGTACTGCCAACCGTTGGCGAAATAAGTGTCCGTAGGAGGCGTCGTAGCATCGGGATAGAGCATGTAGTTGGGCTCCGCGTAGACCACCCCGGGCACTTTGCCCAGCTCTGCCGCCAATGCCTCGACATCTGCGTCTTCTGCGAATTTCAGGAAGGCGAACCGCAGCGGCGCAGCAGCAGCCGCTTTGGCCCCTTCGGACCTGTCCTTCATCTCAAGCTTACCGTCTATTGATCCGCCCAGCTTGAAAAGCGCCTCTTCTAGCGCGGCGTCCGCTGCCGTCGCCTTCGCGCCCGTATCAAGCCTTACTATCACACTACCGGGCTTCATAGCCTTCGGGCCCGTGTAGTTGATCTGCTCGTTTAGAGATAGCTTGTCCATGTCGATCTCGATCTTCTTGGGGCGCCCTAGCCTTTCGAGCTTGGAGCGCACCTCGTCGGGGTTCACCTTCGGAAGCGAAGCCGAAGCCATGGCCGCCGACAGCAGGAGGACCGCCGTAAGTAATAAAACCGATACTCTTCTCGGACTCAAATGCCTGCACTCCTTTCCTACTTGAAGGTGGGAAGTATAACGAAGGTTTCGATATTCCGCCGTGAACTCCTTTTTGAATATGTTACGAAGTGAATTGTTTTTACATTTTCTGTTATCGTTAAATGCCAGATATTTGTATATGCGCACTACATAAGGCAATGAGTTCTCATTAATTGATTATTTCACTTCACCTTGAGAACCTGAACCGCACTGAATGGATGTCCGCGTCGTAAACGCTGACTGCGCCGCTCAAACGGAACCCGCTGGGCCATGCCGTTCCGAATCGTAGGCCGAGTATCGCAAAACGCCCCCTTCGCTATTCAGCACCTGCATTCACTTGCAGTATAATCAAAGTGTATCAGCGAACGAAATCTATATGAGGAGGATGACCGATGCGAAACAGGAGAATTTTGGTAGTCCTTATATCGCTGCTAATCGTACTTTCCGCAGCCTTCATGGCATCCGCGGCCGACGGTAAATTCACGATAGTGCACGTGAACGACGTGCACGGCAGGCTGGAACCTTGGATCCCAACCAACGAGAAAGTGGCCATCGGAGGCATGGGGAGGCTCTTCTCCTATGTCGACGGGCTGAGGGACGAGGGCAAGGACGTGCTTCTGCTAGCCTCGGGCGACATGGTGCACGGCACCAACATCGTCAACCTTTTCAACGGAGTCCCCATGGCAGAGGTAATGCGTGATATGAAGTTCGCGGCCACCTCAATAGGCAACCACGAGTTCAACTACGGCCAGAAGCAACTTCTCAACCTTGCTTCCATTGCGGGCTTCCCGTTCCTTGCCGCCAACATAGTCTATGAGGACGGAAGCTATTTCGCAGTTCCGTACACCGTAGTCACCATAAACGGCATCAAGGTCGGCATGTTCGGACTGTCACCAGTCGACACCCCGATAGTCACTCACCCGAACAACGTGGTAGGCCTCAAGTTCCTCGACCCGATAGATTCGGCGATGACGGTCGTGGCCGAGCTGGAACAGAGCGCTGATATCATCGTATGCCTATCCCACCTGGGATATGACGAGGATCTCAAGCTGGCGAAGGCGATACCTGGGATAGACATCATCGTGGGGGGCCACTCCCATACTGTGCTAGAAAAGCCGGTCAAGGTAGGACCCACGATCATAGTGTCGGCCGGCGAATGGGCTGCCTATGCCGGGACCCTGGAAGTCACCGTCAAGAACAACGCGGTGGCTGCATTCGAAGGCAAGCTCGTAAGGCTCGACGAGAAGATCCCGAACGCACGCCTTTCCAGCAGGGTCGGCGCTCGCATAAAGGTATATGGCGACGCGCTATCCAAGGAGATGAACGTGGTGATAGGCAAGGCTCTCGTCGATCTTGACGGGGAGCGCGCCAACGTCCGCACCAAGGAGACCAACATGGGCAACCTGGTGACCGACATCATGAAGAGCGCGACCAAGGCCGACATCGCCCTTACGAACGGCGGAGGCATCAGAGCCTCCCTCAAAGCGGGGGACATCACGGTCGGCGGCGTAATTTCGGTCCTGCCCTTCGACAACAGCCTGGTAGTAATCGAGCTGCGCGGAGATGCCATCGTGAAGGCATTGGAACTCTCCGTAGGCTCCTATCCGAACCAGCTCGGAGGTTTCTTGCAGATCAGCGGCCTTACATTCAAGTTCGATCCCGCCAAGCCGGCAGGCAGCCGCGTATCCGAGGTCAAGGTGAACGGCCTCACCATAGATCCCTTCAGGTTCTATAGCGTGGCGACGAACGACTTCACGGCGGCCGGCGGAGACGGCTATACGATGTTCAAGGACGCCAAGGTGCTCTACATGTCGGGTGAGATGCTGCGCGACGTGGCAATAAAGTACATCAAGGGCCAGGAGATTGCACCGAAGGTGGAAGGAAGGATCTCCATAGTGAAATAGAAGGCATTACAGTCCAGGACGCAAAGAAGACGCTCTTTCGCGGAGCGTCTTCTTTTATCCATCTTCTAATTAGCACGGGCGGTCACATCGCGAACACGGATGCGACCTGTCTTGTATGGCACTATTTCTCGGTATTCTCTTCCTGGGTGGTAGGCTTGGGTATCAATGCTATTATCCTGTCTATCAGCCCCTGGTTAAGCTTTCCGTTGCCTTCCTTCATTATCCCTATCGCTTCGGCCACTGTTTTTGCAGAAGGCATGTTGCCGTATTCCCTTACGTATTTTTCCAACGACGCCATGACGCCCGGATTCAGCGTCCCGTCGCTGTAGCTGAAGTTCGGGGTGTTGTCGATGCCCAGTATAAACGCAGCCAGCTTCGCCACATACTGCTGCATGGCGTACTGCTCGAACGCAGAGCCAGGGAAGCTTTGGAGGAAATACTCCCAGTCATGTAGCCTGTTGCCTACTTCTTCTAGCTGTATGTTCAAGGCAGCGTCCATCGCCCAGATATCGTAGACTTCCACTTCCTCCAGCAACAGGAACTCTACGGCGTCCCTCTGCAGGTACTTCTCCAGGTTCTTGAGCTGGAACTTAGGGTCCGGCATCGCTTGCAGCTCTCCTTCTCCTACGTAGAATATGCCGAGCCCGACAGGAGCCAGCCTATCCGCAAGCTGGTAAACCTTCTGCATCGTCGCCTGGTCCGCAGCGCCCGTTGAAGGGAGAGTCTCGCTTATCTTCTGTGCCACTGCAGAAGCATAATCCCTGTAGACGAGGAACGCCTCATACCTCCAGTAAGGAGGCGCTGCCGAGAACGCTGCCGTATATTTGTCGATCGCCAGCTTGAGAGCTTCGGCAGGGTCGGTGGATTTTATGGAGGACAGGTAACTGGCATAGTCCTGAGGAGAAAAAAGTGGTTTTACGGAGACGAACCTCGGCTTTATGGCATCCTGCTCCCAGCCCCATACAGTCCTTGCGATGGCCACCGTATTGGCGTGGTAAACCGCCCATACGCTCCTGTATGTGACCAGCTCGCTGATGCCGTCGTTGTTGACGTCCGCCATTTCGGTAGCGCCGACCGGATCCATGACCGGCTTGAGAGTCCCCACTTTCCTTCCGCTCTCGTCGAAGATGCCGCTGTATGTGCCCGCATCGTCCTTGGCGGCGCCTTTTAGCAGGTCTATCGTGAAGTCTATCCCTTCGTACTTAGCGACCATCTTGTATCCGTCGTTCACCAGCATGTCCACTGCCGGACCGTCGTTTAGCGCATACAGGTCGGCCATTATCCTAAGAGTGCCGCCCTCCATCGATACTGGCATCGCCGTCGTGATCCCTCCGGAGCCACCGGATGGCAGGTTTACGAGGACGTCGAAGGAATTGCCCGGATCGAGCTTACCGAACGCCAATGTGCCCGGATAAGCGGCGCTTTCGGGCCCCAGCCAGTTGAGCAGCTGCTTGCCTTCCTTGCCTTCTATCACGAGCAGGCCGTGCTCGGACATGAAATCCGAGTCCGCCTGGGCTCTTCTTGCGATCAGGTAGACCTCGTCTACAGCGCCGTCCCCCGTGACGTCAGCGTACCCTCCGTAGATGAAAAGGGCGCCCTCTGGAAGGGCGGGCACGGCGGCCATCGATGCTGTCGAGAGCGATATCGCCAATATCATCGCAGCGGCGCAAGATATCATCAATTTCTTGGACAAAGGATTCACAACCTTTCGAAGAAATGCTAATCGGTACATTGATACTAACGCAAAGGCCTTTTAAGTGGTTTCACGGCCTACCATGGATGCCGTCCGCGGCATAAGTGCTGCCGACTATTCATGATTATCTCATAGCAGGACCTGACAGTCATACGCAACGTCTCCACGGTCCTTAGCGCGTCAAAGTTCATTTTTCAGAACAAATGCAGAATCTTGGAGGATTTTGCCACTGGCAGGGAGTAGGGTTCAATTGACGCTTTGGAGGTGCATACATGAGGCGGTATAAGATGTTGTGTGCCATCGCCGCGATAGTGCTGATGGCAAGCTTGGCAGGCTGTGGTGGTGACTCGTGGTCCTTCGATTTTAAGAAGGAGACCGACGTTGATGCTTTCTCGAAGCTGATGATATGCCCGCCGTTCTATTGGGACAGGAGCATTTTGGGCCTCGAGCTGGACGGTTATGCTTTCTCCGGCCCATATTACTACATGGGCGACTTGACGATGACGGTCAAGTTCAACCTCGAGACGGATTCCTCCAACACCGTGGACGTCAAGCTGGGCCTATTTTCGGCTTCAAGCTTACTCCCCGAGGACTTCGTCGGGGTATATTGCCTGAAACTGGGCGACGACGCCTCGGACAACGTCTACATGGCTGAGGGGACGGATACTGACATCAGGCTTGTCTCGGGCAATCAGCCAAGCTATAACAAGAAAGGTACGAACACGATAAAGATCGTTAGAAAGGGCGACAATTACAGCGCCACGCTGAACGGCGCGCTGATAGCCAGCTTCGATGCGGTGTACTGTTTCCCCGAGGAGCTCTATCCATGGATGCTCTCGTCATCTTACGGCGGCAAGGCCTACATAACCAGCATAAAGGTAGAGTACTAACTGCTGCGCAGCTTTCATGGGAAATAGACGGATGGCCTCCTTGAATTAAGGAGGCCATCCGTTCAGTGGACTATAAGGCCCGTCAGCCCGCCAGTTCTTTCACCAGTCCTACGAACTTCACCGGGTCCTCCACCATGAGAGAGTGGCCGATCCCTTCCATCACCCTTACTTCCGCGTTAGTGAACTCGGCGGCGGATTCTTTGGCCATCCCCTCCGTTATCAGCGTGTCCTTCTTGCCCACCACTATCAGCACCTTGCCCTTGAAGCCCTTGCATCTACCCGTATAGTCGAACCTCGCCAACGCCCTGGGATGCTCGGTGAAGCTCGCCTGGTTCATCCTGAAGGCGCCGTCCGCCAGCCTGTTGAGCTTCGCGTCGTCCTTCATGGAGGGCGTCATGGCGCCCAGCGCCGCTTTCATCATGTCCCTGGACGTCTTGTACAGCTCGATCACGGGGTAGTGCTCTTCAGGGGTGATCAGCCCCTTCACGGGGCAAGGGTCAATGAGCAGCATCTTACTTACCCTTTCTGGGTGCCGGCAGCCCATCGAGACAGCGACGGCGCCGCCCAGGGAATGCGCGACCACGACGGCCTCCCCTATCCTGAGCGAATCCATGAAGCCGAGCATGTAGTCGGCGTATACGTCCATGTCGCCCGTGTCGATCCTGTCAGACAGGCCGCAGTTTGGAAGGTCCGGGGCTATGCACCTCATCCCCTCGATGTCCATCACGTCCTCGTACCAATCGGACGATCCGGTATTCCCGTGGATCATCAGGACGGGGCTTCCCCCGCCATGTTCCAGATAATGTATCTTCTTGCCTTTTACCTCCACGAACTTGGAATCCTTCCTCATGCCGCCGATAAACCTCCTCCTCGCCCATATGACCGGCCTTTGCGCCCATCTGTGCCACAGCATCATGAGCCCGTAGGACACTCCCTTGGGGAAGAACATCACGAACACTATCAGCATCACGCCGATTATCAGCGTGAGCCATTGGCCGAAACCCCTTGACATGAAGTACGGAAGCCCGAAGATCAGGACTGCTCCATACAAAGAGCCCTGCACGAAGCCGAGGCCGCCTATCATGATCGCTGCCAGCAGGTTCACGGATATCGAGAGCCCGAAGCTGGAAGGTATGATGAAACCGACCGTGTGGGCGTACAGCGCACCGGCGATGCCCCCGTAGACCGCGCTTATCATGAAGGCGTGTAGTTTGACTTTCGAGACGTCGACGCCGTAGGCCCTGGCGGCTATCTCAGAATCCCTCACCATCCTGTACTTAGTACCCATGGGAGAATCTATCAGCGAGAACGCCCCCACCGAAAGTAGCAGGAAGAAGCCCAGGTTGACGGCGTAGTTAAGTATCTCCGCCTTGAAGAAGGGCGCTATCTCCCTGATGCCCGTATGGGCTCCCAGCCAGGCCTGGCCGGCTATGAGCTGTTCGATGACGACACCGAAGGCCATGGTCGCGATCGCGAGGTAGAATCCCTTCATACGGAGCGCCGGCAGGCCGATTATGTAGCCAAAAAGCGCCGTAACCAGCACGACCGGCAGGAGGTTCACCGCGAACGGCAGCCCGTACCTCTGCGATAGGAACGCCGTAGTATAGGCCCCCAGCGCCATGAAAGCGGCATGCCCTATCGAGACCTGTCCGGCCATCCCGGTAAGTATGTTAAGGCCCGTCGCGGCGATCGCGAATATGAGCAGGCGCGAGAATATGGCCAGTATGTAGGTCTGCGAATGGAAAACGAGCCCCAGCCCGACCCCGACTGTAATCGCAATCGATATGTACCTCAACAAGCTCTTCTTCATCCGGGTTCACACCTTCCCCTTGAACCTGGAGGCGAAGAGCCCGTCGGGCTTCACCGCCAGCATGACGATGATTATGATCAGTATTATCGAGAACTGGTAGTCCACCGGATTGGACGACGTTATGTTAAGAGCGGTGAAGCCGGCGGACATCAAGGTCACGACCGTCTCCTGGATGAGGCCGAGCATCAGGCCTCCGACTATGGCGCCGAAGAGGCTGGAGAACCCTCCGAGCACCGCCGCCGTAAGCCCATATATCTGCATCTCCACCATCATCGACGGCGTGACCGACGACTTGTAGGCGATCAGCATACCCACAAGCGCCGACAGGGCGATCCCTATCCCCCAGGCCGCCGCGTCGACGCTCTTCGTGTTCACCCCGACCGCCTGCGCGCCCACGACGTCCTGCGCCTTTGCCCTTACCGCCGTGCCGAACTTCGTGTACTTGAAGAAGAAGGCCAGCGCCACCGAAACCCCCAGCGCTATCAAGGCGCCTGCCAGGTCGTTTGCGGGAAGTATGAGCATACCCTTGCTGAGCCTTACTATAAGCGGGGCCCTGTCCACAACCTTGGGGAATATCAGAGGCTCGGTCCCCCATATGGCGAAGGCCAGCGCCTCTATTATCATCAGCAGCCCCAGCGTGATTATCAGCATCGAACTGTGAGACAGGCCCTTGACCCTTTTCATCAGGAACTTGTCTATCAGCACGCCCAGCACCAGCCCGGCGGCAGCCCCGGCGAGGAGCATGAGCACCACGTTGCCTGTGAGAAGATAGACTGACAGCGCGACGAACGTCGCGAACATCCCCGAGTTGCCGTGGGCGAAGTTCATCACGTCCACGGTGCGGAATATCAATGATATGCCCAGGCCCATGAGTCCGTACAGCGACCCCTTGGAGAGCCCGAAGAGGACGGCTTGCATCAACTTGATCCCCAAATTCATAGCCGTACCCCCTATATGCCGAGGTATGCCTTCTTGACGTCCTCCGACTCAAGAAGGTCCTCGGATCTTCCTTCGAGCGCTATCCTGCCGGTCTCCATGATGTACGCGCGCTGCGATATCCCAAGCGCCTTGAATGCGTTCTGCTCTATTAGCAATATGGAAAGGCCGCGTTCCTCCCTTAGCCTTTCGAGGGATTCGAAGACTTGGTCTACGAGTATCGGCGCAAGGCCCAAGGATGGCTCGTCTAGCATCAGCAGCTTGGGATCGGCCATGAGCGCCCTTCCGATCGCCAGCATCTGCTGCTCCCCTCCCGAAAGGTAGCCGGACACCTGGTCTTTCCTCTCCTTGAGGACCGGGAACAGGTCATGGACGAGGCCGAGCCCTTTTAGGAAGCTGCCCCTCCTGTACGAGCCCATCTTCAAGTTCTCGTTCACGGTCAGCTCCGGGAAGATGTGCCTGCCCTCCGGACATAGCACCAGCCCCTTCGAAACCCTGGCGTAGTTCGTCGCCCTGGAGATGTCCTCCCCGTCGAACTCCACCATCCCGCCCGATTCGACGATTCCCGCAAGGCCCATCACGGTGGAGGACTTGCCTGCGCCGTTGGCCCCTATGACCGCCACTATCTCGCCCCTGCCGACCTCGAAGGATATCCCCTTTACCGCCCTTACGTGGCCGTAGCTTACGGTGAAGCCTTCCGCCCTAAGCACGCTTCCTCACCCCCATGTCCGACTTCCCAAGGTATACCGCGATGACCTTCGGGTCGGAGGCTATAACGGCCGGAGGGCCTTCCGCAACTTTCTCTCCGAAGTTCATGACCGTTATCATGTCGGACACTTCCATGACCATGTTCATGTCGTGCTCCACGAGAAGCATGGTGACGCCGGCGGCCTTCACCCTCCTGAAGACCTGGTCCATCTCGCGGGTCTCGTCGTTGTTCAGCCCCGCCGCGGGCTCGTCGAGAAGAAGCAGCTTCGGCGCCGACACGAGCGCCCTGGCCAGCTCGACCCTCTTCAAAATGCCGTACGGCAGGGACTGGGGCATCGAGTTGAGCCTGTCTTTTATGCCCATCATCTCCGCCACCTCGAGCACCCTGTCGCGGGTCCCTTCCATGAATCGCCTGCCCGCGCCCGGCAGGAAGGGTATCTCCCCTCCCTTGTACTCATGGATGAGCCCGGAGAGCACGTTCTCGTACACCGTGGTGTTGCGGAAAAGCTGCAGGTTCTGGAACGTCCTGCTTATGCCCCTGTAGACGACCTTCTCGGAGGAGAGCCCGTTCAGGCTCTCCCCGCGGAAGAGAACATCACCGGAAGTAGGCTCGATTATCCGGGAGATAACGTTGAAGAGCGTGGTCTTGCCGGCGCCGTTCGGGCCTATAAGCGAATGGATCGTGCCCGGCGCTACTTTCATGGACATGTCCTTTACGGCGGTCAGGCCGCCGAAACGGACGGTTACGTTACGAGTCTCTAGCATCTGGGCGCTCCTTACATGGAAGTAGGCCGCGGCTCCCCCGAAGGGGTCCCGCGGCCCTGGTATCCGTTATGCTATCTGAGGTAAATCCAGTCGCTCGCGACCTCAAGGCTGTCCTTGGTGAACCTCAAGACGTACATCGACTGTTTGCCGAGCCTGCATGTCCAGTCGTTGGGATCGTACGGGCCGTAGCTGATGTCCACGGCCACCATACCGGTGAACTTGTCGAATGACTCCATCGCCTTCACTAGACCTTCCCTGGTCAGGTTCCTTCCGGCCCTCTTCAGGCCCTCCACGAAGATCTCGGCGGCGGTCAGCCCCGCCACTCCGAACGCGTTGGGCAGCTGGCCCGGGAATGTCTGCTGGTATACCTTGAATATCGGCAGGTTCGAGTTAGTGAAGTCGACGTTGACCCACGCCATCGCCTCTACTCCGACCGCGTTGCCGGCAGCTCCGGCCGCCACGGTAAGGTCGGCGTTGGAATACGTCATCAAGTACGTGGGCCTCGTAAGCTTGAAATCACCCCTGGCCTGCTTGAGGAAAGAGGCGCTCTGGGGGTTGAACAGGCCGATTACGACGGCGTCCGGATCCGCTGCCGTGAGCTGCAGGATCTGCGACGACATGTCGGAAGCGGTGGCCTCGATGGGGATGTCCGCCACGACCTTAAGGCCGCGCTTGGCCGCCTCGGCCTTCACGGAAGCGGCGATCTCCTTGCCGTCGTCGAGGTTCCTGTAGATGACGGCTATGGTCTTGGCCTTCTTCGTCTCGGCCAGGTACTTCACCATGAGCACGCCCTCGGTGGTGTAGTTGGGCTGCACGGGGAAGATGTACCTGTTCGGCGGTATAGCTATGATGCCGGTGCCGGCGCCCTGGTAGATGTGGGGCACCTTGTTGGTCTCAAGGTACTTGTAGGTCGCCACGACGCCGGGGGTGCCCAGCCCGCCCACGAGTGCGAACACCTTGTCCTGCTCGACGAGCTTCTTGACCGCGACAGTCGTGTTGGCCGCGTTCATCTGGTCGTCCTCGACGACGAACTTGATCTGGCGGCCGTTGACTCCGCCGTTCTTGTTGATCCAGTTGAAATAGGCCTTGATGCCGTTGGCATAAGGGACGCCGATCGCGGCGTAAGGGCCAGACTGCGCTATGAAGCTGCCTACGAGGACTTCCTTCTCGGTCACTCCGGGTTCCGCCGCCATGACGGTACCTGCCGCCAGGAGCGCCAGGGCAAGGGCGATGATAAGGATCTTCTTCATTTTACCCCTCCTATGTTCAATCTCAGACTTCCGATGCTTACCTTCCGATACCGCGCCGGCCTTCACGCCGACGCCGTCAGATCACCAGTCCTCCGGACGCTCTGATCACCTGTCCGGTCACGTAGCTCGATTCGTCGCTCGCCAAGAACGCGACCACCTCGGCTATCTCGCTTGGTTCCCCGAGCCTCTTGAAGTAGGTCTTCTCCTTGATGGGATCAAGCACCTTGTCCGGGACCGTGGCCATCATCGGCGTGTTTATGTACCCCGGGGCCACGGCGTTGGCGCGCACATTCGCGCCCTTCCTCGAGAATTCCCTGGCCCACGTCTTCGTCATCGACACGACACCGCCCTTGGTGGCGGCGTAGTTAGTCTGCCCGATGTTGCCGTCAAGCCCTACCACCGAAGATATCGTCACGATGGTGCCTTTACCCTGCTCCATCATCATCGGGCCTATCGCCCTTGTCATGATGAAGGGCCCCTTCAAGTTCACGTCGATGACGAACTGCCAGTCCTCGTCGCTCATCTTGTGGATGAGCGCGTCCTTGGTGACGCCAGCGTTGTTGACGAGCACGTCGATCCTGCCCTTCTCCTCCTTGACCTTCCCCGCAAAGTCGTTGACCGCCGCGGTGTCGGTCACGCTGAGCACTACCCCCTTCACGTTCGCATAACGCCCTTCGAGCTCTGTGAGCGCATCCTGGTTGAGGTCCACGGCGTAGACGTACTCCGCTCCGTACTCCAGGAACTTCTCCACGATCGCTTTTCCGATACCCCGTCCGCCGCCGGTCACGACGCAGACCCTTCCGGCCATCTTCATGCCGATCACCCTTCCGTGCTTAATAACATCCAGTATCCCCAAAAGCCTATGCCTTTCCTCCCCATCTCATGACCGCCGAGGCCCATACGAAGCCCAGCCCCGCCCCCACCATGCTGATTATGTCGCCATCCTTGATCTTCCCCGCCCTAAGGCCCAGGTCGATCGACAACAGCTGGTCGTTCTGCCCCATGTGGCCGTAATCGTCGAGGTATGTCGTCTGCTCTGGGGCGAGCCCAAGCTCTGTGAGCACCGCGTCGTGGGCGCTCTTCTTGAAATGCAGTATCGCGAGGTAGTCGACATCCTTCTCGGTAAGCCCGCCCGAGCGCCTGAGGGCCTCCCTGACTACCCAGTAGAAGTTCGGCATCGTCTTTTCGCCCAGCTTCTTCTTGAACTCCTCGGGATCGTCAATGCCGAAGTACGCCTTCTGGTCGTCGCCCGGCTCTGGGGGCCATCTCTTCGATCCGAGCACGGGCACCACGCACAGCTCCGAGAAAGACCCGTCCCCCTTGAAGGCCGTCCCCATGAGCACGTTCTTCCCGTATCCGCGCCTGAGCACGGCAGCGGCGCCGCCCGCCGCCAGATCGGCCATGAACGTGGTCTCGGGCACACTCAGATCGATGAGGTCAGCGTTCCTGTAGCCCGACACCAGCAAGACCGTCCTGTTCGTATCGCTCGCCATCATAAGGCCCCTTGCGACTTCCAGGGCGGCCATGAACGAGCCGCACATGGCCTCCATGTCGAAACCCCATGCATTCACCGCGCCCAGCGCGTCAGCGACCTTAAGGCTCGCGAGCCAGCAGGGATAGTCCTTGTGCTGGGCGCCGAACCAGAGGACGACGTCTATCTCCCCCGGGTCGATCCCGGCCGCTTCCACGGCCTTCCTTGCGGCCTTCAGCCCCATGTTCGCAGTCGTATCGTCCGGACCGGGCACCGGCTTGCCCTTGATGCCAAACTTCAGCGCTATCACGTTCTCCGGTATGCCGGTCTTGGCGGCTATCTCCGCCGCGTTCATGCGCGATTCGGGCACATAGAGCCCGTATCCCATCATACCTATGTCCAAGTCGCACACTCCTTGCACGTGTTTTGCCTTGAATATGTTCTCAATTTTATTTAATGATATTCATCGCGGATTGGCAATATCCTTCTTCGCGTAAACATTTTCCGCGGGATTCTACCAAATATTTGTCTTCGGGGCTTAGCAGGATTCAGCGTCTCAGTGTAATATACTTATTGATGAATAGGTTCTCAAATAGGTAGGTGCCGAATGCGCAGAGGCGAAGCGAGGGAAAAGATAATATCGGTCGCGGAGAGGCTTTTCGCCCAAAGGTGGTATTCGACAGTGTCCGTCGCGGACATATGCCGGAACGCGGGGGTCTCCAACGGCATCGCGTACCACTACTACAAGAACAAGGACGAGCTGCTCGTTAACATCATGGAACGGACCATAGACGTCGTCGGAAGCGGACCGTCCCTTGACGGCAAAGGCTTCGAAGAAAGGCTCAGGAACTACGTAAGGGACCTGTTGCGCATCACCGTGCAGCGAAAGCACCTCATCCGGGCCTTCAGGCAGGGCCAGTACAGGATGCTCGAGTACGAGCGTAGGCTGCACGATGTATACACCGCCCACCTGGAATCTGTCCTAGGCAGGCAAGTCTCGGAGTCAGAGTACAAGTTCACGATGTCCGGCCTCAGATTCGCCAATATACGCCACGCCTTCGACGGACATACCGCGGATATCGACACTCTCTGTTCCATACTGACGAAGGGCCCCTTCCCCGGCATCCCCATGAGACCTCTGGCAGAATTCCTGCCCAACAGGGTGCTGCCACCGGCGGTGGATATAGTGCAGGACACCAGGGCGAAACTGCTCAAATCGGGCAAGGAGCTTTTCGGCGGGAGCGATTTTGCGTCGGTCGGCATAGCGGACATAACAAGGAAGGCCGGGATATCCGTGGGCTCCTTCTACAGCCACTTCGAATCTAAGGAGCAGTTCCTGGCCGAGATAATAAAGCTCATATCGAGCGAGCTGAGAAGGTTCATAAGGATCAACATGCCCAAGTGCGAGACCAGGCTCGAGGAGGAGCTGGCGGGGCTGTACTTGTTCTGCCTCTACCTCACCTTCGACCCCCTCTGCTACTCGGTCGTAAGGCAGGGTGAATACGTGGTGCCGGATGTTGCCAGGAAGTACTACGACGGTTTCGTGAGGGGCTATCTCAAGCGCATGGACTGGCTCCCCGAGGGCCTTGACAAGGGCACGGTCGCGAACTTCTGCATCGGCATAGCCCACTACCTGGGCATGGAGCTCGCATTCTCCAGCGAGGAGAAGGACATCAGGCAGTGCATGGCAGGGCTCGTAGGGTATTACGCAAGCGGCATCGGCCGCATGGAGGTGTGACATGCTACCGGTAAGGATATTGGGTACGGGGCTCTACGCTCCGGGGGAGCCCATCGACAATCTGGAGCTGATGCGCATTGCGGGCATCGAGTTCGATCCGGTGAGGACCGAGGAGAAGCTCGGCTACAAGACCAGGCACATGGCGAAGCTCAGGGGCATCGACGAGAGCACGCTGGATTTCGCGGAGAAGGCGGCGCTTGCCGCCATCGCTGAGGCGGGCGTGGACGCAGATGACATCGGCCTGTTCATAGTTGGCACCGACACTCCCGAGTACATATCCCCGTCGACCGCCGTAATGCTGCAGGGCAGGATACAGAAGAAGCAGATGCTCGCGTCGGCTTTCGACATGGCGGCCTCGTGCGCCAGCTTCGCGTCCGCGTTCGCCACGGCATCCAGGATCATGGCGGCCGACCCTTCGGTAAGGTATGCGCTCGTAACCGGCGTGTACAACATGCCCGCTTTCGTAAGGCCCATGGACGCCTTCGGCCTGATGGTGTTCGCCGACGGGGCGGGCTCGTTCGTTCTTGGCAGGGACGAGACGGGCAGGTCCGGCTATATCGAATCGGCCTTCGTGACGGACGGCACCCAGTGGGACTACATCGGCGTATACACCGGCGGGGCGAGGAGGCAGCCCACCTTGGAGCTGCTCGCAGAGGGCAAGTGGGGCCTGGAGAATCTGAAGAGGCTGCCGGCGGACAGGAACTTGAAGCTCTGGCCGGTGGTGGTCGAAGACCTGATGAAGAAGGCCGGCGTCGGACTTGACCAGCTGGACCACATAATCTTCACGCAGATCAACAAGTCCTTGATAGTGGACATAATGTCCGTGCTGGGCCTTCCGATGGAGAAGACCACGATGGTGATGGACAAGTACGCCTACACGGGCTCCGGCTGCATCCCCATGGCCTTCCACCACGCGGTGCTCGAAGGAAGGGTGAAAAGGGGCGACCTGGTCGCGTTCATGGCGTCAGGCTCAGGACTTTCAGTAGCCGCCAACCTGTTCAGGTACTGAGGGCGGTCCTTAAGATATCCTTTGGAGGTGTTCCTATGATCGACTGGAAGGACGAATACAAGAAAAGGCTCAGGTCAATCGACGAGGCCGTGGCCATGGTGAAGTCGGATGACGACATCGTCGTCGCCATGTGCGCGAGCGAACCTCAAGGGCTGATGGGCGCCCTTCATACGCGCGCGGCGGGCGTGGAAAACGTGAAGGTGTTCTCGTGCCTTACCCTCAAACCGTATGATTTCTTCATGAAGCCCGAGATGAAGGGGATATTCGAGCTGAATTCATGGTTCCATACCGCCAGCATCAGGGAGGTCATAAAGAAAGGCTACGGCACCGCCACGTACGTGCCCAACATGCTCCATAGGGCCGCGACCGACCGCATGTACGCGAAGAAGCCCGATATCTTCATGGGCACCTGCACGCCCCCCGACAGGCACGGGAACGTCCATCTGGCCATGAGCCTGACCTACGAGAAGGACGTGCTGGAGAACGCCGGCCTTGTCATGCTCGAGGTCAACGAGAAGATGCCCAGGGCTTTCGGCGACACGCTGGTGAACGTGCGGGACGTGGACGTATTCGTCGAGAATACCCAAGACGTCCCCGAGATGCCTGGGGCGCAGCCCGGGGAGGTGGACTTGGTCATAGGCTCGTACATAGCCGAGCTGGTCGAGGACGGTTCGACAATACAGCTGGGTATAGGCGGCATCCCCAACGCCGTCGCCCAGTCGCTGAAGGACAAGCGGGAGCTCGGCATACACACGGAGATGTTCGTCGATTCGATGATGGACCTATACGACATGGGAGTTGTGACCAACAGCAAGAAGGGCTTCATGAAGGACAGGGCCGTGACTACGTTCTGCATGGGCTCCAAGAGGCTCTACGACTGGCTCGACGACAACCCGGTCGTCGAGTTCCACCGAGGCAGGTGGGTCAACGACCCTTGCGTGGTAAGGCAGAATACGAAGATGGTGTCCATCAACACGTGCCTTTCGGTCGATCTGACTGGGCAGGTGGCGTCGGAATCTCTCGGCCCAGTCCAGTATTCCGGCACAGGAGGCCAGACCGACACCGCCGTGGGCTCCGTAGAGGGCCTGGACGGGCTCGGCAAATCCATCATAGCCTGCTACTCCACTGCCAAAAGCGGCACAATATCCACTATCACCCCCATGCTGGCGGAGGGCTCCGCCGTCACCTTGCACAGGTCCAACGTGGATTTCGTGGTCACCGAGAACGGCATCGCCTCGCTAAGGGGCAGGAGTGTGCGGGAGAGGGCCAAGGCCCTCATAGCCATCGCCCACGCCGATCATAGGAAGGACCTGGAAGACAGGGCCAGGGCACTCAACATCCTGTAGCTGATATGCCAATCGCCCCTTCTTGAAGGGATTTCGGAGGTGTTCGGATGCGTGAAGTAGTCATAGTGGGTGCGAAACGTACCGCGATAGGATCTTTCGGAGGGGTCTTCAAGGACGTCCCGGCGGTGGACCTTGGTGCCGCGGCGGCGAAAGCCGCGCTGGAGCATGCGGGCCTTGGGCCCGAACAGGTGGATGAGACCATAGTCGGGTGCATACTGCAGGCGGGCCTGGGCCAGGGCGTGGGAAGGCAAGTCGCGATAAAGGCCGGCATACCGGTTGAGAAGCCGGCCTATGCGATAAACAAGCTCTGCGGCTCAGGGATGAAGGCGGTGGTCCTCGGGGCCCAGGCCATAATGCTCGGGGATGCCGAGGTGGTGCTGGCGGGCGGAGTCGAGAGCATGAGCCGCTCTCCGTACCTTGCGCCATCGACAAGATACGGGGCCAGAATGGGAGACACCCAGCTGGTGGATTCGATGATCAACGACGCCCTGATGGATGTGTTCAACGGCTACCACATGGGTGTGACGGCGGAGAACCTCGCGGACGAATGGTCCCTGACAAGGCAGGAGATGGACGAATTCGCCGCCGACAGCCAGAGGAAATGCGAAGCGGCCACGATAGCGGGTAGGTTCAAGGATGAGATCGCCGCCGTTTCGATAGCTCAGAAGAAGGGCGAGCCATTGGTGGTGGACGGCGACGAGTTCCCCAGGAAAGGCGTCACGGCAGAATCCATATCCAAGCTTAAGCCGGCCTTCAGGCAGGACGGCATGGTTACGGCGGCGAACGCTTCCGGCATAAACGACGGGGCTGCCTTTTTGGTGCTCACCAGCGCAGAGAATGCCAAGAGGCTCAGGCTTAAGCCGCTGGCCAGGTTGGTCTCGTACGGAACGGCGGGGGTGGACCCTAAGGTCATGGGCTACGGCCCGGTGCCCGCCATAAGGACGGCGCTCAAGCGGGCCGGATGGAAGCTGTCGGACGTAGGGCTCATAGAGCTGAACGAGGCCTTCGCCGCCCAATCCATAGCCGTGCTTAAAGGGCTGGAAAAAGAACACGGGCCGATCGACCGTTCTATAGTCAACGTCAACGGCGGCGCCATCGCGCTCGGACATCCCGTGGGCGCTTCCGGGGCCAGGATAATCATCACGCTCCTCTACGAGATGCAGAGGAGAGGGGTCAAGAAGGGGCTCGCCAGCTTGTGCATAGGCGGCGGCATGGGCATCGCGGTGCTCGTCGAAAGATAGGAAGCCCTTGTATGCATAAGGACCGCCGACGCCGTCGAGGTGTAGGCGGTCCTTTCGTTTCGGCAGTTTCCCCGTACCCGGCCATCCGGCTTCGGGCCCCTATCCGGCCAGCCTCGCGGCTACAGCTCCTGCATCTCGCCTAAGCAAGTGACCCTGAATTCCTCTATCACCATACTGCCTGCATCCGTGGCCAGGCCAAGCTGAGCTTTTATCTGCACGAAGAACCATGACGCGAAGTATTGCTGCGCGTCGTACTCACCTAGAGAAGAGCCGTTCAGCGTGAACTTGTAGTGGTCCTTCTTCTTGACCATCTCGAGGATATTCTCCCCTTCCTTTATGATTCCCGGGACGAAGCCGGAGAACTTCTTGTGCTCTACGTAACCGGCCCCTTTCTCGACCACCATTGATCCTTGCACCGAAGGGTCGGCGATCGCGAACGTGAGCAGGTGGAATTCGGAAGGGTTCCACACCGGCTCATTCGAGACCAGCAGGAAGAACTGGCCTACCTCGTCCCCTGTGAAACCCAGCTCCAGCTTCATCCTTATGGTGACATCGCCGTCGAAGGCGTACGGGCATAGAAGGGCCTTGTCGTCCAGGGATATGCCGGACGGGAGGAACTCGTACGATCCTACTCCGGATATGTCCCAGATGACCTCGTCGTTAAAAAGGGCCTGCTCCCGCTCGAAACTGAAGAAGAATGTGCTTCCGCAGCCGGCGAGGAGCGCAAGCAGTACTAAGGCGCACGATGCGATAACCGTCCTACCTATGCGCATAAGACCACCCCCCATAACGTGATTTCCCGTATCTGCCAAGAACTCCTTCATATATTGAACTAATTCTCGTCAGGATTCCAAGCATGGACCTTTAAAGCAAGATCCGACCGGAATGCAAGTAAAGCAGCGTTTTGCGCCTTTTCGCCAACTTAATCCGCCTGTGCAGGCAAAAGCTCCCTACGGATGGAATATACTTGACTTAGGGAGGCCACTAGGCTTCATGCACGGGCCCCCTCCAGGAAACCATCGGAGGTGCTAGATGAAGGCGCTGATTCTTTGCGCAGGCTATGGCAAGAGGATGATGCCGATAACGATGACGACGCCCAAGCCGCTGCTGCCGGTTAACGGCAGGCCTTTGGTGCTGAACATAATCGATAACATCGCAGGGGCCGGGATCGAGCAGATAACGATTATCTCAAATCAGTCGCACTACGAGGATTACGTCCGGTTGCTTGACGGATATCCCAACAAGGGAGTGAGCGTGATCTCCAACGGAGTCACCAGGCCCGAGGACGCCCTCGGCGCGATAGGCGACATGGCCCTCGCCATATCAAAGATAGGTATGGCCGACGACCTTCTGATAATCGCCGGTGACAGCCACCTTTCTTTCAGCCTTTGCGGCTTCGTAGAAAGTCATGAGAAAAACGGGCTGGACAGCGTGATCGTCCAGAAGGTGGACGATATCGAATACCTTAAGAGGCTGGGTGTGGCCGAGTTGGACTGCTCCGGCAGGATAATAGGGTTCGAGGAGAAGCCCGAAGCTCCAAAATCGAACATGGCTGCTTATGCCGCGTACATCTTCAACAAGGATACGCTGCCCCTGATAGATAAGTACCTCGAACATAAAAACCAAAAAGACGCCCTGGGCAAGATAATAGGGTGGATCCTTGGATACAAGACGGTTATGGGCTTCGTGCCGGATGGGTCGTTCATAGACATCGGCACTCCCGAAACTTACAGGAAGCTTTAAGGCGCCCGGCCATGAAAAGAAGAAGGACGGGCACCCGGCCTGTCCTTCTTCCTCTTATTATCATATGCCGCCCATCGGTTTTATCTTGCCGTCCGGGTCCAGCGTCACTGCCTTCAGCGCCGCCGACATCCCGTCGGGCGCCTTCAGGTTCGGAGCTATCTCTGCAAGAGGCACCACGACGAAGGCCCTTTCCCACATGCGCGGGTGCGGTATCGTTAGCGCCTCACCATCAATGGACACGTCGCCCATCATCAGTATGTCTATGTCGACCGTCCTAGGCCCCCATCTGAAGGTCCGCTGCCTGCCCAGGGCGCTCTCGATCGATGATATCAGGCCGAGCAGGTCCTCAGGTTCGATGTTGCTGTCGAAGCAGGCGCACATGTTGAGGAACGACGGCTGGTTCTTGTAGCCCCAGGGCTCCGTCTCGTACAGCGACGACAGGCCTGATGCTTTCCCGAGCCTCTCCTCGAGGCTTCGGACTGCCTTCCTCAAATTACTTTCCCTGTCTCCGATGTTCGAACCCAGGGAGAGGTATATCCTCCTAGACGGCATGTTAGATCTCTATCCTGTCGTAGCCCTTGTCGGCGAACGCCATCAGGGCCGTGAACGAGACCACCGCAAGAAGAAGGTTAAATCCGGCCACTACCCCGACCGGCAGCCAACCCTGCCATCCTGCCGCCATCATCTTATAAACCGCGTAGCCCTGCACGACCGTCAGGCCGAAGCCGGCGAACATCGGTATCACGGAGTTCAGGTTCTGCTTTACCGCCCTCGTCGGGTCCGTCCAGTTCAGATACGGCCTCGAAAGATCCAGCAGCAGTCCTCCGAATATGCTCCACAGGCCGCTCACCTGGCCTACCGCTATGCCTACCAGCATGTTCAGCGCAGGAAGCTTAAGAAGGTATGCGAGCAGCGCGGTGATCGGTATCGATGCCACAAGCTGGTACAGCAGGGCATACCTTATCTTGGCCTGGACCACCTGCTTGCCGCTGATCGGAAGCACCTTGGTGATCGCAAGGGACTGGCCCTCGCGCGAGAACGCAGTCGATGCTATCATCGAGTTCGTTACGAACTGTGTGAGCAGTATCCATCCGATCGTCTTGAGCCATGGGGTGTTAAGCATCATTATGAACTGTATCAGCTGATCGCCTGAAGGATCCTGCACCATCTTGGTGCCGAACGTCGAGTAGAAATAGATCAGGCCAGTCCATATGAGAGGCAGGGTGCAGCAGTTCATAAGGAAGGAAGACGTCCTCAGGACCACCTTGTTGTCCTTTACGGCTATCGCCTTCAGCGGGTCTCCTTCAACCAGTTTTTCCCAGATATCCCCATTGACTACCCTTTTCCTGCTCGTAGCCGTCTCTCCGCCTGACATCACCACGTTGTAGTAGAACCTGGAGCCCAGGCCCATGATGGCGAGCACGCCCAGCGCCGACGAGCCGGCGAACAGTACGAGGTTTTTGATCCCTGCCCAGTTGAAGCCCTCGGCTATGGCGTATGTCCCCCACAGGCTCGGAGGGAACCTCCTCGAGGCGGCCTCGGCAAGCCGGTAGTTCTGGTTGACCAGGTATCCCATAAGGCTGGTCGTGTCCTGCGGTACTTTGAAGAGCAGGAAATACTGGAAGCCGAAGTACGCCACCAGGAATATCACGACCCCGAGTATGTTCATCGACGTCTTGTTCCTGCCTTTCGCTATCACGCCCGCCAGCAGCATCGCAAGCAGTGACGCTATCGCGAGCGGAAGCAGGGGCGCAAGCAGGAAGACCAGGACGCACATAATCCAGTAACCTGCCCCAGACTTCGACATCACCCCGTATACCCCTAAGAAAGGACCCAGTATGAAAAGCAGGGTAAGGTATTCATTCATCAGCACGACCGTGAACTTGCCCATCAGCACCGTAACTGGGCTCATCGGCATCGCCATCAGCTGGGACGTACCCTTCGCGTAGTAGAAAGCGGCGATGACATAGAACATCCCGAATATAAGGACCATTATCTGCGCGGCCGATATGCCAAGCGTGAGCATCGAGGACTGTTGCCCTGCCGCCGCCAGCATAGGGTACATGTCCTTCAGCAGCAGTATGAAGACGACTTCATAGAAACCCGCAAGGCAGATCAAGAACAGGTAAAGGATCGCCTGTCCGAGGAACTTGAAGCTCAGCTTCTTCTTGAGGTTCACCTTCCAGTAGCTGAGGCTGAAGTTCACCTTCATCAAGGCCTTTACCAGGGCCAGGTATTGGGTGAAAGAGTTCAATCTCATCCCTCCGTCAGCTCCAGGAAGATCTTCTCGAGCGATTCGCCCGTACTTCCCTGCATATTGCCCTTGAGCTCCTCCATGGTGCCCTCGGCTATCAACCTTCCTTGCTTTATAATGCCGACCCTGTGGCAGAGCCTCTCCGCGACGTCGAGTATATGGGTGGAGAAGAACACCATCCCACCGTTGGCGCAATGATCGTTCATCAGCTCCTTGAATAGATGCGCAGACTTCGGATCGAGGCCCACCATGGGCTCGTCAAGTATCATGACCTTCGGCATCGATAGCAACGCCCCCGTCAGGGCCAGCTTCTGCTTCATGCCGTGCGAGTATGACGATATCAAGTCCCCTGCGGCCGCCTCCAGCTCGAACATGCCCAGGAGCTTCTTCGCCCTGGCCCTCCTGTCGCCGGTGCTAACGCCGTATATGTCACCCATGAAGTTAAGGTAGTCCAGGCCTGTTAGTTTGTCGAATAGTTCCGGGTTGTCCGGCACGTAGGCGATGGAGGCCTTCGCGGCCACCGGTTCCTTCTGCACATCGTGCCCGTTGACAACGATCGTCCCCGAATCCGGCCTCAGGAGCCCGGCGATCAGCTTTATCGTGGTGGTCTTCCCAGCCCCGTTCGGTCCAAGGAAACCATAGATCTCCCCCGGCTTCACCTCTAGGCTCAGATTGTCCACGGCCTTCACCTTGTTCTTGCTATAGCTCTTAGACAATCCTGTGATTCTCAGCAAGTACATCCCCTCCGTTTTTTATCGCAACTTGTCCTTTTTCTCCCAAACAGATACATTCTAGAGCAAACGTCGCCCGATGTCGAACCAAATATGCAGGTATGTGCATATTGCTAGGTCCACACCTCAGCAAGGTTCGGGAACATATAACGTGCATATACGTCCTAAGCAGTAATGGAACGTATAGCGAATTTTAATGATGTCTATCAGGAAGGATATTAATAGTCGAAAAACGAAAGGTTTATATGTTATCTTTAAACCATGAAAGGCCATACCCCAAAGACAATTAAGGAGGAGTACTATGAAAAGGACACTATTGATCGGCCTCGTAGTAATCATGTCCCTGACCATGATCGCATCCGCAGCGAAGTATGACCTGACCTTGGGCACTGGCGGAGTCGCCGGTACATACTTCCCCTTCGGCGGAGCAATCGCAGGCGTCATCAATGCGAGCAATCCGGACATTAACATGAACGCAGTATCCTCCGGCGCTTCAGTCGCAAACCTTAACGGCATCAAGAGCGGGGACTTCGACCTTGCGATCATACAGAACGACACCACGTTCTTCATGTACAACGGCACTGAGGGAAGCAACTTCGCAGGAGCGGCCTTCAAGGGGATAAGCACCATATGCAACCTGTATCCCGAGGCCGTCCACGTAATAGTAAGGTATGACTCGACGATAAAGTCGATAGCCGACCTCAAGGGCAAGAAGGTGTCCGTCGGAGCAGCAGGTTCCGGCACCGAGGTCAACGCAAGGCAGCTGTTCGAGATCTACGGTATGGACTATAAGAAGGATTGTCAGCCTGAATACCTCGACTTCGCAACCTCCGCAGCAAAGTTCAAGGACGGCGGACTCGACGCGTTCTTCGTGACCGGCGGCATACCGACAGCTGCCATCACCGAGACCGCGATCACCCATAAGATCAGGATCCTGGGCATCGAAGACGCAAAGCTAAAGCAGCTGCAGGCCAAGTACCCCTTCTTCGCCGGCGTCACCATCCCTGCGAAGGCATACGGAGCGAACCAGCCTGACGCGTCGAAGACCGTGGCTATCATGGCTGTGATGGTTGTAAGCAACGAGCTTCCTGACAATGTGGTATATGCGATAACCAAGACCCTCTTCGAGAAGAAGGCGGAGATCACGAAGGGTCATGCCAAGGGCGCATCAATCGACCTAGAGACCGCCATCGACGGACTCGGCGCACCTCTGCATCCCGGCGCGGTCAAGTACTACAAGGAAGTCGGTTTGATAAAGTAGGCCTTCCAAGGGACGTATAATAAGAGAGCACCCGTTTCGGGTGCTCTTTTTGTATTATAATCGGTTATATGGCAAGATATACAAGAAATGAAGTAAAATATCTACTAGCTATGGCTTTTTTAGCCCTCATATTGACGATACTGATACCTCTCGCAAAACCCAGGCGACACTATCTTGTAGTTATGGCAGTGGACGACAAGGAGGTGATATTCCGGGCCGAAGTAGAGGAGGGCACGCGTTTCAGCACCACTTTTAAGCATTCGGTCCAGTTGAGCGACTGGACGGATTTTTACGAGATAACGGAAGACTTCAAATTCAAGCTGTACGAGACACACTTTTCGGACTTCGGTTGGGGTTTTCCCAGCGAGCCTGATCCGGGTGCCAAGATGGAAGTGACCGATAAGTACGTCCGCTACTTCAACATGAACAGGATATTAGTTAGCTTCAGAGTATCCGTCACCACCGCTACGGATACGCACTTATTGGAGTTCGGCGCCACCAAGGTGGACCTTATTAAAAAGGCCGGGCCGGGAAGACTCCTTGAGTTCAGAATAGATGGCTAACAGTTTAAGGGGAGGTCGAATCAATGTCTCAGGAAAAAGCGAACCTAGAGGAAATGATGACCCTCGACGAAACCGTGGATATCCAAGAGATAGTCGCTAAGTACGACAAAGAATCCGCGACTAGGAAGCTCGGTCCCCTTCTAACCAAGTTGACCACCGTGATACTCTTCGTATGGGGTGCTTGGCAGCTCTACACGGCTTTCTTTGGAGAATGGCCGTCCCAGCTGCAGAGGGTCACTCATCTGGGTTTCGTGCTGCCTTTAGTTTTCCTGCTCTATCCCGCTTCCGACAAGCTAAGGAAGACGAGCCTTGAAAGGCCGGCGGCAATGACGAAAATCGATTTGCTGAAGTACGGCGTCCTCTGTATAGCCGCAGTCGTGGCTGTTGTGATCAACAAGGTCAGTTACGAAGGCTTCGTAGGGGACATCTCCCTCGCCGACTTCATGATAGTGGCCTTTACGGTGATAATATTCACGCTGACCATCCTTAAGGCCCTGAGGCTGCCCGTTTTCGTATTCGACGTAATCCTTGCGATATTAGGCGCGGGAGTTGCGATCTACTACTACGTCAACTACGAAGGCCTCATGTTCAGGGACATGGCTTACTTCAAGACGGACATAATAGTGGCTGCGATCGCGATACTCGTAGTGCTGGAGGCCGCAAGAAGAGTGCTCGGCCTGCCGATACTCATAGTCGTCGTATGCTTCCTGCTATATGCCTACTTCGGCAAGATGATGCCGGGGTTCTTAAGGCACAGGGGCGTTCGCTTCGAGCGCCTTACGTCCGCGATGTTCTTCACAACCGAAGGTATCCTCGGTGTGCCGTTGGGCGTCTCGGCGACGTTCATCTTCCTGTTCATCACCTTCGGGTCGTTCCTTGAGAAAACCGGCATCGGCAGGTTCTTCATAGACCTCGGCAATGCCATCGCAGGCGGCGCCTCGGGCGGACCGGCGAAGGTGGCTGTCATCACATCGGCCTTCGAGGGCACGATATCGGGGAGCTCTGTCGCCAACACCGCAGGCTCAGGAAGCTTTACGATACCTATGATGAAAAAACTCGGCTACAGGCCGGAATTTGCGGGAGCCGTCGAGGCCAGCGCATCCACGGGCGGGCAGATAATGCCTCCGGTCATGGGTGCGGCAGCGTTCCTCATGTGCGAGTTCCTCGGCGTGCCTTATGCTACTATCGCTAAAGCAGCCGTAATACCGGCTTTGCTGTACTTCATCGGAGTTTTCTTGGGCGTACACTTCGAGGCCAGGAAACAGGGCCTGAAGGGCATGCCGAAGGAGATGCTGCCCCGCCTGTCGACCGTCCTGCTGACCCAAGGCCAGCTATTGGTCCCGATATTCGGCATCATCTTCTTCCTTTCGATGGGTATCTCAGCCATGAGGGCCGCCTTGTTGGGCGTCGTCCTATCCGTATTGGCCGGTTCGACCAACAGGGACTACAAGATGAACTGGAAGGAAGTAGGCAAGTGGGAGTCGCCCTCTTTCAAACTATTCACGGGTATGGTGATCGCGGTTGCCTCCGGAGTGTACGTGGCCAACGTATTCCTGAAGCTGCCCGTACTCAATCTGGTGCTGATCTCATTGCTCCCGCTAGCCGTCTATTTCGGCATCGTATACCTGTTCGGCTCGATGAGAACGCAAGGTGGCATAGCGGATTTCCTGATGAAGTACGCTTCGCTGCTAATGCCCCTAATCGAGTTCGTCGTTGTGTACCTTTGCTATAACAACCTTGTGAACGCCGGCATAATGGCCATCATAGCGTTCTTCTTCGTGCAAGCCCTTAAAGGCGAACCCCAGATCCACTTCACAAAGCTTCTGCTGGCAGTCGTGGATGGCGCGAAGGGCGCTTTGGGCGTAGGCGTCGCATGCGCCGCAGCGGGAATGATCGTAGGCGTTGTCACGATGACAGGACTGGGCCTCAAGCTAGGGACAGGCCTCGTCGAGATGGCGAACAACGAGCTTCTGCTGACCATGTTCTACACGATGATCACGTCGATAATCCTCGGCATGGGCGTGCCCACGACGGCCAACTACGTCATCACATCGACCATTGCCGCCCCGGCGATCATCACTCTGATAGGCTCCGGCCAGGCCCTTGCCGCCCACTTGTTCGTGTTCTACTTCGGCATCATCGCCGACGTCACGCCCCCCGTGGCGCTCGCCGCGTTCACAGGGGCGGGCATAGCGCACGCAAATCCTATGAAGACAGGTGTCGAGGCTACCAAGCTTTCGATCGCCGCATGGCTCGTACCCTATTGTTTCGTGTACAACACGAACCTGCTGATGGTGAACGAGGGCTTCTTCTCGTTCATCACCTTCTTCACCATGCTGACTGCCGTAGCGGGTATGTTCTTCATAGCCATCGGAGTACAGGGCTGGTGGCGCACTGTATCCCCGTGGTGGGAGAGGATACTGGCCATAATAGCAGGTCTTGCCCTCATCGGAGGGTCGCGCTTCTTCCACGGCCTGCTCGAAATATTCGACAAGATCGGTAATTTCGGGACCTTCGTGGCCGGCAGCAAGGAGTTCCTCTACAGTATGACTGGCGAGTACTTAATCAACGGCTTCGGTCTGTTGCTCGTCGTGCTCATCTGGATCTTCCAGTCACAGCGCTACAAGAAGTACGGGAATAAATCCATATCGCAGATCATGGAGCTTAAACACGCAAAGTAAGAGCAATTAGGCCCTCGGAAGGTCTTCCTTCCGGGGGCCGTCCTGTGGTCCGTCGCGCCGCCTTGCTGCGGCAATATCTTTTGGGGCGGTGTTTAGACAATGGATAATCCGGATTTAAAGGATTTGATGCTGATCAGGATAATACTAAAGGGCCTGACTTTCGATACTTCGCCCCTTTGGCACGGCCACCAGGGAAGCATGAACCTTGAAGCTTCGGTGAACGTGAAGGAAGTGTCCCGGCCTTCCGACCAGAACATCATAGTACACATGACTTATATGGTAAGGGAGAAGGGCGCGGGTACCGAGATAATGAATGCCCACCTTGAGGGACATTACCATTACAAGGGCGACATAGGGCTCCTAGGCAGGCCTCCTTACGTCTCTCTACTCGTACAGCCCGCGATGCAGCACGGCAACCTCTGGCTGTCTACCCTTACGGGTTGGTCGGGTCCGGTGCCGCTAATGCTGATGCAGGAGAAGCACGACCTCAAGCATTGATGAGCCGGTCTTCTAAGAGCCGGTCTTTTCCCGGCTCTCGGTTATGATGCGTAAACATTCGGTATTGACATTTGGCACCATATAATTCATTCTTTAATTCGATTCTTCTATTGGATTTGAAGAATCAACGTGCGGATATACCGCCGAATGGAGGGGTACGATGGATTATGGAAAGGTACATCCTGGAGCTTAAGGACGTATCTATGAGATTCGAGGATGCCGAGGCACTCACCGGCATCAACCTCAAGATAAAACACAAGGAATTCGTTACGCTTTTAGGGCCCTCCGGATGCGGGAAATCCACGATGCTCCGCATACTAGGGGGCTTTCTCACGCCCACATCGGGCAGGGTCCTCTTCGACGGCAAGGACATCACCGACCTGCCTGCGTATCAGAGGAAGCTCAACACCGTATTCCAGAAATACGCGCTGTTCCCCCACCTCAACACATTCGACAACATCGCGTTCGGGCTGAAGATCAAGAAGCTGCCCAACGAAGTGATAAAAGAAAAAGTGAAAGCGATGCTCAAGCTCGTGAACCTCGTAGGTTTCGAGAGGAGACGGGTACAGTTCCTGTCAGGCGGCCAGCAGCAGAGGGTCGCGATAGCCAGGGCCCTCGTCAACGAGCCGGAAGTGCTCCTGCTCGATGAACCGTTAGGAGCCTTGGACCTGCAGCTGAGGAAGGACATGCAGCTGGAGCTCAAGCGGATGCAGAAGCGCCTTGGCATCACCTTCCTTTACGTCACCCACGACCAGGAAGAGGCACTGACGATGTCGGACAGGATAGTCGTCATGAAAGAGGGCATCATACAGCAGGACGACACCCCCATCAAGGTGTACAACGAGCCCATCAACCATTACGTGGCGGACTTCATCGGAGAGGCGAACATGCTCTACGGCGTGATGCGGGACGACTATGCTGTCGAGTGCGAGAGCCTCATCTGGAGATGCACCGACAGAGGATATGAAAAGGACCAGTTCATCGAGCTGGTGATTAGGCCCGAGGACCTCGAGATGGTACCGGAAGGCCAAGGCAAGGCCCACGGGATTGTAGAGTCGGTAGTGTTCAAGGGCGTCCACTACGAGATCGTCGTAAGGGACGACACCGGATACGACTGGATCGTCCAGAACACGAAGAACGCTGAGATAGGCTCGAGGATGGGCATCGATTTCTCGGACGATGCAATCCAGATAATGAAGGTTAGCCCCGAGTACATGCTTCCTGCAGTCATCGAACAGGCTGGCAGGAGGGTGGAAGGGGAGCTTTGGATCACACAGGACAGCGAAGATTATGTTAAGTCAGGGAGCGGGAGGCTGGACACAAGTTTCAAGCTGCATACCGAATCCCAGGGGAAGCACATCACGACCGTCTTTTCCGAGGACATCAGGAGGACCTGGGTGCTCAGGACGGACGAGCAGCTTTACGGGACCGATCCGATCATAATCCGCTATGGGTCAGGGGCTGATGCGCCGGACGACGCGGAGGTGCGGTAGATGGAGAAGAAGAAGCAGGGTCTGGCGATACCGTACATAGCCTGGACAGTCATATTCAGCATAGTGCCGCTGATAATAATCCTCGTATACAGCTTCTGCGAGCGCACCCCCTACGGGGACATCGTATTCAAGTTCACTACCGAGAATTATGTAAAGTTCTTCCAGCCGATCTACCTAAAAGTCCTATGGCGGTCTGTCGTACTGGCCGTCTCATCCACCCTGGCATGCCTGCTCATAGGATATCCCATGGCATGGATAATCGCCAGGGCTGGGGATCGGGCCAGGAACTTCATGGTGATGCTCTTCGTGCTGCCCCTGTGGACGAACTTCCTACTAAGGACGTACGCATGGATGGGCCTGCTGAGGGAGAACGGCTTCTTCAACCAACTGCTGATGGCGATAGGGCTAATCCACCAACCGCTCAAGATGCTCTACACCGACGGCGCGGTCATGGTGGGTATGGTCTACAACTTCCTGCCGTTCATGGTGCTGCCCATATACTCCGTCCTTGTAAAGATGGACCAGGGCCATATAGATGCCGCCAACGACCTCGGTGCCGACCCGAAGCAGACATTCCTAAGGGTGATCTTGCCCTTGAGCTTCCCTGGCATAGTGAGCGGCATCATAATGGTGTTCATGCCGGCGCTGTCCACGTTTATCATCTCCGACCTTCTGGGCGGCGGGCAGACGATGATGCTGGGCAACTTGATCCAGAACCAGTTCCTGTCGGCCAGGAACTGGCAGTTCGGTTCGGCCATCTCTTCCGTGATGATCGTCATGGTGCTCATCACAACCCTCATATCAGGCAAGTACCGCGGCGAGGGGAGTGAGATGCTATGGTAAAGAAGTTCGGGAAATGGTTCTATGCTGGATTGATATACGTGTTCATGTATCTGCCCATAGTCGTCTTGATAATCTATTCCTTCAATGATTCAAGATATCGCGGCAACTGGGAGGGGTTCACCCTCAGATGGTATGCGGAGCTGATCAAGGACCGCAGCATCATGGACGCGCTCAAGAACACGATATTGATCGCCGTGATCTCGTCTTTTGGGGCTACCGTCCTGGGCACGATGGCCGCCATCGGCATATTCGCCATGAAGCCTAAGGTCAGGAACTTCATGGTCGATCTCACTTATCTGCCCGTAACGTACCCGGAGATAGTCATCGGCGTATCGTTGTTGGCTCTCTACGTCGGCATCGGATTGCCGCTTGGCTTCTGGAGCATCGTGCTGTCGCACATAACCTTCTGCGTGCCGTTCGTCGTGATAGCAGTGCTCCCTAAGCTGTACCAGCTTAATCCCAACCTGGAAGAAGCCGCGATGGACCTGGGGGCAACCCCCTCGCAGGCATTCTGGAAGGTCATACTGCCAGAGATCATGCCGGGCGTGATGACCGGCATGCTCTTGTCGTTCACTCTGTCGCTGGACGACTTCTTGATAAGCTTCTTCACGACGGGCTCAGGCGTGAACACCCTCGCCATAAAGATCTACTCTATGACGAAGGTCGGGGTAACCCCGAAGATCAACGCGCTGACGACGATCATATTCGTTACGATCCTTACACTGCTGCTCGTGATACAGGGCAGAGAGAAGAAGGTGGAAAAGTAGGGCGGGTCATATTCTGCGCCCACATTTTAAGAAAAGGGGGTTGATGTCAGTGAAAAGGTATCTGCTGCTGACATTGGTTCTCGTCCTGGCGGCAGCTCTTGCCGGCTGTGGAGGCGAGAAGCTGAACAAGCTGGGTTATTATCCCAAGCTGAACGTGTACAACTGGAGCGATTACATCGATCCTGAGGTACTCAAGGATTTCGAGGACGAATACGGCATCAAGGTCAACTACGAGAACTTCGCGACGAACGAGGAGATGCTCGCAAAGCTCAAGGCGGGCGGTACGAGCTATGACGTCCTCTTCCCGTCCGATTACATGGTCCAGGCGCTTATAGAACTGGGAATGCTGCAGGAGCTGGATTTCGATAACCTGGGGAACTTCAAGAACGTAGACCCTATGTTCAAGAACCTCATATTCGATCCAGAAAACAAGTACTCGGTCCCCTACTTCTGGGGAACGATGGGCATAGTGTACGATTCGATCAGGATACCCGAGGAGATAACTAGCTGGAGGGCCCTTTGGGACCCAAGGTATGCGGGCAAGATAGTCATGCTCGATTCTTCCAGGGACAGCATAGGCATAACGCTAAAGATGCTGGGATACTCCGCCAACACAAGAGACCTAGGGGAGCTCAACGAAGCGATGGAAGAGCTCATCAAGCAGAAGCCCCTTGTACGCTCTTACGAGATAGACGCCTTCAAGGACATGATCGCATCCGGAGACGCGATTATGTCGCTCTGCTGGTCCGGAGACGCGATGCTGCTCATCAGCGAGCATTCCAACCTCTCTTACAGCATCCCCAAGGAAGGCACGAACGTATGGGTGGACTGCATGGTGGTCCCCACCACTTCCAAGCACAAACGGGAGGCGGAGCTGTTCATCGATTACATGCTAAGGCCGGACGTGAACGCGAAATGCGCGCTCGCCGTGGGCTACTCTACGGCCAATACCGAGGCCATCAAGCTGCTGCCTAAAGAAATCCAGGAAAATGAGGTCGCCTACCCGAAAGGCAATGTCTGGGACAAGGGCGAGATATTCGTTGACCTTGGCGAGTTCACCATAGAGTACGACAGGGTCTGGACCGAGATAAAATCGAGATAGACATCCTCGCAGCCGAAGTCGCATGAGCTTTCATACTAAGAAGGCTCCGATGATTTCGCAACATCGTTAGAACAAGCACGGAGGAAGGTTATCACATGAAGACAAGGGTTACGCTGGCTTTGGCTGTCCTGGCGCTTGCCGTGCTGCTTACCGCTGGATGCGGCAAGCAGGCGGTGGTCAACGTGTATAATTGGGGAGATTACATGGACCCGGCGGTCCTGGAAGCTTTCGAGAAAGAGACCAAGATCAAGGTGATCTACGACGTATACTCGACGAACGAGGAGCTTCTGGCAAAGCTCAAGGCAGGGGGCACCAATTACGACGTGGTGATTCCTAGCACCAACATGCTAGAGGTTTTCCTCGCCCAGGACCTGATATCCGAGATAGACCTTAGCAAGATACCGAATTTCAAGAACCTTGACCCGCAGTTCACCAACCTAGAGAGCGACCCGGGTAACAAGTACTCCGTGCCCTATTTCTGGGGCACCATAGGCATCCTCTATAACGCCAAGGCGATAGGCACGGAGATCGACAGCTGGAGGGCGATGTTCGATCCGAAGTACTCTGGAAAGATCATAATGTTCGACTCAGTCAGGGATACCATCGGAGTGACCCTCAAGATGCTGGGATACTCCCTCAACAGCACTGATCCTGCACAGCTTAGCGAAGTCGAGCAGCTGCTGATAAAGCAGAAGCCCCTCTTACATTCGTATACGGTGGACGCTTACGAAGACCCTCTGCTCGCCGGAGACGCCCTGCTTTCGATGGCGTGGTCAGGAGACGCGTTCAAGGTAATATCGGAGAATCCCGACTTCAAGTACATACTCCCCAAGGAAGGGACCAACGTATGGGTCGATTCCATGTCGATACCAAAGTCCGCCAAGAACAAAGAAGCCGCGTATAAGTTCATAGACTTCATACTGAAGCCCGAGATAGGCGCCCAGCTTGCGCAGTATCTCGGCTACTCCACCCCCAACAAGGCCGCGCAGGCGCTGCTTCCCGAGGGCATAAGGGACAATAAGGTGATATACCCGGACGGGAATGTGTTCGAGTTGAACGACATCCAGGTCGACATAAAAGAGGCGACTGAGCTTTATGACAGGATATGGACCGAGATAAAGTCCAACTAAGGCAGCAGACGGGCGGCCACAAGGCCGCCCGTTTTCCTTTCTAGGGCCAGCAACGTAGCGTTAAGAGCGTCCTAGGATGCGGTTTGTTTTCTGCTATAATCTGAATATGGCGATGAACGGCATATATAGCTGAACTCAAGGTCAGAACTGATGGAAGGCGGTCGATCCTATTGAGATCCCGGTACTTGATAATACTGCTGGTCATCATACTCGTGCTAGCTGCTTTGTTCGCGGCATACAAGCTCGGATACTTCGGGAAGAAGGCGACGCTCAGTGTCTACAACTTCGGCGAGTACATAGACCCTTCCGTATTGGAGGAGTTCGAGAAGAAGTACGACATCAAGGTGGTCTACGAAACGTATTCGACGAACGAGGAGATGCTGGCTAAGATGAAAGCCGGCGGCAACGCCTATGATGTGATCTTCCCAAGCGCGTACATGCTGGAGGTGCTTATAGCAGAGGGCATGCTCGCCCCGCTAGACCACGACAACATCCCGAACTATGCGTACGTAGACCCCATGTTCAAGGGCCTTTCCTGCGACCCTGAGGACAAGTACTCCGTCCCCTATTTCTGGGGTACCGTGGGCATCCTGTACAACTCCAACCTGGTGGACGATGTAGTAGACAGCTGGTGGGCCCTGCACAACCTGAAGTACTACGGCAAGGTGATCATGTTCGACAGTATGAGGGACACGATAGGCCTCACGCTGAAGATGCTGGGCTATTCCATGAACAGCGTGAATCCCGACGAGATCAACCAGGCCAAGGATATCCTGATCAGGCAGAAACCGATGGTTCGTTCCTATGAGATAGACGCCTACAAAGATTCGCTTCTTTCAGGGGATGCGGTTATGTCGATGGCATGGTCAGGGGACGCGTTCATGATCATGATGGACCACCCAGAGTTCAAGTACGTGATCCCCAAGGAAGGTACCGGCGTGTGGGTGGACTACATGGCGATTCCCACTGATTCCAAGAACAAGGAGTACGCCCAGAAGTTCATAGATTTCATGCTTAGACCCGATATCGGCCTGAAGAATACGTTGGCTGTCGGCTATTCGACCCCGAACGACAAGGTCAAGCAGCTTCTGCCCCAGGAGATAAAGGACAACAAGGCGGCGTATCCTGATGGGAACGTCTTCGAGGGGAGCGAGTTCGGGAAGGACCTTAAGGAAGCGACCGAGCTGTACGACCAGGCATGGACGGAGATAAAATCCAAGTAGCAGCATCATCCACAATATGGCATCGGGGCGGGAGGAATCCCGCCCTTCTTCTTTGAATAGCTAGTAAGGAGTGTAGGGCCGATCCGGCCGATGCGCGAGGTGATGAGCAGTTGCTGAGTTCATATAAGCTTACCGAGGGAGGATGGGTGAAATCCGCGGAGGACGAAGCCCAGTGGATCGTGTCGGTAAACCCCTCTGGCGATGAGCTCGAGTCGATGTCGCGAAAATACAAAGTGGACAAGGACGACCTGGAGGCGGCCCTGGACGATCTGGAGCTGCCTAGATACGAGGAGAACGACGGCTACAGCGTCCTCTACATAAATACCTCAAGGCAAGCCGAGGACGAGAGCTGGAAGGTCGCGACCGTTGGCATCGTCGTTATGCAGGGGCTGACCATAACCATATCAAAACATGAGACCGAGCTTGTAGACGATTTCCTTGGCTTCAAGTTCAAATGCTCGGGAGACTGCATGGGAAAGGACATAGCCCTGCAGCTTCTGATGCGCTCCACCGAGCTTTGCATACGGGACCTCTACCTCATCGAACAGAAGAACGCCGAACTGGAGAAGAAGCTCGGCTATGCCATGAAGAACTCACTCATATTCGGCTTCATGTCGTTGGAGAAATCCCTCGTGTATTTAAGGACGGCGGTAAACGGCAACCAGTCCGTTCTGGACAAGCTGACTTCGTCCGAATGGCTGAAGGACGACCCCAAGAGGTCTTCCTTCCTCGAGGACATAGTCATAGAGAACAGGCAGGCCTGCGACATGGCGGGCATCTACACCGACATAATGAGCAATACCATGGACGCCTTCGCATCAATAATCAACAACAACCTGAACGTCGTGATGAAATTCCTTACATCTCTCACACTCGTGCTGGCAATCCCGAGCATCGTGCTGGGGATTTTCAGCATCAGCGTCCCTGTGCCGTGGTCCGACAGCCCGTATGCGTACATCGTCATACTGTCGTCGGCGCTGGTCCTTACCATCAGCGCCGTGATCCTGATGATCAGGAAGAAGCTCTTTTGAGAACGTGAGGATGCCTCTTTCGCGAAAGGGCATCCTCATTCGTGTTCTCCCATTATCTGGCATCGTCCGCATCAGACAGGGCGATGCTCTTTTATTCTTTGCCCTCCAGGTGGCACCATACCGAGCGCCCCCTACCGTCGACGGTCATGACGGGCTCCTGTTCCGAGCAGACCGGCATCGCGAAGCGGCACCTTGGATGGAAGCGACACCCTTTCGGCGGGTTGAGCGGGCTCGGCACTTCCCCTCCGAGGAGCACCTTCGCCCTGCGCTTCTTAGGGTCGAAGCCCGGCACCGCGGCTAGAAGCGCCTTGGTATAGGGATGGTGCGGGTCTTCGAATATAAGCTCGGAAGGCCCTATCTCCACGAGCTTGCCCAGGTACATCACGGCCATCCTGTCGCTCACGTGCCGCACCAAGGCTAGGTTGTGCGCTATAAAGAGATACGTCAGCCCCAGCTTCGCCTGCAAGTCCATGAGCAGGTTGATTATATGGGCATGGACCGACACGTCCAGAGAGGAGACTGGCTCGTCGCAGATTATGAACTTCGGCTCCAAAGCGAGCGCCCTTGCGATTCCTATCCTCTGCCTCTGTCCGCCCGAGAACTGTCCGGGAAGGCAGTCGGCGTCCATCTGTGTCAAGCCGACCATCTCCAGCAGCCCCATGGCCTTCTTCCTTATCTCTTCCCTATTACCTCTCCTGTTTATGAGGAGAGGCTCCTCAACCACTTCCAGGGCGGTTAGCCTGGGCGACAGCGAAGAATAGGGATCCTGGAAGATCATCTGCGCCGCCAGCCTTGCCTTCTTCAGCTCTCTAGGCGGCATCCCAACGAGTTCTTCCCCTTCGAACCTGATGCTACCCGACGTAGGTTCGATCATCCTCAGCAGCATGCTGGCCAAAGTCGTCTTGCCGCAGCCGCTTTCCCCCACCAACCCGAGCGTCTCGCCCTTCTTGATGGAGAACGACACGTCATCCACGGCGCTGACGTAACCGGAAGGCCTAAAGAGGGCGCCGGCCCAGACCGGGAACGATTTGCTCAGCTTCTCGACTACGAACAGGTCCTCACGGCCCATGGTGGTATCCTCCATCTAGGCTCCCTCCTTCCCGCCGTACTTCAAGCAGCGCACCGTGCGCCCTCCCATGTACGTAAGCTCGGGATGTACGTGCTTGCATTCCTCGAAGGCCTGGTCGCACCTTGGATAGAACCTGCAGCCCGATGCTCTTTGCGTAGGATGCGGCACGGTGCCCGGAATCTGGTAGAGCCTCTCTCCTCTTCCGACCTTGAGGTCCGGCATGGCCCTCATCAATCCTGAAGTATAGGGATGAAGCGGCTTTTCGTAGAGCTCTTCCACCGGTGCTTCCTCCACGATCTCTCCGCAGTACATCACCATCACACGTTTGGCAACTTCAGCCACGACGGCAAGGTCGTGCGTCACGAGCAGGAGCGCCATGCCCATCTCCTTCTGTATCCTGTCGATCAGCTCCAGCACCTGTGCTTGTATAGTAACGTCCAGCGCTGTCGTAGGCTCGTCGGCTATCAGCAGCGCCGGCTTGAGCGCCACCGCCATCGCTATCAACACCCTCTGCCTCATCCCGCCGGACAGCTGGTGAGGGTATTCCTTCGAACGCCTGATCGGCTCAGGGATGCCTACTTTCGCGAGCATCTCGCAGGCGGCCTTTTCGGCTTCATCCTCCTTCATCTTCCTGTGTATCCTGTATACCTCGGCGATTTGGTCGCCTATAGTGAACACAGGATTCAGCGCCGTCATCGGGTCCTGGAATATCATGCTGGCCCTATCCCCCCTGATGTCCTGCATCTGGGAGTCGGTCATGAGCTGCAGTTCCTTTCCGTCGAACTCGAGCTTGTCCGCCCCGTTGCATCCCGGAAGGTCCAGCAGCCTCATGATAGAAAGGGCTGTGATGCTCTTTCCGCACCCGCTCTCCCCGACCAACGCAACCGAATCGCCCTTGTCTATTCTCATGTCGACGCCCGTGACCACGGGCATGTAGCCGTTCTCCGTGGCAAAGCCCACATGCAGGTTCTGTATGTCCAGGAGGATGCCGTCTTTGTCGTAGCTTTCGTTACGCATCGGCCTGCCCTCCTCTCGGCTTCACGGGCACGGGGCAGAAACCCTTGTCCCCTACCAGCTTCCCGTATAGTTTCTGCATGAGCCTCATCTGCTTGACCCTCGGGTTCACGAGCTCCTCGAGCGCGTATCCGACCAGCATGAAGCCTATGACGGTCACGAATATGGTGAAGCCGGGCGGCAGAACCCACCACCATGCCTTCAGAAGGAGACCGTGGTTGGCCTGCGCCTCGTACAGCATCTTGCCCCAGCTTATCGCCTTGGGATCTCCGAAACCCAGGAAACTGAGGCCTGCTTCTGCCACCATCACGCCTGCCGCCGACAGCACACCAGATACGATCAGCAGCGGGGATACTTCAGGCAATATGTGCTTGAACATGACGTACGGCCTGCTCGCCCCTGCGAGCTCTGCTGCCGTGATGTACTTCTGGCTCTTAAGGCTGAGCACCTGAGCCCTGATCGTCCTTGCCATGCCCGTCCAGCCGAGGAGGGTGAATATGATGATTATCATGTAGAACTGCGTGCCTATGTAAGTGGCAATAAGTATCATCAAAGGGAGCGAAGGTATCGTCATGAGGACATCCACCGCCCTCATTATGAGAGTATCGAACCAGCCTCCCATGTAGCCTGCCATCATCCCCAGAATTGCTCCCAGAAGCGTCGAGCTTATGCCGGTAGAAAGGCCTACTATTAGGGAGATCCTAGCTCCGTATATCAGCTTGGACAGTATGTCGTTTCCCACGTGGTCGGTGCCCAGCAGGTGCTCCCCGGACGGGGCCAGCCTCGGCATGTCCCTGTCGAACAAGTCGTAAGGATCGTACGGCGCGATCCATTTCGCCCCGAGGGCCACAATCGCCATGAGAAGCACTATGACAAGGCCTATCCTTCCGGTGGGGTGCTTTGCGATTCCCTTGAGCAGCTTCATCCCCTCACCCTCCTATTCCAACTTCACGCGCGGATCCAGCTTCGCGTATACCAGGTCGGTGAGGAAGTTGGCCGTCACGGTCACAGTCGAAAGTATCAGCATCACGCCCTGCATCAGCGGATAGTCGAAGCTCCTGGAGGCTTCTATCATCAAGAGTCCCATGCCGTCCCAGGAGAATATCGTCTCGATTACCACGGCTCCTCCGATGACACCCGCCAGGTTCATACCGATGCTAGTGACCAAAGGCAGCGTCGCGTTCTTGAAGGCGTGCCTGTACAGCACCGATGCGGGCGAGGCTCCCTTGGCCTTGGCGGTCCTTATGAAGTCCTGGCCGATTATCCTGACCATGCTGTTCCTTACCAGGACCGCATAGCTGATCACGCCGGGGAACGCCATCGTGAACACGGGCATTACGGCGTGCTTGGCCACGCTCGCGATCATCTCGGGCGACATCATGGCAAGGCCTCTTTCCATCATCCCGAACGGGGGGAGCCATCTCAGGGTGAAGCCGAATATGAGGATGAGTATCATCGCGAACCAGAAGCTCGGCACCGCGGTCATCACTATAGCGGCCGACAGCAGCGCCGAGTCGGCGAAGCGGCCGCGCTTCCAGGCGGCGTAGCAACCGTACAGTATGCCGCCGATTATTGATATAAGCTTGGCGGATACCGTGAGCACGAGAGTCCATGGGATCTTGCTGGCGATGACCTCTATCACGGGCCTCCTGTAGGAGAACGATATCCCCAGGTTGCCCTTGGAAAGCTCGGCGAGGTACGTCAAGAACTGCCCGAAAAGGGGCTTATCCAGTCCGTACTGCGCCCTTATCTCCTGCTTCATCTCCGGGGTGAGCCTCGGATCCTCTACCAGGTGCCTGGCAGGGTCTCCCGACACCACCCTCGGCAGGAAGAAGTTCAGGGTCAGCACGATCGCCATTATCAGGATTATCTGCGCCAGCCTTTTTATGAAATAGGCAAGACTCATACCCTTTCCTTTCCCGGGTCCCCGGCGCCCGTCACTTGACGGGGGCCAGGTTCCTCATGGTGTGTGAGTTGAGTATCGTAAGCCCTTGTACGCTGGTCCATCCCTTGAACCTGTCGTCCCTGTACAAGGATATGTTCGAGGCCGAGTAGACCGGTATCTGGTAGTAAGCGTCGGCGACGATCTCCTGCAGCCTTCTAAGCTGGGTGAACTGTTTCGTCTCGTCGTTTTCCGACCTCATCGCGGTCGAGAGCTCGTCGAATTCGGAGTTGTTGAAACCTCCGTAGTTGAAGCCCGAGACCCTGCCTTCTGCCAGCAGCCCCCTGGAGCTGTGGAAGTAGTAGAAGTACATATCGCGCGGCTCCGAGAAGCCGAGCGATGTTATCCCGGCGTCGAACTGGCCGCCCTTGTACTCGTTCGTGAGGGCGTCGCCAGACATGGGAGTATGCACCGCGTTGATCCCCACCGCCCTTAAGCCGTAGGCGATGTACTCCGCCACTGTCATCGCCGTGCCCGCATTTGGGCACAGGATCGACATCTTGAGCTTCTTGCCGTCCGGCGTCTCTAGGAACTTGTCATTGTCCACGTCCTTGAACCCTGCCGACGCAAGTAGCTTCTTAGCAGCGTTGACATCCGCCTTTATGGGCTTGATGTTCTTGTTGGCCCACTCTACGAAGGGCATGACCAGAGAGGGGCTCGCTACAGTGCCGTAGCCCATGAGCACCGTCTTGATCAGCTTGTTGGAATCTATCGTGAGGGCGACGGCCTTCCTGAAGTTCACGTTATCGTAGGGCGCCTTCCTCATGTTGAACATCAGGGTTGTAATGGAAGTGGTGCTGTTGACGTCCACCTTCACGTTCTTGTACTGGTTGGGATTCTTCTTTATGTCCTCGGCTATCTGGGGGGGTATCCTGTCATCGAAGAAATCGAAGGCCCCATCCTTTAAGGACAGTATGCCCATGGTCTGGTCCCTTACTACGATCAGCTCCATGGCGTCGAAGTTGTACTTCCTCGTCGGGTGGTCCTTCCTGACCTCGAGCACTATGTACTGGCCGTCGACCTTCTCCTTGAGGATCATCGGGCCTGAACCTACGGGATTCAGGTTGGCGAAGGCCCTGGGCTGCCTGACCTGCGACCAGATGTGCTCGGGTATTATGAGGATCGCGGTGCCGGCGAACCTGAGGTTGCTCACCGCGGGCGTCGTGAAAGTCATCTCGAACGACTTGTCGTCGATCTTCTTGATGCTCTTGAAAGTGGCGAGTATCGCCATCTGGCCCGGGAACTTGTTCTTTATGATCATCTCGTATGTGTAGACTACGTCGTCCACCCTCAATGGCTTGCCGTCAGACCAAGTAAAGCCAGGGTTTATGGTCATCTTCCAGGTGTAGTTGTCCTTGGTCTCCCACTTGGACACTATGTTGCCCTTGAGCTTGCCCTCCACCTCGTCGTAGGTGAAGAGGGTGTCGTATACCTCCCCGGTGACCGTGGTCTCGGTCCCTTGGAATCCGAAATACGGGTTGAGGTTCTTGGCGTCGCTCAGGACTCCTATCCTGAAGATGCGGGAATCGTCCTTGGCTGCCGAGGCGCCCAAGGACATAAACGCCGCTATCAAAAGCGCCACTGCTAACAGCCGTTTCATGTATGTCACCTCCGGATAGTTTACTTCCTTGCTATGTCCATCCTCGTGCCGAAGCCCGTCTTGGTGGCCGAATTGTCGAAGATCTCCTCTATGTGGACGATGTACACGGGCCTGTCGGGCCAGCGCTCGGGGCCTGGTTTGTGGTACACGTCGTGCTGTGCGTTTACGAGCTGGTGCAATAGCCCGTCGTGCACTATCTCGATCTTGCCCCTTACTTCGTAATGTATCACCGGCGGCTCGAAGAAGCTGAGCGTGATGTTGTTATTGTCGTTGAAGTTGGCCCAGGAATGCTTCTTGGCCAGTTCCATCGAGCTCATGACCGTAAAATCTATCCTTTCCTCGCAGCCTTCCCCATAGAGCAGCTCTACGAGGAGCCTGAGGCCGTCCTCGCTGTAGCCTTCTCTCCATCCGGTCCCTATGTGCTTGAGGTATGCGTCCAGTGTCTCCTTGCGGTATTCCTCCTTGGGTAGCCATCCTATGCCCTTGACCGAGCCGTTGAGGCCTGCGGGGCCCGATGATATGAACGTCGGGCAATGAGTCGTGAAGCTAAGGAACATCTTCGTAGGATCTACTTTCTCTCCCGCGGCCAGCCTTCTGACCATGTCGGCCCTCTTCCCGTAGGCCCATCTGTAGAAGCTCGACGGCATGTCCATCATCTTTGCTGCCTCCATCCTTGAGCGGTATCGACCGGCTCATGTATTGTCGCATTGTAAGTTTAACTGCCCTATTTGTGCGTCCGAACCCTTGTTAGGGTAAAGTTCCTGCTATTTGTATATTACTTCATTTTAGCGGAATAATCCCTCCCGGTGTCAATTCCTGCCTACGAATACCGGCCGGCGTGGGCGGACCTACGAGAGGGCCCTTTATCCTGCTGCCTTGTTCACATCCAATTCACACTGCCGTCACGTTGCTGTAACATACATGCATTAGCATCTCGTATATAAGAGTATGTTCCGAAGATGGGATCATGCCCTAAAGGTTTTAGCAACGCTTGGTTGAATCAGGAAGTAGCATGATAATCCACGGATATGAGAACGGGGTGGGCGAATTGGCCAAGGTTCTGGTGGCGGACGACGAGAGAAGGATCAGGGAGCTGGTACAAGACGCCCTGGAAAGCCAGGGGTACGAAGTCCTGGCGGCGACCGACGGCGCCGAGGTGTTGGACATGTTCTCAGAAGCCGAGGACGTCGCCCTTGTCATACTAGATGTGATGATGCCGCAGTACGACGGATGGACTGTCTGCCGTGAGATCAGGAAGAAGAGCCATGTGCCGATCCTCATGCTGACGGCAAGGGGCGAGGAGTTCGACGAGCTGCACGGATTCGAACTCGGCGCGGACGATTACGTAACCAAGCCCTTCAGCCTCGCGCTACTGCTCGCCAGGGTGGCGGCACTGCTAAGGAGGACATCTCCGATGGCTGTAGGACAGGTGAGCGTGGGTTCCTTGGAGATAGATTCTGCCATGCACGAAGTAAGGTACAAGGGCAGAACGCTTGACCTTGCCCCGAAGGAGTTCGAGGCCCTGCTGATGATGGCCACGAATTTGGGCAAGGTCTTCAGCAGAAGGCAACTTCTGACCAGCGTATGGGGTTATTCCTATTTCGGCGACGAGAGGACAGTCGACACGCACATGGCGAGGCTGAGATCCAAGCTGGGAGACGACGGAGGAAGGATGATCAAGACGGTGCGCGGGTTCGGGTACAAGCTGGAGGTGAACGAATGATGCACCCCAGCGTAAGGAGGCGCCTGCTGGTCTCGATGACATGCATCCTCATGTTCTTCGCGGCGGCGCTCGTCGTCATGAACAGCACACTTCTGGAAAGTTACTATACTTTCATGGAAAAGAGGATGCTTAAGAACCAAGCATCCGCAATAGAGCAGATAATAGCCGATACTACGGACGTCAGCGAACTGGACGATAAGTTCGAACGGATAGAAAGGCGCCATTCACTGACCATCTCGATAATCGGCCCGGACGGCAATCCCAGGTATTTCACTAGGATGGGCCTTCTGGACGAGCCGATCCGCCTGCAGCCGGATTTCATCCAGCAACCTACGAGGCTGCAGCCCAAAGGCCCGAACCTTACGGTCTTGAGCACTGAGCAGCTCCAGGACGGCTCCGTTTTCGAGCTGCAGAACGACGCGCGCCTTGACATTAAGTACATGACCATCAGGAAGGTGCTCGGCGATGGCAGCGCCATCGATATCAGGGTCATGCTAAGCTCCATAGAAAGAGGGGCAGCAATAGCCAGCGTGTTTACCGTTTACGCTGCGGCGCTGGGGCTTTTCGTCGCTGCGGTCTGGGCGATCTTGTTCTCGAAGAGGTTCACGGAGCCTTTAGTGCAGATGAGCGACATAGCAGGCAGTATCGCCGAGCTGGATTTCTCAAGGAAATGCAAGATCATGCAGAAGGATGAGATCGGGCATCTGGGAGAGAGCATAAACGACCTGTCCGAGAAGCTCAGCGCGGCGCTGGAGGACCTCAAGGCGAAGAACGCGTTGCTGCAAGAGGAGCTGGAGCACGAGCGGAAGCTGGATAAAATGCGCAAGGAGTTCGTCGCCAACGTGTCGCACGAGCTCAGGACCCCCATTTCGATAATCCAGGGCTATGCTGACGGTCTGAAGATGAACATCGCCACGAACGAAGGCAAGCGCAACTACTACAGCGACGTGATAATCAACGAGGCGGACAGGATGAACAGGCTCGTCGGCGACCTGTTGGAGCTTTCGCAGTACGAAAGCGGCGGCATGAAGCTCGTAAAATCCCAGTTCGACCTAGTGGATCTCGTCGTCAGGATCACCGGCAGGTGCTTCGACGAGAAAGAGGCTGGACTGATAGACCTTGACCTCCCTGAGAGTGCTGATGCCTTCGCGGACGAAAGGAGTATCGAGCAGGTGCTCATCAACTACGTTAACAACGCCAAGGAGCACCTTAAGGAAGGCGGCAGGATCCGAATATCGATCGGCGAGTCAGAGGATATGGCCTCTTGGTTGCTTAGGGTGATCAACGACGGAGAACCTATCCCGGAATCATGCCTGCCTTTTATCTGGGATAGCTTCTATAGGGCTGATAAGGCAAGGAGCAGGGAGAACGGAAGGTATGGGCTTGGTCTTTCCATCGTTCGGGCCATACAGGCGATGCACGGTAGGCGTTATGGGGCGCTCAACCTGGACGGCAAGGTGGAGTTCTGGGCGGAAGTGGAGAAGTACGAGGAGGAAGCATGACAAGCAGGCTTTCACATAGGATAGAAGGGTGCCGGGATACGAAATCCCGGCACCCTTGCCTTTATCGTAGGATGTACTTTTCGCTTTTTGGTTCTCTCGAATAGGCAATCACAAAGACAAAGGAGATGACGGCGCTAACGAGGCCCAGGATGAACGCGTTTCTGTATCCAAAAGAAGTTCCGTCGACGAATAGGCCCATCGTTGTCTGGAATATCGCACCTCCTGCGAATGTCATGGTACTGACGATGCCCATGACCGTTCCTCTTGCTTTTACATCAACCCTCTGCCTGATATAGTTGTTGGTCATCAGCAATATCATTATGTCCGCCCCGCCCATAATGCAGGCCGATGCGTATAGCAGGGTCTTAGCTCCTCTAGAAGCTGGCAATAGCATAGGAACCCAGCTTAACACCAGAAGCGAGGCAGCGGCTATGTCTATTGTCCTGGGCCTCAACTTGAGCCTCCCGGTGAGGCTCCCCGCAGCCATAGATGCGATTATGGTGCTTACCGAAAGAAGCATCATCACCTCGCTTGCTCCTACCTTGCCCATGCCGTGCACGTCGATGAGGAAGGGCACACCCCAGAGTCCCTGGTACGCTACAAAAGGTCCGTACCTGAAGAAGGATATGAAGGCCGGAAGCAAAGCCGAAGGAACTAAGCGCAGTAAGGAAGGGATGTCGGCGACCTCGCGAGGTTCGCCTTCCCTTCCGTTCCCATGGCTTAACCTCGGTACGAAGCAGATGAATCCTACGATTACACTTGCGCCTGCGGCAAGGAAGAAAGCCGACCTCCATCCGAAAGCTCCTATGAGCAGAGCCAATGGGCTGGCAGCGGCCATTGATCCCAGTGAACCGATTGCCATAAGCGTCCCGTTCGCCAACACGAACCTGTCACCGAATGCAAGTCCCAGCATCTTGCATGACGGGACCAGCACACCGGACACCCCGATGCCCGTAATGGCCCTTGCTATGGTGGCGAACGACATATCTTTCGCAAATCCGAAAAGGACAGACCCAAGACCTGCCAGTAGCGTACCCAATCCTATCATGTGCATGGGATTTACCCTGTCGGCCATGAATCCTATCGGTATCTGCATGATCATATAAGCGTAGAAGTAGACCGAGGAAAGGACGCCGATAAGTGCCGGTGTACCGTTGAACTCGGCCATCAGCTCATCGACCATCACTGCCGGGGTCACCTTATGGAAACTAACAAGGAAGTAGGCGGCTGAACAAATGAGCAGCACCGACCATCTGTCGGGCCATTCGCCGCGGTCCGGCTGGTTCGTGGGTCGCAACAGAAAATCCCCCTCCAATACTGCAAGGTAAAGCGGCTGTGAAAATGAATCCGCGATTAGATTCTATTCAGTACACGAACCGACCGCTATATGCCATAGGTCCCGGTCGCTGAATCCATGAACAGCGGTATATGTAGCGGAAAGTACGTGAAGACGATCATCATCATTATTATCGTAACAATCAAAGCTGCGCCCAAAGGCCACAACCTGTTCGAAAAAGGCCTTCCTTCGACCAGCCTGAACGACGCTATACCGTGGGCCACACCGAGCATGAACGACCCTAAATATCTTACCATGCCCAACTCGCCGAATGCCTCCGGCAACGCCGCGTGGACTGAGAACATCACAATGTAGGCACTCCAGATTGCCATCGCGGTAGGCATCAGCCACTCCCTTAAGTTTAGTTTACCGCCCTTATTGGCGAGCATTATGATCGCCCAGACCAGCAATGGCCATGCACCGAGCTTAACGTGCTCCCAATTGCTCTCGTTCACTGACACTAACACGGCAAGCCACCTAAGGTAGGGTATACCCATGACCCTCTCCCACACGAAATGCATGCCTGCACCTATTACGCCAATTAGCACCAAGGCAAGAAGGTCCGTCCAGAACGTCGAAGATGCGTAGCCATCAGCGCGCTTCATGTTATCCCCCCTTGGTATTTATTAATTCATGTATAGCAGAATATCGGCCCCATTTCATCCGTCAAACGAGGTCGGTCGATCTATTATTGGGGTCTCGTCTATGTGCGATGGATTTTAGGAGAACGTGCCGTTACGACCGGTTGCGTATCGAATGATAAGAATCTGTGGGATCGGTTGCCCGAAAAACTACTTCGTATCGATGAATTCCGAGAACATCCTGTCCGGTGTCGTATCCAGAGCCTTTGCCAGCCTCACCGCCATCTCGTACGATAGCTTTATCTTGCCCTTCTCCAGCAGGTACATGTACTGCTTTGTCCTTCCTATCAGCCCTCCGTATTCTACAAGTGTAAGCCCTCGGTCAAGCCTCGCCTTCCTTATGCTGTCGGGCAAATTCATCTGCCTTCTCCTTCCAGTAAATACGTCGTTTTGCCTAAAGCATAGTCAAGCCGTACTTGACTGTCAAGCATGGTCAAGTATTTCTTTACTTGCCAACGTCCGAGCTATAGCTCACATTATTATCTTAGGAGGGGATGCGGTCTTGGATTTCTGTACTAGGCTGAGGCAGATAAGGACTTCCAAAGGCATATCCCAAGCCGCGCTCGCCGGCAAGCTGGGCTTGTCCAAGCAGGCGATCTATAACTATGAATCAGGCGCGAACACTCCTACGCACAACACCCTCATCAAGATCGCCGACGAGATGGAAGTAAGCCTGGACTATCTGACCGGAAGGGCCGATTCCGGATACGGCACCGGCGAAGGCCGAAAGCCGGAAGCATATGAAGGACTGCTAGGAAGGATAGCGATGCTCACGGATGAGGGCAGGCAGGAAGTAAGCGATTACATAGACAGGGTCATGGAGCGTGAAGGCTCCTATGGTAAAAAATAGTTGCGTAATACGGTATAATAGGTCAACGCCGCCCATCAAGGATGGAGCGGCGTTTCTTCTTCATCATGGGCTCTCTACAGATACCAGTCGGTATGGAAGCTTCCCTCTATGTCAAGCCTTTCGTACGTATGGGCGCCGAAGTAGTCCCTCTGCCCCTGAATAAGGTTGGCTGGAAGGCTCGTACACCTCATGCCGTCGTAGTAGCTGAGGCTCGAGCCCATAGCGGGGATCGGTATTCCGGCCATCGAAGCGATCGACACTATCTGCCTTAAGGCGGCCTGTCCCTTGTTTAGCCTATCTGCGAAAGAAGGGTCCAGGATCAAATTCTCCAGCTTAGGATCGTTTGAGAACGCCTTCTTGATGTCGTCGAGGAACCTGGCCCTTATTATGCAACCTCCCCGCCACAGAAGGGCGACGCCGCCCAGGTCCAGATTCCATCCATATTGGTCCGAAGCATCTTTCAACAAAGCGAAACCTTGGGCGTAGGCCGATATCTTCGCGGTCAGCATCGCCTTTTCTATCGTACCGGCGAGCATCGCGGCCATGTCCTGCGCCGGCTTCACCTTCTCAGGCCCGGCCAACACTCCCGCCGCCTTCAGCCTCTGGTCCCTACGCGCGGAGATGTTCCTTGCGAATACGGCCTCGGCCAGGCTGGGCGCCGGTGTCCCCAGCGCGAGCGCCTCCCTTGCCGTCCAGAGCCCCGTGCCTTTCTGGGCCGCCGCGTCTTTTATCACGTCCACCAGCGGCCTGCCCGTTTTGTCGTCCACCCTGTCCAGCACATCCGACGTTATCTCTATCAAGTATGAGCCGAGCTCCCCTTTGTTCCATTCCCTAAAATAAACCGCTATCTGTTTCGCCTCAATGCCCAGCATGTCCCTCATGATATGGTAGGCCTCGGCGATTATCTGCATATCTACGTACTCGATGCCGTTGTGCACCATCTTGACGAAATGCCCCGCGCCTCCCGGTCCGAGGTAGCCGCAGCAAGGGGTGCCGTCTTCGGCCTTGGCCGATATGTCGGTCAATATCCCCCCGGCAAGCTCCCACGCCTTCTTCGAGCCGCCGGGCATTATGCTGGGGCCCTTCAGGGCGCCCTCCTCGCCGCCGGACACGCCGGCGCCCAGGAAGTGGATGCCCTTCTTCTCCAGCTCCTTATGCCTTCTTTCGGAATCCTCGAAGAAGGAATTACCGCCGTCGATAATGACGTCGCCCGATTCGAGGATCTCGGTGAGCTGGGATATGACGGCATCGACCGCATGGCCCGCCTTCACCATCAGCATGACCTTCCTGGGGGCCGAAAGGCTCGCCGCAAGCTCCTTCAAGTCATAACACGCCTTGATCGAGGGATTGTCCTTAGCCCCTTCTTGCATGAAGGCTTCGGTCACCGAGCCCGTCCTGTTATACACGCACACCTTGTAACCGTGCCTGGCCATGTTGAGGGCCAGGTTCTGGCCCATGACCCCAAGGCCTATTAATCCGATGTCAAATCCCATGTGTCCACCTTCCCGTGCCTTCCTATCAGGCTTCGAAATGCTTCGCCAGTGCCCACAGGCCCAGGGAGGGATTGCTGATGTAGAATACCTCTTCCCCGGACTCCAGGCGGTTCATCCCATCCTTCAGCGCATTAACGTCGTACTTGGCGAGGGCTTCTTGAAGCTGCATGTAACTAAAGCCGGCGCCTTCTATCTCCTCTTTGGTCATTTTCCCAGGACAGTAGGTAATCTTGAATCTGCCCTCGGAGGAGCCGTGTATGAGGTGCGCTGCGGCCGAAAGCCCCCCTCTGAGGTCCTCGTTCTTGTTCACGGCGTCCAGGACGTATTCGGTGCCCTTGTAGCCGTACTTTCTGATGAGCTTGTCGATGTCCTCGTCCTCCCCGAAGTGGCGCACCCCGGGTGCAATTACGATAAGCTCTCCGCCGTCGGCTATGGCCATCCTCGTCCTGTAGATGGACTTGTTGCCCAGCCAGGTGCTCTTGTAGTGCTCGGGATCCAAGTACACGACCACCTTCTTTAGGGGCTCATCCAACAAATCGAAGTTGGTCCTCGTGCTCAGCTCTACGGCCTGCTCGAAGAGGGCCCTTTGCCTTCCGGCGAATAAGCCCTTCATGTAGCCTCTGGCGCCTTCCTGCCTCATGACGGTCAGCATATATTCCAGCGGCATCTTCGACAGGAACTTCTCCTCGGCATAGTCGAAGACCTTCCTTACGGGCGAATGGTCCCTTCCCATGAGCCTTTCCATGCCGTATACGGCTCCTAGGAAATGGGTCTTGTCGATCATGTCCTTGCCCCCGCAGCCGACGAGCACGTTCTTGGTGTAGTTGGCCATTCCGACGACCTCATGCGGGACCACCTGCCCGACCGAGATCACAAGGCCGTAGGTACCGTCCACCAGGCGCCTGTTGACCTGGACCTTTATCGGGTAGTCCAGCTTGCCTTCGGATATCTCCTTTATGTACGAGGAAGGCACCTCCCCGAGGTCGACGATATCCGTCCTCCAGTTATGGTAGAGGAAGCGCTCGGTGGGTATCTCGTCCCCGAACATCTTGACGATCTCGGCGTCGCTCATCCTCTCGTGCGTTCCCAAAGCCGGAAGTACGTCCACATAGAAGCTATCCTTGAGCTTCCGGTAGAGCATGGCGGTTATCTGCCCTGCCCCGGACATGCTCCTCGTATAGTCGGGCGGGATGATGAGGACCCTCTCAACGCCTTCGGTCTTCCCCTTTAGCCAGCTCTCCAGGCTCTTTTCTATCTCCGCCGCGCTGATGTCGGCACCTTTTAAGACGATGTCTTGCATCCATAATCCTCCAGTTGTATTGCTTTGGCCGCAGGCCGCGCCAATCCGGCGGCCTTACGGCTTAGTGCTCTCGTACATCCTGACGTACCTGCCATACCTCTCCATGAGGGCTTCCCTGTTCCTCGTGATAGGCGTGTACACGGCGGACGGCCCCTCCTCAGGAGGCTCGACCGACGCTTTCCCTTCGAGCCCGGAAAGCGCCACCAGGGCGGCCCCTACGGTCGAGTCGTTGGCCGATCCGGTCGTTTCGAGTTCCAGTCCGAATATGTCGGCCGCAAGCTGCATCCACCCACTTGAACGGGTGATGCCTCCCGAGACGACTATCCTCGATGGAGGGCCCGCGAGGCCTTCGAGTATGCCGTAGCACTGGTACATGTTGAACAGTATCCCCTCGAGCACCGAATAGTACAAGCTGCCACGTCCGTGTCCCGGCGTTACCCCGAAGAAGCCCCCCGTCCTGTCCTCCTGCCAGCCCGGGCACCTTTCGCCGAATATGAACGGCAGGAAGAGGGGCGCTTTTGACTGGTCACTTCCGAAAGCGGCGTTCCCCAGCTCGTCATATGCCCTTGGGTCTCCGGGCGTCATGCCTATGTTCGATATGAACCAGTCGACGCAGTTGGTCGCGTTGTTGGTGGCGGCGCCTGCGATCCAGGCATCCTTCGACACGTTGTAGCACCACGTGGAGGGCTCCTTCGCCACCTTGGGCCCTTTTGTGATCCTTCTCATGGCGCCGCTTGTGCCGATCGACATCGACATCACGCCAAGGTCCGTCCCCCCGACGGCCAGCTGGTTCATGGCGCCGTCGGCGCCTCCTATGAAGACGGGAAGCCCCTCCGGCAGGCCCGTTAGGGCGGACGCCTTCCTGGTCAGCTTCCCGCGATATGTCAGGTCCTTCAAAGCAGAGAGCATATCCCGGCCCACGCCCGCTGCAGCGAGGGCCTTCTGGTCCCAGTCGAGCGAATGTACGTTGAGCAGCCCGCTGCCGGAGGCAAGGCACGTGGATACCGCCATCTCACCGGTCAGCGAAAGATACAGCCATTCCAGCTGTGTTATCACATGCGAGGCGCCCGACAGTCCCTTGTCAATGCCGCTCATGCCGGCAAGCTTCCAGCACGGGTACATGCCGTGCAGAACGCATCCCGTCCTCGAGTAGTAGTCGGCGGCTTCGCCTCTGGCCCTTGCGGCCGCGGCCGCCTTCGATCCCGTAAGGTCGGCCCATGTCCTTATCCTGCCCATCGGCAGGAGGCCGGAATCCAAAAGGAGCATGCTGTGCCAAGTCCCGCACAGGCCGACGGCCTTAGGGTCGATGCCCTTAGCCGAGGACTCGCGCGCGACCTGCCCCAGGACCTCGTATGCCGCCGCCAGGATTCCGATGGGATCCTGGGTCATCCCGTCCGAGGCCTCCTTGGGGTATTGCCTGGACCTCGCCAGTACGACGCCTTCTTCTTTGGAATAGAGTATGCACTTCGCCGATGAGGTGCTCACCTCAAGGCTAAGGACATGCATCTTATCACCCCTTCCCGACTAGACGCCGCAGTATGCGTTGAAAGCGCCGTCTACGGGTATCACCGCCCCGTTCACGAAGCTCGAGGCGTCCGATATGAGCCATACTAGCGTGCCTATGAGATCTGATGGCACGCCGTACTTGCCCATCGGCGTGTGGTCGATGATCCTTTCGCCCCTGGGGGTGGCGTTTCCTGTCTCTTTGTCCACCAGCAGGTAGTAGTTCTGCTGCGTAAGGAAGAAGCCGGGGGCCAGGGCGTTGACCCTTACGTCCTTCGAGTAGTTCTGGTTGATGTGGACCGCCAGCCAGGCGGTGAAGTTGGAGACGGCGGCCTTGGCGGCCGAATATGCCAGCACCTTCGTGAGCGGCTTGAACGCGCTCATGGAGGACATGTTGATGATCGAGCCCTTGCCCTTCTCCACCATTATTTTGCCGAATACCTGGGATGGCAGCACCGTACCTACGATGTTGAGGTTGAACACCCACTGTATGGCCTCTGCCGGCAGGTCGAAGAAGCTCATGGCATCGCTCGTGGTCGCGTCCGGCTTGTTGCCGCCGGCTCCGTTTATAAGGATGTCCACGGTGCCGAAATCGGCCATTATCTCATCCTTCGCCTTCTCGATCGAGGCTTTGTCCAGGACGTTCACGGTATAGCCCTTCGCGGTCCCGCCCTTTTCATTTATCCTTGAGGCCACGGCATCGGCCGCCTCGGCCCTGAGGTCTAAAACCGCGACCTTGACGCCCCTCTCGGCGAGGGATTCTGCCATCTGGCTGCAGAGTATCCCCCCTCCACCGGTGATGACCGCTACCTTACCAGATACGTCGAACAATTTGTCCTGCATTTGCGCACCCTCCTGTGTATCTATTATGTGTTACCTAAGCATTTATCTTCCTGATCCTAGAAGGCAGCCGTTCTTGCCTTTCCTCCTATCTCGGCGACGGAAGCCCTCTCAACCATCGTGCAATCTACGAGGATCGCCCTCTTTTCGTCATCGGACCCTTCTATCCTGTCTATGAGCCTTGCTGCGCCTATCTCGCCGAGCTCTGGATGGGGCAGCTCTACTGCAGTAAATCCCGGACCTGCCATCTTGGCCCAGACCGGATTTCCGATTATGACCGCGGATACGTCGCGCGGCACTTCAAGGCCGATTTCCCTCATGCGCTCGACGACATGCTCTCCGATTATGTGATGTCCTATCACGAGCGCCGTGCACTTATTGCCGGCGAGGAACTCCCCAAGCAGCCTTGCGCCTTCCTCCTCGGAAGGATGTCCCAGGTATTCTGGGCAATCGTCTCTGGAAAGGCCCAGCCTCGCCACTGTGGAGGCGAAGGAATTCCTACGGTCCACGAACTCGGGCATCACCGGTCCGATGAAACCGATCCTCCTGTGCCCCTTGTCGTACAGGTGCTCGACCGCCATGGTGACGGCCTCGCCGCCGTAGAAAGCGACGCTGTCGTACGGATAGTCGGCCGCGTACGGCCTGTCCAGTACCACATACGGCACGCCCCTCTTCTCGATCTTGTCCACGTGTACGGATCCCTTGAGGGATATAGCAAGCATGAACCCGTCGACCTGTTGGTCAAGCAGGCTCTGGATGTAGCCCTCTTCACGCGCCGGGTCTCCCATGGTGCTGCATATGAGCATCAGGTATCCTCTGTTGTTGAACACGCGCTCGGCCCCGACGACCATCCTCATGTATATGGTGTTGTACAGCTCGGGGACGAGCATGGCGATCATCTTCCTGCCCTTGCCCTTCATGGACCTTGCGAGCAGGTTGGGCGTATAGCCCAGGTCTGCGGCGGCCTCGAGCACCTTCTTGCGGAGCTCTTCGCTCACGAACTTGCCCTGCCTTCCGCTTATGACGTTAGAGGCCGTGGCTATGGATGTTCCGGCAAGGACGGCTACGTCCTTCAAAGTAGGGCGCAATAGCCTTCCGAAGTCCAAATGCAGCACCTCCTAGATAACGAAAGGGGTTTAGGATAAACGTTTATCTGGACAAAATGTAGCACCTATTTTATAATTGTGTCAATCCAGTACACTTTGGAGGTACTCTTAATGCCGCTGCGTTTTGCCGTTATCGGTTGCGGAGCCATCGCAAGGATGCACCTCGAGGCGATATCGAGCATACCGGAAGCCGAACTCTCAATCGTCGTGTGTCGAAGCGAGGAGAGGGCCCGGAAGATAGAGGAAGAATTCGGTTGCCGCATAGTCAAGGACCCATTCGAAGCAGCACAAGATCCCGAGATAGACGCAATAGACATAATAACGCCTTCAGGAGTAAGGCGCGACATCGCCGTTGCCGCGGCAAAGGCCGGCAAGCACATCATAATGGAGAAGCCCCTTGAGATAACCACCAAGAGGGTGGACGACATGCTTAAGGCATGCGAAGAGGCGAAAGTGAAGTGCGCCGGCATTTTCCAGTTCAGGTACAAGCCCGCGTGGATCTTCGCGAAGAAGGCCGTCACGGCGGGATATCTCGGCAAGTTGGTGCTCGGCGACGCCTACAACAAGTGGTGGCGCACGCAAGAGTACTACGACGGTTCGTCCTGGCGAGGCACCTGGGAGCTCGACGGCGGGGGTGCTTTGATGAACCAGGGCATACACGCCATCGACCTGCTCCAGTGGATCATGGGCGACGTGCTGGAAGTATATGCCAATACCAGCACCCTAGCGCACGCGAACATCGAGGTAGAGGACACCGCCGTCGCGGTCCTGAAGTTCAAAGGCGGCGCCCTGGGAGTTATTGAGGGCACTACGTCCGTCTATCCAGGATATCCCATGAAGCTCGAGATACACGGCACGAAAGGTTCCCTCATAGTCTCGGGTGACCATATAGTCGATTTCCAATCAACGATCGCCCCGCCAGAAGCCTTCGAAGAGGCCAAGGGACTATATGCCCCGGTCGTGAGCATGTCCACGGCCTCGGACCCAGCGCAGGTGGACTGCACCTGGCACAGGATGCAGATCGAGGACTTCGTTAAGTCGGTCCTGCACGGCACCGAGCCTTCTGTCCCGGGCACAGAGGGTCGCAAGAGCGTTGAGATAATAAACGCGATATATGAATCCTCCCGCACGAGAATGCCCATTAAGCTGCCTTTATGAAGCAACTGAGTCCCAGGTTAGCGCATCGTCGAAAGTCGACCCAACATACGCTAAAAATACCTGAGAGGAGCTGTAAAGAAGTGAAGAAAGGCATCTTCCGCATCGTCGCAACCCTCGTGTTATTAGCGGTCTTCGCATCTGGAGCCATCGCGGCATGGAAACCGGCCAAGAACCTCAACGTAATAGTACCGTGGAATCCCGGCGGAGCGTCGGACCTGACGGCCCGCATGGTGGCCTCCGAGATGGAAAAGCCCCTGGGAGTTCGCATCAGCATCACGAACACCCCCGGAGGTTCTGGCGCCATCGGGACCAAGAACATGTTCGAAGCGCCGCATGATGGCTATACGCTAAGCGGCAACGCGACCAACTCGATCGTGACGTACCAGGCGATGGAACTGCTGCCCAACAGCCACAAGGAATACAACAGCTACCTTGCGGTATTCACGCCCAACGTGATCTGCGTGGGCGCGGATTCCAAGATAAAGGACATCCCCGACCTGCTCGCAACAATGAAGGCCAGGAAAGTCACCGTAGGTTCCGCAGGGGTCGGTGCCGGCGGACACCAGGCTGCCGAGTTCTTCAAGGCCGCTACGGGATTCGCCTATACTCACGTACCCTACGCCGGCGGAGCGCCTGCCGTTACGGCCACCGTGTCGGGTGAGGTCGAAGTGGTCATGCAGTTGTCCATGGAAGTTGTGGAGATGCTCAGGGCCAAGCAGCTCAGAGCCCTTGCCGTAATGGACAAGGAGCCCCTCGAGGTAGAAGGCTACGGCACCATACCCGCCATTACCAAGTGGATACCGAACCTTCCGACCGTCGGTTCGTACTTCGGCCTCTTCGCTCCCAAGGACATCCCCGCGGAGGCCAACCAGGGCATAATCGACGCGTTCAAGGTCGCCTGTAATTCCAAGGCGGTCAAGGATTTCGCGATAAGCAAGGGCGCGAAGCCCGTCTGCATCTACGGGGCGGAGGCCGACAGGATATCCGACGAAGCCGCATCCCTCATATGCTGGGTCCTTTATGACAACGGTGTGATTAAGACATCGCCGGAGAAGTTTGCGATACCCAGGGCAAAGTAAATAACCGGATCTCAATCAGGTGCGCGGCGGTCCTGAAAAATCGCCGCGCACTTTTTCAGAGGTGATGCCATATGCGCCGTACAGACATAATCTTCGGAATACTAATCGTGGCAGTAGCTGGCGCCTTCGCGGTGATGAGCCTCATGATGCCGTGGTACGGTTCGGAGTGGGGAATAATCGCGGCCCCGGGGCTCGTGCCCCTAATGCTGTCCATACTGCTATTGATCACAGGACTCATACTGCTTCTACGGGCCGTATTTTCGAAGAGCTTCTATAGATCTTTAGAAGAGCAGGCGGGCGATGAGGCCGCCGAGAACGGCTGTGAGAAGCAGGATCAGAGCGAGAAGCTCAACAAGGAGCCCGCCTGGAAGCGGATCATCATTACGATCGGCCTTGCCGCCGTATACATTTTTATTCTCATGGGAAGACTTCCTTACATGATCTCCACCGGCCTTTACGTCGCGGGGTTCATCCTTGCTTTCAAGGGCGGCGGGATCGTGAAATCCCTCCTCATCGGGGCCGTGACCGCAGTGGGCGTCTGGCTCGCGTTCGAGAAGATATTCCTAGTAGTGCTGCCGTAGGCCGGAAAGGGGGCATAAAAATGAGTATATCCGCTTTCATAATCGAGTTTTTAAAGCTTATGACGCCGCAGACGGTATTCAATGCCTTCTGGGCCACCGGCTTCGGAATAATCGTCGGCATGCTGCCCGGACTAACGGCGACGATGGGCGTGGCGCTATTGACCGGGTTGACATTCCGTTTCGCCACCGACCAGGTGATAGTGATCCTTATAAGCGTATATGTCGGTGCGATATATGGCGGTTCCAGGTCTGCAATATTGCTGAACATTCCAGGCACGCCCGCGAACGCCGCAACCTGTCTGGACGGGAACCCACTTGCATGGGCCGGCAAAGCAGGCTATGCGATGGGGCTTGCTACGGTAAGCTCTGCGATAGGCACGTTCTTCGGGCTCATATGCCTGGCTATCTTCTCGCCCATGCTTGGAGACATAGCGTTGAGCTTCAAATCATGGGAGTTCTTCGTGCTGGCGATATTCGGCATAGTCATATGCGGCAACCTCACGGCGCCCAAGGACCCGCTAAAAGGTTGGATAGCCGGCATACTGGGACTCCTTCTGTCGCAGATAGGACAAGAATCGATACAAGCCTACGCGAGGTTCTCCTTCGGGTCGATAGACATGACCGGCGGCCTTTCCTTGATACCGGTGCTCGTGGGAGTCTACGGCGTCTCGGAGATCATCGGCGTCATGAAGCTGCCAGTAGACTACACGGTAAGGACGAAGGTGGCACGGATCATCCCGGAACTCAAGGACATCTTCCGCTATTGGAAGACGATCATCCGCTCCGGTGTCATCGGGGTCATCGTAGGTGCTATCCCCGGCGTGGGAGAGGACACCGCGGCCTGGATCTCGTACGATTTCGCCAAACGCGGAAGCAAGCATCCCGAGGAGTTCGGCAAAGGCTCTTACGAGGGGCTCATAGCATCGGAGACCGGAAATAACGCATGCATAGGCGGCGCCATCATCCCGGTCCTAACGCTCGCCATACCGGGAAGCGCCCCAGCTGCAGTACTGCTTGCGGCGATGTGGCTGCACGGCATAAGGCCAGGGCCGCTTCTTCCAATAGAACAGCCCCAGTTCATAGCCACAGTGACCGCGATCTTCTTCCTGGCCACCATCAGCATGACACTGCTGGGCCTGTCCTTCGTAAGGCCGCTCGTCAAAGTGCTGCAAGTGCCCAGGAACATACTGATGCCGATAATATTCACCCTGTGTGCCGTAGGTTCGTACGCGATCAACGGAAGGTTGTTCGACGTGAAGCTCATGCTCCTTTTCGGTGTGATCGGCTATTTCATGAGGAGCAACGACTTCCCGGCGGCGCCCCTGGTCCTCGGATTCATCCTGGGTCCGATGGCCGACGAGAACCTAAGGAGGGCCCTGATACTCAAGAACGGAAGCATCCTGCCCTTCTTCACGAGGCCGATCTGCATGGTGCTCTGGGGAATGACCCTGCTGGTCATAATCTCAAGGAGCCCTCTGCCTGGCCTGGTCAAGGGCCTTTTCAAGAAGAATCCTGCGAAGGCGGCTTAACGGCCGCCTTCTCCTTAGTAAGACATAATCAGGCAGGAGGAAGACATGTTCAAACGAGCGGTGATCACCGACGAGATATCGCAGGACATAAGAAGAGCGGCTGAAGTCATGTGCGAGTACGGGATGGACGGGGCCGAGCTTAGGTCCGTATGGGGCAAGGCCCCGCAGGACCTCTCTGATTCTGAGCTTAGGGAGATAAAAGCCGTTCTGGACGCAAAGGACCTCCTGGTACCTTGCATAGCGGCGCCCGTGTTCAAGTGCAAGCTGCATTCGCAGTCGGAGTTCGAAGCACACCTTGCCATCCTGAAGCGTTGCATGGAAATGGCCGATCTTTTTGGCGCAAAGCTGATAAGAGGATTCACGTTCTGGGCCGAAGGGGGATTTTCCGACAGCGTACCCGCCATAGTGGAGAAGCTGAAGGAAGCGGAGAAGCTGCTGTCGAAGAAGGACATGCAACTGGTCATAGAGTACGATCCGGCGACGTCCGCCGGCACGACCCAAAAACTGGAAGTAATCCTCAAGAAGGTCGCATCCGAACACATACAGGCACTTTTCGATCCGGGGAACAACATCTACGACCCTGAGGGCGAAAGGCCCTTCCCCGATGGATACGAACGTATGAAGCCATGGATGAAGCACATCCACGTCAAGGACGTAATCAGGAGGGAAGCGGGCCTGGAGCCGGAATCGGTGCTTCTTGGCGAAGGAGAAGTCAACTTCCCGGACCTGTTCGAGCGACTGGCCGATGACGCTTACGAGGGCTGGGCGTCGCTGGAGACGCATTACAGGAAGGCCGCGGCCATATCGACCGAGCTCCTTCACAGGCCCATGGGCTACTCGTTCTCCGAAGGCGGTGAGGAAGCCTCCAGGGAATGCCTTGACGCATGGAACAGGATGCTGGCCGAAAGGGGGCTCATCCCATGAAGTTCTCCTTCTGCAACGAGATGTTCGAGGGATGGAAATGGGAAGGGATATGCCGCATAGCCCGGGAAGAGGGTTATGCTGGTATCGAGGTGGCCCCGTACACGTTCAAGTATGATGTAAGGGACCTGGGATCATCGGAGAGGTTCGCCATCTCCAGGACCGCCAAGGATTACGGTCTTGATATAGTAGGGACGCATTGGCTGCTGGTAAGGCCCGGGGGCATGAACCTTTTCTCCGAAGACCCGAAGGTAAGCCGGTTCACCGCCGACTACCTGCTTCATCAGGTGGACTTCTGTGCCGACATAGGCGGCAAGGTCCTCACGTTCGGATCCCCCAACCAAAGGAACGTACCCGAGGGCATGGACCGCGAAGAGGCAGAGGAGCTGTTCGTGGAGGTTCTCAGGCGCGTGGGTGACAGGGCCGTGGAGCGGGGTGTCAAGTTCTGCGTGGAGCCTTTGCCTCCCTCGATGACCAACCTGATGGAGACGGTAAAAGAAGCGGTGCGAATAACCGCGAAGGTCGACCATCCCGGCATAAGCTTCATGCTGGACGTCAAGAGCGTCTGCGCCGAGACCAAGGATGTAGCCGGCGTCATCATGAAATACTCCGGCATGTTCGACCATTTCCATGCCAACGACTCCAACATGAAAGGGCCCGGCTTCGGCGACGTCGATTTCGTACCCATAATGCAAGCGCTCGAGGACTCGGGTTACAAGGGCTTCGTTTCGCTGGAGGCTTTTGATTTCGATCCCGACCCGCTCACGATCGTAAGGAAGAGCCTCGCGTATATGAAAGCTTGCGAAAAACGACAGTAGATTCCTAATAGACCGAGGCCGCCCGCACCAAAAAGGTTGGACGGTCTCGGTCTATTGCCATCTTTATGATCCTTATAGCTCGAAGAGGACCTTCACCACGTCCCCTTGCCTGAAAGCAGCGACGGCCTCCGCAGCTTGTTCCAGCTTGAACCTCTTGGTTATGATGGGCGTCGCGAGCACTTTCTTGTATTCCACCCACCTGATCGCGCGCAGGAAGTGCTTCTGCAGCAGCGCTACATCCCCATAGATCGTAAGGCCCTCGCGTATCACCTGTATGGGCCTTATGGTGGCCTCGGGATAGAGCCCGAAAGCGGAGATGCGCCCTTTCGAGGCGGCAACGTCGATGGCGAGTCCGATTGCCGAAGGATGGTTGGCCGTCTCGATCACGATGTCGGCCCCGAGCCCGTTCGTGTATTCCCTCACCTTCGCCACGGGATCCTCCCTGCCGATGGTTATGCAATGGTCTGCGCCCAGCCTCTTGGCCACTTCGAACCTGTATTCATCCTTTTCTATGCCGATCATGATGACCTTCGCGCAGCCTGAGGCCTTGAGCGCCTGCAAGTGCAGCAGTCCGATGGAGCCCGGGCCGATTATCGCGGCCGTGTCACCGACCAACGGCTTCACGTGGCTGAGAGACCTTACGGTAAGGCTCATCGGCTCCAGGAACGCCGCATCGGCGAAATCGACCGAATCCGGCAGCTTGTGGGCTAGCTCCGACTTGATTACTATGTACTCCGCGAATGTGCCGTTCGCGGTAATGCCGTAATGGTTCCAGTCCGAGCACATGTTCTTGTTGCCATTCCTGCAGTTCTCGCACTTCCCGCAACCGTAGAGGACCTCGAATCCGATCCTGTCCCCCACCTTGACGTCATCCGCCCCGAAGCCGAGCTCGGCCACTACGCCAGCTCCCTCGTGGCCCATTATCACAGGATACGGGACGGGCTTGCGCCCCTTGTACTTGCCGTCGAGGATGGATACGTCGCTGTAGCAGATGCCCGTAGCCTTGATCTTGACCAGCACTTCTCCGGGTCCCGGTTTGGGCACTGGTACGTCCATGACCCTCATGTCGCCGGGCTCTGCGCTGTATTTCACTATAGCTTTCATCGTGACATCATCCCTTCAGATAAATTCGCTCAGATCCCGCGATTTTCATCTTGCGAATCCGGTTAGCCTCGGCAGCCACATGCTCAGCGGCTCGATGTAGGTGACGAGCAGGAGCACTATGACCTCGACGATGACGAACGGCCATATCTGCCTGGATATCCTGTCCAGGGAGATCTTCGCCATGCTGCAGCTCACGTAGAGGCTCAGCCCGAGCGGCGGAGTTATCAGGCCTATCATGAGGTTCAGGACCACTATGATGCCTAGCATGATGGGATGTATGCCCGAGCCCTTCATGATCTCGAGTATTATCGGCACCGTGAGGATCATAGCGGCGGTCCCCTCCATGAAACAGCCGAGCACCAAGAGCACCGCGTTGATGATGAGAAGCAGCATCGCAGGGCTCGTAACGTGGGATGTAAGGGCCATGGACACCTTCTGCGGGACCTGCTCTATGGCCATCAGCCAGTTGAATATGTTGGCCGTCGCCATGACGAGGAACACAATTCCCATAGTCCTGGATGAGTTCAGTAAGAGCTTCGGGATCCTCTTGATATCGAGGTTCCTATAGACTATGAAGCCTATGACCAGCGCGTAGACGACGGCGACCGCGGATGCTTCAGTGGCGGTGAATATGCCCAGCATGATGCCTCCGAGTATTATTATCGGCATCATCAGCGCCACCATCGCCTTATAGGTAGCCGTGAACACCTCTTTCAGCGTGGCTCTTTTAGCGTTGGCCGGATATCCTCTCCTGACGGATATGATGTAGATGACTATCATCAGCCCTATCGCAAGGAGGATGCCCGGCACCATCCCGGCCATGAACAGGCCTCCGACGGAAGTGCCCGTTATAAGCCCGTAGACGACGAACGGTATGCTGGGCGGGATGATCGGGCCGATGACCGAGGCCGAAGCTACGACAGCGGCGCTGAAGCCCACATCGAAACCCTTCTCCACCATGGACGGGATGAGCATCGAACCAAGCGCGGAAGCGTCGGCGATGGCAGAGCCCGTGATGCCGGAGAAGAAGCACTCCGCAACGACGTTCACGTGCCCCAGACCGCCCCTAATGTGACCGACCAGGGTATCTGCGAACTTGACCAGCCTTTGTGTTATGCCGGTTTCACTCATAAGGTCACCGGCTATGCAGAAGAAGGGTATCGCCATGATAGGGAAGTTGTCCACGCCCGTGAACATCCTCGCCGCTATCGTGCTCAACGAATACCCTTTTACGAGCAATGTGACCAACGAACCTATGCCCAGGCCGAATCCTATGGGTATGCCGGCCAGCATGGTCACGAAGAACGCAAAAAATCCATAAGCCATGGTTCAACGGCACTCCTTCCGTGCTTATCGGACCTTTTTGCCCGTCCAATATTCGTAAATGAGTTTCAGGTTCTCCATAAACATTAGGAAGGCTCCGGCTGTGACCGCCAGATACGGATATACCATCGGAATCCCGAGCGCGGGTGATCTTTGTATGCTCAAGACCTCGGAGTACTTTATGGTCTGGATGATCACCACCAAAAGGAATATCTCCACAACGATGTCCGACAGTACTTTGATTATCCTCCTTCCGCCAGGAGGGAACCAGTTCACGACGAATTCTATCCCCACGTGCTGTTCGTCCCTCAATACCATCCCCATCGACAGGTACGCGGTCCAAATCATTAGGTACCTAGATACTTCCTCCACCCAAGCGATCGCGTGATTGAGGACGTAGCGGTAGAACACCCCCACCGAGACGTCGACTATCATCAGTGTGAGCACTACGACGATGAGAATATCGACGAACCTGTTGATATTGTCATACAGCCACTTAAGTACCCGCATAGCCAATACCTCACTTACCTTGCTTATTATCCACACAAGGCTTCCAAGGGCGGCGCGTCATGCCTCGGAGGCCGGGAAGGGTCGCCCCTTCCCGGCATTACTGGCCGATTCAAGCCTTACTTGGATGCCTCATCGACGGCCTTGAGCAGCTCGTTGATCAAGTTCGGATCGACTTGCGTCTTGAGCCAGTCGATCACGGGCTGCTGTGTCGCCGACTTGAACTGCGCGAGCTCTGCCGTCGTAGGCTGGTAGATTTCCATACCGCCCTTCTGGCAGGTCTCAAGCCCGGTCGAGGACAGGAGCTGCTGCATGCCGCGGCCGACCGTCGCCGAGATCCTCGCGGCTTCCATGACTATTTCCTGCAGGTCCTTGTCCAAGCTCTGGAAGAACTTCTCGTTGATCACGAACCAGTCGACCCCGTAGACATGTCCGTCCAGCGTTAGGTACTTCTGGACTTCATACAGCTTGGCGAAGACTATCGAGGATATCGGGTTCTCCTGGCCATCGACTACTTTCGTCTGCAGGGCGGTGTAGGTCTCCGTCCATGCGACGGGTGTCGGGCTGCCGCCCATCGAGTTGATGAGCCTTAGGTATACCTGGGTCTCCTGGACCCTGATCTTGAGGCCCTTTATGTCTGCAGGGGATTTGATGGGCCTCTTGGAGTTCGTGAAGTGCCTGAAGCCGACCTCTGCGAATGCAAGGTTCCTCATCCCGGTACGGGCGAGGAACATGTCGGACAGCTTCTGGCCGAACGGCCCGTCGAGCACCTTCCAAGCTACGGTGGCCGTAGGGAACAGGTACGGGATGTCGGTCATCATCGCTGGCGGGAAGAAGCTGCCGATGACGCCGGATGCGATGCCGGCTTGTACCGTTCCGGCCTGGACTGCCTCGACATACTCTCTCTCTGCGCCAAGCTGGCCTGCGCCGAATACCTGGACTTCCAGCCTGCCGCCGCTCTGCGCGTTGACGAGGTTCGCGAACGTTATGCACTGTGCGTGTTTCCTGGAGGTCGTGATGTCCACCGCGTCTGCGTGAGCTAGCTTCAATATCAATTTTGGAGCCGCCAGGCCTGCGCTGGACAGCGCGAACACGGCTAGGATCATGCCCACAGCCATAACTTTCAGCACTAGTCTCCTGTTCATGGATGCCCCTCCTTTTCGATGGTTAGTCGTCGTATCGCCTTAAGTCCCTCCTCAGGACGGCCAGCCTAGGATGTAGAGGTGTCTGCCTCCTTTTTCCGGTCCTTTGATTATCTCTTCGATCGTCTCCTTGTCCCTTTGGGTCACCATGTCTATCGGCGGCAAAACGCCCACCGGGAATTTCGCCATGATGTCGTTATGCAGCTTGACCATGTAATCACAGGCCTTCTCGACTGCCAGGAAGCCTTTCCTGGGCTCTGCCTTTGTGGCCTTGCCGAGCACTCCTTCCGGATACTCGACGCATTCGATGCCGCTGAGACCGACCTGGCAGTGACCCGGTATCGGATTGCCGTATATGTCCCCGCCCCTGTCTACGTGACCCGGCGGCAGGAAGCCCTGGACGATGGTGTCCTCAGCATGGGCCATGTCGCAAAGCTCGGGGAAAAGCGCGAGCGACAATGAAGTCTCGGCCTCATCGGCATGCTGGAACGGGGTATCGAACGGCCCGCCGTGCGCCTTGTCCATCAGCGCCTGTCCCATTATCCTCGGCAGGTCCAGGAAGACCAGCACCGCCGGAACCTGGAACTTCTTGCCCCATTCCTGCAGAGCAGATGGTATTGCGTATTCCTGGCCGTGCAGGCTGATGAAGATCTGTTTGCGGAATCCGGTATTCCAGAATCCTGATATCATGGACCTTATATAGGCGGTGAACACGTCGTCCGGTATGGCGACTGTACCCGGTTGGCCTATGTGCTTGAACGGATGGGATCCGTACCAGAGCGGTTCGGCCACGGTGCAGCCGGTCTTCTCCGCGACCATCTCTGCCATCCTCGTGACTAAAAACGTGTCCTCGCCGTAGGGTCCGGCCTTCCCGTGGTTCTCGGTGGAGCCGATAGGCACTATAAGGAGGTCGTTGACCTTAAGCCTCTCCTCGACGTCATGCTTGGTCATCGTCTGGAAATATATCCTCGAAGGCCTGTCCATGTGGCCTTCTGTCCTGGGAAGCTTCCAATCGCTCATAAGTTTCACCTCACAGACATTACTTCCTGTGGCTTTCCAGCTGGGGCGAGTATATCCAAACGAACTTGAGCACCTCATCGCCGGTGTTGACTATCCTGTGCACCTCGCCGGGGGGATTGTATATGCAGATCCCCTCATGGAGGTCTATCTCCCTGTCCCGGGTGATGAACTTGCCCTTCCCGGAGATGAAGTACATCACTTCCTCCTCGAGGTCGTGCTTGTGGTCGGGGACCATGCCGCCAGGGTAAGTCTCGTTCACGCCCATCGCCAGGTTCTTGGCCCCTACGGTCTTCTCGGAGATTAGGATCCAGGACTTCCTCGGAGGGTCTCTAAGTATGCCCTCCACGTCCTTTATGTCGACTACTCTCAGGCCGCTCATTTTCCGCCTCCTATACGCCGATTTGTGCTTCGCCTACCCTCTTATGAGGATGCCCCCGTTCACGTCGAGCGTGATGCCCGTCACCCATGCCGACCTTGCGGATGCAAGGAATACCACGGCATCCGCCACATCTTCGGGGAGCCCGTCCTTGATGATCGCCCTTCCGGCGTTCCACGTCGCGAACACTTCCGGCGGATACTGCTTCGTCTGCTCGGTTAGTATCGGTCCCGGACAGATGCAGTTGACGTAGATGCCGCTCGGCCCCAGCTCACGGGCCAGGGTCTGGGTTATGCCGATCACCGCGGCCTTCGATGCGGCGTAGTTGATGCCCACCCCGGGCCTTCCGGTCCTCGCCCCTAGCGAGGATATGTTCACGATCTTGCCGTACTTCTGCCCCTTCATCACGGCAGCTGCAGCCCTGCAGCACAGGAATGTGCCTGTCACGTTCACTTTCATGACCCGTTCGAAGATCTCGAGAGTCATCTGGTCTATCGGTTTGTGCTGCGATACCCCCGCATTGTTCACGAGCACATCCACCCTGCCGAAATCATCGATGGTACTTTGCATCGCCCTTTCGACCGATTTCTCGTCTGTGATCTCCGCCTCGTATCCCCTCGCCCTCTTGCCGGTCTTGTCTAGACCCATCGCCACTTCGCGTACACCATCGACGGCGATGTCCCATAGGGCGAGCTTCGCCCCTTCGGCGAAGCACTTCTCCGCAATCGCCTTGCCGAGCCCTTTCGCAGAACCTGTTACTATTACGACCTTGTCTTTTAGCTCCATCGATCCACCGCCCTTCCCGGATAGTCGTTCAGCACGCGCCTATATGTCGTCCTCGCCGAGCTTCACGTCCCAAACCTTGGCCATCTCCTCCATGGGTATGTCGAACACGGCGCCGGTGGGGGGAAGAGCCTCTTCCTGCATGAACTCGGGCATGGGGCGCACCGTCTCGTCCACTCCCGCCCTCTTGTTGAACTCCCTTTCCGCGTCGAGACAGTCCTCTCCGATCCTCCTCGCGTCTCCTATCGAATAATCCCTTCCGTACCTGCCCTTCAGCATGTCCAGCAGCATCTTGGGGTTCTTCCTTATCGGCGGCCTCGTGAACAGGCAAAGGCCCAGCGAATCCAGCATCGCGGCCCTTACTTGCAGCATGCGCGAGGATTCCACCTGTCTTTCCTTGCCCGTCGGGTTTATCGTGTTCAAGGTCTCGAAGGCGTTGCCGGCGGTATGGTCAGCGCCCATCGGAGAAGTGACGTACGTGACGCCGTTGCCCTTCAAGGCCCTTGGGTCGTATCCGGGTATGGCCTGGCCTTTCACTGCCGGCACGCGGCGGATCCCAAGGAGCCTTCCCGTCACGACAACCCCGTTGCCGAGGATACGGCCGAGGTAGGTGCCCTCGCCTATCTGTCTTATGAGGCCCTTCGCACCCTCGGCGTCGCCGAAGCCTATTACACCTGCTTCCATGGCGACAGCTATCGCGGCCCCCGTCTCTATCGCATCGACCCCGACCTGGTTACAGAGGTCGTTCATCTCGGCGATGCGATCCATGTCGCCGATCCCGCAATTGGACCCTAGAAGAGCTATGTTCTCGTATTGTACGGAGGCCACTATCTTCTTCCCGGTCCTGTCCGGCCAGATGTTGCTGCACCTTATGGCGCAGCCTGCCACGCACCCCGTGCCGGACCTTCCCTCGCCCCCTCTTTTCGCTATGGTCCCCCTCACATACTCGCCGTTGATCATGTCGGCGCGCTCGAAGGATCCCGAGCTGAAGTTCCTCGTCGGCAGCAGGCCCGACCTGTTTGCCAGGTCGAGTATCGCCGGGGTACCGTATATGTGCCTGTTTTCGGTCTTCGGATCCGACATCAGGCCCTCCACGAGTGCCCTGGCCCCCTTCATCAGAAGCTCCTTGTCCGCGAACACAGGCTGCTTGGCATCCTTGTCGTCCACGACCACCGCCTTGATGCCCTTCGAACCCATCAAAGCGCCCAGGCCGCCCCTCGCCGCATACCTCACCTGGGTGTCCTCGTCGTCGGACACCGCCACCCCCGCTCCGTACATGAGCATCTCGCCGGCGGGCCCGATCGCCATCAGCCCTACGTCCTTGCCGTACCTGCTCCTTAGCGTCCTGAAGGTGTCACCCACCCAGAGGCCCTTCAACTCGGGCGCATCTATGAGCTCCACCCTGTCGGCACCGACAAAGAGCACCCTTAATGACGGCAAAACGGGCGCATCCTCTAGAATCAGAGCCCTTATGCCGAGCCTGGCCAGCCTTTTGCCGGCGAAGCCCCCCACATTGCTCTCCTTGACCCCTCCCGTAAGTGGGCTCTTGCCTCCCACCGACAGCTGGCCCGTCGTCGTTATGGGCGCATCGGCGAGAAGTCCGCAGGCGAAAAGGAGCTTGTTGTGCCTGCCGAGAGGTTCGCACACGGGCGGCACTTCCCTCAGCAACACCTTGGCCACGAGGAGCCTGCCGCCCCAGCCCAGTTCCTCCGGAGTGGCCCTATCCTTCCTTATATTCCCAGTCCTCGTATCTACCCTGATGATCCAGTCCATTATCCCAAGCCTCCGAGTACCATGCCCGAGCCGACCTTGCCGAGGAGCTCGTTCAGGGTCGACACCGCTGCGTCGTCCAGCTCCACCCCTGCGGCCCGTGCGTTCTCCCACCTCATCGCCTCGATCTCCCCAGGCGAGAGGATCGAGGGATGTCCTGTGGCTTTCCTTGTCTTTTTCATGTCGTCTATGTATGCGCCCACAAGGCCCCTGTACTCATCCAGTCCCATGAACCTGGCCGGATCGATCGCAATGAAGGCGGCCCCGACGCCCGTGGGACCCTCCAGGCTGTGGAAGCTTCTCACCGACGGACCGTAGCTGGCCCCCGAGAGCATCCCCGCTACCAGGTCCACTACCATCGCAAGTCCCGATCCTTTAGGACCGCCGATGGGCAGGAGCGTACCTTCCAGGGCCTCGTCAGGATCGGTGGTAGGCCTGCCCTCCTTGTCGAGGGCCCAGCCTTCGGGGATCTTGCCCTTCTCGCGCGACGCCTTCCTTATCTTGCCCCTGGCCACGATGCTTGAGGCCATGTCCAGCACGATAGGATGGCCCTTCTTTGTTGGCACCGAGATGGATATCGGATTTGTGCCGAAATAGGCCTGGGCCCCTCCCCACGGCGCCATCGAGGCGTTGGCGTTGCAGGCCATGATTCCTATCATGCCCGCCCTGGCGACCAGCCCCGTGTAGTAGCCGAGGCAGCCTACGTTGTTGGTGTTCTTCGCCAGTGCCATGCCCATGCCGAATTCGCCGGCCTTCTTCATGGCCGTTTCCATGGCCATCGTCGCGGCGACCGGCCCTAGGCCGTTGTTGCCGTCGATGGTCGCGGTTGCTTTAGAATCGGAGATCAGCTTCGCTTCCGTCGGAAGCCTAAGCATCCCGGCCTTCGCCCTTTCGTATATCGGCTTCAACAGGTAGGTGCCGTGCGTGGATACGCCGGTCATGTCAGCGTAGACGAGGCATTCGGCGGCCTTGAGCGCATCTTGGGGATCCTCTCCCAGGCCCACCAGGATCGCCGCGGCAGCTTTGCCGAGCTTAAGGGAATCTATCTTCATGCTCTATTCCTCCACCAGGCCCAGCGCCTCAAAGACGGCGTCCAGCTTGTTGTACGACACGCTCGACACGCCGGTCGCCAAAACCTTGGCCTTCTGGATCTCGTTCTCCGTGCGTTTGATCGACCTTTCCAGCACGTCCTCCACATCGGCCAGCGGGACTGCGACCAGGCCGTCGTCGTCGCCGACTATCAGGTCCCCGGGATTGACCATGAGTCCGCCGAACACGATCGGATAGTTGACCAGCCCCAACGTGCCCTTGACCGTGCCCCTGATCGCCGTCCCCCTGCTGAAGATGCTGAAACCCATCCGGATTATCTCCTGCGAATCCCTTATGCAACCGTCTATGGCAAGGCCGGCCACCTTCCTGGACATCGCCGAGACCGCCATCAGGCCGCCGAAGTAGCCGTACTCGTACCCTCCTCCCACGGAGGCGACGATGACGTCTCCGGGCAGGGCCTTCTCCAGCGCCTTGTGCAGCATGAGGTTGTCCCCCGGCGCGCATTGCACCGTGAAGGCGGGGCCGCATATCTTCATTCCCTTGCTAATGGGTTTTATCGCGGGGTCTATGAAGCCTATCCGGCCCCCCGCTTCATGTATGGTGGCTGAAGGGATGCTATAAAATGACGAGACTATACCGTCCTTGGGCCTTTCGATCCTGGTACGTACGTGAATCATATGCCTGGATCCCCTTTCGTTGCCTTACTCAAATGGCATGAGTAGCGAACTAAACAAGGGCTGTTAGCAGTGATTCCGCTATGTCCCGCATCGTTAGTGCAAGCCGGTGGCCTTGTCCCGGACATATCATTGCGCTGGACCGTTCTTCTGTTGTTCGTAGTGTCCGACCGGCCGTATCGTCCGCCGCATGCTCGGCGGAAGGCCGATCATCCGTTGTAGGCGATGTACCCTTCCATCATGCGCAGCTTTGCCTGGGTGACGTGATGCTGCATGAGCTCCGCCGCTTCTAGTTTCTCGCCCTTTTCGATGAGTTCTATGATCTTGATGTGCTCTTCGAGCGCTACGTCGCTACCGTGCCTGATCCTCTTGGAGCAGACCAGGTATTTGGCACGGATGGACCTGACCAGGTCCGTAAGGTAGGGATTGTTCGCCGCCTTGAAGAAGACCATGTGGTAGCGCTCGTCTTCCTTCAAGTACTCCTTTATGTCACGATCCGAAAGGTGCAAAGCCTGCTTGCGGACGCTTTCCTTGAGGGCGTCGATATCTTCCTTTGTGAGGAAATCGAACGCCTTCTCGAAGACGAACCTCTCCATGCACTCCCTCGCCTCGTATATCTGCATCAGGTCCTTTATGTCCAGCTTGGGGACGAAATACCCTACGTTCGGCTCAAGGTCCAGCAAACCCTCGCTCTTGAGCTTCAAGAACGCCTCACGCACCGGTGTGTAGCTTATGCCCAGCTGGGAAGACATCTCCCTCATGCTTATGTACTGGCCCTTCTCGAAGGTGAGTATCCTGTCCTTTATAAGGTTGTACGCCTTTTCGCTAAGCGAGCCGTATTCCATGCCGAACCTCGCTTTCCGGTCTGGATAAGTAGATATACCGATGGTGTATCAATGATATATCACTTATACTATATCTTCGCCTTCCAGTCGCTGTCAATCTATGAATCCAGATGTGTCTATAGGTATACAGAGAAGAAACTGCCTGCGCTTCCTTGGTGCGCAGGCAGTTAATGCCGTATATGCGGCTCATGGCGGGAGGATCGTTTGGAATGTTCGGTATCTACCTGACGGCGCACAAGCGCCTGGTCTTCTCCACGAAATCCTCGTCCTTGACGCCCTCGAGGTTTATCATCACGTTCTGCCATGCCCCTTTCATGGAGGCGCTGGCGCTCAGCTCGGCCACCTCTAGGTCGCTTGCGCAGTTCACGTTCACCTTGCCTTTGATCCTCCCGATGAGATCAAGGCAACGAGAGGCCTTCTGCATGGTCTCCAGGGGTATGTTCGTAGCCATCTTGAGGGCGTGCTGTATGGCAGAGGACCTCTCGGCTTTCTCCTCGGGCGTGCCTTTGGGCAGCTTGTACGCCGAAGTGACGTTGTCGTAAGCTTCCTTGTCCATGTCTATAAGGTCGGTAAGCTCGGCCCTGAGCCTGTATGCTTCCTCCAGGGCGGATCTCATGAGCTCTTCGTGCTCCTTGTACTTCTCCTTCCCGATGGTCAGCCTTGCCACCATCTCTACAAGGGACGAGGCGAACGCGCCCTCCAAGGCCGCCACGCTGCCGCCTCCCGGCGTGGGACAGTCCGATGACAATGCTTCCAGGAAATCCTCGACGCTCAGCTCAACCAGTTTCTTCACTTGGTAACCTCCAAATTTTCAGTGGGAATGCCCCTGCCCGGCACCGTGTACGATTCCTGCTTTAACGACCGTCCCGACCATGTTCGTCCCGTAGCGGTAAAGGAGATAGTCGAGGTCAGGCGCCTGCCAGATGACCAGGTCGGCGGCCTTCCCGGGCTCTATGCTCCCGTGGCTTTCGGCAAGGCCCATGGCTGCGGCGCCGTTCAGCGTGACGCCGGTGAGCACCTCCTCGGGCCTCATCCTGTACTTCAGAAGGGCGATGGTCATGGCCATCTGAAGATTCAGGTTCGTGGTGGAGCCGGGATTAAAGTCCGTGGCCAAAGCCACCGGCGCACCGAGCTCTATTATCCTTCTCGCCCGGGCGTAGTCCTCGTCCAGATAGAAGGAGGTGCAAGGGAGCAGCACCGCGATTGTCCCGGCCTCGGCCATGGCCCTCAACCCGTCATCAGCCGCATGGATCAGATGCTCGGCCGTGATCGCTCCGAGCCCGGCCGCAAGGCGCGCCCCTCCGGTATCGTTGATCTCGTCGGCGTGTATCTTTACGCCTAGGCCGTACGTCCTCGCGCATTCGCAGATGCGCGATGTCTCTGCGGGGCTGAAGACGCCCTTCTCGCAGAACACGTCGCAGAAGGCAGCAAGGCCCCTCGCGGCGGCCTCCGGTATCATCCTTTCGCAGATGAGCTTGATGTAGCCCTCTTTATCGTCGAAGTACTCCTCCGGCACCGCGTGCGCCCCCATGAGCGTGGGAACGATGTCTATGGGGTGTTCCTTCGCCATGATGGCCAGCGCTTCCAGCTGTTTCATCTCGTCTTCCAGTGTAAGCCCGTAGCCGCTCTTCGCCTCCACCGTAGTTGTGCCGTGCTCGAGCATCTGGTCAAGGATCCAAAGGCCCTTCTCCACCAGCGCGTCCAGGGAGGACGCCCTTGTGGACCTCACGGTGCTTAGTATGCCACCGCCGCCCTTCAAGATCTCCAGGTAGGGTACTCCCTTCAGCTTAAGGGCCAGCTCCTTGTGCCTCCAGCCTCCGAAGACCATGTGCGTGTGGGAATCGACGAGGCCGGGGGTGACTAGAAGCCCCCCCGCGTCCAGCACGTCCGTCGCAAGGTCCGATGCGTTGCCCCTGCCGTCCGCCATGCCGCCGACCTCGGTGATGAGGCCGTCCTTCACCCCGATCCAGGCATCCTTCGTCAAGCTTATCTCGGCCTGGCCGTCCCCGGCCCTTGCCGTGCGTCCCTTCGGCGTCGCGAGCGTGCCTATGTTGACGATCACAAGGTCGAATTCCTTGCCCTCGTGCTTTGCCGTCTCATGGATGTCTCCTATCCTATGCCCGTCGTGTCCGCAGCCGCAGCCGGGTCCGTGCACGTGGGCCGTGGCTTTCCCGCCGTGTCCGCTCATCTGCTATCCAGCCTTTCTGCCACCAAGACCTTGACCTTGTTAGCATCGGCCACATAGGGTATGGTGATATGCCCTTTACCTTCGTGTTTCCTGTTGTACTCGGCCGAGGTCTCTATGGAGGCCGGGTTCCTCGCCCAGGCCCTCCTTGCGACTCCTCCCATGACGTCCCACATCATGGCCGATTCGATGATCCTGTCCACCCTCTGGCTACCGTCGAGCACCAGCCCGAACCCCCCGTTTATGGCCTTGCCGATCCCCACCCCGCCCCCGTTGTGCAAAGCCACCAAGCTCATTCCCCTGGCGGCGTTGCCGGCGAAGCACTGCGTCGCCATGTCGGCCATCACGTTGCTGCCGTCCTTGATGTTGGACGTCTCCCTGAAGGGAGAATCCGTACCGCCCGTATCGTGGTGGTCCCGGCCGAGCATTATGGGGCCGGTCTCCGCCTTCCTCACCATGTCGTTGAACTTAAGGGCTATCCTCGTCCTGCCCTCGGCGTCCTGGTACAAGATCCTCGCCTTCGTTCCGACGACAAGCCTGTTCTTATCGGCGTCCCTTATCCAGATGTAGTTGTCCCTGTCCTGGCCCCTCCTGTCGGGGTCTATGCAGCCCATCGCCGCCTCGTCCGTCTTCCTGAGGTCCTCTTCCCTGCCGGTAAGGCAGACCCACCTGAACGGCCCGTAGCCATAATCGAACAGCTGGGGACCCATTATGTCCTCGACGTAGGACGGGAATATGAAGCCGTCCTTCTCGTCCACCCCGTTCTTGGATATCTCGATCACCCCGGCGTCGAAGACCGCCTTCAGGAAGGAATTGCCATAATCGAAGAAGTACGTCCCCCTGGCGACGAGCTCCCTTATGGCTTCGTAGTGCCTCCTCAGGCTCTTGTCCACCAGCTCCTTGAACTTCGCCCTGTCCTCGCTTAGGAGCCTCGTCCTCTCGTCGAAGCTTATCCCCTGGGGGCAATACCCACCCTCGTAGGCGTTATGGCATGAGGTCTGGTCTGAGAGCAGGTCGATCCTCAGCCCTTCCTTGACGGCGTAATCGAGCAGGTCCACTATGTTGCCGTGATAGGCGACCGACATGGGCTCCTTGCGGGCCATGTGCTTCGCGGCCAGGTCGAATGCCTCCCTGGGGCTTTCTACGACCTTCTTCACCCACCCTTGTGAGTGCCTGGTGCTTATCCTCGATCCGTCCACTTCGGCGATGATCGCCACTGCGCCCGCGATCTCCGCCGCCTTCGGCTGGGCGCCGCTCATGCCGCCAAGGCCGGACGACACGAAGAGCCGGCCGGTGAGGTCCTTGTGCTCCGCGATCCCGAGCTTCGCCCTTCCGGCGTTCAGGATCGTATTGAACGTCCCGTGCACTATGCCCTGCGGGCCTATGTACATCCAGCCTCCCGCGGTCATCTGGCCGTAGTTGGCGACTCCCATCTGCTCTGCGACCTCCCAGTCGCGCATGTTGTCGAACATGCCTATCATGAGCGAGTTCGTGATTATCACCCTTGGAGCTTCCGGCTTGGACGGGAACAGCCCGAGGGGGTGCCCCGACTCCACGACCAGGGTCGTGTCCTCCGTGAGCTCTTCCAGATATTTCTTTATTAGTAGGTACTGCAGCCAGTTCTGGCAGACAGAGCCTGTCTCGCCGTAGGTGACCAGCTCATACGGGTACAGGGCCACGTCGAAGTCGAGGTTGTTGTCTATCATCACCTGGAACGCCCTGCCCGCCAGGCACTTCCCTTCGTACTCGTCCACAGGCCTTCCGTATATCCTCCCGGAGGGCCTGAACCTGTATGCGTAGATCCTGCCGCGGCTCACAAGCTCCTCGAGGAATTCAGGGGCAAGCTCGTCGTGGTATTGCGATGGCACGTACCTCAGGGCGTTCATAAGGGCCGTTTCCGTCTGCGCCCTGGTGAGCCTGTAGCCGCGGTCCGGCGCCCTCCTTATGCCCCGCTCGAAGACGCATGGTCCCGGCAGCTTGCCCTTTAGGTCCAAGCCGAACTTACCTATACCGTCATACATCGACCTCGCTCCTCCTTAAGATATGTACTCGGGCATGCCATCAAAGCTCGCCGACCACGCTCTCGACTACGTCCACCAGCGTACCGTCCTCGACAAGGGCCGTAACCTTCTCGAGGTCCTTGTACATGACCCTGTCCTCGGTAAGGCGCCCGACGACGCTCCTTATCACCTTGTACGCGGCGTCGGTGCCCTTGCCCATCATCCCGGCCGAACCTCTCATGTCTAGGGCCTGCGCTGCGCACATGAGCTCGATGGCGAGCACGCTCCTTACGTTGCCCACCACCTCCATCGCCTGCCTTGCCGCGATCGTGCCCATGCTGACATGGTCTTCCTGGTTAGCCGAAGTCGGTATGGAATCGACGCTCGCCGGATGGCTGAGCACCTTGTTCTCGGATACGAGGGATGCGGCCACGTACTGCGTTATCATCATGCCCGAGTTGAGGCCGCCGTGCTCCGTAAGAAACGCAGGAAGCCTCGAGAGGCTGGGATTGACCATCTGCTCGATGCGCCTTTCGGATATGTCGGCCAGCTCCGCCGCCGCTATCTTGAGGTAGTCCATGACGAGGGCTATCGGCTGGCCGTGGAAGTTGCCAGCGGATATCACTTCCCCGTCGTCTGGGAATACGAGGGGATTGTCGGTCACCGAGTTTATCTCGACGGACACGGCCCTCCATATGTGGGAGAACGCGTCCCTGGAAGCTCCATGCACCTGTGGTACGCACCTGAGAGAATAGGGGTCCTGCACTTTGTCCCCGCCCGCGTCCGTAAGCATCCTGCTTCCTTTGGTCAGCTTCAGAACGTTCTCTGCCACCACCGCATGCCCCGGATGCTGCCTCACCCCGCTCACCCGCAGGTCGAACGCGCTCTTCAGGCCATTCATGGCCTCGAGCGTCATGGAGGCCGCGATGTCCGCGGCCTTGAGCAGTATCAGCGTGTCGTGCATGGCAAGCGATGCTATGGCGGTCATCACCGGAGTGCCGTTTATCAGGGCTAGGCCTTCCTTCTCCATAAGGTCCAGCGGCTTGAGCCCCGCTTTCTCGAGGGCTTCCGAGGACGGCACCCTCCTGCCCTTGTAGAAGGCTTCACCCTCTCCGATCACCGTAAGGGCCATATGGGCCAAGGGCGCAAGGTCCCCACTCGCCCCCAACGACCCCTTGGAGGGGATGACCGGGACGACGTCCTTGTTCAGCATATTGATGAGCATTCCTATGAGCTCCGGCCTTGCGCCGGAGTGGCCTCTGGCGAGCGCGTTCGCCCTCAGCAGGAGCACGGCCCTCGCCTGGTCGACCGGAAGAGGCTCCCCCACCCCGGTGGCGTGGGAGATGATCAGGTTCCTCTGCAGGAGCTTCGTGTCTTCGCTGGATATGGCCACGTTGGCGAACTTCCCGAAGCCGGTCGTGACCCCGTAGACGACCTTGCGCTTATCCACGCACTTCTCGATCAGGTCCCTCGCCTTTGTGACCCGCTCGAGCGCGCTTGCCGATAAGGCTACGTGCCGGTTCCTCCGTGCTACGTCGATGACGTCCTCTATGTTCAGATGCCCGCTAAGGTCGAGGCTTCCCATAAAACCACCCCAAATCGGAAATCTCCTGCCTGAAGAAGATTATACCATCTGTGAATAGGCGGTTCACGGCCATTCGCCTTATTCCGGCGTCATTTGCCGGCCTTAGCCAAACGCGCCAACTCCAGGGCGATTCCCTTCCTTTTGGGGTCTTTGACCAGGGCCGCGACGGCGGCCATGGCGCTTTTGGCTTGCTCACCGTCAAGGTATCTGAACCTTCCGCTGCCCCAGCCGATGTAGGAGGGATTGCCACGGTTCTTGTAATGGTCCCAGAAGTACACCAGCTCGTCCGGGGAAAGCGCGAGCTTTAGCTCATCGTCCGCCTTGACCCAGCCTGATTTGTCCGGATCGTAGGAAACCACCTCGGCTATCCTGAAGACCGCGAATATGAAGCGCTCGGCCTCCCCCGCCCCGGGATATCTCGTCGTAAGGAAGGTTAGGTCGCCGACATCCGCGTTGTTGATCTTCCTCGGCGTCCAGCTCCACGGCCCGTCATGGTCGAATCCCGCATATGCTTTCCATTCCAGAAGGATCCTGCTGTCCTGGCAAGGTTCCTCCGGCCTGGGCTCCCCTTTGAGAACATAGGCACTGCACGGGCACTCTGGAAGCGAACACCACGGCGAGCCCTTCTTCACGTTATACGCCGCGGTCGGCCTCGTGCACGCGCCCATGTACCCGACGACCGGCATATCATTAGCCCTATTGTCGTTATATGCACATTTGAAGGCAATGTGTCCCAATTTTCGAGCCTCCTTCCGACTAATCTGCAATTATCTGTATTTTGCACTGTAAAAAATACTTTATGCTATATTGCATATTGTTCAATATGACGTTAATATGTAGCCAGAACCAATCTTCCCTTCCTCCTTTTAACCGCCGGGGATCCTGTCCGAAGGGTCCCCGGCACTATTATATGCTCGGGTCGAGCCCGTATCGCCTATCGGTAAGGCCTTTCGCCGCCGTCATGGTTAATCCTTTACGGAAGGTCATGGCCGGGTCGGCGTTGAAGATGCATCAACGGGAGGTGTCTTGGATTGTACGGTTTTGATGAGCTCGATAAGGTCGGCAGCGCGAGGTTCGCGTGGGGGCCGGCTGCGCTGGTTGACCTTTGCATCGAAAGGATCAGGTCCCTCAGGGGGGACATCGGCGGTGCGGTGTTCGATACTTACCTTTCAGCGCAGAAGAAGCTATCAGAGATGGACCTTCCAGGCGCCACGGTGGTGATGGCCGCGATGAGGGCCCCTTTGTTCGAGATGCCCGTGGATGCAGGAGGAAGGACGGCATACGCCCTTGTCCCTCCTACTTATATTGACGACAAGGCCTTGATCGGCAAAGTAGACGCCGCCGTGGAGAATGTGTTTGGTAAGGCCACGCCGATAAGGGCACCCTTCAAGACCTTGGCCGTTCTTCTGGGCCTAGCCAAGTACGGCAGGAACAACATCGCGTACGTTCACGGCATGGGAAGCTATGTAAGGCTCAGGTGCTACATCGCGACAAGGCAGGTCGAATCCTCGTACCCGGCGCCGATACGACCGCTTGAGAAGGATTTGGGCTCGGATTACCTCTCTGACGAATGCAGAGGCTGCGACATCTGCGAGTCGGCATGCCCTACGGGCGCGATAGAAAACCGAGGCTTCATGCTCGATGCGAGCAGGTGCATGACGCTCGCGAACGAGGATGCCAAGAAGCTGCCGGGATGGTATGAGAAAAGCTTTAGCCACTGCATGGTCGGATGCATGAGATGCCAGGAAGCCTGCCCGATGAACGATGGGAAGCTGCAGAGGATAAGGCTCAGATCGGGTCTGGACAAGGACCAGGCTGCCTGGGTGCTTAATGGCAGCGACGATCCCGAAGGAAGGCTCGAGGCGGGCGTCAAGCAGGTCCTGAAGGAGAACGGCATGTCCTACCTGGATGACGTGTTCGCAAGGAACATGAAGAGCCTGTATAACGCCGGCAGGCTATGACCTTAGTTCACTGGGGCATCTCCTCTGTGCCGGTGGCCTGCAGGCCCTTCATCCTGGAGTACTTAAAGTGGAAGACGATCCTTAGGGCCAATACCACCGCCGCGCTTACGAGCCCCAGCCTGAATGCGGAGAAATATCCTGCCTCCAGGCCTTTCCCCGCCGATACGAAAGCGTCGATCACATATCCCATGATCGGCTGGTAGAGCGCTCCTCCCAACATGGGGGCGGCGTTCAGCACTCCGAAGAACAGCCCCCTAGAGCCGGATGCTACGTATCTCTGACAGAAATAGGGATTGAGCACGGAGGTGAACGAGCTGCCGCCGGCAAGCAAGAATGCCCCGGCGCCGAGCATCCCAAGCCCTGATGCGTCCCACTTCTTTATGACCACGAACCATGACAGGAAGAATATGGATGCTGATACGAGCGCGAGCCTGTGGGCGCTGACGCCCCTGCTTCCCACGAGCCATCCTATGAGCGGCGCCCCTATCGCGGCCCCGAGGCTTGCCAGCATCATTATGTTGCCGGCGGCTGTCTTTGTGAGCCCGTATACGTCGGTTATGAAAGGGACTCCCCATAATCCCTGGAAGCCCATCTGGCTGCCGTATTGTACCATCACGGCCAGGGAGAGCAGGATCAGCATCGTAAGGTAGTCCTTGCGCCCGTTCTTCAAGGAGAGGCCTTCCTCCTCCGGGTGACCGTCCTGTTGCGATCCGTGCCCGTAATCCTTGGTCAGCGCTATGGCGGCAATCCCGGCCGCCAGCGTAATCGCCCCGATGGCATACATGGACGCCCTCCAGCCGAAGTTCACCACCGAATACGCCAAGGGCCCCGTCGCAGACATGCCGCCGACGTTCCCGACGGCTACCATAATTCCAGTCGCAAACGAAGCCCTGTCACTCCCGTAGGCCAAGCCGAACAACCTGATCGCCGCTATGAACACCGCCGAGATCCCCGCCGTCAGTACGACCCTGCCGACTATAGCCATGGCCAGGGAGCCGCTCATCGCGAACAGCACAGACCCTGCCGCTCCCGCCGTCATGGATATGCCCATGACGAGCCCCGGCTTGAACCTGTCGCAGAGTATGCCGACGGGCACCTGGAGAATCGCATATGTATAGAAATAGCTGGAAGAAAGAAGACCCATCACCGAGGCCGACGCGCTGAATTCGCGCATGAGCTCCGCGGCGAAGACGCCTGGGGATATCCTGTGCACGTTCGCCAGGAAGAAACACAAAGAGCATACTACCAGCACGCCGAGTCCGCCGTGCGCGGTGATGCCGCCTGTTTTTCCTCCCACACCCGATGTCCTGCCGCCCTTCATCTTGCCGCCTCCAATCCGGAGGCCTGGCTATCTAGCTTGCCTTCGGTTTTCTTCGCCAGCATCGCGGCGGTGATGAACAAGACGGCGGATACCGTGGCCGCCAGCAAATCAAGGATAAGCGCCGACGAATATCCAGAGGCCAGGCCCGCGCCTAAGGCCTGGGCCCTGTCCAGGATGTAGCCCATCAAAGGCTGGAAGACCGCCCCTCCGGCTATGGACATGCTGTTCACGAAGCCGACCACGGCGCCCCTGACGCTCTCGTCCACCCCGCCCACTATAACGGCCTGCATGGTTATGCCCACTATCGTGCTCGTGGAGCCGAACACAAGCGATGTCGCCTTGAGGGATGGTATGGCGTACGCGCCTAAGGGGATGGCTATCGGTATCCAGGACACCGCATACAATATGGAAGTGATGCTCATCATCCTGCGCTCCCCGATACCCGAGACCTTGTTCAAAACTCCGGTAAGGAGACCGGCCAAGGACGCGGAGAGTGCCATAAGCATCATAACCGAGCTCGCCTCCATGCGGGTGAGCCCGTGCACGTCCATCACGTACGGGACTCCCCAGAGGCCCTGGAAGCTGAACATAGGGCCGTTCTTCAGGAAGATACCTAGCCCTAGGACAAGGGCGAACGCTACGTCATAACCTGACGTCTTCCTGCTGGAAGCCCTTCTCGCTTTTCCATCGGCGCTCGTGCCCGCCAACTTCGCCCTGCCCATGAATGTGACCATGAGGATGGATATGACTGCCGTGGCGCCGCCCATTATATAGAAGGCGGCCCTCCAGCCAATGCCCTCTACGATAGCGGCAAGCGGGCCGGTGGCCGTCAACGATCCTAAGTTGCCTATGCCGAGGATTATGCCGGTGGCGAGCATGAAGCCCTTCCTGTCCAGGATCTGGCCGAAGAGCTTCGTCGCCGGGACGTATATGGCGGCGAGGCCCAGGCTGGTGAGTCCTCTTGCGAAGAGGGCGGCCCCGAAGCTCGTCGACATGCCGAAAAGGACGGATCCCACGGCCGCGAATGCGGTGAAGATGCCCATCACCTTGCCCGGGTTGTACCTGTCGACCAGGTACCCGATCGGGATCTGCACCAGCCCGTAGACTATGAAATAGACGGAAGAAAGAAGGCCAAGCACCGTCGACGACGTAGAGAATTCGGCCTTCAGCTCGGATGCCATCACCGCCGGGGCCATCCTGTGGAAGCTTACCATGTAGTACCCGAGGGAGCAGATTATCAATGAAGTCCATATAAGCGCAGGCGATATCCCGTTTCTTTCGGATTTGAACAATCGCGGTCCCTCCGGTCGGCAAAGATAACATAATCATAAATCATTGCGGGAATTTATGTAATGTTCACCCTCACGCCCCATCCGTCTATTTCCTTGGAATGGGAGAGGACTATGAACTGCCTCGTTCTGGACATCCTCACAAGCAGCTCCCTTATCCTGCCCAGCCTCGTCTCGTCAGTAGTGCCGAAGGAGTCGTCGAAGAACATCGGCATGCTCCTGCCCTCGCCCAGAAGCTCCGCGGCCGCCACCTTGACGCATACGTTAAGCTGGTCCTTCGTTCCCTGAGAAAGCTGGTCGTACGATACGGCCGTCCCGTCGGACGAGATCATGAGCCTCAGGTCCTCCCCGACTTCCACCACCCTTGCGCTGTCTCCGGTTATCAAGCCGAGCAGCTCAGTGACGTTCTTCTTCATCGCCTTAAGGGAGGATGAGCCAAACTCCGCATTGGCCGCGTCGAGCTGCTCTATGGCTAGCGCCAGCGCACGTTCTTCGCACTTCAGCGCCTCCTTGAGCCCCTCTTCGTACGCTAGCTTCTCTTCCAGCTCCGGTATGTTGTCGATGTCGTGCGACCTTGCCTCCCTCAGCTCATCGTTGAGCCTTCCGGCCTCATCGGAGCGGTCCTTGGCGATCCTGTCGTACTCCTTCTCGCCCTCCTCGGCCAACCTCAGCTCTTGCTGCGCATCCATGAGCGCTTCCTTGTCGATGGTTACCTTGAGGTACGTACAGTGGGAGAACTTCCGCTCCCATTCGGACATGATGGCCTCGGCCTGCTGCCTGGTCGCCTCCACGTCGGACGTGAGCGCTTGTATGTCGGACCCTCTTGCGTTTATGAGCCCGTCTATGACCTTCTCGTCCGTCACGATCTGCGAGGCTTTGGCCTCTATGAGCTTCTGGCGCTCGTTTTTGGCGTTGTTCTTCCTTATGGCCTCGGACCAGAAATCCCCTTCTTTCGCCATGAGACCCTTCACACCGAGATCCATGTCATAACCTGCGATGTCACAGGCATCGGCTGTGTCGTTCGCCATTATCCGCCCGATGGCCCTCGCTGTGATAAGGGCGAGGCGAGAAAGAGAATCGGCATCCCTCATCACATCCGACAACTGCCGACAAGTCGCCGCTACGTCTTCCGGCAGAGCCGGCTTTACGGATGCTTTCATCTCATCGAACAACTTTATCCTGGCCTCCAGGCCCGAATCCCCTGATGCGCCCTCTTCAGGTTTGACCGCAGGTCTTCTCTCAAGATATGCCTTCAGGACGAAGCCGAGCACGGAGCAAAGGGCGATCGTCAACACCATGGCCGTCCTGTCGGAGGGCTTCCTGAACAGAAGGTAGGCAATAACGAATCCGGCCAATATCCCCAAAACGGGAGAGAACTTGACCAGAGGGCCGCTCTTGCCTTTTAGGTCCGCTTTCTCCTTCTTCGAGGCTTCTTTTCCCATCATTTCCCTGTCATCGTCTGTAAGGCCGGCCACATCCTTGAACCGGCTTTCCCACGCTTCGCGCGCAAAGACGGCCTCATCAAGCATCCTGCGCGCTTCGGACGCTTTTGCGTAGACGGCCATCAGCCTCTGTTCGGCCCCTGCTTCGGTCAGGTCCGTCTCCAGCAGCTCGCCGGACAATCCGCCTTGCCATCCATGCCCCGCCTTTACCGCCTTTGCATCCTTGATGGCCCCCTTGGCCTCGCTAAAGGCGTCCATTATCGCATCCAGGCGCGAAGGCGGCATGCCCGGTCCGTCAAAGCCGGCCTTCAGATTTTCCAGCTCGGCGACGTGTGACTGCTTCTCCTTCATTTTCACGCAGATCTGATCAAGGTCCGCCTTTTTCCTAGAATGCTCCTCGTTCTTTGCGATCCACCTTTCCCTTAGTTTCATCCATGCCTCGACGTCCGTCCTTCGTCCGGTCCAGCTCATTTTGTTGAGCCTTGCGTCTTCAGCCTCCTGCAGCTTCGACTGCAGCTTCTCGTTCAAGGGGGCGATCCTGTCCAGGTCCTCTTTGGCCCTCCTCAGCTTCGCCCTATCTTCCTCGATGGAGTCCTCGACCTGCTCGAGCCGCCTCTTTTCGCGCTGGTCGCTTTCGCCGTATTGCTTAAGGCGCATCGTAATGCCCGTTGACATGTCCTTGCCGAGGCGCGCGAAGAGCTTTTGGCGAGCTCCTTCGTAATCACCGTACGCGCTCTTGGCTGTCAGGCCCCAACCCTTCCCCAGGCCGGGATCGTTCTCGTTGGGCTGCTCGAGCACGAACGCCGACCTGAACACTTCCACGTCTATCGTCCCGAAATGCTCCTGCACGAAGGCATCGTACTTCTGGCTCCTCTTCCCCGCCGGGACATGGACCTGCCCCCTTATCAGATTCACGAAGCCACCCGTGTCCTCGTCGTACACGCTCACCGCGACCTTGTCCGCAGCGAAGTCCATGTCTATCCTGTACGTGCCTCCCTTGGAAGAGAAGGTGAGCTCGCCTCGGAACGAGGGGGAGCCGCGCCAGGAGCGGAACTTGTCCTTCCCCTGTTTCCTCAGCCCGTATATCGTATGCACGAGGCCGTTGACCATGGTGCTCTTGCCGGACTCGTTGAGCCTGTACAAAGTGTCTATACCACCCTTGAACTCGAAGACGGTCCTTTCCCTGAAGCAGCCGAATCCTTCCAGCGCAAGGCTCAAGTACTTCATCTTCCCTGCACCTCCTGCCTCAGAGCCTCGAGCCCCTTCTTCAAGGCCGCCTCGACCAGCCCCTTCTCCTCTTCGCCGCAGCTTTCCAGGCGCCCTAGCATCCTCCTTGTGAAAGAGCCCCTGAGGGTGTTCTCCTTTGCCATGTTATCAAGCTCAAAGGGGTCCAGGTGAAGTGCGTCGGATTCTACCTGTACGAACGAGAAATATGGGGCGAGCGCGGATCTCAGGCCGATAGGTGAGAAAGAGGCCTGCATCGTGCCCGTGAGCCTGACGAGCAGGTAGGCGGCCCCTTGGGCCTTAGAACGGACCCTGGACGCGGCATCTTCCGGGGCCATCCCGGTGATGTCCAGCTCCAGCGCCGAATATCCGGCGAGGCCCGGCATGTCTTCCCAGCTGAGCCGGACGTCGGATCCGTTAAATTCCGCGATGGGGTATCTACCGGTGCCGATATCATTGAAACCCATGCCGTCAAGAAGACCCGGGTACACCATGGTAAGCTTACCCGATGTCCTCACAATGGGCTTGTGTATATGCCCGAGCGCGGCATACGAGTAGCCGGACGCTTCTATGTCCTTGGAGGAGACCTTCATGGCCCTGTCCTCGTCCGCCCCAGGCAGGTCCATGTCCAGGGAGCAATGCATCGCCAGTATCCCGACCGCGCCGTCCGGCACCCTCTTAAGGTCCTTCAGGTCCTCTCTTCTCGTCACGCCCCCGGTATAGGCGCAGGAGCACACGTATACGTCGAGTCCCGCCACGTCCCCCCTGAAGGCCGGCCAAGGCGTAGGGGTCCTCACCAGCTTGCAGCAGTCGTCCCAGGACAAGTCCTTGTAGGTGGACCTGGTGTAGGTTATCTCGTCGTGGTTGCCCGGCACGACCAAGGCAAGGACCTTATTGTCCTTGAGCCTTCGCAGCTCGGACCTCACCATGCCCGCAAGGGCCTCGTCAGGGTCGTGCCTGTCGAAGAGGTCGCCGGATATTATCAGAATGTCCGCCTTCTCGATGGCGGCGTCGACTATCCTCGGGAAGATGGAATCCCGCTCCTTGCACCTGTGCCTCGCGGAGTCGCCGAGATTGCCCAAAGGGGCGCCTAGATGAAGGTCGGCTATGTGCATCAGCCTCAATCCGAGTCAACCTCCTTGGTCGATGCCTTCAAAGGCCTCGCCCTGTCGATATTAGGTTATCGCAATCCGTGTGGTATGTTTAGATGTGTCGGCAAGTCCGCGCTGGGAGCCTTGCGGGTTGTGTGCCACTTGCGCTTCCAGTCTGTATAATGATTATAATGCAAATGGACCGGGCCTTCCATCCGTTAGTATATTAAGAAGGGTGGATATCATGTCATTCAACAAAGACGAAAACGGCGGCAAGGACCGCTACAAGCTGATAAGATTCCCAAGGAGCAACTCTCCTTTTAGCTATCTTAAGAGCCCCACTGTCTCGATCCTGGTTCTCAACGTGCTCGCTTTCATCATGCTCGAGATCTTCGGAAGCTCCGAGGATTTGAACACCCTTGTGGTCGCCGGCGCCAAGGTGAACATCCTCGTCCAGCAGGGCCAGTGGTGGAGGCTGATAACGGCCATGTTCCTCCATTACGGGCTGCTTCACATCGCCTTGAACTCCTACTCTCTCTACAACCTGGGCACCTTCGCAGAGCGGATCTACGGTGGTTGGCGGTTCGTGGTCATGTACATAACCTCCGGCCTGGCGGGAAACCTCCTGAGCACGATGTTCGGCCAGCCTTACGTAGTTGGCGTCGGCGCTTCGGGGGCGATCTTCGGCATCGCCGGTTCAATCCTTTACCTGGGTGTAAGGCGGCCCGAGCTGTTCAAGTACATAATAGGGTCCAGGTTCGTAACGGCCATCGCGATCAACCTGGTGATCAGCTTCACGATCCCCGGCATCGACGCATGGGCGCACATCGGCGGGCTCTTGGGCGGCTTTGCGATCGCGTGGGCGCTGGGCACGCCGGCCGACGACATGTACGGTGGGCCCGCCTGGTGGAAAGGGGCAATCGTCTTCGGGACGCTCGGCTTGATGCTGGCATACATCCTCGCCTGACAGACGACCGATTTTTCCTTAAGGGCGCCCGTTTTTATTGACGGGCGCCCTTAGTGCATGTATCATACTCCTTAGCTTGTGCACAATTATGTGAACACTCGATTGGAGGACGGCATATGGGCGCCATCGAAGACAGGATAAGCGCATTCAAGCAGAGGCTCGAGGGCCTCAAGGAGAACGGGCACTACTATTACCTTCAGCAGGTGGACGAAGTCGGCGATACGAGGGTGAAGATCGCAGGACGAGAGATGATAGTGTACTCCTCCTACAACTATCTCGGGCTGCTGCACCATCCGCACATCCTTGAGAGGTCGAGGCAGGCCCTTGAGGAATGGGGCACCGGCACGCACGGCGTCAGGGTCCTTTCGGGGACGACGAAGCTCCACAATGAATGCGAGGCTAAGCTGGCGGACTACATGGGGACCGAGGACGCCATAGTATATTCCTCCGGTTTCATGGCCAACCTCACCACGTTCGACGCCCTCATGGGAAGGCGCGACCTTATAATATCCGACCAGCTGGCGCACGCCAGCATAATAGACGGCTGCAGGATATCGGAGGCCGACTTCCAGCGCTTCAGGCACAACGACACCGAGGACCTGGAAAGGCTCCTTAAAGCCAGGCGCGAACAGTCCGCGAACTGCGGCATCATGGTGATAGTGGATGCTGTCTACAGCATGGACGGCGACGTATGCCCGCTTCCGGAGCTTTCGAGGATCTGCAGGAAGTACGAGGCGTGGCTCGTGGTTGACGAGGCACATTCGCTCGGCGTACTCGGCAAGAACGGGAAGGGCATCCTCGAGTACTTCGACATGCCCATTTCCTCGGTGGACCTTCTGACGGGCTCCCTTGCGAAGACCATCCCGTCGATCGGCGGGTACGTAGCTGGTTCCAAGGACGTCATAACCTTCCTGAGGAACAACGCCAGGGGCTTCGTATTCTCAGCGGCAGTGCCCCCGGCGGCGCTCGGTGCGATCATCGGTTCCGTAGAGGTCATGGAAACGGAGAAGTGGAGGCTGGACAAGGTCCGCAGCAACATCAAGAGGTTCGTAGGAGGGCTCAACGAGCTCGGCTACGATACGCTTAACACACAAAGCTGCGTGATCCCGATAATCGTAGGAGAGGACGAGCCCACGCTTGAGCTTACCAGGCTCTGCCACATCGACGGCATGTTCGTCTCGCCGATAGTACCTCCGGCGGTGCCCCCTAAGAAGTCCAGGCTGAGGGCCAACGTGACGGCGGCCCACACCGACGAGGACATAGACATCGCGCTGGAGATACTCGGCAGGCGCGGCAAGGAACTGGGCATAATCTAAAGGCTTTAGGATAATGGTCAAAATCGGCGCCTTCATACCATTGGTTGGATGAAGGCGCCTCATTGTCCCAAGGAGCGTACATATCGGCGGCAAGGCACCAACCAACCTTATTTATGCTGTATAATATCCATATACATTACCGAAAAAGTAGGTGATTCAATGATTAGGCCAGCGAAGCTTGCCGAAGGACGCAAAGTAGGCATAATGGACACCACATTGAGGGACGCCCATCAGTCGCTCTTCGCGACCAGGATGACGACCCCGCAGATGATGAAGATAGCGGCCTACCTCGACAAGGTCGGATTCTTCTCCATGGAGGTATGGGGCGGGGCTACTTTCGATACCGCCATGAGGTATCTTAACGAGGATCCCTGGGAAAGGCTGAGGCTACTTAGGTCCGTCATCAAGAACACGCCCATGCAGATGCTCCTTAGAGGGCAGAACTTGGTCGGATACAGGCCGTACGCCGATGACGTGGTCGACACGTTCGTCCAGAAGTCCGTGGAGAACGGCATAGACATAGTCAGGATATTCGACGCCCTCAACGACATCAGGAACGTCGAAAGGTCGGCCAAGGCGGTCAAGAAGGCCGGCGCACACCTTCAGGGGGCCCTCTGCTACACGATCTCCCCCGTACATACGATCAAGGGATTCGTCGACTACGCAAAGAGGTTCGCAGACCTCGGCGCAGATAGTATCTGCATAAAGGACATGGCGGGAATCATGTCCCCGTATCCATGCTACGAGTTGGTCGCCGCGCTGAAGTCCGAAATCGGCCTCCCCGTACAGATCCATTCCCACTACACGTCCGGCATGTCCTCCATGACCTACATGAAGGGCGTAGAGGCCGGCGCTTCGGTGATCGACTGCGCCGTCTCGACGATCGCGATGGGATCGTCCCAGTCCCCTGACGAGACGATGATCGTCGCTTTCAGGGATACGGAGTACGACACCGGCATAGATGTAAGGCGGATCAGGCCGACGGCACAGCTGCTCAAGGGAATACAAGAGGAGATAGAAGCGGCGAATCCCGGTGTGGTTGCGGCTAGGACCGTTGACACCGACGTCTTGAATTACCAGATACCCGGCGGTATGATATCGAACCTGAGGGCACAGCTCACCCAGAGCAACAACCTTAACAAGCTTGAATCTATCCTGGCCGAAGTGCCGGCGGTAAGGCAGGACCTCGGCTATCCTCCGCTCGTGACCCCGATGAGCCAGATTGTCGGAGTACAAGCTAGCATGAACGTGATGACCGGCCAGCGCTACAAGATGATCAGCAAGGAAGTCAAAGCCTACATCAAGGGTGAGTACGGAAGGCCTGCGGGCAGCATAGACCCCGAAGTGCAAAAGATGGCGATCGGCGACGAACCCGTGCTGGAAGCAAGGCCCAAGCTCCCCGACGAGATGCAGAATTGCATCGAGGCCGTGAAACCCTACAACGGGAGCATCGAGGACGCCCTGTCCTACGCGCTTTATCCTGACCAGGCCATCAAGTTCTTCGAAGGGCGCGCCAAGAAGCAGGCATAACAGACGGCATATGGTGAAATATGAAAGGGTCCGGCGTCATAGCCGGACCTGTTTATAAGGAGGGGCAAGATGGACGTGGCCACACCTTCCAGGGCAAGGGCGGCATCTACAGCTCTTTATCTTTCCGCGGCGTTCTCCCTATCTATGGTGGTATTCGGCTTCATCGCATCCTCCTCGCCCTTAGCGTCGCTTATGGCCATATGGCGCTCGCCGGGACTTCTCGTCACCGATTTCTCGCTCGTTGGTGATATCGGTTCTGCTTTTATCAACGCAGGGCTGATGGGGCTGCTGGCTGCCGTGCTGGCCATCGCGGGGGGCGAGCACCGCGGGATCGCAGCGAGTGCGGTGTTCATGTGCATAGGGTTCGCCTTCTTCGGCAAGACTCCCATATCGGGCGCCGTCATCATAGCAGGTTGCTGTCTGAGGAGCTTAATCGCCCGCAGGAAGCCATTGGCTGACATCGTCATAGGCCTCTTCGGTACCGGTCTTTCCCCTCTCGTTAGTTTCGTGGCCACAAGTACACCCGCAGGATGGCTCGGGGCGATTGCGGCCGGCCTTGCCGCCGGCTACGTCCTGCAGGACGTCTCCGCCATGACAAAGCGCCTTTACAAGGGCATGAACCTCTATAACGTAGGCTTCGCATCCGCTTTCATAGCCGTAGCGGCCGCCAACGTCATCCGAGGATTGGGGATCACCTTGGAATCCCCATCGAGCCAGCTGGCCGCATACCCTGATTGGAGCTTCCTTGCGCTCATCGCGTTCTACTCGGCAGTCGCGCTACTGTCGCTGATTCTTGTCCGTGGCTCGTGGAAAGGCTTCGTAGATATCTGCGTGCGCGGCGGTACGAATCAGGACCTTCTAGAAACCGGAGGCCTGGGCGGAGCGCTGCTCAATTTCGCGGCCTCGGGGCTCATCTGCATCCTTGTATACCGGTTCGTACTGGGCGTCGATCTCACCGGGCCGCTGCTCGGCACGATCATTGCGGTGAACGGATGGGCATTCTTCGGTATGAGGCCCTTCGCCATGATATCGGTGATGTCAGGCTATGCGCTCGCTTCATTGATCACTTCTTATCCCATGAGCAACTCCCTCGCCATCGCAGCGATGTTCTCCACGGCGCTATGCCCCATATCCGACGGGCTCGGCCATGGTTACGGCCTGTTGGCCGGGTTCTTCCATTTGTTCATCGTATGCAGGAGCGCCGCAATCCACGGAGGGTTACTGCTCTATAACAACGGCTTTTCCACCGGCATGGTGGCGGTCGTAGTCCTGGCCATAGCGAAATCCTTCGGATCGCGCAAGGCCATGGACATTTAGCCCTAGGCTGCCATGCGTATCTAGGAGTATCTATACAAATCGGTGGCGGCATTGTTCGATTTTTAGACCAATGCCAGAATTTCTTTGCCTAACCCCAGCACATTCCACTTTTGTAACAATTCCTTACTTTTTATGGCAGATGCAGGATTTCCTATATCAAATTATTAATATTTCAATGGCGGTCACATCTGGCCGGAAATCCTACAAAAGGGAGGAAAGGAAGCAATGAGGAGGGTATCTTATCTTCTGACGGCGATGCTCGTGCTGGCCTTGACGTTCGTACCCGCAGTGTTCGCTGCGGAAGCGCCGGCGGTGTCCCAGGAAGTCCTGGACGTCTACGGCAAGCTCGCCAAAGACCCGAAAGTTACTTCGGCAGTCAAGTTCCTCGAAAGCGACCACGAACAGAGGGTCCAGTACGTTAAGGACCTCGTGGTAATCGAAGCGCCTTCCCATAAGGAGGAGAAGAGGTGCAGGGCCTACGCGGCGCTGCTCAAAGAAGCAGGCCTTAGCGACGTGACGATCGACGAGAAGTCCTGGAACTGCTGGGGCATACTGCCCGGCACGAAGAAGGGACCCGTCGTATTCGTGGATGCGCACCTTGACACCGTCTTCGATTTCGGGACGGTGACCGGCTATACGATCGATGAGAAGGGCGTAATCCACGCCCCCGGCATCGGTGACGACACATCCGCCCTGGGCGGCATGCTCTCTGTCATAAGGGCGTTCGTCAAGAACGGCGTCAAGCCGGTCTATGATGTCGTCTTCGTAGGGACGGTCGGTGAGGAAGGCCTCGGGGACCTCAAGGGCATGAAGGCTTTCCTGAACGAGAACCATCCTATCGGCAAGAATGTTGTCGCCGTGATCGACTTCGAAGGCGGCGGCCCCGAGAGGATCACCTACCTTTGCACCGGCAGCCATAGGTACTTCATAGACTTCATCGGACCCGGCGGCCATAGCTTCGGCGCATTCGGCACCCCGAGCGCCATACATGCGGCCGGCAGGGCCATCGCCAAGGTGGCGGACGTCCAGGTGCCGAGCGGCCCCAAGACGACCTTCACGGTAGGCATGATCGAAGGCGGCACCTCGGTTAACTCGATAGCCGCCTTTTGCAGACTCCAGCTCGATATGAGGTCGAATCTCATGGACAACCTGCTCAGCCTAGAGAAGACCATAATGTCCCTCTGGCAGCTGGGCGCCGACGAGGAGAACGCGCGCTGGAACAAGCCCGGCACCATAACGGTGAAGACCACCATGGTGGGCGACAGGCCAGCAGGATCGCAAGACGAGAACATAAAGCTCATACAGGCGCACTGGCAGAGCAACCTGATGTTCGGCTATACACCTTCACTAACCTCGGCTTCGAGCACGAACATCAACTGGTCGGTCTACAAGGGCTATCCTTCGATATGCGTCGGTGCGGGCGGCGGAAGCACCGGCAACCATTCACCCAGCGAGACATGGGATCCCGCAGGAGCATGGAAGGCCCTGCAGGTGAGCTTCATGACTATCTGCGCTGTGGCGGGAGTCGATGGAGTCACACAGCCCCTCGGCGGCAAGTAAACTAACTTAAGAAATATCCATCATCAGGATGCCGGGACCGGTTCGCCGACCCCGGCATCCTCGATTCTTGCTCCTCCATATCCGTACACACCCATGGTACACATCCAAATATCAGGCATCACCATATGCAAATGCGTTGTACCTGCAAAAATATATGATCGCAGTGAAGGTCATACCGAATCATCTAAAGAATACCTATTAGAAGCATTTTCGATTTACCAGTCGCATATGCTCCGGTACTTTTACCCTGATGATTGAACCGGTGATGAACGGAAGGAGAACAACGTATGGACAAGCACCTAGATCCGGACATGCCGATGCATAAAGAAAGGCAGGTCGAGCTCGACATCGCGAAGGGCATAACCGTACTGCTCATGATATGCGTACATATCCAGGAGGTGCTCTCGCATACGATAGTCCAGCATTCATCCCCGGGTATGGCACTCGAATTTTTGACCGCCTTCCCCGCGGCCCCTACGTTCATGTTCGCCATGGGAGCCTGCCTGGTCTACTTGAAAAGACAAAGTGCCGTTACGCAGCAAGAAGAGGATTGTCGCTTCTTCTAGCAGCTTATCTGTTGAATGCCCTGCGGGTTTTTTTACCGGGGCTGATAGGCATCAAACTAGGGATATTTACAAAGGGCTCCATCCCATACGGCGATTTGCTGCTTAACCTGCTTGATGTGGACATACTCCATTTCGCAGGGCTCAGCTTCCTGTTCATCGGACTGCTAAGGAGATTGAGAGTCCCCGAGAGGGCCTATCCTGTCATAGGCCTTCTGCTCGTCGGTCTGAATTACCTAGTCCGCGGCATAAGCACAGGACAGATCTATATCGATTCCATCCTCGGCCTGTTCTGGGGCGCCAGCGAGACTTCCTATTTCCCCTTCCTGTCCTGGATAATGTACCCTCTGGCAGGGGCCGCCTTCGGCCATGCCCTGAAAGCGAGCGACGACAAGCGCGTCATTTACATCAAGGGCGTTTTAGCAGGCGGTGCGGCATTGCTTCTGGCCATGCTGGCATCGGGCTTCAGGTTTATGTACTATATGGGCTTCCCCGAGGAGAACATGTACGCATACTTCCATGAAGACCTCATAGGCAACGCCGTCAACGGCTCTTTGGCCCTCATTTGGATATCTTTCCTGTTCTTCGTGAAAGGGGCCTTTCCGAAAGCGGCGGTCGACAGGCTTCTCTTCTGGAGCAGGGAGCTGAACCACATATACATCATCCATTGGGTGATAATAGGCTGGTCCGCCCTTTTCATAGGATACAACAGGCTAATGTATTGGCAAAGTGCCCTCGCCATGGCATCGGTCCTGTTCGCCACGGACCGGATCGCAACGTTCTATGCCGGTCAATATAAGAGGTTCAAGGAGAAGCCCGCGACCATTACTTCGGCATAATAGCCGGCAGACGCACATCACAGCATAATCTACCCATACATGTCCCCCATCATGAATCGAAGGAGGCGGCCATCGATACGGCCGCCTCCATTAGCGCTGTTAGGAAATGCCCCTTGTTACTTGGCGGGCCTTACTATCTTGCTGAAGCCCACCGCCTTGAGCCACTCGTCAGGGTATCCAACGGTCTTCAAGTTGACGTAACCGTCCTGGTACTTGACTGCGAGCTTATCGAACAGCTTCCACCACTCGTCCACTACCTTCTGGGCATTGGAGTTGGAGTAGTCGGTCAGGAAGCTCACTGCCAGCTTAGGATCCACTTTGTAAAGTTCGGCAGCGGTCTTCTCGACCGTCGGCTGTATCGCCCTTGCGTCCTTCTCGAACTTAGTGAATGTCTCTTCGATGTCCTTTATCATGTAGGAGTACTTCAAGTCGGCGAAATTGGAGACCAGGTTGAACGCCCACCATGCGCTGTTCCTGTCAAGGACGTCGCGCCTGCCGATCGTGAACGACGCCGGCACCGAGGTAGCCCCGGCATAGATCGGCACATAGCAGGTGCTGTGGGGAGCGTCCTCGCCGAACCAGATCACTCCGCCTATGGCTGCGGGCAGCCATGCGCGGGCTTGCATTATGACGCTGTACGAGCAGCGGAATATGGAGATCGCCCTCTCCCATTCACCGAGCGTCGCTGGCGTGGGGTACCTGTTGGGGTTGCCGAACGGGCCTGCGGCCATTCCCTTGGTGAGGTCGAAAGCGGTCCCTTCGTAGTGGTCGCGCTTTATCTTCATGAGGTCTTCCACGGTCACCTTCTTGTCAGGCTTGACCGAGAAAGGATACTCGACCGCCCACGGGTCCAGGTTAAGCGACGGTGCTATCAAGGACAATGCCCTCCACTCGCGGCGGGTATTGTATACGGAATCCTTGAAGCCGTACACGGTAGCGTAGTTTAGCGGGCCCTTAGCGGGGTCCCACCAACCTAGTTCCTTCGCATAGCTGAATACGTTCGAGGAGTACATGAAGTTGTTCGGATCGTTCTCCTTGATCACGCCTATCCTCGACCTGTTCGCGGAGACACCCACCTGGTCGTCCGGTACCCTCTGGGCTGCCCAGATGGCGCCGACTTCAAGAGGACCTGCCCCGTAGATCTCGAAGAACCACGCTTCGTTCCCGTCGATGACGGTGAGGCACTCACCGCCGTCGCCGTAGCCGTACTTCTCGGCCATCGCGCCCATTATCTGTATCGCTTCCCTTGCGGTCTTCGCGCGCTCGAGGCCCACTCTCTGCAGTTCCCATATCTCGAATATGCCGTTCTTGTTCTGCAGCTCCCTCCTGCCGCCGATCGTGGTCTCGCCCATCATCACTTGGTTCTCGTTGGCGAAAGGATATGCGATGTCGAAATACTTATAGGTATGTGCCACCTGAGGGATGTCTGCAACCTTCGTCCTATCAGCCACGTCCTCGCCGGTTCCTCCGCCTTTGAACACGGGCCTAAGTGCTCCTGCCGCCCAGTCCTTGGCAGGGATCACTCCGATCCTGAACTCATATCTGCCGTCGCAGGTATGAGTCGTCATGACCGATCCGTCAGCAGACGCCAGCTTGCCCACCACCACCGATGTGCACGCCATGGCCGGCAATGCCGCTACCAGCAAAGCGACCATGATTGCCATCACGAGGGTAAGTTTCTTGCCGAGGTTCGATTTCATTGGCCTAAATCCCCCTTCCTTGTCATCACAGTAAGGTGCTATGTGCTCCAGAAGCTGCCGATGAACGAGGCACCTGCCCTGCAAATCCATTTTATAACACGCGATGCCCGCCGGAGAACTTATTTCTATTCGCATATCAAACCTCCTGGTACTGCGGCAAATCATATCTCAGTTATTTTTATGAATATTTATCCGTCATCCGGAGGTGTTCAATACATTGTGGAGAAGTCTTATTTGGTCCCCAAAATCAAATGGAGGTGTCTATTGTGAAAAAGGGCCTTAAGCTGACGCTAACCGTTTTAGCAGCTTTGGTGGTCGTGTTAATCGCGGCTACACCCTTCATGGCTTGCACATCCATATGTGTTGACAAAGCCGCGACGGCCGACGGGTCAATCATGACAGCCCACACGTGCGATGGCTGGTACGACGCCCGTACCTGGGTCGTTCTCGGAAAGAAACACGCAGCGACTGAAAAGGTGACGATCTACTCGGGCTTGCTACATTCGGACAAGGCCGAGCCCAAGATCCTCGGCGAGATACCCGAAGTCGCCGAGACGTACACATATTTCTACGCCGGCTACCCCTACATGAACGAGCACGGGGTGATAATGGGAGAGACCACGATAGGACAGCGCAATGAGCTGAGGACCTCAGAAGGCATTTTCTACATCGAGATGCTTCAGATACTTGCGCTGCAAAGGGCGAAGACCGCCAGGGAGGCCATAAAGGTAATGGGTTCGTTGGCGGAAGAGTACGGCTACCGCGACGGCGGTGAGTGCTTGACCGTGGGCGACCAGAACGAGATGTGGTTCTTCGAGATTCTACCGCCAGGTCCGCTCAACAAGGGGGCCATTTGGGCGGCCGTACGTATACCCGAGGGCCATGTCGGCGTTTCGGCGAACAGATCCAGGATAGGGGAGCTCAAGGAGAACGATCCGAACAACTACATGTTCTCCCCGAACGTCTTCAGCCTGGCCATCGAGAATGGCTGGTGGGATCCTAAGAGCGGCAAGCCGTTCCTGTTCTACGAAGCTTACGGAGACAAGACCTCCTTGGGAAGCAGGAGGCGCGAATGGAGGGTGCTGTCTACTTTCGCCCCTTCGCTAAACCTAGATCCCAACGCGTCTCGTTTCCCCTTCACGGTGAAGGCAGAGAAGAAGATAACTATCCAGGATTACTTCACCATCTACAGGGACACGTACGTAGGGACCGCCTATGACAAGGCGAACGTGAGCGACTGGTATGTACCGGACAACAAGGGCGTCTACGTAAAGAGCGCGTTCGCCACGCCGCACATGAGCAGCGAGTTCCTCAAGCTGGTGGACGCTCCTTCCGAGCGCAACATAGCGATACCCGGCTGCTCTTACTTCACCGTCCTCCAGTCCAGGAGCTGGCTGGATCCCAAGATCGGCACTCTTTGCTGGTTCGGGCTCAACAACCCCGACACTTCGGTTCACGTGCCCGTCTACGCTGGCGTGACTTCGCTTCCGCAGAACTACGCCATCAATGACAGGACCAAGTTCAGCCTGACGAAGCCGGTCTCCGCATGGTGGGCATTCGACTTCGTCGACCAGCTGGTCAACCAGAGGTACCAGGACTGCATCAATGACGTGAAGGCAGTCAGGGACCCCTTCGAGGCACAGCAGTTCGCCCTGCAGCCCACCATCGAGAAGGTCGCATCAGACTTGATGAAGTTGGATCCGAAACTTGCGGTCGAGTTCCTTACCAACTACACCAATTCACGTTGCGTCATGGCGGTCGACATGTACTGGAAACTGGCGGAGGACCTTATAGTCAAGTACGACGACAAGTGGTTCTAACATAACTTTCATCACTGCGTTCGAGGGCCCCGGCATTTTATGCCGGGGCCCCGTTATTCCCATCATCCGAAGGATCATCTGCCGTCATACTGCATCAGCGTCTTCCCCAAAGGCCGTACGCCCCTCGCCCCTTTCATCAGCACCGTGACCCTGCCCACCTCCTTGAAGCCCAGGTTTGTGTAGAACTCCATCCCCCTGTGGTTCCCGTCGGAGACGGCCACCCTCAGGGCCCTGCCGTCCAGGGACCTCATCAGCCGCCTTATCGCTATCGTGCCTATCCCTCTTCCGCCGAAGTCCGGATGCACTTCGATGTGCCGTATGTGCACCGCTTCCTTAGTCTCGACATATGAAAGGAAGCCCGCGTCTAATCCTTCATGTGTCAGGATGTAAAATGGGGCGGCGGACATCTCGCCCGCCAGGTACTCCTTCTCGACCGCACCGTCCCATCCCCTGGCCGCCTCGATTATGCCCCTGAAGTTAAGCATATAGATTTCCAGCACGAAACCCAGGTCGGAAGGCGACGCCTCCCTTTGTGCCACTTTGCCGGAAAGAGGCTGCGCGCTCATCCTCTCGCGTCCCTAGTCATGAGCAGCCCGCTCACGATGGCAAGGGAGACCGCGGCGAGGCAGGCCGTAAAACCTCCCCTGTAGGCCGCCGCCGAGTAGAAGCGCACACCTTCTGTGAAGTACTCTCCGCCCCAGCCGTAGTCCATGATGGCGCTCACCGCCGCTTGCATCGCTATCGCCCCGATGAATCCCGACGCGTTGTTCAGCCCCTGGGCAAGGCTGGACATCTCGGGACGGTTGGCCTTCCTCATTATCACGAACGCAGGCAGGAAGGAGGAATTGCTCACGCCCATTGACACCATGGCGACGCATAGTGCGACGGTCGATATTTCCTCCCCGGGCCTTCCAATCGTCCAGAGGATGATGAGCCAAGCGAGGGCCTGCATCCCTGCCAGCAGGCAGAACATCAGCTTCGGCCTCCCGCTCCTGTCGGTAAGCCAGCCCACGAAGACAGCCGCAAGGGCGCCTCCTGCCGTCGTCAGCATCATCAACGAGCCTGCCACGGACTGGGCGATGTCGTGCACTTGCATCATAAAGGGCACGCCCCAGAGCCCCGTGAAGGTCATCAACCCTCCGAATATGAGCATGAAGCCGAAGAACGGGGGAAGCGAACCCTTGTTCTTCAGGACCTCGACGAGCCCGTAAAAGGACGTCTTCAGGATGGACACGAGCCCCGGTTTCTTAAGCCCCTCGCGGTAGTTGGGCCCCTCGTCCCTCACGAAGAGCCAGACGAGCGCAGCGAGAGTTACGGTAAGGCCCCCTACGGCATAGGAGGAGGCCCTCCACCCTATCGCGTTCACGAGGATCACGAACGGGAACATCGCTGTCGCTACCCCTAGGTTGCCGAAGAAGGTGCTGATGCCGGTCAGGGTCCCGTACTTCTTAGCGGGAAACCACAGCTCGATCGACTTGAGCAAGCCCAGGAATATGCCGGCCAGGCCGAAGCCCGCGATGAGCCTTGCGATGGAGGCGATGGTCAGCGTCCTGGCCGATGCGAACAGAAGCCATGCAAGGCCGCCTATGAGAAGGCCCGACGAGAGCAGCTTCCTGGGACCGAGCGTATCGGCCAATGCACCGGCGGGCACCTGCATGATCGAGTAGGTATAGTAGTAGATGCTAGAAAGGGCCGCGACCCCTACGCCCGTGGTATTGAACTCGGCCATCAGCTGGGGGAACATCTGGCCTGCCGCCACTCTGTTGAACATCACCGCGTAATGCGAGGCCGCCCCCAAGGCAAATACGATAAATGCCCTCCCGCCGATATTCCGCTTCTGCATCCGAGCGCCTCCGTCGATTTGATAACTATAATCTAACATATCGAATCAAGCAGTCAGGGAGCGCTGGGCAAATGATGTTTGTGAATTCGCTCACCATTGGTTAAAGTAAGTACTGGATTAGAAAGCAGCGTAGGGAGGTAAGGAACTTGGCATACGCCATCGAAGTCGACGGTCTGGTAAAGAGATACGGCAAGCTGACCGCGGTCGACGACATAAGCTTCAAGGTGGGGGAAGGCCTACTGTTCGCCTTCCTTGGTCCTAACGGAGCCGGGAAATCGACTACGATAAACGTCATCTGCACGATACTCTCGGCCACAGCCGGTGACGTTAGGGTTTTCGGGCATCGCGTCGGTTCTGAGGACGAGGCCGTCAGGGCGGACATAGGGGTGGTTTTCCAGGGGACGGTACTGGACGACCTGCTTACCGTAAGGGAGAACCTCATGACGAGGGGCTCGTTCTACGGCTGGAGCGCCGAGGACGTGAAGGCAAGGATCAACGAGGTCGCGGCCGTCACCGGGATAAAAGACTACCTCGACAGGCCCTTCGGCAAGCTGTCCGGCGGGCAGAGGAGGAGGTCGGACATAGCAAGGGCTCTAATGAACACGCCGAAGGTGCTGTTTTTAGACGAGCCGACGACGGGCCTCGACCCGCAGACCAGGGCGCGGATATGGGATACCATAGGCGAGATGAGGAAGAAGGGCACGACCGTGTTCCTTACGACCCATTACATGGAGGAAGCCGCCGTTGCGGACGATGTGGCCATCATAGACCACGGCAAGATCGTAGCGCGCGGGACGCCCGACGATCTTAGGTCGCGTTACACGCAGGACAAGCTCAGGATCATCCCCAAGGACATCGAAGCCATGAAGGATGTCCTCAAGGCCAAGGGGCTGCAATACGAGGCGAAGCCGGACGTGCTGGAGCTCAAGGTCAAGGACAGCATGGCAGCGCTCGGACTTCTAAAGGAGCTCGAGGACAAGACGTCGGGCTTCGAGGTGATCAAGGGAGACATGGACGACGTGTTCCTTGCCATCACCGGCAGGAAGATCCGCGAAACGGAGGTGTCCTAGATGAATGTGGCTCTAAGGATAGCTGGCAGGAACGTAAGGATATTCTTCCGCGACAGGACGTCTGTCTTCTTCTCCTTCCTGTCCGTATTGGTAATCATAGGGCTCTACGTGCTCTTCCTCGGCGATACGGTGATAAGGTCCCTCGCGGGCGAGATATCGGATCCCGATAAGGCCAGGTTCTTCGCCGACACGTGGATAATGGCGGGGGTGCTGGTGGCAAATTCCATCACCTCGACCTTAGGCGCACTCGAGGTCCTTGTGACCGACGAGTACCGCGGCATAAGCAAGGACTTCATGGTGTCCCCGCTCAAAAGATGGCAGCTGGTGCTCGGCTACATCCTGTCAACATGGGTGGTGGGCGTGATAACCGGATTCATAGTCTTTGTCGTGTCACAAGCTTATATAGTCATGCGGGGAGGGGAGCTTATCAGCGTCGCTAGCGCGGCCAAGGTGCTCGGCCTGATACTGGTGAACGTGCTGGCTTTCTCCGCGTTCAACTTCCTGATCGTGTCATTCTTCAAGACGAGCGCCGCGTTCTCGACGTTCAGCACTCTCGTAGGCACCTTGATTGGCTTCGTTACCGGCGTATACGTACCCATCGGCGTGCTGCCGGACATCATACAGAAGTTCGTCCTTCTCGTGCCGGCGACGCACGGCGCTTCGATAATGAGGCAGTTGTACATGAGCTCATCAATGGCATCGGCTTTCCAGGGAGCACCCGCGGAGCTGGCATCTGAATTCTCACGGATCTACGGCGTAACGCTTCACCTGAACGGCAGCGCGCTCACCATACCGACGATGCTCGCCTATATCGCGATCACCGGGGCGGCGTTCTTCGTGCTTTCGATAATAAGGCTGATGTTCAAGAAGGCGAGCTGAGAAGACGACCGACAGGGACTTGCGCATCAAAGGCAAAGGCCGCATCCCTCCGATGGAATGCGGCCTTTCCCCGTGGTTAGAAGACAATCGGTCTGTTCGTGATGTTCTTCCGGTCCATGATCCTTCGTTGGTTAGGTCTAAGCCTTGGTTCCATCTATGTTAACGGGGCTTTCCGGCGCGGTTGGCTTTCGTTCCATCATCTAGATCTAAAGAAGCATCCGCCATGGACCACATCCTTCCTCCGGTTCCTGCTGGCATGATCCTACCATCGATCGACTTTGCGCCGGCCCAGCCCCTATAGGCCTGATTGGCACTCGTTTAACTCTTTACTTATTACTACGAAATAAGAAGGCCTGGCGTTCCTTTAAAACGTGATGTTCACACAATGTTCATAAAACAAAACCGTCCTCTAAGGACGGCATGTGTCTTTCGTCAGGAAGCTCATCGTCGGTTCGCATATATTGAGCGGTCGAGCCGCAATTCTAGGACAAGTCGGCGGTGCTTGGGTGCGGATTACGCGCATGCGTTCCTTCCGGGATCACTTGCCTTCTTCCACCGTCACGATAAGGCCATTAGGCAGACACGCCGCAAGGTCGGTCTCGTCGTTCACCCAGCCATGCCTGATGCACAGCTTGTCCGGGCAGGGAGATGAAACGAACCTTACGCCGAGCTCGTCGTCGTACTGCAGGACCGACACGCCGATGCGCCCTTGGACCTCAAACTCCCCTTCTTCGGCGCTTCCGTCCGGCGGCCATGGGAAGGTCGCGACGACGCTCCCCCTCCTCGCATCGGTCTCGAAGGCCTTTATCTGAATCACCTTGCCGTCGTACTGGGTGATTCTCGCAAGCGCTATCCTCTCCGACAGCTTTATAGCCCCGAACGCTATGGCCAGCAACGCTGCCATCACTGCCACCGTGCCCAGCAGCGACTTCCTGCCCGATGCCGTATCGATGCCCTCGAGCCTGCGTCTAAATCCAGGTGCGCTCCTCAGCGCAGAAAGGCCGTACAGGGCCCCTAAGCCCGTGAAATAGCCCGTCGGCAAAGCGACGGCCAGCAGATACGGCAGCATGACGAAGACTTTCGCCGTCCCGGAGACAAGAGTGAATACGCCCAGCTGGAACAGGTTGTGGGCGATGGCTCCCGCTATCGAACAGGGGGCGGCGAATTTCCCTTTTCCCGACGTTGCCGCCTTGAAACCTGCCATCACAAGGCCGCTGCCGGTCGCCCCGGCCAGTGCCATCATGAACGCCATTGAACCGAACGTGCCGGTCACCAGGCTTCCCAGTAGCACCCTCAAGACCGCGAGAACCACCGCTTCGCCCGGCCCTATCGCATACAGGGCCACGAGTGTCACTATGTTCGCAAGGCCCAGCTTGGCCCCGGGGAGGGCTATGGGCACCGGTATCTGGGCTTCGAGGGCGTGCAGGCCTACTCCCAAGGATAGCAGCAGCGCCAGCAGCACGGTCCTTCTCGTGCCGGTCAGCTCGTCCTTATCTCTTGCCAAGGCCTTTCCCCTTCCCTAGCGCGACCGGAACCGTGACGAGCAGCACCGCCGCCACGAGCCCCGCCGCCGCGTAGGCTTTCTCGTACTTCTTCTGGAAATATACCATGCTAGTTCCAAAAGCCGGCAGCGGCACCGGGTCGACAGGTATGCCGCTCTTCATGGCCAGGCCTTTTATGTCGAGGAAATGGATGACCGGCACACCCTTGTTAAGATACTCGAAAATCAGCCCCATGTCCGGAGAATCCACTTTCCTCGGCGGTTTCGTCACTATGCCGTTAGATACTTCCAAAGAGGCCGAGGTAGAGCCGAAGTTTGGCTCGGCGCCCCCTATGTTGATGAAGGCCTTGATCTCCCCTGCCGCCTCGAACGCCGCCATCCTCTGCCTGATGCTGTCCGGAGTATCGGCGGGCACTATTACCCTGTGGCCGGATTCGTCGGCGATCCTTTGCAGTATCGGCTTCGAGTCGGCGATGATGCCGCCCTCCCCGATGTCGCCGGCGCCGCCAAGGGATATCGCGGCCGGGACATAGTCGAATATGCCGGCCTTATTGAGCCTGTCGAGCATCTCAACCGAAGTGAGCCCCGGTATGTTCGCCCCGTATTCGGACGCGCCTATCGAGGGTATGATCACCGGCTCGACCCCGGTCACGTAGCATGCCGAGAGAACGGAGATCATGATGCCGGGGAAGGAGCCGCTCGCCCCCACCGCGACGAGGTCCTTGTCCTTTAGGCCGAGCTTGTCGAAGTAGCTCACGGTGAGCGCCGCGAAGTCGGGATTCGTCGAGGTCCTCTTCGACTGGAGGTTGCCGACCGTCGTGGTTATGTCGGTCAACTCCTGGCCTATCAGTCCCGTGCCGTTAGGATCGTCCGCCGGGCTTATGGGTATTCCGAGCTCTGCCCTCATCCTTTTTATCTCAGCCGTCGCCTCGGCCATCTTCCTCGCCGCTGCGAGCATGTCGTCGTATCTTTCGTGCTTCGCCATGAAACTGGTAGAAAATGTTATCCATAGGGATGCCGCAACTACCGCGAACGCGGCCGCCATCCATATGGGGTTGAGCTTCCTTTTCGCCATGGGACACCCCTTGCCGTCAGTATATGAGAAGGAGTAGCAGCCTCACCACTCCCGCTACGAGCAGCGTCGAGACCAGCGTCTTCGGCAGGCCCTGCTTGCTCGAGTCGTTGGCTATCAGCCCAGGGATTATATAGCCTATGGCCCTTATGTCCTGGCCGAGGCTCGGTATCCACGAGACGACCCTGCCGACCAGCCAGCCCATGAACATGCCCGTAAGGACCATCGCCATGAAGCGCCGCCTGCCGAAGAGGATAACGTAGTTGGATATCGCGTTTACGAACAAGTAGGTGAGCGCAGCTATGACGAGCGTGATCGCTATCCTTATCGGCTGGTCCATGTAGAGCGCAAGATAGCCAGGCCCGACCAGTCCCCCGGTCAGCAGCCCTGTGACCTCCCCGTAAAGAAAGCTCAGTATCACCCCTATGGTCACAGAAGTACCTATCATGCCCGGCTACCTCCACTTTCTGCCGTCATCGCCTGTATGTGCTCGGTGAGCAGGCTGCCTGCGCCTTTGGTGTTTCCAGCCAGGAAAACCAGGGCCGTCGCGTTCTCGGGCAGCTCATCTGCCACCCTTTCGAGTATGGCGTCCGGCGTCCTCTCGTGCAGGGCGCTCGCCCCCTCGTAACCACCCGGGGTCAGCCTCATCGCGAGGTGCTGCAGCTTCCCCACGTAGAAAACGCGGTCGGGCCTCAGCCCTGCGGCGAGCCTGGACATCTCCCCCACCCTCTGGGGCCTGTCCTCCCTGTTGTTCACCATTATGAAAGACCTGTCGTACGAGGACCTGAGCGGCATCGCGAAGTCCTCCCACATCTTCATTGTCGATTCGACGTCGTTCGCCGCGAATGCGTTCACTATATGCATCTTCCTACCTGATATCAGCAAATCCGCGACAGGGCTAACCCCCGGATCAGGCCTTGCGGCCAACATGCCCTTAAGCGCCGTCTGCCTGTCGACTCCCGCTATATCGCAGACGGCGAGCGCCACGGCTACGTTCTCGGCGAATGACGTGTATCCGAACATTGCGAGCTCTTCAGGGCTCACCGAATCCCCTGAGGCTATCCTCAGCTCGGTGCCCATCGCCTCGCATCTTTCCTTGAGCATCTTCGTGAACGGGCCGTCCACGGTGACGAGGTGTCCGTTCTTTGGGATGGTGATGGCCAGCGTCCTCGCTACGTCATCGAGCTCCGGTCCCATCACGTCGAGGTGGTCCTTCCTGATGTTGGTTATTACCCCGATGGTGGATCTTACCAGCATGTGCTCATATATTCTCTGGTTCTCCTCTTCAAGCGCCATGCATTCGACGACCAATGCCTTAGCGTCCGCCGCAAGGGCCCTCTTCGCCACCCATACGTGCTCCGATATCCTCGCCCTTCCGCGCCTTCTTATCGGCTCTTCAGTGCCGTCGGGTAGTATGATCCTGGGCGTCGTCCCCGTGGTCTTCGCCACGGTCCTTATACCGGCGGCCGAAAGCCCGGCCGCGATCAGTCTCGTGACCGTAGACTTCCCCCTCGTGCCGTTCACGTTCACCCTGATTTTGAATCGCGCTATGCGCCTTCTGTGCATGCCGGCCTCATACAGCCCCGCTGCCAGCAGTAAAACGAACGCGGCTATGATCGTAACGTCGTTCATGGTGACCCTCCGAGTATCAATGATACACTATTTCGTTACCTGTCGACGGTGTGCAGGATGTCGGGGTTCCCATGAAGAAACCATGCGTGCCGGAAGTGACGATTGTATTTTATTAGTACACGTATATATTCGGCACCTTGGACCAAACAGCAGCGGAATTTGCTTCAGTATGGCCTTAAAGGAGGCGCTGGATGGATAAGCAAGAGGAGAGGGGGCTTGTATACAAGACCGATATTTGTGTTGTTGTTTAGTGAGTATCAACTATAATTTTCTTTAGAAGACCAGAAAAAGGAAAACAAAACGCCGTCTCCGGCGTCATAGATTGTAGCCTAAACGAAAGGAGAAAACCAATGAAGAGGATCCCGATTCTAATTGTCCTTCTGGGCCTGATGCTGCTGATGGGAGCCAACGTGGCAACTGCGGCGGTAACGGGCTCGACACCGCCGAAATTCGAGTTCCCCTGCCTTCTCAGCAACGCCGGCCAGGGGCCTGACGGAAAGCAGATGCGCACTCTAATAAATGTCACGGCCGCATCAAAGGCTGTAATGATCTACGAGACCAATTACTGGTACAGCGCTGAGCCCCAGCCCTCTGAAATTACAAAGTACAAGACCATAATCTTCGCCATAAGCTCGAGCGCCAAGGGGCTCGGGGCATCCGGCATAACCATCGACGAGGAGGTCGCGCGCCTGAACAAGGTCGTCGCGGAAGCCAAGAAGCTTAAGATCAAGATAGTGGCCCTACTCGTGAACGGAAAGGACAACAGAGGCCTAGCCGGCAGCGCAAACGAGCAGAGCATCGATGCGATCGCACCTTTCGCCGACTACCTCATCATAAGGAAGGACGGCGATTCTGACGGCAAGTTCAAGAAGATCGCCGACAAGAACAAGGTCCCGCTAACCTACTTCGATACTAGCATCCTAGACCTCCCAGGACTTTTCGCATCGATGTTTTCCAAGTAATTAAATACGCCCCTTGATGGGGCGTATTTTTTGGGGGTATTTCGCATGACTCTACAGACTACGTATACCCTTATCGCAATGGTCGCAGTCTTCGTCCTTTGCAGCTGGAAGCTCAAGTCCCCGGAGATCTCCATGGTGATAACGGCCATCGTAGGCGCCCTGGTAGCAGGCTTCGGCTTCCCCGTGCGCCTTCTGGTGGAAGGCACGCTCACCTACCTCGACCTGGCCCTCCTTTTCATAACGGCGTCACTTTTCATGAACTTCTACTCCGAGATCGGCGCCACCAACGCCTTGATAAGGGGCATGGTCAAGACCTTCTACGACAAGAAATGGCTAATGCTATTCCTGCTGGCGTTCGTGATGCTGGTCCCAGGCGCTTTCACAGGCGCGGGCAGCGTCTCCATACTAGTGGTCGGCGGCCTTGTTGCGACAGTCCTTGAATTCATGGGATTCCCGCCCGAGAGAAGGGCCGCCTTCGTGTTCATAACGGCCATCCTTTCGGCCGCGGCCCCTCCTATCAACCTGTGGGCGATGCTAATGGCAGCCGGCGCCAACATGCCGTACGTGGGATTCAACAAGATCCTCTTCATCCCCGTAATCCTGACCACGATATTCGCGGTGTTCTTCTTCGGCAGGGGGACAAAGGCCAGGCCGAAGTCCGAAGTTCTCGCCAATCTGCCACCTGCGGCCAAGGGCATGAACTGGCTGAGGCTCTCGCTTCCTTTCGTGCTCCTGCTCTTGCTGATATTCATGGCGCAATACCAGCCGTTTGTAATCCCGGTCATCGGCCTGCCGCTGACGTTCATGCTCTGCGCGCTGCTCGTGATACTGCTAGATCCGGAGCATAGGAGCCTTAAGCGCTGGTGGACGGTCGCGACGAACACCATCGAGACCGTATTCCCCCTGGTGGCGACTCTGACCAGCGTCGGCGTGCTGGTCAACATCATGGCGCTTACGGGCGTCAGAGGGCTCATAGCGATCAACTTCGTCACGCTGCCCATAGTATGGATATACGTCACGGCGCTCCTATTCTGCCCGCTGGCCCAGGGTTCGCTGTCTTACGGCAGCGCGGTCATCCTGGGTGTTCCAATAATCTTCCGCTTCAATTCGGTCGGAGTGAACGTTACGGTCGTGGCCGCCGCTTTGAGCTTGATGTTCCCTCTGGGCGACTGCCTGCCACCTTCGAGGATCGTGGGTAGGCTGTCGATAGAGAAGGTCGGCTACAAGGGCTCCTACATGCAGTTCTTAAAGGCCGTGCTGGTGCCCTGGCTGTTCCTCGCCGCTTTGGCGTTGTGCATGCTCATATTCACCAAGACGTTCGTACCCCTGACTAAATAGGGAAGCGAAGGAGGGAGTCTTATGGTAATCCTACAAGAGATTATCCACTACATTTACCTCATCATGTCGGGCTTCTTCGGGCTTCTGCTTGTCAGGGCCCTCTTCAAGAGGACGACGCGCACGAATCTCGTCTATGACATCGTATACGCATACGCGGTAATACCATTCCTGCTGCGCGCCCTGCGCATCAGGTAAAGGGGGTGTGGGAATGAGCGCTTCTAACATTAGGAAACTGGCATTCCTCGTCCTTTTCCTGGTGCTCGCCGGCTTCGCGTCCGCCGAGTTCAAGGGCCTTAGGTACTTCAAGGAGAAAGTTGTAGTGTCGGAGGCCTTCACTGAAAAAAGGATGCTGTCCGACTGGCTGCCCAACATCAAAGGGACATGGGGCGACACTCCTGTCTACTTCTATGATTCCGGCAAGCCCGGCGCGACGGTCCTCATCTACGGAGGGGCCCATCCTTACGAGCCGGCAGGGACCATCGCGGTTTATGTGATCATGGAGAACCTGCAGCTGAGCAACGGAAGGTTCATACTGATTCCCAGGGCCGACATGAGCGCCTCCACGGAGGGCATCCTCGGCAACGCGTATCCTCAGTACCTGCACATACCGACTTCCTGGGGCCAGCAGCAGTACAGGATAGGCGACAGGGAGACCGCCCTTATCGACCAGTGGCCGGACCCGTTCACCTACGTACACTACCCGTCCAAGCAGAACCTGGCCTACCAGGACCTCAGGAACTTCAACCGCACTTTCCCCGGAAGGGCTGACGGCACCCTCACCGAGCGCATGTCGTTCGCCTTCATGGAGCTCATCAGGAACGAGAAGGTGGACCTCGTCATCGACTTCCACGAAGCGTCCTTGATGTACCCCGTGGTCGACACCTACGTCACGCATCAGAGGGCAGAGGACATAGCCATGATGGCCGCAATGTATTGCCAGTTGGAGATGCCGATGAAATGCGAAGTCTCCCCCAAGGGCCTAAGGGGCCTAACACATAGGGAGATAGGCGATTACAGCGACGCGCTCTGCGTGCTCATCGAGACGGCCGAACCTTTCATCGACAGGGTAGTTGGAAGGGTCACCGAACAGCTGATGATCGACGGCAAGGACGAGTTCCTGGAAAGGGCCTCCGAGAAGGGCCTCCTCTATACGAGCTACGACATCAACGACGCTCCCACCATCGACCACCGGGTGGCCAGGCTGCTCACCGCCTCGCTGGAGCTGATAAAGATGTACGATCAGTTCTATCCCGACAAGGCGGTCGAGTTCTGGTACCCGCGTTTCACGGACGTTAAGACCAACGGGCTCGGCAGCTACCTGCACGATCCTTCTGCAGCCGATCCTTCGCGCGTATTCGAGAACTAGCGTATTCTTGGGGGCCTTCGAGTTTTGAGGGCCCCCAAGATGGCCAACATATACAAGCAGATGGCTAAACTACAGGACGTGGCGACGAAGATCTACTCCACCGATCCTAAGGGCGCGGTGTCGATGCTCAGCAAATACTGCTACAACACCTCCGTGGGCTGGTTCAACGATTGGCTCAAGCTTGGAACGAGCTGCTGGCCAAGTACTGGAGACAGAGCACGTTCCCGACTTCGTGGAAGGACTGGACCAACCCGGCAGTCAACACTGAGATAGTCGAGTGCTTGGGAATATAAGGAAGAAACCGACTGATAACAAAGGCCCGGACCATGCGGCCCGGGCCTTTGTGATTCCCCCGTTTGGATCCCAAGGGGTGCCGCCTCCTTGTGTACCTCGCAGGCCATTGTCCGACCACCCTCACGCCTTACGGGCCGCCGGCTTCATGCTTCGGTCGCTTACGACCCTGGTGGTAGCATTCAGCAGTAGTATGAACTTCATCATATGTGGCAGGGCAGGATAAAAAGAGCCCCGGGCCTTGACGGTCCGGGGCATCGGGTCATGCTTTACCGCTCGGCATCATTTGCCGGGCATCGAGGTGAAGCCGATGAGGTCGTTCCACCACTGCGGGAACGCCGTCGTCTTCAGGTAGGTCGAACCGAATACGTACTTGCCTAGGAGCTTGTCGCCCAGAAGCAGCCAATCCTCGTGCCACGCCACCGCGTTCGCGTAAGCGAACTCGCTGATGAGGCTGATGGCGGCCTTAGGATCGGTCTTGTAGAGCTCCGCCGCCTTCTCCTGGATGAGCGGCACCATGGTATAGAGCATGTCCATACGAGGCTGCCTGAAATCGTGTATGTCCTTTACGGCCGCCTGGTACTTGAGAGTAGAGAGCTCCTGTACGTATGTGTTTGTCCACCAGCCGGAATCGCGCCTGAACGGCTGATAACGGCTGCCGGTCTGATAGAACGCCGGCAGGCTTCCCATCGCCGCCCATAGCGGTGTCAGGTAGGTGGTGTCAGGTGCGCCGTAGCCGTACCAGACTACGCCCTTGATCGGATCGGGCAGCCATGCCTTGGTCTGGCCGATCATGAGGTAGCAGGTCCTGTGCATGTTGATCGTGCGCTCCCAGCCGCCTCCACGAGGGTCGGAGTTGGGGTATCTGAGAGGGTTGCCCCAAGGTCCGGACGCCGCGCCCTTGCTCATGTCATATTCGGTCCCTTGGTAGTAGTCCGCCTTGATGTTCCAGACATCCTGCAGGGACATCTTCTTCTCCGGTTTTACGGAGAACGGGAACCTCTTGTCGGTCGATACCAGCTTCAAGGCAGGTGCCACGAGGTCGAAAGCGCGCCACTCTCTCCTGGTCGAATACACTCCGTTATAAGGGGCGTAGTTCTCGTAGCAGAGGAACGGCTTGCCGGCCTTCGGATCATACCAGCCCTTTTCGGTGGCATAGGAGATGATGTTCGGAGAAGCCAGGTAGTTGGCGGTGTCCTTAAGGTCTATCTCGCCTATCCTGGCCCTGTTGGCTGCCACGAAGAAATGGTCCGCGGGAATGCGTACCGCAGCCCATATGTCGCGGCCGTAGAACTCGGCGATCCATACTTCGTTGCCGTCGGCGATGTCCATGGTTTCGCCAGGGCCGAGCCAGCCGTACTTCTCGACCAGTGCGCCCATGATGAGCACCGCTTCACGCGCCGTTTTGGCGCGCTCGAGCGCTATGTCCTGCGCCAGCCAGCAGTCTATTATACCGGGGCTGTCGGACACCATCGTCTTGTAGATGGCCTTCTCACGATCGTTGGTACGATCGTAGCTGAACGTGGACTCTCCCATCGAGACGCCCACTTCATTGATGAAGGAGTAACGGGAATGCAGGTATGAGTAGGTCTTGGCAACCTGGGGGATCTCACCGGCTACCATCGCCTGACCGTTCATGCTCTTCGTATATTCGACGTTCGGCCAGTTGGTATAGTCGATGTAATCATGACCGTCTATCACCAAAGGCCTTGTCTCGCCTTCCTTGTGCTCACCGCCCTTGATGATCCAAAGCCTGAAGTCGGCTACCGTGGAGTCGTCATTGTGGGTTACCATGGTAGAGCCATCCACGGACGCCTTGTTGCCTACGGCGACGATTGTGCAAGCATAGCTTGCCGTACTGAGTGCCAACACGATCGCAATCACGACTGAAAGAAGCAGGACTCTCTTTTTAAACAACATTGTCACTTTCACGCTCCTTTATAAGTCACTGATTTTCATGCCTACCTAATACTCTTGCCCTCTCTCCTCCCATCGTCAAAGAATGTGCACCGTATCCCAACCTTCTTCCTTGGTTCGTACCATCCTTGGACAAAACGACTTTTTTTGGAAGTCGGTCAATATTAGTATACTACGGGAACTATTAGTCTATCGATAATCTAGGTGGCCCGCATAAACTAATAGGACAATGCGTTAGTCATGTAACAGCGCTTGTAGCTGCAAATCAAGGATCTTGCGCATCGAATGCGCAACGACCCACTTCAAGAGTATTAGCAGGCTGGAGGGCTTGTTTCCACTTGTTTGGTTTTCAAAGTTCTATACAAAAAGGTGGCGCCTTCTTGGACACCACCTTATGGAAGCTTAGGGATGTATTCTTATCTAGTTGACCGAAAGGGATACAGCTTCAGGTTCCGGAAGCGGCATAGGAGAGGTGGCTCCGGTGTACTCTACCCTGATGTCATAGAACGTGATGCCATAACCTTCCTCAATATCGTCATAGGCATACGTATTTAGATTGGGACCGAACCACTCGGAGTCATAATAGACAAGGTCGAAATCGGCGTACTGCACGTTATTTATCCTGATGCTTATGTTATCGCCAGTCTTCTTTATTACATATGTGTTGAAGCCCTGCCTGACTATACCGGGAATCCGTCCGCTATCAGTGTAGTGATAGTATTCATCTATTTCACCCTCGTTATGATCGTATATATACCTTGATTCATTCTCGTCGTCGCCGAGGTACATTTCCATGTGCACATCGTTAAGGGTGGTCCCATACCACGTTCCGTCACCCAGGCTGATGCCGAGTTCATATCTATGGTCGGCATCAACGTTGGCTTCGAAGAATACTGTGACCGTGAAGTCTCCCGAGAATCTCAACGGGCAGGCGATATTCCCGTACTGTAGGTTCAATCCATGGGGCGTGAATTCATAGGTAGTTCCCTCAGGAAACCATTCCCCGGATGAGTTGGCTAGACTTTGTTCTGCTTTGAAGCTGAAGTAGTAATTCTTTTTTACGCATCCGGATAATGATAAGATTACGATCATGACTGCCACGATTATCACCAGTCTTGCTCTTTTCATTCTATCCCTCCTTTTCGAAATAGGTCAGTAGTTTAAGTATTATAATAATAGTTTTTGGTAATTACTAGTGTCCAGCACGTAGAGTGTACTTTTACTGATTCATTCCAATCCCTAGCTGTTGAATAGACCGGCCCTTGACACCAAAGGCCGGTCTATCAGCTGTGTTCCCGTAGCTTATGACTATGATTATAAATCGGAATCGTCCAAGGCAACTAGAATTGGTGTTGGAAATATTTCTTTGTGCTGTTCGATATCCTTACAAGCATCAACATAACAGGCACTTCGGTTAAGACGCCGACGACAGTCGCAAGAGCGGCGGGGCTCTGGGTGCCGAACAAGGAGATAGCTACCGCCACAGACAACTCAAAAAAGTTGGATGCGCCAATCATACCCGCAGGTGCAGCTATATCGTACGGGAGCTTCAACAGCCAGCTGGCGATGTATGCGATGAAGAATATTATGAAGGTCTGTATTGTCAACGGTACCGCTATAAGTAATATGTGTAGGGGGTTCTTGGTAATCACTTCCCCTTGGAACGAGAATATTATCACCAGCGTAAGGAGCAGCCCCGCTATCGTGACGTTGCCGAATTTCGGTATGAAAGCACTCTCGAAGTAACCTAGTCCGTGTTTCCTGATAACGTAACTGCGGGTTACCGCCCCTCCGATAAGCGGGATGACGACGAACAGGATAACTGACAGTATTAGGGTGTCCCAGGGGATCTTGACGCCGCCTATGCCAAGGAGGAACGCCACTATGGGTGTGAAAGCCACCAATATGATAAGATCGTTGGTCGCTACTTGCACAACGGTATAGGCAGCGTTTCCCTTGGTCAGGTAGCTCCATACGAACACCATGGCCGTACAAGGGGCCGCGCCAAGAAGTATCGCCCCGGCAAGATATGACCTGGCAAGATCGGCCGGTATCATCGACCTGAAGATCACAAAGAAGAAGAGCCATGCGATTCCGAACATAGTGAATGGTTTTATCAACCAGTTGGTTACCCAGGTGACGTACAGTCCCTTGGGGTTCTTTCCTACGTTCCTTATGCTCTGAAAATCGACCTTAAGCATCATCGGATATATCATAAGCCAGATGAGGACAGCTATTGGCATCGAAACCTTGGCGTACTCGAACTTCCCCAAGAAAGCCGGTACGCCCGGTAAGTACTTACCGATCAGAATGCCTGCAATCATGCACAGGAGCACCCATATGGTCAGGTATCTCTCAAAGAAGCTGATTCCTTCTTTCTTATCCTTGTCCATGTAATCGCCTCATCTCTGCATATTCCCTCACCGAATCTTCTGAAGCATCTTCACGATCTCTTCGACCCTGAGGACTCTGCCATACGACACTACTTTCCCATCGATTACGAGAGCGGGCGTAGCCATGACCCCGTATGCCGCAATCCTGGAGAAATCGGTCACGTGCTCGACTACCGCTGCTAGCCCAAGCTTCTGCAGAGCACTTCTTGTCGCCGCCTCAAGCTCACTGCACCTCGGGCAACCGCTGCCGAGGATTTTCACGCTCAGCGTTCCTGCCCCGTCGGTTACAGTCGCTTCAGGCCCATTCGTATCACATCCGCCGCAACAACAGCATGTTTCCGTTTTCTCATCCGCTCTGCCTTCATCGATTTGATCCAACATCTCTCCCGTTCACCGTCCTTATGACTAAAATCCCAGATAGAACATATAGAATCCGACAAGTAGTATAAGTATGCCCATAATCACTTTCAAGAAGCCGCTGATTTTCCCGTACTCCTTGCTGGAAGACATCTTGTTCACAAAACCCATCGATGTTCCTGCGATGACGGCGAGCATGCCGTGTCCTGCCGAATAGAACAGCAACAGCAAGATGCCCCAGGCCATGCTCGCCTTGCTCGAGACTATCGTAAGTAGCGCTATCAACACCGGTGTAGAACATGGTGATGAGAACAAGCCCCCCAGGATGCCTGCGATGAACGCGCCGATATAACCTTTCCCGGGGCCTATCGAGATCAGCCGGTTTGCAGGGATGAGCTCGAATACGCCCCACATCTGCAGCGCCATGAGTACCATGAGTACTCCCAGGATGATGTACCACCACGTGGTCGTCGTACCAAACAACTTACCGGCGAGCGATGAGATTACGCCCAGCGCCGTGAAAGTGACAGCCGCCCCCGCGGCGAAAGTCATCGATAGTTTTAAGGCGCTCGCTGCTTTTCTCCCTGCCACGTTTCCCACGTAGCTTATCACCAAGGGGATGCTTGATAAGGAGCAGGGCATGAACGAAGACAATATCCCCGCTAGAAAAGCCATCAGCGGTGCAAGCCAGATATTACGGCTTAATGATTGCGACAATGTCTCAAGGAATCCGCTCACTTGTCAGTCACCCCCATATCGGCGAGGATTAAGCGCAGCTGCGCCTCTGTCAGCCCCCCTTGATGGAGCGTGTAAGTCCGCCCATCTACACGTTTCTCCACGAACTCAACATCCATGGTCTTTTTCGGGGAGTAAGGCGTCTTGTCGGCGTTGATGAAGATCTGGGAAGGAATGGTCTGGATCCTGAAATCCGCCGCTATACGGCCGTATTTCTTTGCATCCACGAACTTGATGAACGCCTTGCCCCGCATCTGCTCGTTGATGGCCGCAAGGACGGGCGCCATCTGTTTGCACGGGATACAGGCGTCGGACCCGAAATCGATGATGATGGGAATGCCGTACGAAAAGAGTTCTTCCAGATCAATGGCGGTCGCCTCAAGGGCAAATGCGTCATCGGTATCCGCTATCGAACGATCCTGCACATTACCATGATCGTTCTTTAGGAACCATATCGCCGCTACGACAACAAGGACTAAGACAAGGACCAGCGTTGTGACCATGGCCTTCCTTTTGTCCATCTTATGCGCCCCCATGCTCAGACTATTTTCCGCGCTTCTTTACACCTTCGAAGAAGACCCTCAGGTTCTCGGGCAACTTATACTCATCCGAACAAGAACAGGACTTAATGGCGGGGCCAAAAATACTCCTTAATATGGCTTCGGCCAAAACCTCCCTTGGAGGAACTTCATATCCTTCGCTTCCATGGGTGAAAAGACGGCAGTCCACTTTATCCCCGCTTATATCACTGCAGCAATCGCAGCTATCCTCCTTTAATTCTGAACAAACGTCCTGTCCGTTGACACGTATCGTCGGCGAAGAGAAGAAACGGCATCGCTCCGCTTGTTCGGGTGTCCCTATCTTCGTCTTCTGGTACTTGACGCTGTATCCGGCAAGCTTCAACGCCGGGGATAGGACGTCGACGACCTCGTCGAGGATGCTGCCGGTCCCGACGCAGCGGTCACATGTCTCAAGATCAAGATAGAGATACTCGACCGATATCTCCTTGGAAGCGGCGCCGGTGCTGCAGCAAGCGCCGTAGGTATCGGTCCCCGGCTTCTGCACGTTGGGAGGTAGCCAGCCAGTGTCGTCGCCGACGTAGGTGATCGCCCCCGCAGGGCAACGGTTTCCACAACCGTGGCAATGGTCTATGCACCGTCCGGGCCTATCTACTACGGGTGTCGGTGCCTTGACTTTATCGAAGACCCCATGAGGGCACTGAGCGACGCAGGAACCGCATTCCGTACATTTCCCGTAGTCTATTACCGGGTACCACGTTCTTGCCATTCATCTACACCCCGCTACACAAGAAGGAACTGAAATGCGTTAAAGGCATACCCAATAATTGCAATCCCTGCCGTGACTATTCCGACGAACACGATGAGCAACCTCGGTTTGACAGCACGGCGCAGCATGATTATTGACGGTGCCGATAATGCGGTTACGGCCATCATAAAGGATAGCACGGTACCAAGGCCGACTCCCTTGGCGAAAAGGGCCTCGGCGATCGGTATCGTGCCAAAGATATCGGCATACATCGGAACGCCGACTATAGTGGCTATGATCACGGAGAAAGGTTTCTTGTGCCCGAGGATGCTCTGTATGACACCCTCCGGAATCCAGTTATGGATCAAGGCCCCTATGCCTACGCCTGCCAGCACGTACCAGAACACCTTCTTGAATATTGCCTTTACCTGGTCAAAAGCATATTCTCTGCGTTCGGCGACAGACAGGCTTTGAGATTCGACGTCCACCGATCCAGCCGCTCTAACGAAGCTCTCAACATATTTCTCCATACCGAGCTTCTCTATCATCGTCCCACCGGCCACGGCAAGTACTAACCCTACCAGCACGTAAGCAACCGCGACCTTCGCTCCGAATACGCTCATGAGCAGCACAAGAGAACCAAGGTCCACCAAAGGGGAGGATATCAGGAAGGAGAACGTCACCCCGATGGGCAGTCCCGCACTCGTGAACCCTATGAACAAAGGGATGGAAGAGCACGAGCAAAAAGGCGTCACCGTCCCTAGGAGCGCCGCTATGACATTGGCGGTAAGACCACGGAAACGACCGAGCATCTTCTTCGTACGCTCCGGTGGGAAATAGCTCTGTACGTAGCTGACGGCGAAGATCAGAAGTGATAAGAGCACCAGTATCTTTATCGTATCGAAGATGAAGAACTGGATGCTTCCGGTGATGGCGCTATCGGCGTTGAAACCGATGGCCGAAAGGAGCGTTCCTATGGACTGATAGAGCCACTTCATCCCGAGAACCTGGTTCTGGAAAAAGTCCCACATCGCTTCTACCACTTGCATCTAGAAATATCCCCACTTTCCGTCATGTTCGGTCTCGTTATATCCTTGAGCTTCTCATGAACTATATCAACACTGCTTCGTACAAGTAAAAGTGTCTTCGCTACCTAGAGCCTGGACCGGCGTCGTTACGCTCCTTAAGAGCGTTTCGGCATGCCTGCTTCCGTCCCGGCTTATCCGATAATGCGTCCATTTACCTTCCTGCCTGCAATCCACTATCCCGGAATCGCAAAGGACCTTCATGTGATACGCCAACGACGACTGGGGCATACCCAGGATTTCGACCAACACACAAGCACACTTCTCACCGCTCCTCAGCAGTTCGAGGATGCGTAATCGTTTCTCATCGCATAAGGCCTTGAATATCTTCGCCTGTTCGCTATACTGATCACTCATGCCAATCCCTCAAATCGATATTTTTCGATATATTATAGTCACTTCGCGGATTTGCTGTCAACAGCGACGAATAGTGATGCGAGTACACCCTCCTTCAGCGGTCAACATGCCACTCATGCCATAAGTGGATCCGACTTCGCAAGTCCTTACTGGTCTTACAGTTCTCGCAGCCAGTGTGCGCCAGAATCCATATTTTAGGCAATCTTCACCAGCGTGACTTACTAGCCCTCTAGCTCCGCACTTCTGCCGGTTAGTTGATCGCCTAGTTCGGCCGGTCATTTTTCCCGTGAAGGTTATAGCGAAGTTTTATAGAATAAATGATTTTACGTGGTAGCTTGGACGTTGGGCCACTCCTCTACGACTGGAGGTGGGAAAATGTCTCCTGCATCGAAGAATCTGAGAGAGAAGCTGGGGCTTGCGCACCTGAACCCGCTCGCCCTATTGAGGCTTTCTCCCAAGACGAAGTTCGAACACGTAGTGGAGAAAGGCTATTCCACGGATGTACTCGGCTGGTTCGGCGAAGCGTGGATTGTCTTCAAATCCCGTCGGAATGCCATCATACTCGCTTCCTTACCCAGCATGATAGCCGCTTTCTTCATGATATACCTCTTCTATCGGCAACAGGGGCGCGCGACCAGCACGTCCGTCGTGCTGTTCGGCTCGTATCTCAGGACGGTGCTTATAATGTCGACAACGACGCTGCCTTCTTTCGTCGCCCTGGGTGCGCTCGTCAAGAGCGAGGATACGAAGAGGGACTACACAGATGCTTTGTGGCGCCTGCCGGGAATACTGCTCATATCGGCAGCGATGTGGGTCCCGATAGTATATAGCGGCTTCATGGGAGAGCTCGGCGTCATCGTGCGCTGGTGGGCGGTCCCTGTCGCGATATACCTGGCGGTGGCTTATTCTTTCGCGCCTTATCTTGCGGTCGACGGGCGCATGGATTTCTGGACGGCCCTTGAGACTAGCCGCAGGGCGGTGAGCAGGAACTGGTTCGGCATTGCCGGCATGTACGCGATATACTACCTCGCCGCTTGGGTCTTCTCGGCGGCGCTGTCGATGCTGCCGGGCATCTTCTCGACGATACTCGTAGTCGACGAGATGACAAAGAAGCTAAGGAACGATCCCATAGATATCATGTACGGCTTCTCCAACGCTTTCATGGCGGGGCTTTTCTACGTTTTCTTGATCTTCTTCCAGATAGTACTGGCTACTGCATATGTGCGCATATTCCGGCCGATTGGATATAAGAAGGCCGCCTAGGCGGCCTGGTTTTGCATATATAATTCTAGGAGGTGGGCTATGGATATCCATGAGATGATGCAAAAGGCGGTTCAGCTGGGCGCATCGGACATCCACCTGGTGGCCAACATGCCGCCGTACCTCAGGGTCGGGCAGAAACTAAGGCCCCTAAGCGATAGGAAACTCTCTGCGTTCGAGGTTGAGGGCATAGTGTACTCCATGATGAACGAAGTACAGAAGGAGCAGTTCATCATGGACCTGGAGCTGGACTTCGCCTTCGAATCTGAGGGTGCGGGGCGCTTCAGGGTCAACGTGTACAGGCAGATGGGCAAAGTCGGCTGCGCATGCAGGTACATACCTACCATAGTCCCTAAGCTGGAATCCCTAGGACTGCCCGTACCCGTGCTAAAGCAGATAGCCGGCCTGCCCAGGGGCCTCATACTCGTAACGGGCCCTACGGGCTGCGGAAAGACCACCACGCTCGCCGCGATGCTCAACTACATAAACCAGAACTACCGCTACAATATTATGACGATCGAGGATCCCGTCGAATACGCCCACAGGAACTCGCTGTCGATAATCAACCAAAGGGAGGTCGGCAACGACACACTTAGTTTCAACGACGCATTGAGGCATGTCCTAAGGCAGGACCCAGACGTCATACTGATCGGTGAGATGAGGGACCTGGAGACGGTCTCGATAGCCATAACCGCGGCCGAGACCGGGCATCTCGTCTTCGCCACCTTGCATACGAACGATGCCGTCTCCTCGATCGACAGGATGATCGACGTCTTCCCGGAGACCCAGCAAAGACAGGTCAGGCTGCAGCTCTCCACGACGTTGCAGGCCGTCATATCGCAGCTGTTGCTCCCTGTCCACGGCGACAACGACGGACACGTCGTCCCCGCCGTCGAGATTATGATATCCAACCCCGCCATAAGAAACTTAATAAGGGAGAGCAAGACCTTCCAGATACCCAGCATCATGCAGTCGGGCGCGAAATCCGGCATGATAACCATGAACAAATCCTTGTCGAACCTCTACATGGAGAACAAGATCACCCTGGACGACGCGCTGGCCTATGCCACCGACCTGGACGAGATAAAGAGCCTCCTCAGGGTGTAGGAATGACATCCCGCCTCACATTCGTTAATATTATTGGTGTGCTTCACCTTCCCGCGTAGGCCATACCTTCAGGCAGCGCCGCATGGGACCGCTACCTGATTCGGTGCTTTTTCCTTCGCGGGAGAACAAAGCCGGCAGCCCTGGCGTCAAAATACGTAAGGGCGATCCGGCCTGAGGAGTGATATCTTGCATTACAAGGCGCTCAGCGACGAGCAGCTGGCCGGAAAGTACCTATCCGGGGATACGAGCGCGATGACGGAGATCTATGAGCGCTACGTGGACAAGGTCTACAGGCTCGCCTATTCGAAGCTTCAGGACCATCACGACGCACAGGATGTGACATCGAGCGTGTTCCTGAAGCTATGTACGTACTTGCAGCAGTTCAAGGGGAACTCGAAGCTGTCCACCTGGATATTCGCCGTATCCTCCAACGCCTGCATCGACTATATCAGGAGGAGAAAGCCCCAGGACAGCCTGGACAGGGAAGTGGCGGGCAAGGAGGGCGAGCCCATGGGGCGCCAGTACGCCGACACTGCCCCGGGGCCCGAGGAGGAAGCGGAGAACGAGGACTTCAGGATCTATATGATGCGGCTGCTCCAGCAGCTTCCGGACATGCAAAAGGAGATATTGGAACTCAGGTTCGTCATAGGGATGAGCTACCAGGAGATATCGGACGAGCTGGGCATAGAGATGGGTACCGTCAAATCTAGGATAAACAGGGCGGTTGCAGGACTGAGGGAAGCATACAAACGATCGGAGATGAAGGGTGTTGGAATGTAAGGATTTCCGCGAACAGATGACGGAGTACTTCGCCGGCACGCTCGAGGCGCACAGGGGAAAGGCGCTGGAAGAGCACGTCGCGGAGTGCAAGGAGTGCGGCGAGGAGTTCGCGGACTTCAAGGAGATGGTCTCCGCAATATCCGTACCCATAGAGGTGCCCCAGGATTTCAGGGACAAGCTGAAGAGGATGGTCGCGAAGGAAGCGAAGAAGCAGCTGCCCACCGGCTACAACGTATGGGGCTTCCTCAAGAACCCGTTCTTCAAGGTGCTCGTGGGCGCGGCCGCGGCATCCATAGTGCTGCTCGTCGCCGGGCTCATATGGTTCGACATGATCTTCCCGAAGCCGCTGCCTGAGACCGTCGTCTCCTACGTCGAGGACAAGGCCGTAGGCATGGAAGCGATGGTCCAAAGGGGGCTGAACCAGCTGGTCCCGAACAATTCCGCGACAGCGGAGGTCAGGTTGTTTGCCAAGTACAGCGAAAACCTCGCTGCCGGCCTTGACGAGAAGGTAGTCTCCATAGGAGGGGAGGTCCTTAACAGCGCGAATAAGTCCGATCCTTACGCGCTGTACGGCATCTCACCGGATGTGCTGTCATTCTTCGTCAACTACCTGAAGACGCTTGGGCCCATAGAGGCGTCCATCCCTCGCATCACCAGTGTATCCTCGGATACCGTATACATGCTAGTTGATATAGGTCTATAGGCCGAACGGGACTCTTATCAGGAATTACAGGCCTTCCGGTTCAAAGTCCGGAAGGCCTTCTTCATGGTTGGTGCAAGTTTCATGCGTCAATAAAGGCTGACCCCCGCGACGGCCCACCCTCCGCGTTCCGGGACCATGCCCAGCCTGCAATGGCCGGCTATGACCGGGAAATCTCCGGCCGATACGATATAGCCGAACGAGATGGATACGAAACCCTGCCCCGCCCTCTTCGAGGTTATGTCGAATATCCTCATATCGGACCCCAGCTTGAGCGATGAGAAAAGCGTCGATAGCGACGCGAGGTCGATGGCCCTGTCCGCAAGGTTCTCGCTCTCCACGTAAGGCACAACTCCGGATTGGGAATAGCACATCATATGCAGCTGCGGGTCCTTGACGAAGCTCGCCTTCCAGGCCGAAAGCGCATCCAGCGCATACCTCGTTATGCCCTCCGCCTTGGGCCTGGCGTTCGGCAGCCTGTCTTCCGCGGCCATCCATCCCAGCCATGAGGCCGAACGTCCCGGGGTGTCGAAGGCGGCGCATAGCGCCCAGCCCTCTTCGGCATCGAGCATCAGCGCCTTGAGCGCTATGAACGCTGGAGTCATACTGCTTATTCCCTTGGAGGAGATCACGAGAACCACATCAAGGGTAACTGCCGATGCCGACATCTCTTCCAGCCTGGTTTCCAGCACTGTCTCGAAAATGCCGCCGAAATCGTCGCGGTTCACCCTAGCGTCCGGCTTGAGGGCCATCAGTGCGTCAAGTGCCGCCGCCTCCCTCCTGAGCGCTGCCATCGCCGGCGCGTATATTGATTTCATCCCGTCCTTTCCATTTTGGCCGGAGCCAAGCAACATCTTTAGGTCGTTCGCAAGGCGCACCGCAGGTAGATATTTTGCGACGAAGGACCCTTCAAGGATCCGTCCGATGAAATTCTCCAGGTTGCGCTTCCTTTCGGCCCTCGAGGGAAACAGCACGCCGTCGCCTTCGGGCAGCCTATCCATGAGCGCAAGTCCCGCCTTTGGGTCATAACCGCAGTAGGCGGTTATGAAGGCCGCGTACTCGTCGCACTCCGTCTCCTGGTCGAAATATTCGCCGGAAGGGGCCGCAAGAAGTACGAAACCTTCTTCAGAAAGCTCGTCGAAGGCGGCGGCATGCGGCTCTTCGACGGTCCACCTGCCGGAGCCCGGCAAGTAGTAGTGGCACGCCCTAAGATGCCTTATCTCATGTGCGAGCGCGAATGCCACCTGGTCGTCCGTGCATCCTGCCGCGAGCATGTATGAAAGGTAGATTGACCCGTCCACAAGTGAGTATGCGCTAATGCCCCTCCCGCTCGTGATATGGACTGAAAAACTGGAAGGGTCGTCGCCCGACGCTTCGGCCACGATACTTAGGATCCCTTCCAGCCTGATCATAAGCACTGGATTCTCCTCGTCTACCACGCGTTCCGGCGGTCCGATGCTTACGTCGAGCGAAGTCCAGGGCGCGGTGGACCTTGCACCGGCCTCGTCCACCGTTTCGGTTATCCATCTGTGTCCGTAAAGGAGCGCGCCCTTGACCACGATATCGGAGATCCTGTCCAGGTCGCCCTGTCCGGCCTTGCGGCCGCTCGCGGCGAATTCCAGCAGCGCGTCGGAATCCACGGCCACCCTTTCTACGTGAAGTCCGATCTTCGCGGAGACGAGCAATATTATGGCAGCTATGATGGCGACCATGGCCGCACCGATGCACCATTTTCTCTTCCATCCCCCGCGAAATGCCATTGACGCACCCCTTGTCGGCTTACCTCTTCCTGATATAAACATAGCAAATGGCCGGGTCCGCCGAAACCGGCTCCCGGCCATCGGTCTTCGGCAACGTACTACGCTTTAATGCAGTGCACGGTTATGCAGCCAGGGCCGCCGTGCGAGGCCATCGTCGGCGAAAGCAGCAATATCTCGACGATGGCGCCTTGTATACGATCCTTGATCCTGCCTGCGGCCGCCCTCGCCGAATCTATGTCGTCTCCGTGGCATACGTAGAAACGGTGCATCGCGTCCGCGCCCCTCTTCTGCACGCTGTCGATTATCATGTCCACGGCCTGGGTCATCGTCCTCGCAAGGCCGTACTTCTCGATCTTCGTGCCCTCGTCGTTCAGCCTAAGGACGGGCTTTATCTTCAATATGGAGCCCAGTATGGCGGCAGTCCTGGAAAGCCTGCCGCTCCTTCTTATGTAGCTGAAGTCCACGGCTATCAAGAAGGACTGCATGTCCGAAATAGAATCTCTTAGCGACGATAGTATCTCGTCCACTCCTCTGCCGAGCTTTGCGAGCCTTGCGGCCTTCTCCACCAGGTACTTCTGCGCGCCGCATATTGTCTTCGAGTTGAACACGGTTATCCTCGCATCGTCCACCATCCTGGCGGCCATCATGGCGTTATGGCACGTCCCCGAAAGGCCTTCCGAGATGGAGATATGCAGTACCTGCCTGGCTCTGTCGAGAGAGGACTTGAAGGCCTCGACGACATCGCCGATATAGGGCTGCGACGTCGTGGCACTGGCCCCCGATCTCAAGAGCCTGTAGAACTCGTCATGGCTGATCTCGACGTTGTCCCTGTAGCTTCTTCCATCGAGGTTGAGCAGCACCGGCGTGACCACCACGTCGAGATCTTCTTTCTCCTGTTCGCTAAGCAGCGCGCAGCTGTCCGTGACTACCTGGACTTCCTTCATCCGACCCGTCCTTCCTTTGAGTCTATGGTAACTCCCCAGGCCGTTTACCGTCGTTCTAGCCTGTTTTGGCTCATCTTATCTCCTTCTCCAGCTCGAACAGGTCCCTGATGGGGATGCCGTCATTGCCTTTTAAAGGTATGCAAGGCTTTATCTCCCTGTACCTCTTAACCTCATCGAGGTGGACTTCGCAGAGGGAATATCCCAGCCTTTGGAAGAGCCTTAGGGCGTATGTGTTGTCGTTGGTGGTCATCAGCCATACCTTCGTGCACCCTGCCGCCCTAGCGGCATCCTCTGCCATGGACATCAGCTGCCTGCCGAGCCCCTCGCCGGGCCTGATGGAATCGAGCGATACTATCTCGCATTCCCCACCCTCGATGTAGTAGGTGACGCAGGCGATTATCTTGCCCGCTTCCTCGCAGATGAAAGCGTCAAGGTCCTGTGCGTGGTAGATCTTCATCTTCGATACGAGGTAATCGCAGCCCCACCTGTCGGTTATGAACTTCGCCAGCGCGTCCCTGTCCTTTGAAGTAACGCTCCTGAACTGCATCCATACCCCCCCTTTGCTGCAAACGCCATAGTTTCGCCGATCATCCCGGGATGTGCTTCCGCCTTTCGTCTCTTTGTGATATATTGAACGAAAAAGAGGTCCCGAGGAACGCCACACTATACCGGACATGGCGTTTCTTGTTATTGATTCAATACGCCATCCCTATATCCTTCAAGGACCGGCAACAACAGGGCGCGGCGGACGCCGCGCATACGAAGGGAAGTGCTTACATGACTAGGAAGCTGGCTGTCCTATTAATGGTACTGATACTTGCAACAACGAGCGCATTCCTATATTACTACTCAAAAGGGGACGGCAGGACGTCCACTTCGGGGCTGGACCTGTTCGCGGGCGGTAAGAACTTCTTCGACGAGCAGAAGAGCATCTTGGCGACGGGAGTGGACCTGGTAGATGTCTCTAGTATCACAGCCGAAGTGAGCGTGAGCTACGCAGACGTAGAAGAGATAACCGCCCATTTCTGGGGCGATGCCACCCTGGTTTCGGGCTATCCCATCCCCGCGCTTACGGTCGAGATGGTCGGAACGACCGTCAAGATTGAAGTCGAGCCGAGGAACATAATGGGTTTCAGGATGCTGTTCAGCGACCTTAACCTGGACGTCACGCTGCCATATTCCTATGCGGCGGACCTGAAGGTGGCAAGCGTCTCGGGTGCAATAATCCTGGACGGTTTCACGGGCGGTTCCCTGGACATCGACAATGTGTCGGGCAGGCTCGAACTGGGGGATCTTGAACTTAAAGGTTCCTTGTCGGCGAACCTGGTGTCCGGCAGCATCGACGTCGACAAGGCGCTAGCGGCCGGGAGCATCTCGGCCAAGACGGTATCCGGGTCCATCAAATTCGGGGAGATCTGGTCCGATACCTCTATGAAGCTGGGTACCGTGTCCGGAAGCGTGAGGGTCGGCATCGGCGGCGACAAGGGCTTCAGGGTATCCGCAAGCTCGGTCTCCGGGCAAGTTTCGTGCGACATGCCGGTAAGGATCGAATCCTCTACCTCAAAGAAGCTGGTAGGCACGGTCGGTGACGCAAGGTCCAATCTTGACATAGAGACCGTCAGCGGTTCCATAGGCATCAACTCTCTCTAGGCCGATAGAATAACGGTATCGTATCGGAGGCTTGTGCCTCCGATTTTTTGTGCTCCTGCGCCAATAATGGAAGAAGGCGGCCCTTGACTGGATTTATTTCAATACATCCTGTTCATATGCGTTTTACAGAAGGGAATGGCTGCTTACTGTGAGAATATGATATTGACGGCAGAGCCGGTCGAATAATCTTTGAGGTGAGATGCATGTTCAAGAAAAATCCTTCGCCGCTGAGGGCGGCGCTTATCACATTCATTGCCATAGTATTCTTATCATCGCTTTCCGGCTGCAAAACGAAGCCTTTCGACATCTCGGGAACCGTTTTGGACCAGTTCGGAGATCCGGCCAGCGGAGTGAGCATAACGGCGGATACCGAGACTGCAGTGACGGATGGGGATGGGAAGTATTCGATAAAAGGCCTCACCAAGGCCAATAGTCTGGTCGTACCCAGCAAGGAGGGCTATCTGTTCAATCCGAGCCAAGCTTCGGTCAGCGGTCCTTCCAGCTCAGTCAACTTCACCATGGTCCCAGGGCCAAAAGGCGTAGGTATATCGGACATCGACATGGGAGCCTCGTTCTCGGCCGTGCTCGATACGGAAGGGCGCGTCTGGATGTGCGGCAACAACGAATACGGCGTCCTTGGCGACGGTACGAACATCGACAGGCTGTACTGGGTGAGATCGGCCGGATTGGACCAGGTGGTCGATATCTCTGCAGGATACGGGCACATCCATGCATTGAGATCAGACGGTACGGTATGGGGCTGGGGATTCGCAGGCAGCGGCCGGCTAGGTTTCAGCTCACCTTCGCTTGCCGTATCGAACCCCACGAAAATCAACAGTCTATCTGGCATAGCCTCGATATCTGCGGGGGATTACCACTCGGTAGCCGTGGGCAACGACGGGAAGGTATGGGCTTGGGGCTCCAACGAGGCAGGTCAGCTGGGAGTAGGCGATACGACCCCCAGGTCCGGTCCTGTGCAGGTCGTTGCCTTGTCGGGTGTGTCCATCATCGATGCATGTGCAGCGTCGAACTTCACCATAGCTTTATCTGACGATGGGAAAGTATGGGCCTGGGGCGAGAACTATTATGGCCAGCTCGGCAACGGCAGTACTTTAAGCAGTTCTGTGCCTGTGCAATCCGGGACACTTGACGATTTCGTGGCCATTTCGGCCTCCAGTTCGCACTGCCTTGCATTGAGATCTAACGGAGAGGTCTGGGGATGGGGCTCCAATGGTTACGGCCAGGCCGACGGCAAGACGACGTCTAATGTGTTAAGCCCCGCCAAAATCACCATATCGGATATGGCCTTAGGGATATCGGCGGGCTCGCTCAGCTCATTCATCTTCGTACCTTCCGGGGTATATGCCTGGGGCGCCAATAATTCCGGCCAGTTGGGCGAAGGTTCAACCCTGCCCAGAAACGTGCCGGTACTGTCACAGAACTTATCAAGCATGCACATGATAGCTTCCAACTATAGTTCGTGCATAGCCTTCAGCACCTTAGGAGATCTCTATGCCTGGGGCAACAACCATAAAGGCCAGCTGTGTACGGGTGACAACATAACAAGGAACAGCCCTGCGCCGATTGTCTGGTAATATAATCGACCTTTATAAAGGAGCACCGGTGAAGTTGCCGATAGGCAACCAAACCGGGCTCCTTAGGATATACCTCGCTGTATATTCCGGAGGTCCTATGGACCTTACGACAAGCCCGTTTTCGTTAAGCACCGGTGACTTGGAGAAAGGCTCCGTCATGGAGAACCTGGATCTTCCTCCGCAAGGCGATGCCGGGCATCCTCCATTAACGGCAGCCCGGCATCCATTCACCTTAGTACATATGGCTATTGCTTCTTCAGCTTCCTCGAGAACATGGCGATCGCTTTCCCCCTCTTCTTCCTTTCCTGCCAGACCGCCCTGTCGTAGCTGGCGCGGACGTAGTCGAGCTCCTTTGCCATCTTCATGTAGCTCATATACCTCCGCTCGTCCAGGTCCCCCTCTTCGACCGCCTTCAGCACCGCGCATCCCGGCTCCTTCTTATGCGAGCAGTCGCTGAAACGGCAATTTGCAGCGATCTCCTTTATATCGGTGAAGGTAGAATCCAGCTCGTCTTCTCCGGCCGTGAGACCGAAGGCCCTTATGCCAGGGGTGTCCAAAAACAGCCCGCCTTTTGGCAGAAGGTGCAGGGCCCTGTAGGTCGTCGTGTGGCGGCCCTTCGAATCTTCCTCCCTGATAGCCGCCGTCTTAGCCGCCTCGTACCCCATCAGCCTGTTCAGGAGGGTCGACTTGCCCACACCGGATGAGCCGACCACCGCGCACGTGATACCCCTCTTGAAGTATGACATGATCCTTGACGTGCCCTCTCCGCTGATAGAGCTGAACGCTATTACGTCGGTGTCGGCGGCGACGGCCCTGGCCCTTTCCGCAAGACCTTGCGCGTCCGGGCACAAGTCGGCCTTGCTTAAGGCCAGCACCGGCCGGCCGCCGCTGGCCTTCGCCGCCAGGACCATCCTTTCGATCCTGTTGAGGCCGTAGTTGGCGTTCATGGAAACCATGATTATCAGATAATCGAAGTTCGCGGCCACGACCGTTTTCTTCCAGCCTACCATCGTGTCGGCCCTCTCAAGGCAGCTGAATCTCGGGAGCACGCTTGTTATCTGGGCGTGGCCACCTTCGGGGGCGAGCCTTGCCGTTACCCAGTCGCCCGCGACCGGCCTAGGGCCGCCTTCCGCGAGCATTCCCCCTGACATCACAGCCTCCAGCTCGCCAGCCTCGGCCGCGATGACGAAGCCCAGCCCGTGGTCGGCCAGCACCCTTGCTCTGATTGTGCCTTCCGCCCCCTTCGTCCTCTTGTACAGTTCCTCTATCCTTTGCGAATACCCATATTCGCCCAGGTCCAATCCATATCCCATCCTTTCGATGTACTGGTCCGCCGCCCTAGCCGCCGGCGCAATACAAAAGTCCGCAGAGGCAGGCCTCTGCGGACTCCATCAAAAGGGATCGTGACCGATCCTTTGATTCCACAAGGTATCCTCTGTACCGGGCGACGGTCGAAGCACCTGCCCGGCGGCTATCCGTTTATGTCTGCGACACCCTCGCCGTCTTCGTCTCTTTCATACGGACCACCCCTTTCGAACGTGGAATGCTTCCAGGAAGGATTATAGCGTAAAAACGAAAAAGGCGCCTCCATTTTTCGGAAGCGCCCTCAAGATGGTATCCCGATACTTTATCTCCCTAAGTACGCGCTATTTAAGCTCGAAGAACCTCATGTCGGTCCTGGGGCTGCCGTCGTCGTTGAGCATGGGCTCGTTCAGGTAGTAGAAGATGTTGAGCACGCCGCCCTGGCCTGTCTTGAGCCTGACTCCCGCCAGCACGCCGTTGGGCATCTGGTAATAGATCTCGCCGCGGTACTGGCCCATGATCTTCCCGTAGATCTCGTCCATCAGCTTGTTTAGCGATTCGGCGAACTTGACGTCGTCCAGGCCGGTCGCGGCCTTGAATAGCTTGCCGTGGAAATCGCCGTACGCATACCAGTCATAGGTCATGAAGTCGTTCATGCTCACGGCGTACTCAGTCTGTACGCAGGCGAGCTTGTCCCCGTCATACGCGAGCCTTACCAGTATTTGCCCCTTATCGTAATTGGTCTTGCCCTCGACGCTCTTCCATGTACCGACGCCGGCGCCCTCGGCGAACTCGATCTTCACCGCGGCCTCTATCCCGGCCTTCGCATCAGCGTACTTCAAGGGCAGCTCAGCGTTAATCTTGAAACCTGCCGATACCGCCGATGCCGCCAGCAGGACGATGACAGCCACGACCGCTGCCATGTAGCGCTTTCTCATGCTTATTACCTCCTCAGAGACATTTATGATGTACCCGGCTCTGCCTGAGTCTATAGTAGATTCAATGGTAGATGCGAAATGTCCTGCAATCCTGCCATATAGTTGTCATTTCTTTTGGCATTTGTCGCAGTAGTAGATGCTGCCGCCCAGATAGCTCTCCTTCACCACGGTGCCGGTCCTGCATCCTTCGCAGGCCGTACCCGCCGTGTTCCTGCCCATCCTCGTCCTATAGCCGCCGTGCCTTCCGTAGAGGTCCGTCTCGAGGTCCCTGCCGCCTTCGTCCCTCATCCTGGCCAGCACTTCCTTTATCGCCCTGAACAAGGACCTCTTCATGCCCTCGTCGAGGGTGGAGACCTTCTTCTTCGGATTGAGCCTGGCTTCGTAGAGTATGTCCTGCAAAACCCCGTTCCCCAGCCCCGGCACCCTCTGCTCGGTCGCCAAGAACGCCTTGAGGCTCAGCGAATCGGTGCTTGGCCTGAAAAGGCCGAGGAAATGCTCATAGTCGAAGGCCGCCGATAACGGGGACGGCTTCAGCCTCGAGTTGAGGTAGTAGACGTTGTCATACGAACCTTCTGCGAAAAGCGCCAGGCCCCCGTACATCTGCACCGAGGCCGCGAGCGACGAGCCGTCCTCGAACGTCATGAGGAGCTGGTGTTTGGCCGGAAGCTTCTCCCCTTCCTCGTAAAGCCTTAGGGACACTCCGTCGCTGAATGCGAGCTTCATGCCTCCGAAATCCAGCTCCACCATCCCGCCCAGTCCCCTGGCCGACCTAAGCTTTTTTCCGATCAGCAGTTCGCGGTAGCTTTCAGGGTCCTTCGTGAACCATGCGAACTTATGGGGCGAGGACCCCGCCACCACTTCCCTGACCTCAAGGCCCGCCAGCCTTTCTTGTACCTGCATTGCCAGCACCGCGGCTTCGGGTATCTCGAGCAAAGACAATCACTTCTTTCTTATCGGAATCACTATCTTCGTCAGCAGCTCGGCCTCCTCCACCTCCTGGGGCGAGTTGAAGTAGTACTCATAAGCCGGGCCGCACCTTTCGTACCCGTTGTCTTGCATCCACTTATCGAGCTCGATGTAGCTAGCGCTCATGCTAGAATAGGGGCCCTCGTGCATGAGCTCGGCCTGCAGGCCCTCGGGGATGGTCCTGCACATGACGTCGCCCTTGGAATCCAGCAGGCGCATGGTCGGGAAGCCCATCTCCACGTCGAGGTCCTTCATGTCCATGTTGTAGTACGCGGTATACGGTATACCGGCCGGCTGTTCGCCCTCCTCGACCAGAAAGCCCATTATCCTCGAGTAGCTCTCCCCTATGATCCTGGGCATCTCGGCCACGTCGCACCTCTTCCTCATGTAGGCCACCGGTTGCGCCTTGGAATCGACCTTCTTTACGCTATACTTCATACTTGTTTCCTCCTTCCTGTAAATAAATTGAATGTGGACAATCGTTTTCCTTCAATTTGTTAGGGCCCACGAAGAATCTTTTCCGCGCTACTTGACAATACATAGTAGTGTGCTATGATCAAACCAGCTACTATGTCATGCATAGGAGTTGGTCACATGGTCAACGATACCCAGCTCATGAAGGGGATACTCGAAGGGTGCATGCTGAAGGTCATGGCCGGCGGGCAGGTGTACGGCTACAGGGCCGTGGAGATCCTCAGAGGTTACGGTTTCGATGTCAACGAAGCTACGGTATACCCCATACTCCTTAGGCTTCAGAACAGGGGGATGCTGAAGGTCGAGAAAAGACCGTCGCCTTTCGGTCCCGACAGGAAGTACTATTCCCTGACGAACGAGGGCGAAGCCGGGCTTGCGGATTTTACTAGGAGCTGGTCGAAGCTTCATTCGACCGTCAGCAAGATAATGGAGGATGATCAGAATGACTAAGAGGGGCAAGATGGCGCTCATCAGCTCGGCACTTTTAGCACTGGTAGTGATCGCGAGCTCCCTGTTCTGGGCATACGGGACGAAGGACGGGCCCGGATCAGAAGGCACGATCCTGATCGCCGCGATAGTGCTCGTTTCCATAGCCTCCGTGGTTATCGTCTACGTCCTAAAGACCAGGAAGCGCACCGATGAGAAGCTGCTCGGCGGGCCTTTCTACGAAAAGTACGAACAGGTAAAGGAGATAATAGCCGGGTCCCAGCTAACAGGGCGGCTGAAGGCCGACCTTGTCGATGAGGTGCTCGACATGCTTATCACGGCCCAGAGGGCAGGAAGGGCCCCGGAGGATGTGATGGCCGACGCGAAAGACTTCGCGGAAGACGTGATCGGCTCGTTCGCCAGGCCGTCGAGGCTTGCGCTGCTCGGCCTTTTCGACGGCGCCGCCGCCTTCTCGCTATTCGTGCTCAGCATCACTTTCCTTAACTGGCTCGAGGACGCTAAGGTGGGTTTCTTCCTTACGAAGATGGACCTTTCCATGATGGTGTTCGTGGCATTTGTCTCGTTCCTTCTCATACCTGCGACGAAGCTTCTAGCTAGGGCGAAGTTACCGTGGGCGTACCTGCTGCCTTTGGCGGGCGGGGCGCTCTTCGTGCTCGCGATGGAAGCGTCAAGGAGATACCTGTACGACGTCGATGCCATAAGGGCCTTCATCGAGCGCGAAGTCGTCCCTATACC
>JAKQNF010000012.1 GCA_029565935.1 Bacillota bacterium | reverse complement strand
AGCACCACGCCGATAGACAAATATATGATCGAAGCCGAGCTGACCTATGATCTGCCCAAGGTCGTTAAAGTAGTTTCCGACTTCGGTTGGACGTACAACGGGCTAGGAGATACGGGCTACAACATGGGACTGGCTACGGCGGTCACATTCCCGGTGAACACGAAGGGTGGCAACATGAAGCTTGCGCTGGCCAACTTCGCCGACCTGGACTATACGGTGTATCCAGGGATGCTGTTCTGGAGCACGGACGACCTCCTTGCATTCGCAGCTTACGCAGGCCTCACCGGCATAAAGCTGGGAACTACCATAACACTGGACGAGATATCATATAAACTAGGCCTTTCCCAGGTCAACGGATACCTTCTCAAATCCACCTCCTTCTATAGGAGGGGGCTGCAGGAAGCAGTGTTCAACATCTCCGGGAAATTCGGACCCGTCAAAATTAAGCTAATCAATGGTGTATGGTTCCCTTCCACATTTGATTCACCGTTGGGAGGATATAACGCGAACCTCGACATTAGCGCGTTATTCAACGGCCTTACCCTTGGACTGAAGTTCGATTCCAAGCTCAATTGGAGGGATCTGGCGCCACAAGTCGCATGGGGTTGGACAGCAGAGTTCAGGACGAGCTTCAGGAACAAGCAGTATACGATAAGCAGCCACTTAGGTTACGTATCCAACTGGGAGGGTGTCTACCAGTACGTGATAGACGAAGAGGATTATGCGGAGGATCGCGCATACGCGGATATCGATTATGATGACTACCTAGGTTTCCATTTCGAGGCTTTCGGGGAATTCGATCAGAAGGGTACCAACCATGCCGAGGCAGGACTATATCTCGAGTACGACAATACTTTCGACGAGATACCGATCGTGATGGACCTTTCGAGCTTCCTCGCTTGCAGGGTGGGATACCTTTGGAACGAAGGAACCCCGGCCAGTGCACCGGATGTGCATGACCCTGAAGCCATAGGCATGGTAAAACTGGATTCGACGTTTAGTGAGAAGTGGAAGGGAGGCTTGCTGTTCATCAGCAGGAACAACGGGAGCGCCGATCTGTCTTTCGAACCGATCGCCAGCATATACCTCCAGTACCTGCCCTCGGAAGAAACCTCCTTCACAGGCAGGGTCACCTACCGCATGTATGGAGTAGGGGACGTTACCAAGGTGCACAACCTGTTCGCGCAGCTTAAGGGTGACATAAAACTAAGTAACGATGTAACCGCCTCTGCCTATTGGGGGAAGAGCGGCTTTGAGACCGTGCCTGATGGCAACACCGAGCTTAACTACCCCTGGGGAGAGTATTTCGAGGTGACTAAACCTATGTATTGGGATACGTTCGGAGTCAGCTTCACCGTGGACTTCTAAGGCAACATCATCGATGCTAACGAAGGAGGGGCCCAAAAGCCCCTCCTTTAACATACCGTCTCACAAATATTGAACATTGTGCAGTCGCCTGGCCCTAAATATAAGCAAGGCCTTTGCCCACATGTATACATCGAAGCCTTAAACTTGCAAATGGGAGCCGCCTGTGGAAGAATTGAATAAACCCTTAAGGTCCGGAGGAAAGAATGAAGACAATCGGTGTGACAGGTAGGAGCGGTTCCGGGAAGTCTACCTTGGCGAGGGCCCTGGGGAATCTCGGAGCATACGTGCTTGACGGCGATCAGATCGCCGCCGGTCTGATGCAGCCAGGAAGCCCTGTTCTGAAAAATGTCAGGGAATCGTTCGGCCCTTCATATTTCACCGAAGGGGGCGCACTGGACAGGAAAAAGCTGGGCGAAAGGGTGTTCTCCGACGAGAAGGCCCTTACTTTGCTTAACGCAATAGTGCATCCAGCATTCAAGGACAAAATACAGGACCTGCTCGATGATCTGAGGGTGAAGCCCGAAACGCCGGATTATGCGGTAATAGACGCAGCAGTCCTGTTCGAAGCAGGTCTCGAAACGATCTGTGACCTTGTCGTGGCGGTCATCTGTGATGAAGGCGAAATGGCCGGAAGGATCGCATTAAGAGATGGTCTGACGGAAGAGAAGGCGCTGGACAGGATCAGGTCACAGAAAACCAAGGTATGTGATTACGACATGTGCCGAAGGGCTGATATCACGGTGATATCAAGGGGAGATCCGACCGAGATGGAAGCATGGGCGGAGAGGATACTCAGGATAGCGAAGGGAATACGCAATGACTGACAGGAAGAACGCGAGCAAAGCCCCAAGGTCCGTTGTTTTCCTGCTTACAATGAGGGCGATAGCCATAACACTCATAGCAGTCCTCTTCTTCATGAGGATTCCAGAGAAGATGATGTACCCGAGGTTCCATTGGGACGAGGTCGAGCAATATGCGGACGCTTTCAGGATAGACCCATATCTCGTGATGGCATTGATCAAGGTGGAGAGCAACTTCAGGCCGTCGGCAGTCTCAAAGAGCGGCGCGATAGGGCTGATGCAGGTAATGCCGGACACAGGGGCCTGGGCGGCGCAGATGCTCGGAACGGGCGGCTATTACGACGACAGGCTGAAGGAACCTGAGTTCAACATAATGATCGGCTCATGGTACATGGCCCATATGCTATCCTTATACAGCGACCCTACGGTCGCTATCGCCGCATATAACGCAGGAAGGGGCAACGTGGACCGCTGGCTGTCAGACGGGACGTGGTCGGGAGCCGCTGAATCTGCCTCTGATGTACCGTACAGGGAGACCAGGGAATTCATCAAGAAAGTGATGAGGGCCTGGGAGACATATTCGGATATATACGGACCTATCAATAGCCTTATGCAATGATGAATACCCTTAACGTTATCCACTGTGCAGACGGGCTTTGGCAGTGTATAATACTAGCATAGTGCATCTTTATAATCATAAGGGGAAGGTAATATGCCCACGAGCGATCGCATTTCGACGATGAAGCAGGTAAGGGAGTATAAGCCGAAAGAGGGCAGGAAGCTCTTCTCGGCATCCCACGAGGAAATCATCGATGGTCTGACGACCGATGTATATTTCGTAAAAACCAAGGAGATCCTTCACGAGATGGGGCTCCAGGATACTGTCGTGACAGCGGAGGTGTTTCCCCGTGAAGAAGGCATCCTGGCGGGGGTGGAAGAGGTCATCGCCCTTTTTGAGGGGATGGACCTTGAAGTCTGGTCACTACGTGAAGGAGACGCCTTCAAACCAAAGGATACGGTCATGAGGATCATCGGCAAATACTCAGACTTCGGCATATACGAGACCGCGCTTCTAGGCATCCTCGCAAGTTCCAGCGCATGGGCGACGGCCTCAAGGCGCATAAGGGATGCTGCGGGGGACAAGACTTTCATCAGCTTTGGCGCAAGGCACCTCCATCCGGCGGTGGCACCGGTCATGGAAAGGGCCGCTGTCATCGGAGGCGCTGACGGGGCCAGCTGCATACTGGCCGCGAAGCTGCTCGGCAGGGAGCCTAAGGGGACATGTCCCCATGCGGCCTTCTTGGTCGCCGGGGACACCGTATCGGTGGCGTTGAAGTACGATGAGCTGATGCCCTCCGAAGAGGCGAGGATCATCCTAATAGACACGTTCAAGGACGAAGCCGAAGAGGCCCTGAACGTGGCAATGGCCCTCGGAGATAAACTAAAAGGCGTAAGGCTTGACACTCCGGGCGAGCGCGGCGGCGTCACCACGGGACTTGTGCGTGAAGTAAGGGCAAGGCTGGATCAGGCAGGATACAAGCACGTGCAGATCTTCGTATCGGGCGGACTGAATCCGGACAGGGTGCGGTTGCTATCCGAAGCCGGGGCTGATTCGTTCGGAGTCGGCAGCTACATATCGGGCGCTAAGCCGATCGATATGACGATGGACCTTAAGGAAGTCGGTGGAAGACCCATAGCCAAGAGGGGCAGGATACCCGGCAAGATAGAGAATCCGGCACTCGTGCGCTTTATTTAAAGTACGGAGGGAGATCGATGGCTGAAAGACTGCTTGAGGTTCAGGACCTCAGGACCTACTTCTACACCGAAGACGGCGTAGTACCGGCGGTCGACGGGGTGAGCTTTACCTTGGACAAAGGTAAGACACTGGGCATTGTTGGAGAATCCGGTTGTGGCAAGAGCGTTACGTCGCTCTCCGTAATGAGGCTTATCGCAAGCCCTCCCGGCAAGATCGTATCTGGCCGGATCTACTTCGAAGGGGAGGACCTCCTTCAGAAGAGCGAGAAGGAAATGAGGAGCGTCCGAGGCAACGAGATTTCCATGATATTCCAAGAACCGATGACGAGCCTGAACCCGGTCTTCACGATCGGCGACCAGATCTGCGAGGCGATCCTGCTGCACCAGAAGGTGAACAAGAAACAGGCCAGGCAGAAGGCCATCGAGCTCTTGAAGAAGGTCGGCATTCCTTCGGCCGAGCGCAGGATAGACGACTATCCGCACCAGATGTCCGGGGGCATGAGGCAGAGGGTGATGATAGCGATGGCGCTCTCGTGCAACTCGAAGCTGCTTATAGCAGACGAGCCCACCACGGCACTGGACGTCACCATACAAGCGCAGATACTGGACCTCATGAAGAAGGTGCGCAACGATTTCAACGCCTCGATCATGTTAATCACCCATGACCTTGGAGTGGTGGCGGACCTCGCGGACGACGTCGTGGTCATGTACGCAGGCAAGATCGTCGAGAAATCTGCAGTAAGGGGCATCTATAAGAACCCCCAGCATCCATACACCAAGGGCCTGTTGGGATCGATACCAAAGCTGAATGAGGCGAAGGAGAGGCTGGCCGTGATCGAAGGGACGGTCCCGAACCCGTTTTCGATGCCGGAGGGCTGCCGCTTCAACCCTCGCTGTAAGTATGCCAAGGACATATGCCTCTGCAAGCAGCCTCCCCTTATCAAGGTCGCCGATGACCATGAGGTGGCATGTTGGATGATCACAGACTATAAAGACGCGGAATCCGTCGGCAAGGAGGCATAGAAATGACTACCACACCACTTCTTAAGGTCGAGAACCTGGTGAAGCACTTCCCCATAACCAGGGGGGTGCTGAGGAAGAAGCAGGTAGCCGCGGTCCGCGCAGTGGACGGAATCTCGTTCTACGTGAATAAAGGAGAGACCCTGGGCTTGGTCGGAGAGTCCGGATGCGGTAAATCGACCACAGGCAAGGTGATCATAAGGCTTGAAGAGCCCACCTCCGGCAAGGCGTACTACGACGGCAAGGACATATTCGCCCTTTCGAGGGAACGCATGCGCGAGATAAGGCGAGATCTGCAGATGGTCTTCCAGGACCCTTACGCTTCGCTCAACCCCAGGATGCAAGTCGGCGAGATAATCGCAGAACCCCTTATCGTACACAACCTCGCCAGTGGCAAGGCCAGGGAGGACAAGGTGGTTGAGCTGTTGGAGACGGTGGGCCTGAACGCGACCCATGCGAGGAGGTATCCGCATGAGTTCTCGGGCGGCCAAAGGCAGAGGATAGGAGTAGCGAGGGCCCTGGCCGTAAATCCGCAGATGATCATATGCGACGAGCCGGTGTCGGCGCTTGACGTTTCGATCCAGGCGCAGGTGATAAACCTGCTTCAGGACCTACAGAGGCAGATGGGGCTGACATACCTGTTCATAGCGCACGACCTTTCGGTGGTCAAGCACATATCTAACAGGATAGCCGTCATGTACCTCGGCAAGATCGTCGAGATGTCTTCGAAGGAGGCCCTTTTCGCATCCCCGATGCACCCATACACTGAAGCATTGCTCTCGGCCATACCGGTGCCCGATCCGGATTATGCAAAGAGCCGCATAATCCTCGAAGGGGACGTACCTTCACCGATATCACCCCCTTCAGGGTGCAGGTTCCATACCCGTTGCCGCTATGTGATGGACATATGCAAGGTCGAAGAACCTGAGTTCGTGGACCTCGGAGGCGCCCATTACTGCACCTGCCACCTTAGGAAACCGGCTAATGCCTGAAGGGATTATTGACACCGCGCCTTTTGTATAGGATAATCCTATTTGCGATGGTTATTGCGGGAATGGCGGAACTGGCAGACGCGTACGTTTGAGGGGCGTATGGATTACTCCGTGTGGGTTCAAGTCCCACTTCCCGCACCAGATATCGGCCCTGCCTCACAAGAGGCGGGGCCTTTTCATTGCTAAGGGTGCCATATACGGCTTGGAACGAAGAATGACGGGCCGGATGTCAAATATACCATCCGGCCCGTCTTGATAGTTTTAGTACAGACTGTCAGATGTTCTCGTGTATCTTCTCCAAGGTCATCAGCAGGCTATTGGTCTCCTGCTCATCGAGGTAATGGAAGAAATCCTTCGTCTCGTCCTTGAGGGTGCTGTCTATCTTGTGATGCATGCTGGCGCCTTTATCCGTCAGCTTGACGAGGCAGAGCCTCCTGTCCTCCTCACCCGGCTTGCGTTCGACGAGCCCTTTGTTGACCAGCCTGTCAACTACTGCAGTAGCTGCGTTCGGGGCGACCGCAATCGCTTTAGCCACCTGTTTCATTGTCTTGTATCCTTCGGTGTCTATGGCGATTATTGTCCTCGCCTCTCCGAGGGTAAGGTCTCCGAGATTCTTGTCGATTGCCTTCTTTACATAGGATTTTTCGATCTTATCGGATAGTTTCATGATAAGGCTTACTATTTGCTGGGAATCGGTTGCGAGCATTTCCTGGCCTCCTTTTTATCTGTAATTAATATTTTACAATGCAATATTCACTAAAGGAACACATTAATGCATATGTATAAATTCCAGAACATCATCAATCAGCACGTGCAAAAACAAATACAGCTCAGACGCGGTATGGCATCAAACCTCGAATACTGCGTCGCTAATAATAATTTCCTGAGCTCCATAATAGGGGGTACACCGTAAATGGTACCTAATGCTGGAAATCGGTTCCCATTTCACCTGCTGAAATAATAACAAAAAGGATAGAAAAATGCCACACTAGAAAATGGTTATGTCCCTTACATTATAAACAATGTCCTAAACATGAGGGCGTGTAGCAGGAACAAGGCGTCTTCGATAGAAAACAGATATATGGAGGTCGAGATGGAGAACATTGATTTAACAAGAGAAGCTGTCGAGGACGTCTTTGAATGTGCCTGCGACATCCAGGACAAGGCGGCTCAGGACGCTGTAGTCACCCTGTCCGGCGAGACGCTTTCCATTGAACCCGAGGGCGGTAAGACGTTGCTGCTCAAAGCGCGGCAGGTAAGCGCCCTTGACATCGGCGACGTCGACATCAAGATGACGATGCAGGCAGCATCATTAAGGCTCTATAGGTTCGGCAGGAGGTTCGACAGGGCCGCCGAGCTGATAGGGTCGTGGTACAAGAAGGGCAAGCTGGCCGACAGCGCGGTACTGGAGAAATCCCTGGAGACGTTCGACGAGATCCAATACGAGCTCTCGAGGAAGGGTAAACGGCCCGCAAGCCTCAGGATGTATGCTACTCATGCGGCAATCACGGATTCCAGGAACGGCAAGGTCAAGAGGATGCCATACTCCTACATAAGGGACATCCTGGATGAAGGCCTTTCCGTCAACATCAGGATGCAGAAGGGGCCGGATATCGCAGTCTCGATGCTAGGCAGGAGGAAGGACGTATTCCTGAGAAGGCTCAAGGAGCTCATGGAGGCGCTGGCTTGCGAAGTCGGCCGGAAGACGGTCGAAATCCTGGGCATAGAGGACGCAGGCCAGGACAAGCTGATATCGGGGATCCTTCCGGACGGCAGGGCGGTCCTTCTTGGCGCCATTGAGGAGAAGTCCCCTATGCTGGCGGAGGCCATCCTTAGGAAAGCGTCAACGACGAGAACCGCACCTATCATAGATAAGGCCGACGAGCTCGCGTTCGGTTTCAAGAAAGGCCTTATGGGCGAGCTGGACGGCGACTATATCTGGATGGTCGCAAGGCTTGGCGGCGTGGCGGTCATGGAGACCGTCTCCGGTTCGGAGGACGCTTCGAGGGCGGCGTACATGTTCGACATGCAAGGGCTGCCTTTTCCGGCCTTCGTGGACGATCTGAGCTGGAGCCTGACGCTGGTAGGCTTCCGTAGGGAACCCATCTACCTGTCCGACGAGGCGTTGAAGGAGCCGGGCAGGGAGAGATACCTGCAGGCGATAGAGGACGTCCCTGAGCTTGTAAGGCTTAGGACGCTGTACAGAGGCAGGGTGGCGCATACAGAAGGCGGCGGCTGGGTCTCGAAGATCCTGGAAGCCGCTGGGAAGCTGCCCCAGGGAGGGAGATAGGGATGGCGGTCTACAAGCATTTCTGCATCTATTGCGGTAAACTTATCCCGGGTGATGCCAGTGTATGCCCGTACTGCGGAGCAGAGGATCCGTTCTGCCTGAGGTGCCCTAAATGCAGGGGGCCCGTCGAGGAGGGCTACAAGGCGTGCCCTTCCTGCGGATTGGAGCTCACAATCAAGTGCCCCTCGTGCGGCAAGGACGCACCCGCTTACTTGAAAGCCTGTCCGCACTGCGCATCATCGCTGCTAGGCACGTGCAGCAATAAAAGATGCGGCAACAGGCAGTTGTTTACGATTGGTGTGTGCATGAAATGCAAGAGCAAGGTAGTATTCTAGGAGGTTGGGAAGATGCCGTTGCAGTCATTTACCAGGAATTACGAGGACAACAGCACGGAAGCTGGATTCCAGTTCACTTTCTATTGCGACAAATGCGAGGACGGTTTCAAGACCAAGTTCATCGAATCACAGACGTATAGGAAAGGCAGCCTCTTAAGGGGCATATCGCGAGGCATATCCATAGGCACGTCCCTCATAGGCAAAGCCCAGAACCTGGGTTGGAGCCTGGAGAGGGGCGCCGACGTAATATCCGAGAGGTTCGAAGGGATGAGCCCCGAATGGCACAAAGAGCACGAGCGGGCTTTCGAGATCGCCATGAACGAGGCCAAGGGGCATTTCCATAGATGTCAGAAATGCCGCAGTTGGGTGTGCGAATCCGACTTCAACGAAGAAGAGGGGTTGTGCGTGGAATGCGCACCCCGACTCAACGTCGAGGTAGCGGCCGCAAAATCCAGGAAGATGGTACAGGACATCGAGGAGAGGGCCCAGGAGACGAAGGTGTTCGAAGGCAAGATCGAATCCAAGGCCATCGTGTGCCCGCAATGCGGCAAACCCGTGACACAAGGCAAGTTCTGCAGCAACTGCGGCGCGAAGGCCGTCATGGACACATGCCCGTCATGCGGAGCAAAATCCCAGCCAGGGGCGAGGTTCTGCAGCGAATGCGGAGAGAGGTTCAAGTAAGCGCGGGCCGCGATTTTCTATGGAACTTTTCGCAAGGTCCTACGTTCTAAAAGATAGGGACGAAGAGCGGACGAGAGACCATAGACGGATGCGAAGACATGTAGAATACCTCCCTTAGAGCAGGCAGTTAGCGGGACTGCCTGCTTCTTTGTTCGTTACATGGTGAAAAAGGCCTATAAAAAGGGTAAGATTAAAATTGTGGGTCCAAGATTATTGAGAGGAGCCGGACCATGGAGCTCAAGGATGTAGTTATGAAGCTCTCGGACGCGTACGGCGTGTCCGGTCACGAGGCGAACTCAGCAGAGCTCGTAATGTCCCTTTTCAAGGACCTGGCCGACGAGATAAGGGTCGACAGGATGGGCAACATAATCATGCTCAAGCGGGGCAGGAAGCCGGAAACGGCCAAGGTCATGCTTGCCGCCCATTACGACGAGATAGGCATGATCGTAAAAAGGATAGAACAGGGCGGTTTCCTGAGGGTCGCGCAAGTCGGCGGCATCGACCAGCGCATACTCCCGTCGATGGAAGTCATCGTGCACGGAAGGAAGGACATCCCGGGCGTCTTCTCGGCCTGCCCGCCTCATCTGCAGACGGACGAGGACAGGAAGAAAGCTTGGAAGATGGACGACCTCGTCATCGATTGTGGTTATGGCGAAGATGAGCTAAAGAAGCTCGTAAGGGTGGGCGACATCGTAAGCTTCAGGCGCAGGTGCATCGAGCTCGCCAACGGAAGGCTGGCGGGAAAGTCGATGGACGACAGGTGCTGTCTTGCGGCGATATGGCAGTGTGCCACCGAGCTTAAGAAGATGGAACACGATGCCGACGTGTACTACGTGGCGACGGTACAAGAAGAGATAACCTATGGAGGAGGACTGACGGCGACGTTCGGAATAATGCCGGACATCGGCATAGCGGTCGACGTCGGTTTCGCCGCCATGCCCGGCATATCTGACGATGACGCTGACAAGATGGGCGAGGGACCTAACGCGGAAACGGCGCCGGACGTGAATCGCAAGGTCTTTGGTAAAATCAGGAAAGTCGCATCGGATTATGGCATCAACCTTCAGGTGAGCGTATCAGGAAGGCCCGGCGGCACTGACGCGTTCCCGATGCAGACTACCGGCGCGGGCGTGGCAACCGCCATCCTGGGAGTCCCCATAAGGTACATGCACACCAGCGTCGAGACCCTTGAATTGGAGGACGTGAAGAAGTGCGGCAGGTTGATGGCCTACTTCTGCGCCTCAGTAGACAAAGAGTTCAAGGAGGGATTGACATGCTGCTTGAAAAGCTGAGCATGGCAGCGGGCGTACCGGGTCACGAAGACGCGGTAAGGGACGCCATAGCGGCCGAGATGATGAAGTACGCCGACGAGATAAGGGTAGACAGCATGGGCAATCTCATAGCGCTTAGGAAGGGCCGCAAAAGAGACGTCAAGGTGATGCTGGCAGCGCACATGGACGAAGTGGGACTCGTGGTGCGCAGTGTTGATCCAAGCGGCCTTCTGAAGGTCGTGGCGTGCGGCGGCGTCGATCCTAGGGTTCTGGTGTCGAAATCCGTAAAGGTGGGCACCAAAATGATCCCGGGGGTCATAGGGGGCAAGCCCATACATCTCCAGAAGAAAGAGGAGAGGGACCTGCCGATCCCGATGGAAGGGCTCTATGTGGACATCGGGGCAAAGAGCAAGGAAGATGCCCTGAAGATGGTGGAGCTGGGCGACCAGGTCGTGTTCGACACACAGTACGAGCGCATCGGCAACGGCAGGCTGAAGGGCAAGGCCCTAGACGACAGGGTGGGATGCGCGCACATAATCGAGGCCCTTAAGAGGCAGCACGATTTCGACCTGTACGGGGTGTTCACGGTGCAGGAGGAAGTGGGCCTCAGAGGAGCGCAGGTCGCGGCCTGGGCGGTAAATCCGGACCTGGGTCTCGTGCTGGAAGGCACCACCGCCCATGACGTCTTCCCCACCGAAGAGCACAAGAGCTCGACTTTCCTGGGCAAGGGGCCTGTCATAGTGCAGATGGACGCCAGCATGTTCGCAGAGCCCAAGCTAGTCGCAAGGCTTATCGAAGTTGCTGAGGCGAAGGGGATCCCGTACCAGCACAAGACCACCATCAGCGGAGGGACGGACGCAGGCAGGATAAGGCACACCAGAGCGGGCCTTCCCGCCACCGCCGTGTCGGTACCATGCAGGTACATACACTCGCCGGTCAGCATAATAGACGAGAACGACTTCAAGAACGCAGGGAAGCTCGTCGAAGCCTTCCTGGACAGCGTAGATGAAAGGGGATTGCCAAGATGAAGGAGCTCCTCAGGAAGCTTACCGAAGCCTTCGGACCGTCTGGGGCCGAAAGGGAGATCAGGGACATAATAAGCAGCGAGGTAGCGAAGTTCTGCGATGATTTCAGGGTCGACAGCCTAGGGAACCTCATCTGCGTGAAGCGCCCCTCCAAACCTACGTCAAAGACGAAGAAGGTCATGATCTCCGCCCACATGGACGAGATAGGCTTCGCCGCTATGCATATAGACGACAAGGGGTTCATACGTTTTTCCAATGTAGGTGGACATAGACCCCATACGCTCGTCGGGCAGAAAGTAGTTTTCGAGAACGGTACGATCGGCTATTTCGGCCTTGAGAAGCTGGATAGTCCGAACGACTTGAATTTCTCCAAGATGTACATCGATATCGGGGCGAAGAACAAGGAAGAAGCGCTCAAGAAGGTCAAGGTTGGAGACATCTGCGGTTATGTTTCGTATTTCTACGACAACGGCGACAGGGTGATATCGAAGTCGCTTGACGACAGGGCCTGCTGTGCCATCCTCATCGAGGCGATGAAGAAGGTAAAGAACCCCAAGAACGAGCTGTACTGCGTATTCAGCACACAAGAGGAGCTCGGCCTAAGAGGAGCCAGGGTTGCCGCATACGGCATCGATCCCGAGATAGGCCTGTCGCTTGACGTGACCGGAGCTGGAGATACGCCAAATGGGCCTCCGATGAACATGGAGCTGGGGAAGGGAGCCGCCATAAAGGCGAAGGACTCGGGCGCGGTGGCTCATCCGGGAATCAAGGACCTGCTCATATCCCTGGCGGAGAAGAAAGAGATACCCTACCAGATGGAAGTACTAGACGGCGGCTCAACTGACGCGGCCGCCATACAGCTCACGAGGATGGGAGTGCCCTCGGGCACCATATCGGTGCCTACGAGGAACCTGCACACGCCGTCCGAGATGATCGACATGTCAGACTATGAAGCAGCGATAGAGCTCACGGTCGAATTCATGAACGCCGATTTCTCCAAGATCTAGGTACTGCCGGCGGGCGGCCTTTTACCGCCCGCCGCATTGGTTGTATAATGGACAAGCAAGATCCTTGAATGGAGGTAGAACATGGAAAACGCAAATAAGCATTTCAAGACCGTCATAGCTTCCGACCTTAAGTCGAAGGCAGTAGGCGGAGGCTGTAGGGAGTGCCAGACATCCTGCCAGTCCGCGTGCAAGACTTCATGCACTCTGGGGAACCAGGCGTGCCGCAAATAGGCGATAACCATTCCCTTGGCATCCGTCCCACGTCCGAAGGCCTGAAGAGGAATTGGCACAGGTTTACGGCCGGCGGGACGGATTTTCTTTATGACGTGCTCTCCGGCAGTCTCCACGTACTTGACAGCGAAGCTGGCGGTCTGGTCGACAGCATCGCATCAAATCCTGAGAACGGCAGGCCGGCAGGACTTCCCGGGGCAGGCATGACGGAGGCATCTTACGAGATGGCCCGCATGCTGGAAGAAGGCACGCTTACGGACCCTGACACACCTGATCCTGAAGTCGGATGGACTCATGAAAGGGTAGTGAAGGCCCTTTGTCTACACATATCCCATGACTGCGATATGAGATGTGCCTATTGCTTCGCAGGCCAAGGTGGATTCGGCGGGCAGAGGAAGCTGATGGATGCTAAAGTCGGCAAAGCCGGACTGGACTTCCTGGTCAAGGCGTGCGGGGACGTAAGGCATCTTGAAGTGGACTTCTTCGGCGGGGAACCGCTGATGAACATGGGTGCCGTAAAAGAAGTGGTATCGTACGGAAAAGAGTTGGAGGCCAAGCACGGCAAGTCGATAAACTTCACCCTTACGACCAACGTACTGACAATGGACGATGATACGGCCCGATTCCTCAACGAAAATGCCATGGCGACCGTACTGAGCATGGACGGAAGGCCGGAGGTCCACGACAGGGTGAGGAGGGCCGGTGACGGGAGCATTACCAGCGGCAAGGTGCTGCAGAACATGAAGAGATTCGTAGATTCCAGGAACGGTGAGAACTATTATGCAAGAGGCACATACACCGCGTTGAACCTCGACTTCTCGAAGGACGTCAAGTTCATGGCCGATGAGGGCTTCGACAGGATATCGTTCGAGCCGGTGGTGCTGTTCGACAACACGCCGATGGAGATCAAGGAAGAGCACCTTCCAGAGATATTCGCCGAGTACGACAGGCTTGTGGATTTCATGCTGGAAAGAAGAAGCAAAGGCAAGCCCATACTCTTCTTCCACTTCGACATGAACGTGGCCAAGGGACCCTGCCTTGCCAAGAGGCTGTCCGGTTGCGGAGCAGGCGCCGATTACGTCGCTGTTACGCCAGAAGGCGACATATATCCCTGCCATCAGTTCGTAGGGAAGACGGATTTCAAACTAGGCGATGTCTGGAAAGGGATAGACAACGTCGAGTGCGTAAAGAAGTTCTCGGATGCGAACATCTATACCAAGAGCGGCTGTAAGGACTGTTGGGCTAGGTTCTTCTGCAGCGGTGGCTGCCATGCCAACGCCTTCTCATCCAACGGTAGCATACTTAAACCCTACAAATTAGCTTGTGAGATCACAAAAAAGCGACTCGAGTGCGCTTTAAGGCTGCAAGCCGACCTATAAACTGGTAAAGACTCCATATTTTCGCTGGCAGGAGCCGGAATCCGACCGGCTTCTCCTGCTTATTCTGCGTATATCCTACGTGATTAGCCCGAATAGGTGATGGTAATACATTGCTACAACTGGTAAAAATAAGTCAGTAATTCAAAGCTTTACTCCGGGTCGTGTAAGAATGCCGTAGCAATTGTGCAATCAAGGTGGTTTAGGAAGAAGGGTAGGATTTGACACCATTCATGAGACAAAGCAACAACTATGTAGAGGAGGTACCCCATGAACAAGGAGGACCTACCTAAGGATGAGATCGCAGAGTCGAAGCAGGTCGATGAACCAATCACATGCGTTATGGAAGCTCTGTTGTTGCCGGCCGAAGCTTCGGACGAGATTACCCCGGGTTCATACAAGGCGGCCTTGAAGGGTGATGTCGAAGGAAGCATCGGCAGGGGAGTCATTCTCTTGTACCTTAACTCGGAGAAGGACCGTCAGATGTTCAAAACCTATCCAAGGGCCCGAAGAGCACAGAACGTCAGCTTCGACCTAGGGGCTTTCAAACTCACGGCGACCGAAAAGTGCGTCCTTGACAAACTTTCGGAAGGGAAGAGCAACAAAGCCATAGCCGATGACCTGTTCGTTTCGATCAACACCGTTAAAACGCACGTCCGGTCGATATTCCAGAAACTAAACGTAAATTGTAGGAGCGCAGCCGTAAGAAAAGCATTGGATTTCGGGATTGTCGGATGCTCCTAATGATGCCGGCCTTTCATACTTCCGTCTAATTCAACCAGGACCAGGACTATGCGAGCATATAGGCACAGACGAGACTTTCGCGGGCTGTGTCTCCCTGGGAAAGGCGTTTGATGAAGGACAGGAGGTGTGCTCGATGTTCAAGAGAAGCACGGGGAAGTATGTAAGGCTGGATATTGCCATCGATGGTTACTGTATCCATTTCCCACTTTGGATCTTCGAGATTACCCTGGGCTAGAAGGAACGTGTGCGGGGCTAGAAAGCCCCGCACAACGATTTGGGGGGTGCTTTGATGGCCAAGGCTGAAAGGATAGTCACTCTATCTGAACACGCCAGGGTGGTCCACAAAGGGGAGGACGCCTTGATGCATAACCTAGCCAACGGCTCATGGTGCAGGGTATCGAGTACCGCGGCACATTTTTTCGGCAGGGAAGGTGGGCTGGATCTTACCATAGAGGCAGCGAGCCTGGAAGGCAAGGATGCGGTCGGGATGCTCAGATTGGCTGCCGAGCTGGCCGAGACCGGCATACTGGTCGACAAGCAAACAACAATCTCAAAAGAAGCGAGAAGGTTGAGAAAAGCCTATCTGATAGTGACCAGGAGATGCAACCTGGGATGCCCGTCATGCTATATGGGGGATTCGTCGGAAGGGGTGCATGATACGGGGAAAGTCATTGAAGCGGTGGAGAAGCTTAAGTCCTTGGAGCCTTCCAGGTTGTACATCACAGGAGGCGAGCCGTGCCTGAGAGACGATCTCGATAAGATATTGGAGGCTGCCAGGGGGATGGAGACGGTGCTCTGTACGAATGGGACCCTACCCGACAGGATACCGTTCGATGCCATGCTGGCATCGCGGACGAAGCTTCAGATCTCGCTTGAGAGCTGTAATGCGGCCGAGCACGACTTCATACGGGGCAATGGTACGCATGCATTATCTGTCGGCTCCGCAAGGAGGGCCGCTGAGATGGGCATCGAGGTCGAGATAGTGCCCACGCTGACGCCTAAAGGCGGAATGGATATCTCCGAGATGGTAAAATTCGCAGGAAGCCTTGGCACGGGTTGCCATGGTAGCCTACTCACGCACGTAGGCAGGGGCAAAACGGCAGAACACGAGCATGGGGTGGGGATATTGAAGATGATGCTGAGGCATCTTGCGACGTGCCTTAAAAGAGGGGAAATAAAGCAAAGCGCGGTTCTGGAAGATATAATGCCAATGCTGTCGAAATCATCGTGCGGCGCAGGCAAGATGGTGGTATCGTGCACCCAGGACGCACGGTTGCATCCCTGCCATCTGCTTTGGGACATGCCTTTGGAGAATTTCGACGTCGGTTACGATGTCGACTATGATGCCCAGTGCAAGGAATGCGATGTGAGGTATCTGTGCGGTGGCGGATGCAGGGCGGCGGCCATGTCAAACGGAGGGCACGATCCCAATTGTGGCGTCTATAAATCGGTATACACCGCATTCGCGTGGGAATGGGACGATTCGACGAGCGTCGGGGAGAATCTCGGGAGGTTGACACAATATGCCGATAAGAGCATTGGCGACGGCATCGGTTCTATTCAAGGCATGGACAAGAAGTACAACGGACAGTGCGTCAACGCTTGATGCCGGCGACTTGCTCCTTATAGGGTTGATATTCTTCGCCATACCGCCGTTGGCCAGGACGGATGCTTTAGCTTTGCCGAAAGCAAATGAATTAATCAAAATTGTCTTGGTGGCTGCAGCACTTTATTTGCTGGGAAGGGTACTTTCTGGTGCATTCGGTCTAGAAAGAAAAGGTAAGCTGAAGGGCATAAGTCCGGGTGGTGCGGCAAACTCGCTAAGATACCTTGACAGCTGGTCCGCAAGGCTGGCCTCTATACCATATTGCTTTGCGGGCGCGCTGCTCGAGGAGATAATCTTCCGTCACTTGGCTTATTCGTGGTTGTCAAGCGTGTTCAACGACAGAGTAGCTTTCATATTGCAGGCTATTATGTTCGCGGCCGTGCACGCCGTGCCCGCCTTCATGTTCAGGCACGGCAGGAAGATCGCGTATTATGCGTCATCGTTCCCGTTCGCATCAGGCTTGCTGCTGCAATGGCTCTATCTGGGTTCCGGGAGTGTGGCGGCACCGTCTATGGTACACTGGATATTAAATGTCGGCGCCGTCTGGAGGGCGAACGGCAGAACCGGGAAGGTATACTACGATGCTTATTGAAGTGTATAGTATAGCTAACCGGGTGAAAGGTAAGTCTACCAAGTGAGGTGCTGCCAGGCTTATGTTCGTTGATAGCGCTAAGATTAAGGTATTCGCAGGCAAGGGCGGGAACGGGATCGTGAGCTTCCGCAGGGAGAAGTTCGTCCCCAGGGGCGGTCCCAACGGAGGCGACGGAGGTCGCGGGGGCGACATTATCGCCACGGTTGACCCTTCGTTGAGGACCCTGGCCGACTATAGGTACAAGACGGTCATCAAAGCAGATAGCGGAGCCAACGGAGAGGCCTGGAATAGGAGCGGCAAGAGTGCCGAGGACCTCGTTTTAAAGTTCCCGCAAGGGACGATGATCTACGATGACGTCACAGGCGAGCTGTTAGCGGACCTCGTGGACGAGGACGTTCAGGTCGTGCTGGCAAAGGGAGGCCCGGGTGGAAGGGGCAACTCCCATTTTGCCACGCCCATAAGGCAGGCACCAAGATATGCAGAGAACGGCCTTCCGGGGCAGGAGAAAGCGCTTAGGGTGGAGCTTAAACTCCTTGCGGACGTAGGCCTTGTAGGATATCCGAACGCAGGTAAATCCACCCTTATTTCGGTCGTGACAGCAGCACGGCCCAAGATTGCGAATTATCCGTTCACTACACTGTCACCCGTGCTGGGAGTCGTCGAGAACGGCGATGACAGCTTCGTCATAGCCGATATTCCAGGGCTCATCGAAGGCGCCTCTTCCGGCGCCGGGCTTGGCCACGAATTCCTGAGGCATATCCAAAGGACCAAGGTGCTGGTGCATGTGGTCGATGCAGCAGGCACGGAGGGGCGAGATCCTGTGGAGGATTTCCATAAGGTCAGGAACGAGCTTGGCATCTTCGACGAGACCATGCTTAAGAAGCCCTTTATCATCGCCGCAAACAAGGCGGACTTGATAGAGGACAAGGACATCGTGGAAAGGCTGAAAGAAGTGTCCGGCGTGGAGGTCTACTTGATTTCCGCTGCGACAACAAAGGGTATCGGCACTCTGATGGGGGCGGTGACGAGACTGCTCGCCCAGGAGGAGCGCAGGCTGAGGGAGCTTGCGGCGGCTAAGACCGCCGAAGGGGGAGAGAAGGTCTATGTCCTGAGGGGCGAAAGGCTCAGAGACGCGAAAATTACACGTTATGGCGGTGCGTTCGTCCTTTCCGGCGAGGGCGTAGAACGGCTCATCCTCAGGACGGATGCCAACAATCCGGATGCCTTGAAGAGGATGTACGGCATGCTCATAAAATCCGGGATCATAGGAAGGCTTAGGGATATGGGCATCAAGGAAGGCGATATGGTAAGGGTGCTCGACTTTGAGTTCGAATATGCCGAAAGTACAGGGATCGGGGTGTAACCGTTGACAAGGATAGGCCTGATGGGTGGGACATTCGACCCGATACATTACGGTCACTTGGTAACGGCCGAGGAGGCCTTCATTAGGTTCAAGCTCGACAGGGTCATCTTCATACCTTCGGGTATGCCGCCGCACAAGTCTGAGAGGAAAGTAGTGGAAGGGGCTCATAGGTTCATAATGGCCCAGATGGCGACCATAACGAATCCACATTTCGACGTAAGCCGCATAGAAGTTGACGAAAAAGGGCCAACCTATACGGTCGATACGCTAAAGAAGCTCAAAGTCGGGGAGTATAAGGACGCGGATCTCATCTTTATCACAGGCGCGGATGCGATACTTGAGATATTCACCTGGAAGAACCCGGAGGAATTGTTCACGCTGTGTAGGTTCGCCGCCGCTACGAGGCCCGGGTATGTGGTATCCGACGACATGCTTAAGTCGCTCTATAAATTCGGTCCCGGCAAGGTCGATTTCTTCGAGGTGCCCGCCCTTGCGATATCGTCCACCGACATCAGGCGGAGGGTCAAGGAAGGAAGGCCAGTCAGATACCTTCTCCCCGACGAAGTGATAAGCTATATATTGAAGAACGGGCTCTATTCAGTTTAGGAGGAGGTGACACCACTTTGGAAAGGACGGAGATAATCGACAAGCTGACCACGATGCTGTCCCCGGCCAGGCTCAAGCACACCTTGAACGTGGAGGAGATGGCGCTGAAGCTTGCCAAGCTCTACCACGCGGATGAGATCGTCGTTTCCAAGGCGGCGCTGCTTCACGACTGCGCCAAGGAGATGCCGAACGACGAACTGCTCTCCGTGGCTGCTTCGCATGAGCTTATCTACTCCGACACGCTGCTTAGGAACCCGCATCTTCTGCATCCTCTCGTTGGGGCGGTCATCGCACAGGCGATATTCGGGATAAACGACCCCAAGGTGCTTATGGCCGTGGCCAGCCATACCCTCGGAAGGCCGGACATGTCCATCGAAGAGAAGGTCATATTCGCTTCGGACTATTGCGAGCTGGGTCGCAGCTTCAACATGGACGACATAAGAAAGGAGCTGGATTTCAACATAGACAGTGCTATACTTATGATCCTCAACAGGAAGATCTCCAGGACGCTCTCGAAGAACAGGGAGATCGCGCCGGAATCGGTACTGGCGAGGAATTGGATATTGAACGAGCTGAACACAAGGGCCAAGGGATTGAATTAGGAAGGAGGTCGGAGATGGCGGAAAACATGGATTCAAAGGCGAAGGTGGCTTTTGTGGTAGAAGCGATGCTGGAGATGAAAGCGACGGATATAGTGAGCATAGACCTTACTGGCAAATCGGTCGTGACGGACTTCTTCGTGATAGGTACCTTCAATACCCCAACGCACCTGAAGAACACCAGGGAGAAGGTGGTTGAGAAGATCGAAGCGGCCGGGGGCTCTTCCACCAAGAAGGAAGGGATTGACGAATCGGGCTGGGTGCTCTTGGATTCAGGGGACGTGGTGGTACACCTGATGCTTAGGCGTGAGAGGGAGTACTACAACCTGGAAAGGACCTGGGGCGATGCCCTGTTGGTCAGGCACGAGGGTTGAACGTTACAAAAGCCCGATAGGATTGGTTAAAAAGAGCTTCTTGCGTACATCGTATATTGACGGGATGGCAAGGGCATTAGTATAATTACTCCTGTTGACATCAAAATAGTAACGTGATGACCGGGAGCAACGGAGATCAAACCGCCAAAGAGAGGCCATGTTCGGTGTGAATGGCCGACGGTTGGGCCGAGACTCGCCCGTGAGCGGTCCTGCTGAAAAGAGTAAGCAGGGACGATGCCCTCGTTAAGGGCGACGAGACTGTGCTTATGTGGGGTTGTAGCTCAGCTGGGAGAGCGCCTGAATGGCATTCAGGAGGTCAGGGGTTCGATCCCCCTCAGCTCCACCAAATTAAAGCACCGTGAACAGGGTGGTACCGCGTACTTTCGCCCCTGGCTTGATGCCAGGGGCGTTTTTTTAGATTCGAGGAGGGTTAGAATTGGCCGAGAGGTACGATTTCAGGTCGATCGAGGAGAAATGGCAGCGCAGATGGGATGAGACCAAGTGCTTCGCCGCGGTCGACGACTATACGCTGCCCAAGTACTACGTGCTGATAGAGTTCCCATATCCATCGGGAGCGGGCCTGCACGTAGGGCATCCGCGCTCATATACTGCGCTGGATACTCTAGCAAGGAAGCGCCGCATGCAAGGGTATAACGTCCTCTACCCGATCGGCTGGGATGCCTTCGGACTTCCGACCGAAAACCACGCCATAAAGACCGGGGAACATCCGGCCGTCGTGACGAAGCGCAACATCGCGAGATACCGCAGCCAGCTCAAGAAGCTGGGCTTCAGCTTCGATTGGGACCGTGAAGTAGATACGACTGATCCCGAATACTATAAATGGACGCAATGGATATTCCTGAAGCTGTGGGAGAAAGGGCTCGCCTATAAGGCCGAGATTCCGATAAACTGGTGCACCAGCTGCAAGATAGGGCTAGCCAACGAAGAGGTCGTGGGAGGCGTCTGCGAAAGATGCGGCGGCATTGTGGTCAGGAAAGTAAAGAAGCAGTGGATGCTGAAGATCACAGAATATGCGGAAAGGCTCCTTAACGACCTGGATACAGTAAATTACTGGAACAAGATAAAGATGCAGCAGGTAAACTGGATAGGCAAGTCAGTCGGCGCCGAGGTGGACTTCGAGGTAGCCGGGACGAACAGGGGCATGAACTTGAAGGTCTTCACGACCAGGCCCGATACTATGTTCGGAGCCACCTATATGGTCGTATCCCCTGAACATCCCTACTTAGCCAGTTTTCTTAAGATGTGCGACAATCCGAGCGAAGTAAAAGCCTACTGCGAGGCTGCCGCCAAGAAGTCCGACTTCGAACGTACCGAGGTGGCAAAGGAAGTCACCGGATGCCAGATTAAGGGAGTCTACTGCGTGAACCCTGCTACCGGCAAGAACATCCCGGTATGGACTTCTGACTACGTGCTGGCCTCGTACGGTACCGGCGCTATCATGGCAGTACCCGGGCATGATGACAGGGACTGGAGGTTTGCGAAGAACTTCGGGTTGCCGATAGTCGAGGTCATATCAGGCGGCGATTTGAATGACGGTCCTCATACATCCACTGAGACCGGCACGATGATAAACTCCGGCTTCCTCAACGGGCTGAATGTACAAGATGCGATACTCGCCATGACCAAGTCCCTTGAAGGACGCGGCATCGGTAAGCAGAAGACCAACTATAAGCTAAGGGACTGGGTGTTCTCCAGGCAGAGGTACTGGGGAGAGCCTATACCCATGGTCGAGTGCAATAAGTGCGGCTGGGTACCCATACCTGAGGAGGAGCTTCCTTTGAAGCTGCCCGAGGTTGAGAAGTACCAGACCACGGAGACCGGAGAATCTCCGCTGGCGCAGATGAAGGACTGGGTGGACACAACTTGCCCGTGTTGCGGAGGACCGGCGAAAAGGGAAACGGACACCATGCCAAACTGGGCAGGGTCATCCTGGTACTTCCTCAGGTACGCAGATCCGAAGAACAAGAATGAACTTGCCTCTAGGCAAGCGTTGGACTACTGGATGCCGGTAGACTGGTACAACGGCGGCATGGAGCACACCACGCTGCATCTACTTTACTCTAGGTTCTGGTATAAGTTCCTTTATGACATAGGAATTGTCCCTACGCTGGAACCATACAGCAAGAGAACCTCCCATGGGCTGGTCCTCGGCGAAGACAACGAGAAGATGTCAAAATCGAGAGGCAACGTCATCAATCCTGACGAGATGGTAGACAGGTACGGTGCTGATTCGTTCAGGTTGTTCGAGCTGTTCATGGGAGCGTTCGACCAGCCGATACCATGGTCTACACAGGGATTGGTAGGCATGCAGAGATTCCTTTACAGGGTATGGGACCTCCAGTACAAGGTTATGCCCTCGAAGAGTGACGACTTGCAGGATGGGGACAGGATTGTCCACCAGACGATAAGGAAAGTCGGCGAAGACATCGAGGAGATGAAGTATAATACCGCTTTGGCCCAGCTCATGAGCCTTGCCAACTGGTTTGGTAAGCAGGAGCGCATAGAGCCTTCCCACTGGGACGCGTTCGTGAAGTTGATGGCACCGTTCGCCCCGCACATAGCCGAAGAGCTCTTTGAAGCCAGGGGATACAAGAAGGGCCTGGCACATGAGCCTTGGCCGGTTTTCGATCCAGAAAAGGCGAAAGAAGACGAGATTGAAGTACCGGTACAAGTAAACGGCAAGCTCAAGGACGTCGTTAAGGTCGCAGCAGGGATCGACCAGGATGAGCTGCTGAAGGCCGCTTTGGCCAGCGAGAAGGTCGCCTCGTTAATTGAGGGGAGAACGATCAAGAGGACGGTTGTCATTCCGGGTAAGATGGTAAATATCGTGATAGGCTGAAAACCATGCCAAAACTAGTCAGGATGGGGGGCGCTTCGTGCGCCCCCTTTGTCGTATCATCTGCTTACGGTCCGGTAAGGACACCGGAGGTGGGGGATGGGAAGGCTTCCTATAGGCAAAAGGACTGTCGCCGCCGCATATCTTGTCATGGCATGCACCCTGGCAATCGGACCCCTCATCCTCCGCTTTCGGCGTCCGCCAGCAATCGTCATAGAAGCTGCAGTGGATGTGGAAGAAGCAATCACCGAGAAGTGCATTTCCGATGAAGTTACTGGTAACGACCGTGGGACCGATGCCGATGCGTGCGAGACGGATATCCGTGACGAACTGACCGAGCAGGACGATCCTACGGCATTAAGGCAGCAGCAGATCTATATACATGTAGCCGGCCACGTCGTGAAACCAGGCCTATATGCCTTACAGCCTTCATCAAGGGTACATCATGCTATAGAGGCAGCTGGAGGGATGACAGAAAAAGCGGATAAAGATGCAGTGAACATAGCACTTCCCATCATCGACGGCCAACAGGTCTATATACCGGAAAAGAAAATCGTCAGCTTGGATGAAAAGGGCAGAGCGGCCAGGATCACTGAGGAAGCGCAGGAAAGCCAGGGCCTTGAACATATACCCGAGGGCAGGCTGGACGTTATGGCTGCCGTCCCGCTGCGACCTTCCGTTGAGGAGCCAAAAGTCACTGGATTCGTAGACATCAATACGGCCAGCCAAACAGAGCTTGAAACACTCCCTGGCATAGGTCCGTCCCTTGCGGCGAGGATCATCGACCATAGGGTATCAAAAGGGCCATTTGTCAATATAGAAGCCCTTATGGACGTATCAGGTATCGGGCCTGCGAAGTTCGAAGCCCTCAAGGACAAGGTAATCGCCAGATGATACCATCGTTGCTTTCAGGTATAGCCACGGGCATCATCATAGCCTCGAAAGCAGGTTACGCAACTGCGGCCTCAGCGTTCATTCTCATTTCCACGACGGGGTTTTTCATTATATCGAAATCCAGGCCAAGACATGACTTCGACGATATTATTAGGTGCTGTATTGCGTTGCTAGCGGGATTCATCATGGGGAACACATCCGTGGCGATTGTGGATTTATCATCGATAGGTTCCGTAGCGAAGCTGTCCGGCATAGAGATAGGCGTCGAGGGTTCTATATCATGGGTATACGAAGGATCGTCCGGAACCCAGCTTGTCATCGGTAAGCTTAGAGTCGACGGCATAGGCCGGGTCGGGGGCAAGATTCTAATCGACTGCAAGTACCTAGATGAATCATTACTTCATGACATAGGGCCAGGTTATGCCGTCAAGGCGAGGATGGCTGTAGCCCTAATCAATGGTGCCACGAACCCGGGGCTCTTCGACGCGAGGTCATACTTGTTCCTTAAGGGTGTGCACGTGACGGGAGTGTCCATAAGGGAACTCTCGGCGGTCAAGGGGCGCGCACCGTTTCCAACGGGATTAGCCTGGGCGTTCTACAAGTCGTTTAGAGGTTTCACGTACGCAGCTTTACGTAGATGGGACGAGAAGGCCCTGATGGACGCGATAGTGCTGAGCGATAAGTCGTCCATGGACGAGGTTACGGTGAACGAATTCGCCGAAGGTGGCATCGCCCATGTCATGTCCGCCTCAGGGCTTCACCTTTCGGTAGTAATGGCTGCGGTTTCGTGGGCATTGTCCAGGTTCGGTGCGGGGGCGAGCCTTAAGGCTGGCATGACGGCAGTGTTTCTGCCGGTATATGCGATGGCTGCGGGAATGAGACCTTCGATAGTAAGGGCTATGCTGATGGGCATGGTCTCTATGGTATTACCACGAATCGGTGTAAAGAGGGCTAGGTTTTCGTATGTTACGGCTTTGGCATGTGCGGTTCAGCTTATGCTATCCCCGCTCAGCCTCTTCGACAAGGGATTCCAGATGAGTTATGTAGCCATAGCCGGACTTGCTGCATCCGCATGGTTCCAACGGGCCCGGAAAAGTGAACGGCTATTCGACAAGGCCTCTTCGTACGTGCTGAATTCCTTGCTCGTCTCATCCGTAATTACCGCTGCGCTTATCCCAATTATCACTACTTTCCACGGCAGGATGGGCCTTTTATCCCCGGTAGCCAACCTTGTCGCCATACCGGCGGCATCTCTGGCATTGACTATAGGGCTAACATCGTTTTCCATGAACCTCGTCTGGCCATGGTTAGGAAGGGCTTTTATGCAGGTGTCTAGGCCTTTCCTTTCAGTATTGCAAAGAACCGCCTCGATCCTGGGCTCGTCGAATGTAACCTCCGTTCCAACAGGTATCGGTCCTGGCATTCATACCGTCTTCTACTGTTTGGTGCTCACAGCTGGTCTTCTATCATTCTCAGGAGCCATCTCAATCAGAAGGGCCGTAAAGACATGCTACGTCAAGAGAGCATATATCGTGGCTACGGCACTGCTTTTAGTAGTCATGGTGTCGATGATGCCACGTGAGCTTCTCACAGTGAGGATACTTTCCGTAGGCCAGGGCGACTGCTCATTGTTGACCCTGGGAAGGAAGTTCGCGATGCTAATCGATACGGGTCCTTCCTATGGCTCAACAAGCGCCATGGAAACTAGGATCCTACCATCTTTGAGATACATGGGAATCAACAGCATAGACGTGCTTATGTTAACGCACGGGCATCTGGATCATATCTCGGGCTTGGATTCTCTTAGTAGATCCATAAACATAGGATGCACGATAGTCCCGGCAGGTGACAAAGTCGCAGAGCAATCCGCCATGGAAGCCGGATTGTCACCAATAGGACTGATCAGAGGGTCGAGTATTACGGCGGGCGACATAAGGATAGACGTACTGAATCCAATAAAAGAGATAAAGGAGGGTGACGACCTAAACGAGGCTTCTATGGTGGTAATGCTCACTTACAAGTCGGATACGATACTTCTCGAGGCCGATGCGGGGCGCGGCTTTGAAAGTGGATACGGCAACGGATTGGCGGATGCCATTAAGGTAGGTCACCACGGGGCTGCGACATCGGCGTCGGTCGATTTGCTCGAAACTACATCACCCAGCATAGCCGTCATATCGGTGGGCAAGAACAACTACGGGCATCCATCGCTGGGTACCATCACCAGGATTGAGTCGATCGGCGCAGACGTGTTCAGGACGGATTCTGACGGCATGGTAGAACTCTACACCAAAGGGCACGGTGTGACGGCGAGGGCTAGGAAGTACACATGGAACGGGGCGCCTTTCTTCAGATACCTATGACAGACCGCTTATGGTGTTGGAATTAGCCTCCTGCATGATGTAGAATTAAAAGCGAGTTCAGACCTAACATGAAGGGAGGGCACTCGGCGGGTTATGCCCGCCGGGGAATCAATGAGGAAAAGGACGTTTATGCTCGTCGCACTTTCTCTCATCCTGGCGTTGGCCTTAGGCAGCGCAAGCCTAGCCGCCTCTAAAGTGACAATCACTTTCTGGCATGCCATGGGTGCGCAACTAGGCGCTACACTTGAAGGTCTCGTGAAGGACTTTAACGAAACTCATCCCGACATTGTAGTAAAGGCCGAATATCAGGGCAACTACGGTGCTCTTCAGCAAAAGTTGACTGGCGCACTGGTAGCCCAGAAGCCCCCGACGGTCTCCCAGGTTTACGGAAACTGGGCGGCGGAGTTCATAACCAGCAATGCTCTAGTACCGATCGAAAACTTCGTCAATGGTCCAAACGGTATGTCGAAACTAGAGGTAGACGACATATATGAGGGACTTAGGAAGGCTTCGATGATCAACGGCAAGTGGTACACGATGCCCTTCAACAAGAGCGTATATGTGCTCGTGTATAATAAGACCGCCTTAGATGAGGTCGGCATAACGACCCCTCCGGCGACATGGCAGGAGCTGCTGACGGCAGCCAACAAGCTGACGAAGAGGAACGACAAGGGCGAGTTCATCCGTTCAGGCATCGGCCTGAGGGATAACATCGACCTTTTCGCATGCTTCTATTTCGCTTCCGGCGGAGAGTGGCTTGACAAGGACGGCAAGCTCGCTATAGGTGGAGCGACGGGACAGAAAGCCCTCCAGTTCATGGTCGACATGCTCAACAAGTACAAGGTAGCTGCATACATGAGCGGATACTGGGATGCCGACTTCGGCGCCGGTAAGACCGCGATGTACATGACCAGCTCGCCCGGCCTCAGCTACACTGAGAGCGCGGTAGCAGGCAAGTTCGAATGGGGAGTGGCGCCGCTTCCGGCTTCGGATCTTAAGTATAGGGCCACGCCGGTCGCCGGTACCGACCTTGCCATCTATTCGAAGTCGACCAAGGCGGAGCAGGATGCAGCCTGGACGTTCGTTAAGTGGATGGTAGAGCCTACCCAGACGGCGAAATGGGCCATCGGCACATCTTATATCCCCGTGAGGAAATCGGCTCTCTACCTCGGCATAATGAAGGAGTACTTCGCGAAGAACCCGAAGGCCGAGCAGAGCCTCAAGCAGCTCAACTACATCAAGTACGACCCCAACCTCGCAGCGTGGAACGGCATCCGCGGCGACATAAGCACCGCAGTGCAAAAGGCGTTTTTGGCCAAGGCCACAGTGGCTGAAGCACTCGCCGAAGCCGTGACCGTCGGCAACAAGAAGCTTGGCTTCTAAGAGGGATCTAAAAACGATATAGCGCGCCAGCCCAGGGACTAGGCGGCAGCCATAGCCCTGGGCTGTTCATAGATTCAAGGGTTGCGGAGGTATTGCCATGCGCAGACATGCGATGAAGTCAGTGATTCTGATATTGCTGCTTACGATGGTAGCACCATCGGTTCTCTCATCACCTGAGGGAGTGCCTGACATCAATTTCTACTTCGGCAACCTGCACGCCCATACATCGTACTCGGATGGGATGGGCACCCCTACGGAAGCATACTCGCAGGTAAGCACGATAGGAGGCATGGACTTCTTCTCGCTGACCGAACATGGGTATTATTTCCAGCAAACGACGAACATCCATCTCTGGTACAAGTCCATACAAGAAGCAGAAGCCTTCTATGTCCCGGGGAAGTTCGTATCGTTGGTAGGCTACGAATGGACCCACTCGGAAGGGCATATGAACGGATATGGGACCCCCATCGCAGCATCCAGGGATACCCAGAGGGATTTTGCCTCCTTTATGGACTTCATGCACGAATATGACGGCATCGCAACGTTCAACCATCCCAACCCGGACATACAGCCGAACTGGAACGACTTTTCGTACTGGAAGTCTGCAGATGACATAGCCTGTATGCTAGAGGTCGGCTCCGGGGCCTATAACAGGAACACGCGTAACGAACCTTCCTACGTGAAGGCATTAGACAGGGGCTGGAAAGTCGGCGCGGTCAACAACCAGGATAACCACAAGAACGACTGGGGCAGTGCGGCCGAGGTAAGGACCGGCCTCGTCGCAAAGGAACTCACAAGGGCGTCCGTCTTGGAAGCGATGCGCTTTATGCGCACCTATTCGACCGAGGACAGGAACGCAAGGGCCCTTATATGGATAGGGGACAACTTGATGGGAGATACCATCACGACGGATGGTCCGGCGGCAGGCAAGCGCATGAAGGTAGGGATACTCGCCGAGGATCCCGACGGCGACTCCTACTCCAGGATAGACCTCATCACGAACGGCGGGAAGGTCGCTGCCAGCATAGGACCGTCAAAAGGTGGCGTATACTATGCGGACGTCGAGCTGCTCCATGATTACAGCTATTTCTACGCCAGGATGGTAGAAGCTGACGGCGACAGGATCGTTACTTCCCCTATATGGGTCGAGACCGGAGCGGGCCTCGTGGCATCGGACTTCTCGGTCGAGGACACGTTCCTGGTAAAAGGAAGGCAGGCCAGCTTCTATGCCAGGGTCGCCGACAGGACCGGCAGCATGGCGTCAGAGGTCGGCTATGAGCTCTATGCGAAGAATACGGGCGGCTATGTCAAGGAAGCGGAAGGTTCGCTGTCAATCAGTCCCGGCAGGTGGGCCCACCTTACGATACCGTTCGTCCCGGACATGGAAGGTGCCATGGAGCTGAAGCTGGTCCTTAGTTCGCCTGCGGGGCCGCAGTCGTTCTCGGCCGGCAGGTATGAGGTGCTCGATAAGGAGCCCATGAGACTTGCCGTCGACGAGGGGCACAACAACAGGCTGACCTCCTATTACACAGGGCTTGTCGACTTGGCGAAGTCGATGGGGTATGAAGGCGGCGTCTTGGACGGGGAGATAGGCAAAGGATCGCTCGAAGGGCTGAAACTGCTCGTACTTCCGCTTCCTGAACAAGGATTTGCGCTTACACCGACGTATTATGAAGAGGAAGAGCTCGCGGCCGTGGCTGGATGGGTGGAGGACGGAGGCAGCCTTTTGCTGCTCGGCTGGGGTGACATAGGCGATGGCTCAAGGGACTTCAAGGATTTCGCGACACTACTGGGCCTGCTCGAGGTACGGGCGTCGTTCTCTTCGGACATGCTTGTTTTTAAAGGGGCCAATGCAACTTCCGCGACCGTTTCCCTGCAGTCGGGCACGTACAAGATAGCTTTTACGGAAGGATGCTCCCTGACATTGAAAGAGGGTGCCGCGGGTAAGGTGCTTATTGCCAGGACCCCCGGCCTTAACTCGAAGACGGAGGCGGGGCTGGCCGAATCGCCGGTATTCGTAGCGGCATTCGAGAGGGGGAAGGGGAAAGTGATGCTCATAGGGAGCGTTCCTTTCTCCGATTACGAGCTCAAAAAGTCGGGTTTTGACAATACGAAGTTCACGGCCTCTGTATTAGGATGGCTCATGGAGGGTAGGTGGTAGAGGGATGACCAAGGACGAAACTAGACGTATCGGCGGCAATGAGAGGCTAAGGGCGAAGAGGCCCGGGAAGGGTGCGCTCCAGGACCTCGGGGCATACCTTTACATTCTCCCCGCCACGGCGGTGCTTGTGGTATTCCACTTCTTCCCCGCTTTCTATGCTGCTTACATAAGCCTTTTCAATACCAACCTGCTCGGAAGATGGGACTTCGTGGGCTTTGGCAACTACGTCGAGATGTTCTCGGATCCGGATTTCATAAAGTCCGTGAGTAACACTCTGGTGTACGTGCTCGGTACCGTGCCCATCGGCCTAGCCATCGCGCTTGCCGTAGCTTATCTCCTGAACCAGAAGATAAGGGCCTCCGGTTTCTTCCGTACGTCGTACTTCCTGCCGTATGTGACCCCCGTGGTCGCGATCTCGATAGTATGGATGTGGATATACAAGGACGATTCGTCGGGCATGCTGAACTCGATCATCAACCTGTTCGGAGGTTCCAGCCAGAGATGGCTGCTCGATCCTAAATGGTCGATGTTCGCGCTGGTCGTCATGAGCATATGGAGGCATCTCGGCTATAACGTGATCATCTTCCTCGCGGGCCTCCAGAACATCCCGCAGGAGTACTACGACGCCGCCGCGATAGACGGGGCGAGCGGCTGGAAGCTCTTTTCGAACATAACCTGGCCGCTTCTGTCACCCACTACGTATTTCCTCACCATCATATCGATAATCGGCTCGTTCCAGGTGTTCACGCAAGCCTACGTGCTATGGCCGGGAGGAGGGGGAGGTCCGTTGAAGACCACCCTCGTCGTGGTAAAATACCTGTACGACGTAGGCTGGGGTGAGTTCAGGTTCGGCTACGCCGCCGCTATCGGATACTTCCTGTTCTTCGTGATTTTCCTGCTGACGCTCATACAGAGGAAGGCGCTCGGCAACAAGGTCTACTACCAGTGAGGAGGTGAGCGACATGACCGCTATGAAGAAGAACCGCCCGAGCCCGGCATCTATCATGAACAAGGCAGTAGTCTACACCCTGCTGGTGGCAGGCGCGATCATAATGCTGCTCCCCTTCTATTACATGGTGACAACGGCGACCAAGACGGCCGATGAGACTTTCACGGCGGAACTGGTATGGGTTCCTAGGAACTGGAAGCTCACCGAGTACATCGACGCGTGGAAGGCGGACAGGCAGAACGCCAGCCTGGGATTGCCTGTGACGGGTGAGCTTAAGAAGCTCTTCTCGACCCTTTGGGTTAACTTTTCTGACGCATGGAAAGAAGACAGGAACTTCCCGTGGTATTACATGAACAGCCTCATAATCGCCGTGACCACGACCGTGCTGCAGCTCGCAACATCGGCGCTCGCGGCTTACGCTTTCGCCACGATGAAGTTCAAGGGCAAGGAGATAGTGTTCGTCATCTTCCTTGGGACGATGATGATACCGAGCCAGGTGACCTTGGTCCCCAACTACGTGATCGTGGCCAAGCTCGGCTGGATAGACACGTACAAGGCGCTGATCATCCCTTGGATAGCGTCGGTCTTCAGCATATTCATGATGAGGCAGTTCTTCATGACGATACCCGCCGAGCTCTGGGATGCTGCACAGATAGACGGTTGTACCAGGTTCGAATACCTCTGGAGGGTCATGCTTCCTCTCGCCGTGCCCGTCCTTGTGACGACCGGCCTGTTCTCTTTCATAAGCGGCTGGAATACTTTCCTCTGGCCTCTCATCGTCACGAACTCCCCAAGGCTAAGGACCATACAGGTGGGCCTTTCGTCATTCAACCAGGAGTTCGGCACGAAACCCAACCTCCTGATGGCCGCGTCCACCACCGCAATAGCTCCGCTGGTGGTGCTTTTCTTCGTCGCCCAGAAGCAGTTCATCCAGGGCATAGCCCGGACCGGGCTGAAGAGCTGATGGCGAAGGACATGAAAAAGGCGCCCTCCCATAGGGTGCGCTTCATATTCGGCGAAGAGGACTACCGCCGAGACGCCGAGATCGACAGGATCTCATCAGACCTCATGTCTTCGGAGGTTTCCGAGACGATCTCGATCAACGCCCCGGACGCAGGCGTCGTGAGCGCATTAGCAGAGGCCATGACCGGTTCGTTGTTCCATAGCGTACGGCACGTGGTCATAAGAAACGCCGAGGAGCTCAAACAGGCCGATGCGAAGAAGCTCATCGAGTCATTGGTAATAGGGGACGAATGCCCGCTGCCCGAAGGTACGTACGTATCTGTAAGCTGGGCGGAAAGGAAGTTCCCCCCGGCTGGCGTGAAGATGCCGAAGAAAGCGCCGTGGGTGTGCCTGGTCGAATGCAAGAAGGCATACGAGAGGGAAGCGAGGGAGTTCGTCAGGTCCTATGCCAAGGAAATAGGGCTCGAACTAGCCCAGGACGCCATGGATGCGCTGTTGCAGAGGCTCGGCACAGACCTTTCGTTGGTTGCCTCGGAAATCGACAAGCTCGTTACCTACCTTGGTCCTGGCGTGAAGAGGGCCACAGGTGAGGACGTAAGGAAGGCCGTGGGCGAAGCCCAGCACGAGAATATATCGGACTTGAACTCGGCGATCGTCGCGGGGAACTCGTCCCATGCGATGCACCTTGTTAGGCAGTTCAGGGATAGCACGGAACCGAGGATACCCAACCAGCTCATGCTGGCTTCGGTCGCGTCCGAGCTGAGATTGATGCTTTCCATACAAGAGAAGCTGTCGGAAGGCAAGAAGACTTTCGAGACCGTGAAGGAGATCAAGTCGGAAAGACAGCTCAGGACCCCTGATTTCATACTTGAGAGGACCGTGAACTCGGCACGTAAGCTTGGGCCCGGCAGGGCAGCCAGGATGCTGGTGAGGCTCGGCGAGGCCGACAGGCAGATGAAAGGCGGCACCGGCCTTTCGGACACGTCGATAGGCGAGGACCAGGCCTTCGATTCAGCCGTGCTGGACTTGTGTTCGCTGGCCAAGGACTGAGCGGACCTTTGTGAGGACTTTCGGTGGCATGCACAATGAAACACCCGGGCCATCGCCCGGGTGTCTTTCTACTAAAGCATCAAGCCTTATTCCGCCTTGGAAGCTTCGTTCACTTTGGCTGCAAGCCTTGCCTTGCGGCGAGCTCCCTGATTGGCATGGATGACGCCCTTCTTGACCGCGCGGTCTATCACGCTATAAGCGGCGCTGAGCTTCTCTGACGATACCTCTGCGTCGTTTAGTGCAATAGCCTCGTTCACCCTGCGGGCGGCGGTCTTCACGGAGGACTTGATGGAAGCGTTCCTCATTGCGCGGATTTGGCTGGTGCGGTTGCGCTTCTCACCTGAAAGATTACGGGGCACTATCGGTTCACCTCCCTCGAAGGATACATCATGGCATGTCCTTGCAGATTAACATTACAATTATATTTACAGATGCTCCTACAAGTCAATATAATTCTCCTCCGACTTGCATGAGCGGCCTTCAATAAGGATAATATTATGGTAGTCCATAAGTCAAGAAAGGTGAAGCACATATATGGAGATATCCCGCATCAGGAACTTCTGCATAATAGCCCACATCGACCACGGGAAGAGCACCCTCGCGGACAGGATACTGGAGATCACCGGCGCCATGAGTAAAAGGCAGATGACCGAACAGGTCCTGGACAAGATGGAGCTGGAGCGTGAGAGGGGGATCACGATCAAACTCAAGCCGGTCAGGATAGAGTGCTCCATCTTCGAGGACAAGGGCAGCTACGAAATGAACCTCATAGACACCCCCGGGCATGTGGACTTCAATTATGAGGTCTCAAGGAGCCTCGCCGCGTGCGAGGGGGCGCTGCTCGTAGTGGACGCCACCCAAGGTATAGAGGCCCAGACGTTGGCCAACCTGTACCTTGCGCTCGATCACGACCTGGAGATCGTACCCGTGGTCAATAAGATCGACCTTCCCAACGCGGACCCGGACAAGGTGGCCAAGGAGATCTGCGAGCTCATCGGCATGGACGATTCCGAGATCATAAGGATAAGCGCCAAGACCGGAAAGAACGTCGAAGCCGTGCTGAAGGCCATAATCGATAAAGTACCGGCCCCAAGCGGCGACTCGTCGGCCCCGTTGAAGGCCCTCATATTCGATTCCCATTTCGACCCTTACAAGGGCGTGATGATCTACATTAGGGTGATGGAAGGCTCCTTCAGCACCGGGGATCGCATCAGGATCATGAGCAACGGCATGGAATTCGACATCATAGAGACCGGGGTGTTCACCCCGGATATGAAACCCACGGGCAGCCTATCGGCAGGAGAGGTCGGCTACATAGCGGCACAGATCAAGAACATGTCCGACGCAAGGGTGGGCGACACGGTGACCCTCGCCAAGGATCCCGCATCGGAGCCGCTTCCCGGTTACAGGCAGGTCCATCCGATGGTCTATACGGGCCTCTACCCGGTCGAGAACAACGATTACCCCCTCTTGAGGGAAGCGCTCGAGAAACTGAAGCTCAATGACTCGGCCCTGGTGTTCGAACCGGAAAGCTCCGCCGCCCTGGGCTTCGGATTCAGGTGCGGCTTCCTGGGCCTTCTGCACATGGAGATAGTCCAGGCAAGGCTCGAGCGGGAGTACGGGATGGAGATCATAACGACAGCTCCTTCCGTCATATACAACGTCAAGAAGACCGACGGTACAGTCCAGGAGGTCGACAACCCGGCCGAACTGCCGGACGTGTCCGAGATAGAGGAGATCGAAGAGCCGATAGTAAGGCTGAGCGTCCTTACCCCCTCTGAATACATAGGGGCAGTGATGACGCTGGCGATAGACCGCCGCGGCACGTACAAGGACATGAACTTCCTTTCCCCCCAGAGGGTCAGCATGCAGTTCGAGATACCCCTGGCGGAGATACTATACGATTTCTTCGATAAGCTGAAGAGCAAGACTAGAGGTTATGCCTCCATGGACTACGAGCTGAAGGAATACAGGCCCGCAAGGCTGGTAAAGCTCGATGTATTGGTGAACGATAGGCCACTTGACGCCCTGTCTTCCATAGTGCACAGCGAATCCGCGCAGTTCCGCGGAAGGCTCCTAGTGCAGAAGCTGAGGAAGATAATACCAAGGCAGATGTTCGACGTTCCCATCCAAGCCGCCGTGGGGGCGAAGATAATCGCCCGCGAGACGGTGAAGGCTATGCGCAAGGACGTGCTAGCCAAATGCTACGGCGGGGACATAAGTCGTAAGAGGAAGCTCCTGGAGAAGCAGAAGGAAGGCAAGAAGAGGCTCAAGCAGGTAGGGAGCGTAGAGATACCGCAGGAGGCCTTCATGGCGGTCCTGTCCACCGAGGAGGAAGAGGAATGAAGCCCAGGCGGCTCGGGATCTACGTACACGTCCCGTTCTGCCTGAGCAAATGCTCGTACTGCGCCTTCGTGTCCTACCCCGGGGCAGTGGATCCGCACAGGGCCGAGCGCTACGTGGACGCGGCGCTAAAGGAGCTGGGGACCAAAGCATCCATGAAGGATGCCTGCCACAGCGGCTGGACCCTGTTCATAGGAGGTGGCACCCCTACAACGCTGGGAAGTGAGGTCCTGTCAAGATTGGTCCTGGGCTCGGTGTCGATTATGCGCGAAAAGGGGTGGTCCGAACCGGTCGAGGCCAGCGTAGAGGCCAATCCAGGGACATTTGACGCATACGGCGCGTCCATGCTCGTAGATTCGGGCGTGACGCGCTTTTCCATAGGCGTGCAGACCCTGGTCGACCCGGAGCTGGAAGCGATCGGGAGGATACATACAGCCGCCGAGGCGAAGGCCGCCATAAGGGCGGCCAGGTCCGCGGGGGCGAGGTCCGTCTCGATGGATCTGATGACGGGGCTGCCCGGCCAGGACGTCGTAAGCCTCGCCAGGACGCTGGACGAGGTGTCGAGCCTGGAGCCGGACCATGTGTCGTGCTACGCTCTGACGCTGGAGGAGGGTACTCCGCTTATGAAGAGCGTACAGGACGGGAAGGTACAGCTCCCCGACGAGGAGCTGTGCGCAGACCTCATGGAGGAGGCTCAGCGCGCTCTGGAAGGGATGGGACTTCTCCGATACGAGATATCCAACTATGCCCGTAAAGGCCACGAATGCCTTCACAATCTGGGCTATTGGTCCGACATGCCCTACATAGGGATAGGCACCGCCGCGCATTCATACGACCCGGCCTCGTCGATCAGATCCTGGAACACGACTGACCCAGACAGGTACTCGGACCTCATCGCAAGGGGCCTTCCAGCCATGGAAGGCAATGAGAGGCTGTGTGCGAAGACGGCGATGTCCGATGCTCTGATACTCTCACTCAGGACGTCGTACGGAGCGTCGCTCGATGAGATAGAGCAAGCTTATGGAGAGCAATTCGAACAGGACAAGCTCGACGCCCTGTCATGGGGGGCGTCTGTCGGCCTTGTGGAATCCATCCCTGGAAGAAAGTACAAGCTCACGGCAAAAGGCATGATGCTGTCCAATGCCCTGTTCACTAAGCTCGTATAACGGCGCGAATCCTTGACACCTCCGGTGCCCTTGTTGTAGTTTATTTTTAGCACTCTATGGTCTAGAGTGCCAAAAAAGGAAGGAGCGCGACCGTGGCGGACAACAGGATGAACACGAGGAAGAAGGAGATCCTGCAGGCTGTGACCGAAGACTACGTGTCAACGGCGGAGCCGGTCGGCTCGCGCACCATTTCCAGAAAATACCTCACCGAGCTCTCGCCGGCCACAATAAGGAACGAGATGGCCGACCTCGAATACGAAGGATACCTCGAGCAGCCCCACACTTCCGCAGGCAGGGTCCCGTCGGAGAAGGGCTACAGGTTCTACGTCGACACGCTCATGAGGGACAAGCCCCTGACCCAGGAGGAGATGGGCAAGGTCCTGCAGGAGTACTCGAAGCGCCGCGGAGAGATCCAGGCACTTTCCAGGGCCGCGGCGAAAATATTGGCTGAGCTGGCCAACTGCGCCGCGGTGGTGATATCCCCCGGGGTGCAATGCGGCTCCATCAAGCACATACAGATGGCCGCCATCAGCAACGACGACATCATGATGATAGTCATAACCTCCACGGGAGCGCTGGAGCACCGGCTCATAAGGCTCAGGAACTCGTTGAGCCAGAACGACCTCGACGTCGTGTCCGCGATACTCAACAGGCACCTAAGGGGCCTTTCCTTCGCAGACCTGACAAGGCAGCTGATAAGGGCTGTAAAAGCCGAGCTTTCGGCCTACTCGGAGCTTGCCAGCCAGGCACTGGAGATACTCACCAGCTCCGGGATATGTCCATCGGAGGAGAGCGTGCATACCGACGGGATAGCGAACTTCCTCGAGCAGCCCGAGTTCAAGCAGATCGAAAGGGCCAGGCCCGTGCTCAGGCTGCTGGAATCGCAGTCACATCTGCTGAATCTCATGTCGGGCTACAGGACCGGCATAACGGTGCGCATAGGTTCCGAGAACACCCTCGAGGAGCTGAGGGACTGCTCGATAATCTCCGCTAGCTACGGGCATGCCGGCAAGGTCATGGGCACGATCGGGGTGGTCGGGCCGACGAGGATGGACTATTCCAAGGCCATATCCTTGGTTCGCTTCATGGCGGAGGGCATCTCCGAGCTGTTGGAGCGGGCCAGCTTCGAAAGATAGGACCCTGATGGTCAGGCGGGCGCGGCAGCGGCCGCGCAGTACAGCATTTATATGACGGGCGGTGTTCAAGACGGCAGAGAAAAGGGATTACTACGACGTGCTAGGCGTCGACAAGAACGCGGGGGAAGCGGACATCAAGTCGGCGTACAGGAAGCTCGCGAGGCAGCACCATCCCGACGCGAATCCGGGGGACCCGGGCGCCGAGGAGAGATTCAAGGAGATAAACGAAGCCTACAGCATACTTTCCGATTCGGAGAAGAGGTCGCGCTATGACAGGTATGGCCACGACGCTGAGCGAGGCGGCTTCGGTACGGGAGACTTTACGGATTTCAATCCGTTCGACATATTCAACTCGTTCTTCGGCGGCGCATTCGGAGGGTTCTCGAGTTTCGGGCAGAACCAGAGAAGAGGTCCTTCCGAGGGGGCAGACATCGAGCTTATGGCTGACCTTACGCTCGAGGAGGTACTGGATGGGACGGAGAGGTCATTCGACCTTAATAGGGTCGAGGGCTGCACGTCGTGCTCAGGTACGGGCGCCAAGGCGGGAACCAGGCCCCAGAAGTGCCCGAAGTGCAACGGGACCGGGCAGGTAAGGAGCTTTCAGCAGACCTTCCTGGGCACGATGCAGAGCATCATGCCCTGCGGGCAATGCGCGGGCACGGGAAGCTACATCGCCGAGCCATGCCCTGACTGCGACGGCCAGGGGAGGCTAAGGCGCAGCGCCACGATAAAAATCCAGGTACCTCCCGGGGTGGATAACGGGATGGTGGTAAGGGCGGCGGGCCAGGGCCATGCGGGAGCTAGGGGCGGCAGGCCCGGGGACGCGCTGATCCATATAAGGGTCAAAGCGCATGATAAGTTCACCAGGCAGGGTAACGACCTGGCCCAGGAGCAGGAGATATCGTTCCCGCAGGCCGCCTTGGGCGCGAAACTGACGGTGCCGACGCTAAAAGAGCAGGTAGAGATAAAGGTACCGGCCGGCACCCAGGCCGGAAAGGTCCTTACGGTCAAGGGCAAGGGGCTTCCGTCCGTAAGGGGAGGGTCGGTAGGGGACATGAAAGTACTGATAAGGATAAAGACACCCGAGAGGATATCTGCCAAGGAGAAGGAGCTATACAGGCAGATCGCCGAGCTTGGCGGCTATTCGGTGAGCGATGAGCAGGGGGTTCTGGACAAGCTGCTCGGCAGGAGGAAGAGATAGCCCGATGAGATGGGCCGAGATAAGCATAGAGGTTAATTGCAAAGCGGCAGAGGAGGTAGCCTCGGTCGCGATGGATTACGCAAGGGGCGGGGTGGCGATCCTGGATCCGGGCATGGCGCGAGAGCCCGGAGGGGAAGTGCCGCTGGACGAGCTGGAGCTGGCCGGGATTCCCACGAAGGGGCCCACGATCGTGAAATTCTATGTCGACGACGACGAATTGGAGCTCACGAACATCCTCAGCGAGATAAGGAAGCGGTTGGACAAGGAGATAAACCGCCTTCCAGGATGCCAGGAGGTCCTCAGCATCTCCGTAAGGATGGCCGACGAGAAGGAATGGTCCTCCTGGAAACAGACGTTCAAGCCGTTCAGGCTGGGCACGCGGATGGTCGTGACTCCCACGTGGGAGACGCCCGACGCCCTTTTGGAGGACATCGTCATAAAGATAGACCCTGGCCAGGCGTTCGGGACGGGCCAGCATGCCACTACAGCCAACTGCGCCTTCATGCTCGAAAGATACATCGAGGGAGGGGAGCGCGTGCTGGACGTGGGCACCGGCACTGGGATACTATCCATAGCTGCGGCCCTTCTAGGCGCAGGGGAGGTCACGGCGGTGGACATCGACTCCACGGCGGTGAAGTGCGCAAAGGACAACGTGTCGCTAAACGGCGTACAGGACAGGGTCAAGGTCGTCAAAGGCGACATGCTCAAGGGTATAGAAGGGCCTTTCGACCTGATAGTGGCCAACATACTGGCCGATCCTGTGATCGGGATGACGGCACTGGCGTTTAGCCTGCTTGTCCCGGGCGGCTATTTTATCACGGCCGGCTATGTCGAGAAGGGCGAGCGGGACGTAAGGAGAGCCCTTACGGATGCAGGTTTTGAGATAGCCGACAGAATACAGGACCAGGACTGGGTGAGCCTCGTGGCTAGGAGACCGGACGTATGAGGAGCTTTTCGGCGAACAGGCGCAGCGACGGACTGCTGGAGATAGAAGGACCAGACGCCCGCCATATCGCAGTTGTGCTGAGAATGAGGCCTAAAGATGCGATAAGTGCCGTACTGCCCACCGGCGAGAGGGCCGACTGCCTAATAGAAAGCGTAGACGAATCCTTAGTGACGATGAAGCCGCTGTCATTCACCAAAGGCGGGATCGAGGCGTCGCTGAAGCTTACGCTGATACAATGTCTTCCTAAAGGGCAGAAGATGGACTACATAGTCGAGAAGTGCACCGAGCTTGGCTTCTTTAGGATAGTGCCGGCAGTGAGCAGGCACTGCGTCGCAAGGGAGGCCTCTTCGGGGAAGCTGAATAGGTGGAGGAACCTGGCCCATGAGGCGGCCAAGCAGAGCGGGAGGGGAAGCGCCCCCGAAGTGGGCGACGTGACCTCGCTGGAATCTGCGCTGAAGGAAGCTTCCAGAAGCCGTTCCTTCATGATTTTCCTATGGGAGGATGAGACAAAGCAGGGCCTTTCCGGTTGCGCAAAGGTCATACGGAATGCCCAGGACGTGACCCTCGTGGTTGGGCCGGAAGGAGGCTTCAGCGAGGACGAAGTGGCCCTGGCCAGGGCAGAAGGCGCTTATGTCGCCGGGCTGGGACCTAGGATACTAAGGACCGAGACGGCACCTATCGCGGCGGGCGCCATAGTGCTGTACATAGCAGGAGAATTGGGGCCACGCATTGAATAGTGCAGGCATCAAGGTGATATAATACCAATTAATGCGAAACGTAGAAGGATGGGTGAGAAATAGCATGGCGCACGAGATTACCGATACTAACTTCAAGGCGGAGGTTTTAGACCATAAAGGACTGGCGTTGGTTGACTTCTGGGCACCGTGGTGCGGACCTTGCCGTATGCAAGCACCCGAGCTGGACAAGCTCGCCACTCTAAACAAGGACGTGAAGATCTGCAAGATCAATGTGGACGACCACACCGTGACGGCACAGCAATTCGGAGTCCAGAGCATCCCTACCCTGATCTTCTTTAAGGACGGCAAGGCTGTTGACAAATCCGTGGGCGTAACTCCTGCCGCCGCATTGGATCTGAAGGCCAAGGAGCTGCTGAAATAAGGACGAAGAGAATATAGGCACTGACGGGAGGCGCGAAGCCTCCCGTTCGGGATACTTTCGAGGAATCATTCATAGATAATGGAGGATGATAGTTGATGAAGAAGAATGCCTCAAGGGTAATCCTCGCAGTACTGGCGCTGAGTCTGATGGTCTCCCTCTCCGGATGCATCCTGAATTTCCGCATCGTAGGATCTGACATCTATGATGTCTATAGTGACCAGATCAGCAACGGACCTATCAAGGTAGACGTCATCGCGAAGGGCATATGGCCCGTATGGCCAGACCTGCTCACCATTAACGTGCAGGGCACCGTGAATCCCATAACCGCTGATGCCAGCGACCCGCTGGACGTAGCCCTTGCCAACCAGATCGAAACAAATCTCTATAACAGCTTTAGCGACTCTCCGGAGTTCGATGCCGTAACCGCTGAGGGCGATCTGGATGACGACGCGTTCAAGGTGACGGTATTCATGGTCATACCAAGCTGGAAGGAGCTGCTAAACCCCAGTGGCGCTTCGACTGCGATAACAATAACCGATTATGAGCTCTCGAAGCTCCTTGGCCAGGAAAAGTACGATAGTTTAGTGGCGAGCCTCGAAGGGACCTGCGAAAACATACCTGAGGGAACGGAGATCACATTCAACGTCAACGGCATCGCCGAGAACGATGTGAAGAACAAGACGGTCGCTGAACTGGACATAACCTTCGTCATCCACGGCTCGATGATAGTCATCTGACCTATAGGCACGAGATAATTCGTATATGGAGGCTCCGGCATAACCGGAGCCTTCTTTTATGTCGCTCCATGGACCAGCCAGATATTACAATAGAGGAAATATTAATGAATTGTAGAAAAGTATAAAGGTAAAGTTCACAGTCAATGGGCATAAGGAGGGATTGTCATGAAAAGGGGCATCGTGCGGGCTCTAGCTTGCGCTGCGGTCCTTCTTCTGGCGATGTCGTTGTCAGGCTGCCTGCTCAACTTCACTATAATCGGCAAGGAGGACTATACGGTGACTTCGGAAGGCCTACAGGGAGGCCCGGCAAAAGTGCTCGTGACGGTAAGGGGCGCAGTGCCCAAGTGGCCCGAAGTGGTCGTCTATGAGATAACGGGAGAGGTGCACAACGACGGGCTGAACGAGGCCCAGCTGGATGCCCTTGCGGACGCGCTGTCCGGGGCGATGTACGATTACCTGGGCTTCGATTCGTTCAGCGGAAGCACCCTCGAGGGCAACCCGTTTTGGATCAGCAAGGAAGAGGCCATGCCGTCTATAAGCGAATGGCTGGTAATAGGGGCCAAGGCCGAGGAGCTCGGACCGTATGAGTGGGACCTTCACAGGGTCATCGGACATGATTTATATGAGGCGCTGATGGCGGAGCTGGAGAGGCTCTGCGACGAAGAGCTCACCGACCCATATTACGGCACTACGGTCGACATAAAGCTGAAAGGTACGATGAAGACCAGCTACGGAAGCGTGATAGCCACCCTGGACTGCGATTTCACGGTAGTGGGACCTGATGTGGTGTAGGAATCGGGAAGGAGGGTAAAACATGAAGGCCAGGTTCTTAAGACGGGCCGCGGCGGCGATCACGGTCCTTTTGCTTTTCACCTTGACCGGTTGCATGCTCAAATTCACAGTTACCGGAGATTCCAGCTACTTAGTCCGGAGTGACGGAAAGGTGTTTAACGGTTCACTAGTTGAGGACGTCATGCAAGTAGACGTAGAAGTCACAGGCTTCATCCCCACTCTTCCGACGGTGCTGGAAGTAGAGCTGGAAGGGCTGATCATGAGCATGAGCATGGATGCGGCCGAGGTGGACCAGGCTCTCGACTGGATCAGCGATTATCTTTACGATCTGCTAGACTTCGATAGCTGCTCTTTCGACACTGCGACCGACACATTCGTCGTATACGGGGAATTCACCTTGGCCGACTTCCTCGGCGCCATCGGCATGTCGGCGCCGCAGCTGAGTTTCGGCCCTATACCGCTGTCCAACGTCATCGGACAGGAGACATACGACAATCTCATTAGCCGGATCGCATACGTATCCGGATATTATACCGAGCCTGCCACGACTATCGACTACAGCCTTACCGGTGCTCTCAAGACCGCCACGGGCCGCGTGGTAGGATCTTTTGAGCTTTGGTTCGACGGGCTGAATCCTGCCGTATAGGGGATTCTAGAAGGCAGGCTGGCAAAGTGCCGGCGATCATTCTGCACAGACCGGCCGGCGGGCGGTCGGGTCGGCATCCGGGCTGCGGCAGCGATCTACGTTCAGAAGACGAGTAAGAGAAAGGGCGGGAAACTAGCGGAGTCAGGCATCTACAAAGAGTCTTGACCAGCAGGACCGGTCGCAGGCCGGTCCTCTTTTCATCCTCGTCGTTAGACACCGCCGGCTGCGTGTGATAATTTAACATAGTAAATAAGATGCGGAGGTCATGAATTGAAGCTCGATACAAGGAAGCTGACAAGAGCGGCCGCCATAGCCGCCATATATGTCGCATCGTGCCTTGCGCTCGCGCCCATATCCTACGGATCCATACAGGTGAGGGTGGCCGAGGCGATGACTCTGCTGCCCATGATATGGCCCGAGGCCGTCCCGGGCCTTGCGATAGGGGCGCTGATCGCAAACCTGCTCGGTCCGGTGGGGGCTGTCGACGTCATCTTCGGGACCATCGCTACGATAATAGCGGCCCTCGTAACCCTCAAATACAAGTGGAAGACCACAGGCTATGCCGCGCCGATCGTGCTCAACGGCATAATAGTGGGCGGCTATCTGCCCTTCGTGTACGGTATGCCCGAAGTCACGCTATGGGGCTTCAACCTCACCGTGGAGGCCTCCATGCTGGCCGTGGCTGCGGGTGAGGCGGTGGCCGTGCTTCTTCTTGGCATACCGCTCCTCAATCTTTTGAAGAAGGTCGGAATCGAAAGGAAATGAAGAAAGTATCCTTCATAACCCTGGGGTGCAAGGTGAACCAGTACGATACCCAGGCGATGGAAAAGGCATTCACGGACCGCGGTTACAGCATCGTCCCGGTTGGCGAGGGACCGGACGCGGTAGTGGTCAACACCTGTACGGTGACGGCAGAGGCGGACAGGAAGTCGAGGCAGATGATAAGGCGCGCCGCCAAGGCGAACCCCGGCGCGATTGTTATCGCCGCAGGATGCTTCGTACAGGGAGATCCCGAAGCGGCCGAGGCAATAGAAGGTGTCAGCATAGTAGCGGGCTCGACTAACAGGCTCGCACTCGTGGATGCGGTAGATAGGCAGCTCGGCGTGAGCGAGGCACAGACGCGCCGCCGTAACCTGGTCAAGGACATCTTTTCGTTCGGCTCGTACGAGGAGATGAAAGCTGAAGGCGCCGACGGCATGTCGAGGGCTTACTTGAAGATAGAGGACGGCTGCGATGCATACTGCTCCTACTGCCTGGTGCCGTACGTAAGGGGCCACGTAAGGAGCAGGGGCCTGGGCCCGATCGAAGAAGAAGCATCGCGCCTTGCAGACGCAGGCTACCTGGAGGTGGTGCTTACCGGCATACACCTCGGCTGCTACGGGAAGGACCTTTCGGGCGTAAGCCTTGCGGATGCGATCAGGGCCGCCGCAAGGCCCTCCGGGATCAAGAGGGTTAGGCTGTCCTCCCTGGAACCTACAGAGCTTACCGACGACATCATAGAGCTTTTCGCTAACGAGCCGAAGCTTGCGAAGCATCTGCACCTTCCCCTTCAGTCCGGAGACGATTCCGTGCTCAAGTCCATGAATAGGCACTACGACGCGAAGGGCTACGAAGCGGCGGTGGAGAAAGCAAGGGCGGCCATAGGCAGGTTCGGGCTCACCACCGACATTATCGCGGGTTTCCCAGGGGAGACGGAGAGGATGTTCGCCAACACTCTGTCCTTGGTGGAAAGGATGGGTTTCCTTAAGGTCCATGCATTCCCATATTCGAGGAGGAAGGGGACCATCGCGGCAGGTCTTCCCGGGCAGGTATCCGAGGACGTGAAGCACGACAGGGTGGCAAGGCTTATGGAGGCGTCGAAGCAAGGAGCGCGCGAGTTCATCGAGGGCATGGAGGGCGGAGTATTCGATGTCATAGTGGAAAGCGCGATACCTACGGGGGACGGTTTCGAATGCGAAGGGTACACGAGTGAATACGTAAGAGTGCTTTTCAGGTCGGAAAGCAGGCCGGAAGGGCGCGTGTACGTCAATGTGACATCCGTCGGGCCCGAAGGGGCGAGAGGTGCCATAATAGAACAACGGTAACCGAAGGAAGGGGTGGATCCCGTTGGACGATTGCATATTCTGCAAGATAGCAGCCGGTAGGCTGGGGAGCCTGGTGTTCGAGGATGACGAGCTCGCGGCGTTCAAGGATATAAGCCCGGCCGGGCCTGTGCACGTGCTGATAGTGCCGAAGGAGCACATACCGGGGATCAAGGAAGTAGAAGGGGATGCCGGGATAATCGGCAGGATGGCGGCCAGGGCGGTCGGAATAGCGAGAGAGATGGGCATCTTTGACACCGGCTTCAGGCTCGTCGTAAACTCCGGACCTGACGGCGGCCAGAGCGTTGAGCATCTGCACATGCACCTGCTCGGGGGAAGGCCGTTCGGCTGGCCTCCAGGTTGATGGTTTATTGACAACGATATGCTAGTTAGGATAACATATCAAAAGAACTTGCTTTGCAAGGTCATACGGATCAGCTTTGGCGGCAGACCGTGAATCCAAACCCGGAGGGAGGGGAGTCCGTATGGCAGAGGTTCGAGTTGGAAAGAACGAGACCCTGGACAGCGCGCTGCGCCGCTTCAAGCGCCAGTGCCAGATGTCGGGAGTCTTGGCTGAGATACGCAAGAGGGAGCACTATGAGAAGCCTAGCGTAAAGCGCAAGAAGAAGTCCGAGGCCGCGCGCAAGAGGCGCTTCCGCTAAGTTAATACCGCATCAGTGACGCCGGGCCCGTGCCCGGCGTTTTACTTAATGGGCGAATTATGACGAGGTTGCGACCGCTGACCTTAAAAACCGACCATAAATTGATATAATAGCTTATAGATGGAATAACCTATTTCTGTCAGGGGTGAAGAAGGATGCGCTGGAGACAGTTGGCTACCTTTTTTGTGGTTCTTTCTCTCATAGCGGTGTTTTTTTCACTGATCGCTAGGGGAGATCCCGGCACGGTCTACGTCGTGCCTGTCAAAGGGGACATCGACGACGGGACGGTGCTCTTCGTCGCAAGGGCCCTAAAAGAAGCCGAGGGTGCAGGCGCAAAGGCCGTTGTATTCGACATCGACACCTACGGCGGGCTCGTGGACGCGTCCAACAGGATAAGGGATGAAATCATGGCCAGTGGCGTGAGGACGATCGCGTTCGTCGACCAGAAGGCATGGTCGGCCGGCGCGCTGGTAGCTCTTAGCTGCGATGGGCTTTACATGGGCAAGGGAGGGTCGATAGGCGCCGCCGAGACGCGCCCAGCCGAGGAGAAGTACATCTCCGCATATCGCCAGCAGTTCGAGAGCACCGCGAGCGCGAACGGCAGGGACCCTAAGGTAGCTGGTTCGATGGTCGATAGTGATATTGAAATAGCGGGGCTAAAGGAGAAGGGCAAGATCCTGACGCTCGGGGCGGAGGACGCCGTGAGGATCGGATTCGCGGACGGGACGTACTCGAACATCGAGGACATGCTCTTGGGCGCGGGCCTTTCAGAGCTGACCCGCATAGATTTCTCGATGAACAACATGGAGCGTTTCGGGCAGTTTTTGACATCCCCGGTGACGTCGGAGATATTGCTAATGGTGGGCGTGGTAGGCCTCATCGTGGAGGCCTTCACACCTGGATTCGGCATTTTCGGGATGGCCGGGGTACTGGGTTTCGCGTTGTTCTTCTATGGGAGGATAATCACCGGGATGGCCGGCTGGGAGATCGTGGCGCTGTTCATCGTCGGTATGATCCTTCTGATGATCGAGCTGTTCATACCCGGCTTCGGAGTCATCGGGGTGTCGGGTCTGATCGCCATCTTCGCGAGCTTCGTGATGTCATATCCGACGCCGGGCGAGGCGTTCATCGCTGTTAGCATTGCCCTCGCGTTCGCGATAGCGGCGATCATAATTCTGGTCAGGGTGCTCGATAAGAAGGGCGTAAAGGGCAACAGCTTCATAGGCCGCCTGATATTGACCGAAGTTACGGGCAAGAACATCGCAGTAAAACCAGCGGCATCCCCCAAAGGGCCCGCTGCACCCAAAACCGGGGACGAAGGTATCGTCTTCTCTACGCTGAGGCCCGTAGGTACTGCCTATTTCGGGAGGACCAAGACCGACGTCCTGTCCGAGGGCGAATTCCTGCCCCCCGGTACCGAGGTAGTGGTAGAGAGGATAGAAGGCAGCAAGATCATCGTGAGGAAACTCGACAGGAGCGCCGTTACTAGCACAGAGGATCAGGACAATGGATAGCGGGATGACCGGCCTAATCATCCTTCTGGCCGCAGTAGGCGCCCTTGTATGGCTCGGCATGGTCGCGGTTAGGGGCTCTCTCCTCACAGCCAGGTCGGACCATCCGGCGAAGGCCGGTACGGGAGTCTCCCTGCCGGCGGAAGGAACGAGCGCCGTGGTGTCGAAGACTTTAAGGCCCGTAGGTGTGATAGAGGTTGGGTCGGTACCGTACGAGGCGATATCTGAAGGGGAGTTCATAGAGCCGGGGACCGAGGTGGTCGTGATGGGCCATCTGGGCCAAAGGGTGCTCGTACGCATAAAAAGGTAGCTCGGACGAAGCTTAAGGAGGTATGTACGTATGGATATCAGTTTCATTGTGATCTTCCTGCCGGTTCTAATCTTCATATTCCTCATCCTGTTGTTGAACTTCATACCCGTCGGGCTGTGGATATCGGCCCTGGCGGCGGGCGTGAAGGTAGGGTTGTTCACATTGGTCGGGATGAGGCTTAGGAGGGTCGCGCCGTATAGGATAATCATGCCCATGATCAAGGCGGTCAAAGCGGGCATACCTGTCAGCGTGGACAAGCTCGAAGCCCATCACCTCGCAGGCGGCAACGTGGACCGCGTGGTCGACGCGCTCATCGCGGCCCAGAGGGCCAACATAAACCTGACCTTCGAAAGCGCCACGGCGATCGACCTGGCAGGCAGGAACGTCCTCGAGGCGGTCCAGATGAGCGTAAACCCCAAAGTCATAGAGACCCCCGTCGTGGCAGCGGTGGCGAAGGACGGCATCGAACTGAGGGCAAAAGCCAGGGTCACCGTACGCGCCAACATCGAGCGGTTGGTTGGAGGCGCCGGAGAGGCCACGGTAATCGCCAGGGTAGGCGAGGGCATAGTTACCACGGTCGGTTCCGCCGAGAGCCACAAGGTGGTCTTGGAGAACCCTGACATGATATCCAGGACGGTCCTGTCGAAGGGTCTGGACATAGGGACGGCTTTCGAGATACTCTCGATCGACATCGCAGACGTCGACGTCGGAAGGAACATAGGTGCGAGGCTGCAGATGGACCAGGCCGAGGCCGACAAGAACATCGCCCAGGCGAAAGCGGCGGAGAGGCGCTTTGCGGCCCTTGCCGTGGAGCAGGAGATGAAGGCCAGGGTACAGGAGATGAGGGCCAGGGTCGTGGAGGCGGAGGCCGAAGTGCCCAAGGCCATGGCGCAGGCCCTTAAAGAGGGCAACCTCGGTGTGATGGATTATTACAACCTTCTCAACGTCCAATCCGACACGCAGATGAGAGAGAGCATCGCCAAGGTGGGCCAGAAGGCCCCTGTGGTCGAGGAAGTAACGCCAGAAGGCGGCAAGTAATGTGTACGTATAGGAGGGGATCCCTCCATGTTTGACCTGTTCGAGCTCATACCGCTGATCTTCGGGATCATCTGGTTCTTGGTCATCGTGTCGGTGATCGTCCGCATCGTCAAGGCGGTCACGGGCGCAACGAAGAGCAAGGGCAGGGGCTTCGATTCCGAGACGGTGAGGAGGAAGCTGGAAGAGATAAGGAAGACCCTGGAGGAGGGGCAGGCCGGACAGGAAGGCGATGGCACGGTAGTGGTGGTACAGGGCCAAGGGCAGGCTGAAGGCCCGGCCGCCGGTCCTGCGCAGGGGCCGTTCCCTGGCGTACCCGCCTGGACGCCGCAGCCCGTCGCCAAAAGGGTGATCAAATCCAGGTTCGAAGAACCCGCACCCGAGCAAGCACAGCCCGCCGAAGGCGAGGGGCCGTTGATGGAAGAAGCTCTCAGCGGGAGCTTGCCGGGCACGAGCTCCGAGAGCCTTAAGGAATGGAAGGGCCTAGTAAGGGAGAACATCGAAGCTTTGACCCCATTCCAGAAGGAGATCCTAGAAAGGGGCATGGAAGGCGTCAGCATGGAGGGCGTAGGCATGGAATGGCCTTCCAGCACAGTAAAAGGGGTCGACACCCTGGATACATGGGCCAAGGAACCGATAGAGAGCTTCGAAGGCGAAGGATTGGAAGTTTATCTTAAGTACCTGTCCGGAATAGGAGAGCCCGAGCACGTGGACCTGGTGGGCGGCATCAACATGAAGGAGATGGCGGACGCCATAGTCTGGGCGGAGATAATGACAAGGCCGCTGGCCAAGAGGCCCATCAGGGGCTTTCGCACCAGAAGGGCATATTGATGGGGCGGTGCGGCGTGGAATCTTCAGGTGTGCGCCCGGCCGGTCGTAAGCCGGTCGGGCGCGCGCTTGGACTATAGACAGCACGACGGATGGAGGATGGGCGATATAGAGAAAGAGGCTAATTTCACCGTTTTTGACGTCGGTGAGGCATCGTTGGTCTACGGGGCCGGCGACGAGATACTGAAGCTACTGGAGGCGGAACTTTCCATAGCCGCGAACTCCAGGGGGGCGGACATAGTCCTCAAAGGCGATGAGGAAGGCGTAGACCTGGCCCTTAGCGTGCTGGAGGACATAAGGAGCGTAGTGAGGGCCGGCAACAGGGTAAGCATAAGGGACGCGAAGCATGCGTTGGACCTTGCCAGGCAGGGAAGCCCCATGACCCTGTCCGCGTTGCTGAGCGACGTGATACAAGTCACCAGCCGCGGCAAACAGATAAAACCGAGGACTGTGGGACAGAAGGTATACATCGACGCTATCAGGGGGAACAGTATGACCTTCGGCATAGGCCCCGCTGGCACCGGCAAGACGTACCTTGCGGTGGCGATGGCCGTGGCGGCGTACAAGGCAAGGCAGGTGAACAGGATAATCCTCACAAGGCCCGCAGTGGAGGCCGGGGAGAAGCTTGGCTTCCTGCCAGGCGACATCCAGGAGAAGGTCGATCCCTACCTTAGGCCGCTGTACGATGCGCTCTGGGACATAATGGGCATCGAAGGGTTCGACAGGCTGCGTGACAAAGGCGCCCTGGAGATCGCCCCCTTGGCATACATGAGGGGAAGGACGCTGGACGATGCCTTCATCATCCTGGACGAGGCGCAGAACACGACGAGGGAACAGATGAAGATGTTCCTCACCAGGATGGGCTTCTCGTCCAAGGTGGTGGTCACAGGGGACGTTACGCAGATTGACCTCCCAAAAGGGCAGGACTCGGGATTGGTGGAGGCCGCGTCCATTTTGAAAGACGTATCGGGCATAGCCGTCGTATACCTTACCGAGCTGGATGTCGTAAGGCATGAGCTCGTGCAGAGGGTGATCAAGGCCTACGAGGCGATCGAGGGCAACAGGAACGGCATCCTGTTCCAGTCGGACGAAACGGAGAAGAGCAGATGAAAAACGATGGCAGAGGCAGGGCTAGGGCCAGGATTGCCAGGCGTGCCAGCTCGAAGTGGATCAAGCTTGCTGTGCTCCTGGCTGCGTGGGCCCTCTGTTTCTTGATGTTGTCGACGAACATCACCCCGCTTGCCGTGAAGCTTGAGCTGGGCAAGCCTGCGATGAGGAACGTAATCGCCCACAGGACGGTGCTCAACAAGGCCGCCACCGACATCCTAAAACAGGAGGCCAGGAAGAACTTCCTGCTATCATCGTCTGAAAATCCGGCGTACATGAGGATAAACGAGACCGTGTCGGTAGTAGCGGAAAGCAGGATGGACACGCTATTCAGCCTGATATCGAAGGCCAGGGGCAACACTAGCAAGGGGATACAGGCAAGGCTGGACGAGCTCGTAAAGGCCATGACCGCAGCCGGGATCCCTTCGATGCCCAAGCCGGCCCTGTCGAGGCTCATAGAGCTTACTAGCGAGCAGTTCAGCGAAGAGCTGTCCATTGTAAAGAGATACGTCGTCTCGGTCCTGAAGAACAAGAAAGTGCTCGAATCCACTCTGGCTCAGGAGAAGAAGCTCACCTACCAAGGCCTGACGCAGCTGGGCCTGGACCCTGAGATCGCAAAAAGCGCCGCGGACATCGCGAACACCCTTATAGAACCCAATACGGCGGTGGACATGGCCGCCTTGGAGAAGAGCGCTAACGAGGCCGAAGCGAACGTACAGTCGGTCTACATACAAAAGGGCACGGTCATCGTAAAACAGGGCCAGATAGTGACTGAGCAGCATCTTAACCTCACGAAGTCGCTAGGCCTGCTGAAGGGCATGGAACCGGTCTGGGCCAGGCTTTCTCTCGGCCTGCTTGCCGCCATGGTACTCGGCACGTTCGCGGTTTTCATGAGCTGGACCAAGAACGAAGGCTACAGGAACGACAAGAAGTTCCTGCTGAGCGTCGTGCTGATAACGGTCGGCGTCTTCATGTCCTGGGCCGCTTACAGGTTCCTGGGAGATTATGCGCCGCTCTATGTGCCCGTGGCATACATCGCGATGAGCCTGACGCTGATGGTTGATTCGAGGACGGCCATGGCCGCAGGGGTCACCACCACGGTCTTCAACTGCTTCATGTTCCAAGGCTCCCTCATGTCGATGATAGGCCCGCTCACGGGCGTTGTGCTGGGCATCAACATGGCAAGGGACCTGACCGACAGGTTCAGCATGGTGAGGGCCGCACTCTACATAGCCGCAGGCACGGCGGTGACGGGAGCGTCCGTCTCCGCCCTGGCAGGGGACCTGCCGACAGCGGGAATATTGGTGGCGTCGGCGACGAACGGCCTTCTTAGCGCGGTCCTTTGCCTTGGCACCATGCCGTTCGCAGAGGCCGCCATGGGCCTCTCATCCCCATTCAGGCTGCTCGAAGTCTCGAATCCGGGCAATGAGCTCCTAAGAAGGATAATGATGGAAGCGCCCGGCACGTACCACCACAGCATAATCGTGGGCAACCTGGCCGAGGCCGCTGCCTCTACGGTAGGCGCCGACCCGCTGCTGGTTAGGGCCGCCGCCCTCTACCATGACTGCGGCAAGGTGAAACAACCGGATTTCTTCGTGGAGAACCAGATAAACAAGGTGAACCCGCACGACGACCTTCCTCCGGAGGTGTCGTCGGGGATAATAATAGACCACGTGGCTTACGGCATACAACTCGCCAGGGAGAATGGGCTGCCTGCCAGCATAATCGACATAATTGCCCAGCACCACGGATGCTCGAAGGTATGGTACTTCTACCACAAGGCCATGGGCAGGTACGGCTCGGTGGAGGACGCGGAGAAGTACAGCTATCCGGGGCCAAGTCCGCAGACGTCGGAAGCTGCCCTTATAATGCTCGCCGATATCACCGAGGCGAAGATCAGGACGGTGAACACTGCCGATCCAGAGAAGGTAAGGGAATCCATACACAGCCTTATCAGGGAGAGGCTGTACGCGGGAGATCTCAACGAGACGCCTTTGACGTTAAAGGACCTTAAGGAGATCGAGGAGAGCTTCGTGAACACGATATCGGGAGTGAAGCACGAGAGGATCGCTTATCCGAGCCAGTCCGCACAGCTTCTAAAGGACGGGACGGACGGCAAGGATGCCAGGGGGAACGAATAGATGCACCAGGTGATAGTGGAGTTCGCATATGAGCCCGAAGGGCTGATGGGCGAGGCGGGCGCGACGGAATCGCTGGTCGAGGAAGCCGTTGGGAAATGCATTAGCAAATATGCGCCCGACGGAGCCTACGAAGTTTCGGTGCTCATCACTGACGACGATGGCATAAGGAAGCTCAACCTGCGCTACAGGGGTAAGGATACGCACACGGACGTCTTGTCGTTCCCGTTGGACGAAGACGACGAGCACGATGAGGACCCCGAGATGGTCAACCTGCTGGGAGACATCGTGATATCCCTGGAGACGGCTGAAAGGCAGGCCGAGGAGTACGGGCACACCACTGAGAGGGAGGTAGCGTACCTTTCGGTCCATGGGGCTCTGCATCTGCTCGGTTACGACCACGAGGACGACAAGGACAAGGCTGAGATGAGGCTCGCCGAGGAGGACGTACTGTCCGGCATGGGGATGACCAGATAGAAGGACAGGAGTCAGGCCGTCGTGGGGGCCTTTTGGATTCTGATCGAGAGGTGTTAGAATTGAAAATCGACCGCAAGGCATTGCTCGAGCTGGCAAGGACGGCGAAGGAGAACGCCTATGCCCCATATTCGGGATACAAGGTGGGAGCCGCGTTGCTTGATCGCAAGGGCGGTATCTGGCTGGGATGCAACGTGGAGAACGCAGCATACGGATGCACCATATGCGCCGAAAGGACGGCTCTGCTTAAAGCCGTGTCGGAGGGCGTAAGGGACTTCGTAGCGATAGCCGTCGTCGGCGGCAACGGCGCAGGTCCTGCCGAGCCGTGCGGGCAATGCAGGCAGACGCTCGTAGAGTTCAGCCCCGGCATGGAAGTCGTGCTCGAGGACGGGCAGGGCGGGGCGATATACCATAAATTGGATGAGATGCTGCCATGGCATTTCGGGCCCATGAGGCTCAAGGAGGACTAATATGTCCGTTGGAACGGCTCCTGAGCAGTTCCGCTCAGGTTTCGTAGGGATAATCGGAAGGCCCAACGTGGGCAAGTCGACGCTCATCAACGCCATGATGGGGCATAAAGTAGTAATCACGTCGGACAAGCCGCAGACCACGAGGAACAAGGTCGCCGCCATACTTAACAGGCCGGGCCTGCAGGTCGTGTTCATCGACACGCCCGGCATACATAAACCGAAGCATCTGTTGGGACAGAGGATGAACGACCAGGCCAGGAGGGCCGCGCGCGACGTAGATCTTGTGCTTTTCGTGGTGGACGCAAGCATGTCCGGCCACAAGGGGGACGTATTCGTCTCGGAGGAGCTGGTCAAGGCCGGAGTCGACGTATGGCTCGTGATGAACAAGTCGGACATGGTAGAAGGTACGGCGGTCGAGGATGTGACCTCACGTTTCGCGGACCTTGCTGGCTTCGCGAGGCATTTCCTCATCTCGGCGAAGACGGGGGACGGCATAGAAGACCTGTTAGGACAGGTCGCGTCCGTCATGCAACAAGGACCGCGCTTCTATCCTGAGGGCATGGAGCTCGACCATCCGGAGGAGTTCATCGTGGCGGAGCTGATAAGGGAGAAGATATTCAGGCTCACGAGGGAGGAGATCCCGCACTCCACGGCGGTCATAGTCGAATCGATGCAGAACAGGGGCGCGGACATGATCGACATATCGGCAGTCGTGTACGTGGAAAGGGAATCCCAGAAGGGCATAGTGATAGGCGCGAAAGGGTCGATGCTCAAGGAGGTCGGAACCCAGGCGAGGCTGGACATAGAATCGCTGCTCGGGAACAAGGTCAACCTGCAGCTGTGGGTCAAGGTGCGCAACAAATGGAGACAGGACCCGGCACAGCTGGTCAAGCTCGGCTACGATGACGGAGGGGAAGAGGTTTGAACCTAAGGCTTGAAGACTTCGACTATCCCCTTCCTCAGGAGCTGATAGCACAGACGCCGGCACAACCGCGCGATTCCTCGAGGCTCATGGTGCTGAAAAGGGGCACAAAAGGGATAGAACACAGGCATTTCAGGGATGTCACGGAGTATTTGAGAGCGGGCGACGTGCTCGTCCTAAACGATACCAGGGTGCTCCCGGCGCGCCTGTACGGAGAGGGCAGGACGGAAGTCTTGCTGCTCAAGAGGATGTACGACGACGTCTGGGAAGCTTGGGTGCATCCGGGCAGGAAGTTTAAACCGGGCGCTGTGGTGCCGCTTTGCTCGGGCAAGATAAGGTGCAAGGTGGAGGGTATCACTCCTACGGGAGAGAGGTATCTCGCGCTCGAGGCCGACGGATCCGTGGACGGGGTCATAGCCGCGGAAGGTTACATGCCCGTGCCCCCTTACATCAAGAAGTATCCTGACGATCCCGAGAGGTACCAGACGATATACTCCAGGGTGGTAGGATCGGCTGCCGCGCCTACGGCGGGGCTGCATTTCACCCGCGAGCTAATCGACAGGATCGGCGCCATAGGCGTCGATACGGCATGGTGCACGCTTCATGTGGGGCTCGGTACTTTCGGCAAGGTCAGCGAGGACGACATAACCAAGCACAGGATGCATTCGGAGAAGTTCAGCATAAGCGAGCAGGAGGCCGAGAAGATCAACAGGGCCAGGGCCTCGGGCGGAAGGGTCATCGCCGTAGGGACGACCTCGGTCAGGACGCTGGAGACCGTGGCGCACGAGGACGGCAGGATCGTTGCCGCCGAAGGCTGGACTGCGGCTTACATATATCCGGGATACCGTTTCAAGGCGGTCGACGGGATGATCACCAACTTCCATCTGCCGAAATCTACGCTGATAATGCTCGTGGCCGCGTTCCACGGGCTTGACAACACCCTTGCGGCATACGGCACGGCGGTCAGCATGGAGTACAGGTTCTTCTCCTTCGGCGACGCCATGCTCATAATATGAAGGCTGGCGGGGAGGTAGCTTTGTCACCGATTGATTTCCGCATCTTAGCCAAGGATAAAGATAGCCATGCGCGGCTCGGTGAGCTCAGGACCGCGCACAAGTCTGTAGCGACGCCCGTGTTCATGCCGGTTGGCACACAGGCGACGGTAAAGACCATGACGCCCGACGAGGTCAAGGAAGCAGGGGCGGGCCTCATACTCGCAAACACGTATCATCTTTACCTGAGGCCTGGACACGCGCTGATCGAGCGCATGGGGGGCTTGCACAAGTTCATGGGCTGGGACGGCGCCATCCTGACGGATTCTGGCGGCTACCAGGTGTTCAGCCTCTCGGGGCTCAGGAAGATCAAGGCGGACGGCGTCTGGTTCAGCTCACATATCGACGGTTCGAGGCATTTCTTCAGCCCCGAGAAGGTAATGGAGATCCAAAACTCCCTCGGATCGGACATAGCCATGGTCCTGGACGAGTGCATGCCGTTCGGATCGTCGCGCGAGTACGCGGAAGCATCGGCCAGGATGTCGGCCATATGGGCGGGAAAGTGCAAGGACGCCCACGACAGGAAGGACCAGGCGCTTTTCGGCATAGTCCAAGGGGCCGGCTTCGAGGACATCAGGCTTGGCATGGCCAAGGAGCTCGTAGGGATGGGCTTCGACGGCTACGCGATAGGGGGCCTGTCGGTGGGCGAGAGCAAGGACGACATGTACAGGGTGTTGTCGTACACTACTCCTGCCCTTCCGGAGGACAAGCCGAGATATCTTATGGGAGTGGGAAGCCCCGATGCGATACTCGAGGCCGTGGCGCTGGGCATAGACATGTTCGACTGCGTCCTGCCAACGAGGATAGCCAGGAACGGCACCATATTCACCGACAGAGGACGGTTCATCGTCCGGGACGCCGGCTCGGCAGAAGACGAATCGCCTATCGACGAGGGCTGCGACTGCTACGCATGCCGCAACTTCTCGAGGGCGTACGTGAGGCACCTGCTCAAGGCAGGGGAGGTCCTCGGCATAAGGTTGACCACGATGCACAACGTAAGGTTCATGATGAGGTTCATGGAAAAGCTCAGGGCCTCCCTTGCGGAAGGGAGGTTCGCGGAATTCCTGGCAGAGCAGAGGATTATCTGGAGCAACGGGGGGAATAACGGCGCGGCGGGAAAAAGAACCATGCGATAAGCAGCATGATTGCAGTCTTATATGCGAGAGCTTATAATAAAATAGTTATTTTCCGATTAACTCTATGGAGGTATTTGAATGACGACTGGCACTGGAAGCTCAACTTTCCTGATAATCTGGGTAGTGGCTCTGTTCGCTATGATGTATTTCCTGACGATCAGGCCTCAGCAGCAGCAGAAGAAGAAGCGCGAGGCCATGATGGCGTCGCTTAGGAAGGACAACAGGATCATCACGATAGGCGGCTTGAGGGCCGTCATAGTGGACGTCAAGGACGACGACCTCATAATCAACATAGCGGAGGACAGCTCGCAGGAGATTCTTTGCCGCATCAAGAAATGGGGCATCAACGCCGTCGAAGGCAAGCCCGAGTTCGCGGAGAAGCCGGCAGAGAAGAAGTCCTGAGGCGCCTTTTAAAGAGGAGGTTCCTCGGATGATGAGAAGGATTATGCCGGTGGCGGCTGCGTTGCTGTTGGCGGTCATGATCGGTATCCCGGCTGCAACGGCTAACACTTCGGCCGAGACGACGGCGGTCGCCTATGTTACCGCCTTCCAGAACGCAAAGTGGGAGGACGCGAAGCTTCTCGCCTCTGACGCGGCCCTGAGTTTCGTGGAGCTCGTACAGGTACGCAAGGGCACGACCGACGGTTTCACCAAGATAGAGGCGGTCGAATCCGAGGTCATCGGAGACAGCGTGCGCGTAAAGGTCTACTACGTCAACAAGGACGGGAAGATCGTACCTAGATATGTCAAGGTGAAGAGCGTCGGAGTAGGCAAGGACGCGGTTGTGGATGACAAGCTGGTGGGTTCCGACTGGGTATCGAGCAGCTACTCCAAGGGCCTTTTCAAGAAACCCGAGACGATAGGCGGGGTAACGCTGCAGGTGCTCGGCTACTTGCAGATGGGAGACGAGATCAAGTTCGACCTGTACTTCACCAACGCCGGCAAGCTCGATCGGTACATAATGCCCATGCAGGAGGCATTCTGCGTGGTGGAGATCGACGGCACTTTCAAGAAGAGGTATTATTCGCTAGTGCCTGAGACGGTGGCTGATGGCCTGCTGAAGGCCGGTACGAGCGTAAGGACCTTCGCACTGATGCCGTTCTGGCAGAAGGACCCTGCGACTTCAGGGCTCAAGGGCGAGAAGCTGAGCTGGATACTCTACGTCCCGTTCGGGCCTATCGACCAGTTCGCGATCGAATACCTATAGTAAGCATAAAGGTCAAGGGCCGCGCCTAAACAAGGGCGCGGCCCTGGCTATGTGGAGGGCGGTCCATTGGAAAACAAGCTAGTCACGTTGAAAGAGGTAAGGGAAAATCCCGTCATAATGGCCTTCCTCGACAGGGCGGCTAAGAACATCAAGGCGATGGGATACACCGAGCACGGCCTCAGGCATGCCAAGCTAGTCTCCGACATAGCGGACAACGTCATGAAGAGGTTGGGGTTTAGCGAAAGGGACGCACAGCTTGCCGCCATAGCCGGCTACATACATGACATCGGCAACTCGATAAACCGCGAGCACCATGGCACGCTGAGCGCGAGCCTGGCTGCGCCCGCGCTTCTTGACATGGGGATGGACCCGCAGGAAGTGGCTGTTATAATCTCCGCTTTGGGCAACCACGAAGAGGAGATCGGGCACGTCGTGAACCACATATCCGCCGCCCTCATACTAGCCGACAAGACGGACGTGCACAGGACAAGGGTGCAGGTCAAAAGGAACGATTCGGATTTCGACGTGCACGATAGGGTATGCTACAGCGTGACGAGCTCGTTCCTCGACGTCGACGCAGAGCACAAGAGGATAACGCTCAACCTCGTGATAGACAGCGAGGTCACGTCGGTGATGGAATACTTCGAGCTGTTCATGACCCGTATGACCATGAGCAGGAAGGCCGCGGCCTTCTTAGGCTGCGAGTTCTCTATAGTCGCCAACGGGGCGAGGTTCCTCTAGCGGCAAGATACGAGCCTGGACCTTTAGAATTCACACTGGCCCGTTAGCGGGCCGTTTTTCATATCCTTGCAGATAAGGCATAAAAGCAGCAAAGGACGGGCGGCGATGAGATCTTATGGCGTAGAGCACGAGGGCAACATCTACAGCGTTGACGTAACCCAAAAAAGGGTGAGGACCGTAACTCTCCGGGTCATGAAGGACGGCAAGGCGAAGATGACGGTGCCGTGGGGATTTGCGGAAGCTTCCGTACGTTCGTTGCTTGACGGGAAGGCGGCTTGGCTTTCGAAGTCGGTGGAAGAAGCAAAAGCCCTTGCCGAAAAGATCGGCCCGTACAGCGCCAGGGCTGATCTTCCTGAAATGGTAGAGTATGCCGGGAAGGTCCTTTCGTTGAAGGTGGGCTATGCGCCCAGGGCCTTGGCGATCGAAGACGGCGGGGAGCTTCTGCTGATGGTCCCCCAGCCGGACTCCGCCGTGAAGGCGCTCGCCTCGCTGGATGCCTGGTACGAAAAGAAGGTCCTGGAAAAGGCGATGGAGTACATGGAAGCATTCTTGCCCGCCATGAATGTGCCGCCAAAGGGAAGACCGTCCTTGAGGGTAAGGAGCATGAGATCTAGATGGGGCAGCTACAGTGCCGTCACGAACACGATAAGCATCAACGCCGCCCTTGCGAAAGCGGAGCCGGACCTTCTTGCATACGTGATGATGCACGAGCTCGCCCACTTGTTCCATCTCGACCACCAATCGGGGTTCAAGCGCTTCATGGACGCGCACATGCCGGGCTGGAAAAGCAAGAGGCAGGAGCTGAGATCGTGGGCGAGAAGGCAGGGCCCGGGCTAGATCGGAGGTTACGTAAACTGGCCTTAAATGGGGAGCTTTAATATGTTATCATTTAAAATGTATAAGCAATCAGAAGGATGTGGACGATGGCCAGGGCACGGAAGAAGTGGGAGCTCAGGAACGAATTGGATGTCGTGCAGCGCAGGGAGCATGCACGAATTTTCAGCGTGTCCGAGACCATGGCAGGACTCCTATACAACAGGGGCATCACCGACAGTGAGAGCGCCCAGCGCTTCCTCAACCCGTCATTGGACCACATGACGGACCCGCTTGGGCTGCCCGACATGAAAAGGGCTGCCACGAGGCTGTTGAGGTCCATCTACGCCAACGAGAGGATCATGATATACGGCGATTACGACGTGGACGGCATAACGGGCACCGCCACGCTGGCGAGATGCCTTTCAGAGCTGGGGGCCGACGTGCAGTCCTACATCCCCAAGAGGCTCGAGGAAGGCTACGGCATCAACATAGAGGCGATCGAGCAGGCGGCCTTGCAGGGCATCAAGGTCATAGTCACCGTCGATTGCGGCATAAGTGCCTACAACGAGGTAGAAAGAGCCAAGGAGCTCGGGATGGACGTCATAATCACCGACCATCACCAGCCGGGCGAGATCATACCAAGCTGCACCGCCGTGGTAAATCCCAAGCTCATGGACGACGGGATAGGCCAGGACAACCTCGCCGGGGTGGGAGTAGCGTTCAAGCTGTGCCAGGCCGTGCATAGCCTCATAGGGGCCGATTCCTCCTCGGACCCGGTCAAGTACATGGACCTGGTAGCCCTCGGCACGATAGCGGACATGGTTCCCCTGGTGGGCGAGAACAGGGCCATAGCCTATTTCGGGATGCAGCAGATGATGCAGACGTCCAACCCGGGGCTTGCGAGCCTGCTGGAGAGCTGCAACCTCTACGGAAGGCCGCTTTCTGCCACCAACATAAGCTATACGCTGGCCCCGAGGCTCAACGCAGTCGGAAGGCTCGGCGATGCTTCGGTGGCCGTCGAGCTCTTCTTGACGGACGAGAACGACAAGGCCGCTAACATAGCCTCGATGCTGGCCGAGGAGAACCGAAGGCGCCAGGAGATCGAAGCTGTGATATCCGAGCAGGCCGTTGGCATGCTAGAAGAACAGGACATCAGCACCATGAACGTCATAGTGCTCGCCTCGGAGGGCTGGCACCAGGGCGTCGTCGGCATAGTGGCGTCCAGGATGGTCGAGAGCTACAACAGGCCGGCGATACTGATCTCGATCGCCAACGGAGAAGGCAGGGGCTCAGGAAGGAGCATAGGCGGCTTCGACCTGCATGCGGCCCTTACGGAATGCTCGGACTGCCTGATACGTTTCGGCGGGCACGCCCAGGCGGCAGGGCTGACGCTCAAATCGGACATGCTCGACCAGTTCAAGGAGAAGATCAATTTCGTTGCGTCCCAGCAGATCATATCAAGCCAGCTCATACCCATCCTGAAGGTGGACGCCGTGCTGAGGCCGCAGAGGATAACTATGGACCTGGCAAAGGAGATATGCAAGCTGCAGCCATACGGGCTTTCGAATCCGGAACCGGTCTTCGTGACGAACAAGCTGGAGATAAACGACATAAGAGGGGTCGGCAACGAAGGAAGGCATCTCAAGCTGAAGCTCTCCAGGGACGGCATACTCCTCAGCGCGATAGGCTACAACATGGGCAACAGGTTCTCCGACTTCGACGACGACAGGTCGCCCGTGGACATAGCCTACACGATAGACGTCTCCCACTACAACGGCAACGAGTATCTGCAACTCGTCTTGAAGGACATAAGGCACAGCCCGGACGTGCCACCGAGAAGCTGAGGCGGCATCGATGAACGTCGAGGAGATAGTCAGTAAAGTATCGGCATACCGCCCGGAGACCAACCTTGACCTCATCCGGCGGGCTTATTCCTATGCCGAGGCCAAGCACAAGAACCAGCTGAGAGACAGCGGGGAACCGTACATGGAACACCCCGCCGCCACCGCGTTCCTGCTGGCGGACATGCAGCTCGGGGCCACTAGCATATCGGCAGCGCTCCTGCATGACGTGCTCGAGGACACCGACGCCAAGCTCGAGGAGCTGAGGGCAGAGTTCGGCGACGAGGTGGCAAAGCTCGTCGACGGCGTGACGAAGCTATCGCGCATGCAGTTCAAGGACAAGAGGGAGCAGCAGGTAGAAAGCTACAGGAAGATGTTCGTCGCGATGGCGAACGACGTGCGCGTGGTGCTGATAAAGCTCGCCGACAGGCTCCACAACATGAGGACGCTCAAGCACACCGACCGGGAGAAGCAGATAAGAGTCGCCCAGGAGACGCTGGACATCTACGCGCCGCTGGCGCACAGGCTGGGCATATGGAGATGGAAATGGGAGTTTGAGGACCTGGCGCTGCTGTTCAAGGACCCCGATACGTACTACAGCCTGGCCGTACAGGTCTCCAAGGGGAGGGCCGAGCGCGAGGGCATAATCGAGGAAGCGAAGAAGACCCTGGCGGCCCTTATGCAAGAAGCGGGGATCACTGCGGAGATAAGCGGAAGGCCCAAGCACTTCTACAGCATATACCAGAAGATGATAAGCCAGGGAAGGCAGCTGTCGGAGATCTGGGACCTGATGGGCTTAAGGGTCATAGTCGACACGGTGCATGAGTGCTACTCGGCGCTGGGCGCCATACATACATACTGGAAACCGATACCGGGCAAGTTCAAGGACTATATCGCGATGCCCAAGACCAACATGTACCAGTCGCTGCACACCACCGTCATCGGCAACGGCGGCGAGCCGCTGGAGATACAGATCAGGACCTGGGACATGCACAGGACCGCCGAATACGGCATCGCGGCGCATTGGAAGTACAAAGAGCACACGACGGGCAAGACGGACACCTTCGAGGAGAAGATGGCCTGGCTGAGGCAGATGATAGAGATCCAGAAGGAGGCCAACGACTCATCCGAGTTCATGGACACTCTCAAGATGGACCTCTCGTCCGACGAAGTGTACGTGTTCACGCCGCAAGGCGACGTCAAGGTGCTTCCGCAGGGTGCAACTCCCATCGACTTCGCATACCACGTGCACACGAACGTGGGGCACAAATGCGCGGGGGCGAAGGTGAACTCCAAGCTGGTCCCGCTCAGTACCCAGCTGAACACCGGGGACATAGTTGAGATCATCACGAACAAGGCTTCCCAGGGCCCCTCGAGGGACTGGCTGAAGATAGCGAAGTCGACCAGGGCCAGGTCCAAGATCAGGGCCTTCATGAAGGAGCAGAGCAGGAAGGAGAAGCTCGAGCTGGGCAAGGATATGCTCGAAAAGGAGCTCAGGCGCTACGAGCTCGACGTCCACTCCTCCATGAAGGAAGAAAGGCTCGACGAGGAGGCCAGGAAGAGCGGCTATTCCGGGATGGACGAGCTGCTCTTGTCGATAGGTTACGGCAAGATATCCCCGACTGCCGTCGTGGGCAGGCTGTATCCCGAGAAGTTTCCCGAACCGGAGCTGAAGCTGAAGAAAGCCTCCAGCATACAGGCTGTCTCCAAGGGCGTGGTGGTATCGGGGCTGGAGGGCTGCCTGGTGAGGTTCGCCAAATGCTGCTCCCCAGTGCCGGAAGAGCCTATAGTGGGCTTCATCACCCGCGGAAGGGGAGTGTCCGTCCATAGGGCGGACTGCGAGGAAGGCAAGCTGATAACGGCGAGCGAGCCCGAGCGCCAGGTCAGCGTGTCCTGGAGCAAGTCGATGAGGGGGCTCTACCAGGTATCCATCGAGATCGTGGGGAAGGACCGCAGCGGTTTCCTGAACGACGTAACGAAGATAATCGCCGAGATGGAAGTCGCGCTCGTGTCGGCCAGCGCCAAGGCCTACAAGTCGGGCACGGCCAAGGTGCACGTGAGGATGGAGATCAGGGACATCAACTACCTTAACTCGATCATGACCAAGATGAGGAAGATCCAGGGCGTCGAAGAAGTGACCAGGATATAGGAGGACAGATGAGGGCTGTCGTTCAGAGGGTCAAGGAGGCTTCGGTCAAAGTAGACGGCGATACGGTGGGCCTAATAGGGGCCGGGTTCCTGGTGCTTCTGGGCGTGGCGAAGGACGACGGGGAGAAGGACGCCTCGTACACTGCTGATAAGGTGGCGGGTCTTAGGGTGTTCGATGACGGTGACGGGAAGTTCAACCTTTCGCTTACGGACGTCGAAGGCGCGGTGCTGGCAGTCTCGCAGTTCACCCTGTACGGGGACGCCAGGGGAGGCAGGAGGCCATCCTTCACGGAGGCCGCGGGGGCAGAACTAGGACGGAGCATGTACGAGCTGTTCATCGACAAGTTGGAATCGAAGGGCATAGAGGTCCAAAGGGGGGTCTTCGGGGCGAAGATGGAAGTCGCCCTCGTGAACGACGGCCCCGTGACCATACTCATAGACAGCAGGAAGCAATTCTGAGGTGATCGGATGTCGTTAGAAGTAGTGAGGCTCATCGTGGGGCCTTTGCAAACGAACTGTTATATAGCATACGAGAAAGGACAGTTAGGGGCGGTGTGCTTCGACCCGGGCGCCAACGAGGCAAAGGTGCTAGGAAGGCTTCACGGGCTTGGGCTCAAGCTCGAGGCGATCTTGCTGACCCATTGGCATCCGGACCACATAGGAGCGGCCGGAGAGCTCAGAGCCGACACCAGAGCCCCCATATACATAGGATCCGCCGACGCACCCATGCTCGAAATGTCCAGCGACCCGTTTGGCCTGCTGGCGGTAAAGCCAGACGGTTTCAGGTCGGCGGACGTGAGGCTGGACGATTCGGACGACAGGAAAGTCGCGGGCATAAGGATAAGGACGATTAATACTCCGGGGCACACAGAAGGAGGCGTTAGCTACTTCCTTCCGGACCACGGCGTGCTTTTCTCAGGGGACACGCTCTTCTTTGGCAGCGTGGGAAGGACCGATCTGACGGGCGGGAGCATCGAGATGCTCAAGGAATCAATATTGGTGAAGATTTTCACTATGGATGATGAAGTCAAGGTATATCCAGGGCATGGGCCCGAGACCACGCTGGGCAAGGAGAAAGCGCGTGTGACGGCGCTTCTAAATAGCATCTAAGCTGGGCGAGCATTTGACTTTCGCGAAGGCATGGGATAAAATATTCTAGATTCTGTCTGATGACTGGGGGCAAATCAATTGATCATCAAGATGCGCAAGAACGCGGGAATGCTAATAATAATCCTAGCTGCGGTGCTGGTACTGGCCATGATAATTCCTGGCCTGTTTTCGGGCAGCTCGTCAACTACCACCAGCAAGTACTGGAGGACCACTGTCGCCGTAGTGAACGGCAGGAAAGTCACGAGGCTGGAATACGAGAGGGAGTTCATAAACCAGTTCCAGCTTAGAAGCCAGCTCGGCACGGTCAGGTATGACATGCTCGACCAGCTGCGCTCGACGGTCATGGACCTGGTCGTCGACAAGGAGCTCGTGCTGGCGGCGGCGGCGGCCGCCAAGGTCAACCTCAGCAAGGAAGTCATAGACGCCGAGGTGGCGAAGCAGAAGGAGCAGATAGCCGGGAGCAGCCAGGACAACTGGACCACGTTCCTGAACAACTGGGCCTTCACCGAGTCCACTTTCAGGACTTACGTGACCGAGAACGCCCTCTACGACTCGTTCCTCAGCATCAGCGCCACGTACGCGGCCGTGTCCGATGCGGACGTACAGGCCGAGTTCGCGATAAGGAAGGCGAGAAACTCCAAGCTCGTGCTGGACGACGTAAAAGAGGAGATCACCAACACCCTTACCTACGAAAGGCAGAGGGATGCGAACAGCGCGTATATAAAGAAGCTCAGAGAGCAGGCCCTGGCGGACGGCAAGATCGAGATCAAGGAGACCAGGGTCCTAGCATACAGGGCCTATGCCGAAGGCGAGTACGACAAGAGCATAAGCTATTACAAGACCTCGCTAAAGGACAACGAGCAGGATCCCTACCTCTGGTGCAGCCTCGCGATGGCACAGGCCAAGAAGGGGACCTTCGAGGACGCCATGATAAGCATGGGCAAGGCGATGGAGCTCGGTGAGGATTTCACCATCTACCTTACGAGGGCCGAGATAAACGCGATGCAGAAGCTGGACGACGCAGCCTACGCGGATGTGGAATCTGCGGTGAAGCTGGCCGGTACGAACCTTAGCATACTGCAGTCGATAAACTATGTCATAGAGGACATGAAGAAGGGCGGCATGAACACGGTAAAGGTCAACGAGATGTTCTCGAAGGCCGTGAGCGACGCCCTCAAGGCACAAGAATCAGGAACGGCAAACAGCACTAACTAGCTCAGAAGATATGGACTGCGAACTGGGCGGGGCTTCCCGCCCAGACGCATATTCGACGTACGAGAGGTGCGATTGACATGGAAATCACCGCCCCGAGGGGCACCAGGGACATAATGTTCGAGGAGGCGAGGCTCTGGCAGAGGGCCGAAGAAGCGCTAAGGCAGCTCGCCGACCTGTACGGATACTCCGAGATAAGGACCCCGATATTCGAGCATACGGAGCTTTTCGTTCGCGGCGTCGGAGAGGCCACCGACATAGTCGAGAAGGAGATGTACACCTTCAGCGACAGGGGCGGCAGGAGCATCACGCTGAGGCCTGAGAACACCGCGCCGGTCATGAGGGCTTTCGTGGAGCACAACATGGGCGCCAAGGCCCAGCCCACCAAGCTGTTCTACTTCGGGCCCATGTTCAGGTACGAAAGGCCGCAGGCCGGAAGGTTCAGGCAGTTCCACCAGATGGGGATCGAATACACGGGATCGGCCTCCCCGATGGCGGACGCCGAGGTCATAAGGTTCAGCCTCGACTATTTCAAGATGCTCGGGATAAAGCAGGTGAAGGTGCACCTCAACTCGATAGGCTGCCCAGATTGCAGGCCCCGCTACAAGGAGGCCCTCAAGGACGCCTACAGGCCGAACCTTGAGTCACTTTGCGAATCCTGCAAGAAGAGGTTCGAGGTCAACCCGCTTAGGCTGCTCGACTGCAAGTCGCCCGAATGCAGGGCGATCGTGCCCGATCCTCCTGAAGTGGAGGATTTCCTCTGCGGTGACTGCCTCGAGCACTTCACGAAGCTGAAGGGCTGCCTTAAGGCCTTGGGCGTGGAGTACGTAAAGGACCCCAGGCTGGTGAGGGGCCTGGACTACTACACGAAGACGACTTTCGAGTTCACGTCCGAGGGGCTCGGCTCCCAGGACGCGATAGGCGGCGGCGGTCGCTATGACGGCCTTGTCCAGGAGGTCGGAGGGGCGCCGACTCCTTCTGTAGGCGTGGCCTGCGGAATGGAACGACTCATAACCGTAGCCAGGGCGCAAGGAGGGCTCGAAGTGGATTCCGCGAAGCCCGTGGCCTACTTGGCAGGACTGGGCGAGGCGGGGACCGCCAAGGCCATGGAGCTCGCCTTTAAGCTCAGGGAGGATGGTCTTGCCGCCGAGTTCGACACTATCGGCAGGAGCCTTAAGGCCCAGATGAAATATGCGGACAAGCTGGGGGCCAGGTTCGTTGCGATCATCGGCGACGAGGAGATCGCGAAAGGCGTGGCCGTGGTCAAGGACATGGCAGAAGGAAACCAGCTGGAAGTCCGTTTCGATGATTTGGCCCAGCATGTTCAAAGGGCGGTAAGGCCCTAGACGGGCGAACATTCGCCTTGACTTGTTAACCTTCGAAGGGCATAATCTTTACAGTAGAAACCGCGCTTTTAACTCAGTCCTGAGAGGCTGGCAAAGGCGGAGTCAGCAGAAGCATGCACTACGAGCCTGCCGGACCTTAAAGGACGGCAGGCTTTTTTACGAGGGCCGTCCTCGAAGACGTTATGAAGGGGATGATGGAATGGCCGGGTTGCCTTACGATCTTCTGAGCATGGAAGACCTTGACAGGCTGCAGATCGAGGCCGTCATGGCGAGGGCCGCGTTCTACAAGAGGAAGGTCTTCGCCGAGAAGGCGAGGATGGACGTCCTGGCGGGGAAGACCGTATCTACGCTGTTCTTCGAGCCGTCGACCAGGACCAGGTGCTCCTTCGAGCTGGCGGCTAAGTACCTAGGCGCCGAGGTCCTGAACGTCGAGATATCGACTTCCAGCGCCGCGAAGGGAGAAGGGCTGAAAGACACGGGTCTCACCCTCCAGATGATGGGGGTGGACCTTTTTGTTATAAGGCACGATGTGTCCGGCGCGGCGAACCTGTTCGCCTCCTATGTAGAGCCTCCTGTGATAAACGGCGGCGACGGCATGCACGAGCATCCTACGCAGGCCCTGCTGGACCTCATGAGGATGCTGGAGCTTATGGGCACCGTGGAAGGCAAGAGGATCGCCATAATCGGCGACATCGCCCACAGCAGAGTCGCCAAGTCCGACTGCATCTGCCTGGGCAAGATGGGCGCCTCCGTCGTCATATGCGCGCCTCCGACGCTTATGCCGGAAAACCCCGAGGTTCTCGGGGCCGAGGCCACGTACGACATGGACAAGGCGCTCGATGGCGCTGACGTGGTCATGATGCTGAGGCTACAGCTCGAAAGGCAGAGGGCGGGCCTGTTCCCCTCGGTGAGGGAGTACCACAGGCTGTACGGGCTGACGCCCGAGAAGCTCGAAAAGGCCAGGCCCGGCGCGCACGTGATGCATCCCGCCCCGATGAACAGGGGCGTAGAGATATCGAACCCAGCCGCCGACGGGTCGCAGTCGCAGATAAACCAGCAGGTCACATGCGGCGTCGCCGTCAGGATGGCACTCATGGACATGATGATAGGGGAGGGTTGCTGATGAAAGCCGACATCCTCATCAGAGGTGGAAGGGTGATCGACCCCTCCACGGGACTTGATACGCTCGCCGACGTGGCCGTGCACGACGGGCTGGTGGCGGCGGTAGGCAGGCTCGAGGACGTCTTCGCCAAGGAGACCATCGACGCCGACGGCATGCTCGTCGCTCCAGGTTTCATGGACCTGCACTGCCACCTAAGGGAGCCCGGCTCGGCGGACGAGACGATAGAAAGCGGCACACAGGCCGCAGCCGCCGGCGGTTTTACGGCAGTGTGCGCCATGCCCAACACGACACCCCCCGTAGACAGCCCGGCGATGGTCGAGTACATAACGCTCAAGGCCCGAAGCGAGGCGAACGTCCGGGTATTGCCGATAGGTACGATCACGAAGAACAGGCAGGGACTGGAGCTTGCCGAGCTTGCGCTCATGGCCGAGAAGGGCGCGGTCGCGTTCTCGGATGACGGAAGCCCCGTGGCCGACGGCGAGATGATGAGAAGGGCGCTGGAGTATTCGAAGATAGTAAGAAGGCCGATTATCGAGCACTGCGAGGATCTGACCCTCACTAACGGTGGTGAGGCCAACGAGGGCCCCGTGACCACATGGCTCGGGCTGAACCCTATACCGAGGGCGTCTGAGGAGTGCATGGTGGCGAGGAACCTTGTCCTGGCGATAAGGACGAAGGGCAGGCTTCATTTGGCCCACCTTAGCACGGGACTTTCTATAAGCCTGTTCAACTGGGCGAAAGGCTACGGCGCGAACATCAGCGCCGAGGTGACGCCGCACCATCTGGCCCTTACGGACGAGCTGCTCGCCGGCTTCGAAACGTATGCGAAGGTGAACCCTCCGCTAAGGGGTGAGGAAGACCGCGCGGCCGTGGCGCTGGCGGCGAAGAACGGCCTTGTGGACGCGATCGCGACGGATCATGCACCGTGGTCTGACGAAAAGAAGAAGAAGGAATTCAAGGCGGCGTCCAACGGCATCTCGGGCCTGGAGACCGCCATAGCCATGTCATGGACCGCGTTGGTGATAGGGCTCGGGATGGAACCTTCCGACTTCATAGCCCGCTTCACGACAGGACCCGCCAGGGTCCTTGGCTGCGCTCCTCCGAGCTTGTCGGAAGGGTCCGTGGCCGACATCACCTTGATCGACCCGAAAACGGTAAGGGCCGTCGAACCGAAGGATTTCGCCTCCTGGGGCAAGAACAGCCCCGCGGGCGGCATGGAGCTTTCCGGCTGGCCGCGCGCCACGATCATCGCAGGAAGGGCGGCCATGCTCGACGGCGTGGTCAGGAGGTGGCGCATTTGATAGCATACCTGGCTCTTAAGGACGGGAGCGTCTTCAGGGGCAAATCGATAGGACTCGTAGGTAAAGCGACCGGCGAGGTCGTGTTCAACACCAGCATGACCGGCTACCAGGAGATGCTGACGGATCCTTCCTACGAAGGCCAGATGATCGTCATGACATATCCTATGGTCGGCAACTACGGCACTAACCGCAAGGACGTGCAGTCCTCAAGGTGCCACGCTAAAGGGCTGCTGGTAACCGAGCTGTGCGGCCAGCCTTCGAACTACAGGGCCGAGAAGAGGCTGCACACGTACCTCGTGGAGAACGGTGTTGTCGGCATGAAGGGAGTGGACACAAGGTCCCTCACCCTCCATATCAGGACCTGCGGTACCATGCCGGGCATCATAGCGTGCGAAGCCGATCCGTCCTTGCTTTCGGAAGAAGCCAGGGCGCTGCCTGCATTCGGCGGCCCGTCCCTGGTCAGGTCCGTGACTACTGAGAAGGCATATGAGATCGGCGACGGTCCAAGGACGGTGTCGCTGTTCGACTTCGGAGTGAAGGCGAACGTGATAGACTCCCTGGTCAGCCTCGGCCTGAGGGTGAGGGTGCTGCCGGCGTGGTCTTCCGCCGGACAGGCCCTTGAAGGAGGAGTCGCGGGCGTGGTGCTGTCCAACGGCCCCGGGGACCCCAAGGATGTTGAGTACGCCCTCGGGCCGATAAGGCAGATTATGGAAACTGGCACGCCCATGATGGGAATATGCCTCGGGCATCAGCTGCTGGGGCTTGCGACGGGGGCCGTCTCGGTGAAGATGAAGTTCGGACACAGGGGGGCGAACCACCCGGTAAAGGACATCGAGGCAGGCAAGTGCTACATCACGTCGCAGAACCACGGCTACGCCCTCGATCCTGAGGGCCTCCAGGACGACTGGAAGATCACCCACTACAACCTGCACGACGGCACGGTGGAGGGCATGAGGCACAAGGAGCTGCCCATTTTCTCCGTGCAGTTCCATCCCGAGGCGTTCCCCGGACCCGGGGACACGTCGCACATATTCACGGACTACATTCGCCTCGTCGACGAGAGGGGTGGGATATATGCCAAGAGATAGCTCCATCAAGAAGGTCCTGGTCATCGGATCGGGGCCGATCGTCATAGGCCAGGCGGCCGAGTTCGACTACGCCGGCTCCCAGGCATGCCGCTCCCTCAGGGAGGAGGGCATAAGCGTGGTGCTGGTCAATTCCAACCCCGCGACGATCATGACCGACGTGGACATGGCGGACAAGGTCTATCTCGAGCCGATCACCCCGGAAGCCGTTGAGGAGATCATAGACAGGGAAAGGCCCGACGGCCTGCTGCCGACGCTCGGCGGCCAGGTGGGGCTGAACATGGCGGTGGAGCTGGACCAAAGGGGGGTGCTGGCGAGATACGGCGTCAAGCTTTTGGGCACTCCGGTCGGCTCTATACGTAAGGCCGAGGACAGGGAGCTCTTCAAGGAGACGATGCAGGAGCTTGGTGAACCGGTACCGGGAAGCGGCATCGTAAGCAGCGTCGAAGAGGCCGTGGAGCTGGCCGGGGCAATAGGATATCCCGTGATAGTGCGTCCTGGCTATACGCTGGGCGGCACCGGCGGAGGCTTTGCGTCCGGCCCGGAAGAGCTGGCCCAGGTGGCGTCAAAAGGCCTGATATACTCCATGAACAAGCAGCTCCTCATAGAAAGGAGCGTAGCTGGCTGGAAGGAGATCGAGTTCGAGGTCATAAGGGACTCGGCCGACAACTGCATCGTGGTCTGCTCGATGGAGAACGTAGACCCGGTCGGCATACACACGGGAGACAGCATAGTAGTGGCTCCCACGCAGACGCTCTCTGACAGGGACTTCCAGATGCTAAGGAGCTCTGCGATAAGGATAATCAGGGCGCTTAAGATAGAAGGAGGTTGCAATATCCAGTTCGCGCTGGACCCGGACAGCGCCGCCTACTACCTCATAGAGGTGAACCCGAGGGTGAGCAGGTCGTCGGCGCTCGCGTCGAAGGCGACGGGCTATCCGATAGCAAGGGTGGCGTCGAAGATCGCACTCGGCCTTACGCTCGATGAGATCGTGAACGGCGTCACCGGCAACACCTCGGCGATGTTCGAGCCGGTGGTCGACTATGTCGTGGCCAAGGTGCCACGCTGGCCCTTCGACAAGTTCAAGGGGGCGGGCCGTAAGCTTGGTTCGCAGATGAAGGCGACAGGCGAGGTTATGGCGCTGGGCAGGAACTTCCCTGCGGCGCTGCTCAAGGCCGTAAGATCTCTTGAGGCGGGCTTCACGGGGCTTCTGGTGCCCGAGATGGAGAAGATGGACGTCGACACGCTGCTCGCCAAGATGGGCAGGGGCGACGACGAGAGGATATTCGCCGTGGCCGAAGCTCTAAGGCGCGGCATAAGCATCGAGCAGGTACATGCGGCCACCAAGATAGACGTGTTCTTCCTCGACAACATAGAGCATATCGTCTGGCTAGAAGGCCAGCTTTCGTCGAAGCGCAAGTGGACCAACGAGGACTGGCTCAAGGCCAAGAAGTGCGGTTTCTCCGACTACCAGCTGTCAAGGATGCTCAACTGCACCGAAGACGAGCTCAGGCAGCAGAGGGCGCGGCGCGGCCTGGTGCCCTGCTACCACATGGTAGACACGTGCGCCGGAGAATACGAGGCAAGGACGCCTTACTTCTATTCGGCTTACGGCGAGGCCAACGAGGCTGTGCCGACCGGGCGCAAGAAGGTGGTGGTGCTCGGCTCGGGCCCCATCAGGATAGGGCAGGGCGTGGAATTCGACTACTGCTCCGTGCAGGCGTCGCTTTCCCTGAAGGCCATGGGGTATGAGTCGATAATCATAAACTCCAACCCAGAGACGGTATCGACCGATCCGGACACTTCTGACAGGCTCTACTTCGAGCCGCTGACGCTAGAGAACGTGCTCGACGTGCTGGACAACGAAAAGCTCCTGGGGGTCATGGTGCAGTTCGGCGGCCAGACGGCGATCAACCTCGCGGAGCCGCTGGCGGCGCACGGAGTGGAGATACTAGGCACTTCGGTAGATGACATAGACGCCGCGGAGGATAGGGAGAAGTTCGACGCGCTGCTTGAGGAGCTCGGTCTGGCGAGGCCGGCCGGCAAGATGGCCCGGACCCGCACCGAAGCCCATGGCATAGCGGCGGAACTCGGCTTCCCGGTGCTGGTCAGACCGTCTTACGTGCTCGGCGGAAGGGCGATGGAGATCGTATACAACGAGGCCGACCTCGAGGAGTACCTCAACGAGGCGGTCAAGGTGTCCAACGAGCACCCCGTCCTGGTTGACAGGTACCTGCTGGGGCGCGAAGTCGAGGTGGACGCCGTATGCGACGGCAGGGAGGTGCTCATCCCCGGCATAATGGAGCATCAGGAAAGGGCCGGCGTGCACTCGGGGGACAGCACGGCGATCTATCCGACGGTAAACCTTTCGGAGCAGGAGAAGGAAGAGATAGTCAGGACCACCGTCAGGCTGGGAAGGGCGCTCAAGGTAAAGGGCCTGATGAACGTGCAGTACGTCATACACCGCGGCAAGCTCTACATAATCGAGGTGAACCCGAGGGCCAGCAGGACCGTGCCGTTCATGAGCAAGGTCACCGGCATACCGATGGTCAAGCTGGCCACCGCGGCATCCCTTGGAAGCAGCCTTAAGGAGCTCGGATACGAAGGCGGCCTGTACAGGCAGGCCGACGTGTATGCCGTGAAGATGCCCGTGTTCTCGTTCAACAAGCTCACCGACGTGGAGATATCGCTCGGGCCGGAGATGAAATCCACGGGCGAGGTTATCGGCCTGGACAAGGACTACAAAAAGGCGCTCATGAAGGCCTTCTTGGGCGCCGGTTACAAGATACCGGAGCACGGGGCCATACTCGCGACGCTCGCGGACAAGGACAAGGCCGAGGCCCTGCCGATAATCAAGGGGTATTCGGAACTGGGCTTCTCGGTCTGGGCCACACCCGGGACGGCGAAATACCTAAGGGAGAACGGCATATCCGTGTTCGAGGTCGGGAAGATCGGATCCCCCGGACGGGACGTGCTCGGTCTGATAAGGTCCGGTGAGGTCGGACTCGTCATAAACACGCCCGCAAGAGGCAAGGAGCCCGTAAGGGACGGCTTCAGGATCAGGAGGGCGGCGGTGGAGTTCAACCTGCCGTGCATGACATCGCTCGACACCGCATCCGGCCTGCTGGATGTGATAAGGCACATGAAGGGCCTGGTAAAGGGCGGAAGGCTCGGGGTCAGGTCATTAAGGGAACACGTCGGAATATCCTGAAGGAGGACTGCTAGTGTCCGGAATGGTTTCTGAAGAGGCGATGGTCGTGAGCGTTGCCGATATAGCCGAGGGCATGAAGAGGATGGTCCTTCGCGCCCCTAGCATCGCAAGATCCGCCAGGCCGGGTCAGTTCGTGATGGTATCCACCGAGGCCAAGGATGCATTGCTGGCAAGGCCGCTGGGGGTATCCGGGGCGGATCCTGCCGACGGCTCGGTGACGCTAAGGTTCGCCGTGGTCGGGAAAGGGACCGGCTGGCTGGCCGGGAGGCGAAAGGGCGATACGGTGAGGATATACGGCCCGCTGGGGCATGGCTTCACGACGGGTGCGAAGGATTGCATCCTGGTAGGAGGGGGCACGGGCCTTGCGCCGCTGTTCTTCCTGAAGGAAGCGATCGAGCGCGAAGGGGGAAAAGCACTCCTTTTGGCAGGGGCCAAGGACAGGATGTGCCTTATGGAATCGGACGTTCTCGAAGTAGGCTGCATAGTGGCCACGGAAGACGGCAGCATGGGAGAGCTGGGGCTGGTGACGGGGCCGCTGAAGAGGCTGATCGCAGAAAGACGCTTCGACATGGTTTACGCGTGCGGGCCGGTACCGATGCTGAAGGCTGTAAAGCAAGTCTGCGCAAAAGCCGGGCTTTCCCTCGAGGTCTCGCTGGAGACGAGGATGGGCTGCGGAGTAGGGGCGTGCAACGGCTGCACCTGCGACCAGGCAGAGAAGGACGGGGCGTGGCTCAAGGTCTGTAAGGACGGGCCCGTGTTCAGGGCGGAGGAGGTCTTGCGGTGAACGATGCGCTTAAGACCGAGCTTTTTGGGCTCGAGATGAAGAACCCGGTTATGAGCGCGTCGGGGACGTTCGGCTTCGCCGATTGCTACAGGGATTTCTTCGACCCGGCGATGATGGGCGCGATAGTCGTGAAGGCGCTCACCCCGCTGCCAAGGGCCGGCAATCCTCCCCCGAGGACCTGCGAGACGCCGTCCGGCATGCTCAACGCAATAGGACTGGAGAATCCCGGCCTTCGCGAGTACATGGCGAGGATAGCCCCGGCGCTGAAAGGGATAGGCACGAAGCTGATAATCAATGTGGCGGGCTCGACTATCGAGGATTACGTGGAGGTGGCCGAAGCCGTCGAGCAGGACGGCGGAGCCGACGCCCTGGAGATAAACATATCCTGCCCGAACGTGAAGGAAGGCGGCCTCGCCTTCGGTTCTTCGGCCAAAGGCGCCGCCAAGGTGACTGAGGCGGTCAGGCGGGCGGTGGGCATGCCCATCATAATGAAGCTTACGCCCAACGTAACGGACATTGCTGAAGTGGCCAAGGCGTGCGAGGACGAGGGGGCGGATGCGATCTCCATGATCAACACCCTTCTGGGTATGAGCATAGACGTAAAGGCGAGGAAGCCTTACCTTGCCAACGAGACCGGCGGCCTTTCCGGGCCCGCCGTGAGGCCCGTTGCCGTGAGGATGGTGTGGCAGACGGCACAGAAGGTGTCGATACCGATAATCGGCATGGGGGGCATATCCTCTGCGGAGGACGCGCTGGAGTTCATGATGGCGGGCGCCTCGGCGGTCGCGGTCGGGACCGCGCAGCTCGCGGACCCGATGGCGATCCCGAGGATAATCGAGGGGCTTAGCAGGTACGTAAAGGACGAGGGCCTGGCCTCCATCAGAGAGATTGTCGGGGCGGCCTGCCCTGGAAGGAAGGTAGCAGGATGAAGATGAACGAAAGGCTGATAGTCGCGCTGGATTATCCCGTGTGGTCCGAGGCCTCCAAGCTGGTCAGGTCGCTGCCAGAGGCGGAACATTTCAAGGTGGGGCTGGAGCTGTACCTGGCGAGCAGGGGAGAGGCGGTCAGAGAGCTAAAGTCGATGGGCAAGAGGGTGTTCCTCGACCTTAAGTTCCACGACATACCGCAGACCGTGGCGGGGGCCGTAAGCCAGGCGCTCATCAGCGGAGCCGATATGATTAACGTGCATGCGTCCGGAGGTCCGGCGATGATGAAAGCGGCCCTGGCCGCAAGGGACCAGGCTTCGGCAGGGAGAATAAAGCCGCTGATCATAGCAGTGACTGTGCTCACGAGCCTCGACGATGCCGACATAAGGCTGGTGGGCTTCGCGGACGCCACGGCCTCGGACGTCGCGGTAAGGCTGGCGGAGCTCGCGAAGGGCTGCGGCATGGACGGCGTAGTGTGCTCACCGCATGAGATCAGGCCGATGAGGCAACGATTCGGCGAGGCCTTCAAGCTGGTTTGCCCGGGGGTGAGGCCTTCCTGGTCCGAGAAAGGCGACCAGAAGAGGGTGTTCACGCCGTACGAGGCGATGAAGGAGGGGGCCGACTACATCGTCGTCGGCAGGCCGATAACCAAGGCCGAAGACCCTCTGGCGGCCTACAGGTCGATAATCGGGGAGATGGAGGCGGGAAAGGATGGAAGATAGGGAAGTGATCAAGGCCTTCGAAGACAACGGGGCCATGCTGAAGGGGCATTTCCTGCTCACTTCTGGCAGGCACAGCGACAAGTACCTGCAGTGCGCGCTGGTGACACAGCATCCCGACCTGTGCGCCAGGCTGGCCAAGGAGATAGTCTCAAAGCTTACCGAGGGTAAGGTCGATGTCTCGATAGGTCCCGCCATGGGAGGCATCACGCTGGCTTACGAGGTGGGAAGGGCCTTGGGCGCAAGGGCGATCTTCGCCGAACGCGAGGAGGGGAAGATGACCTTGAGGAGGGGCTTTTCTTTGAATCCCGGGGAGAAGGTCCTGGTATGCGAGGACGTCGTCACGACGGGAGGTTCTGCCAAGGAAGTGGCGGACATGGCCAAGGCGGCAGGTTGTGAAGTCGTGGGGATTGCGTGCCTGGTCGACAGGAGCGGCGGCAAGGCCGACCTGGGCTACCCTCTTTACAGCGTGCTAAAGATGGAGGTCCTGTCCTGGTCGGCGGATAACTGCCCGCTGTGCAAGGAAGGCTCGTTCCCGTACAAGCCCGGATCCAGGAAGGGCTAGGACGAGGGCCTGTAAGCAGGATTAAGGTGCCATCGCCTCCTTGCTGTAAGGCCTAGCTCTACCGCTTGATTCCCTTTAGGTGTAGAATATAGGTAGACGAACGGAATATGTGTCGCGAGATTGACCCTGCTGTGTGCGTATTGCAACGGGACTTTCTTCCTACAAGCTAAGAAACGGAAGCCCTCATCGATCAGTGGCTCGCATGCCGCACAAGTCGCGGATCCGAAAAGCTGAAAGTGGGACATCCACCTGTCGGGGACAGGGAAGAAAAGCATCGCAATACGGCATCGCGGGGTCTTGCTATATGCCGGAGGGAGTGTGGCAGTGTCCCGGATGCTTTTCGAAGCGGGCATCGAAACGATGCCGCTGGCGGCGAGGATGAGGCCTAGGAGCCTGGATGAGATAGTGGGGCAGGACCATCTGCTTGGCAGGGGAAGGCCCTTGAGGAGGGCCATAGAATCGGACAGGCTCGGCTCGATCGTGCTGTACGGCCCGCCTGGGTCGGGGAAGACCACCATCGCCGACGTGGTCGCAGAGATGACGAGCTCCAGGTTCGTGAGGCTCAACGCCGTATACTCCGGCGTCGCCGACATAAGGAGGGTCATCGGGGAGGCGAGGGACGACCTCGCTATGAAGGGGGCCAAGACGGTCGTCTTCATCGATGAGATACACCGCTTCAACAAATCGCAACAAGACGCCCTGCTGCCGGCCGTGGAGGACGGATCCATCACGCTCATAGGCGCCACTACCGAGAACCCGTTCTTCGATATTGTGGCACCGCTCGTCTCGCGTTCCAGGATATTCATGCTGAAACCTATAGGACACGAAGCCCTCCTGAGCCTTCTTGAGAGGGCGACTCGCGATTCGGAGAGGGGCCTGGGCGGAAGCGGCCTTGAGTTCGACCCTAAGGCGCTCGAATATATAGCGAAGCATGCCGGAGGCGACGCCAGGATAGCGCTGAACGTGCTGGAGATGGCCTCGATAGCGGCCGAAGGGCCCAAAGTAGGGATTGATCTCGTATCGGATATACTGGGAAGGACCCTTCTGAAATACGACATGCAGGGCGACATCCACTATGACGTGATATCCGCCTTCATAAAGAGCATGAGAGGCTCCGACCCTGACGCCGCCTTGCATTATCTCGCCAGGATGCTCGAATCGGGCGAGGACCCAAGGTTCATAGCGCGTCGCATACTGATCCATGCCTCGGAGGACGTAGGCATGGCCGACCCTACGGCATTGGGCGTCGCGGCGGCAGCGGCGTATGCGGTGGAGCACGTGGGGATGCCTGAGGCGAGGATTACGCTCGCTCAGGCCACCATACACATCGCTACCGCGCCCAAGAGCAACGCTGTTGTCATGGCGATAGACGAAGCGATGGAGGACCTTAAGGACAAGCCCCTCGGCCAGGTGCCTCAGCATCTGCAGTCGGGCGGTTATAGAGGTGCGGCAGAGCTGGGAAAGGGCATCGGGTACAAATACCCGCACGAATCTCCCGGCGGGTGGGTGAAGCAGCAGTACATGCCCGACGAATTCCTGGGTTCTGTTTACTACAAGCCCCCCGAGACCGGAGGTTACGAACCAGTCAGGGTGCGCGTAAACCTATTGGTGCATCTGGGCGGCGGATACGTCGCATACAAAAGGCCCGGTTCCGATGCGCCTGAAGTGCCTTGGACGTACGCAAGGACCGGAGAGGGCGTCAAGGAAGCGGTTGACAGGCTCCTTTTGAGCGTGGGCCTCGTTGTGAAAGGAGACATAAGGCCGGCTTCAGTCAAGGACGGCTTCAGGGGCGGGAGGGCTAGGGACATAACGCTCACATACGAGGTCGATGCGGAAGAACCTACAGGGGAGCTCCCAGAGGGTTTCGCAGTAATAGCGGACGGTCTTCTGCCCAGGTAGATCAGTCGCTGGACGGTGGATCGTCCAGCGTGTCGAACACCTTGCTCGGGTAGAAAGTGTGCTTGGGGCTATAGGCTTGCATAAGGGAAATGATAAGGATTATGAGCCCGGCGGACGTCACCATGTCGCCGGCGCTTATCATATAGAAGGTAAAGCCCCTGTACGGGATTATGTCGGACAGGAACAGGAGCTTCGTCGCAGGGCTGGCCAGGGTGTAGTTCGCAACCTTGCCGGCAAGCAGCGTGAGCGTATATTGAGAATCCGGGGCCAGCACCAGTATCTGGGGGCTTATCGGCATCATTCCGGAGTTTGCGAGTATCGCCGCCGAGTTCATCATGCCTCCCAGCCCTATCAGCCACAATGGCGGCTTGTCCATGTTACCCAGCACGAAAACCAGGAGCAGAAGCGTCTGGAGCAAGGTAGCTGTGATCACGGCCCATCCTCCGAGCGCAGCTGCCATGACGCCGAGCTTCGTAGACATGGCGAAGTCTATCGCCGCCGCGAGGAATATCAAAGGAAGGCACCTGAATGATGCCTTGGCGAGGGACTTCAGGCTCCCTCCGAGCATAAGGCCTGCCGCAAGGCCGAAGAGCACGGCTTCAAAAAGCATCGCTGATCTCCTGTTTCTTATCTATTGCCCTCCTGAAGGCCTTAACGACCTCCGGGGAGAACTGCTTGCCGGATCCATTCGTCAGCTCGTCCCATGCGCCCTTTTCGGTGAACGCCTCCCTGTACGGCCTTGTCGTCGTCATGGCGTCATAAGCGTCGGCCACGGCCAGTATCTGGGATTCTAGCATGATCTCCTCACCCTTGAGCCCGTCAGGATAGCCGGATCCGTCATAGTACTCATGATGGCTTCGTATTATCTTTGAGGCCCTGCTGAGGAAGTCGATCTCCTCTACGATCTTGGAGCCTATGAGAGGATGCTCCATGATCTTCTCGAACTCGCTCTTCTCAAGCTTGGCCGGTTTGTTCAGGATGCTCTCGCTGATTCCTATCTTGCCTATGTCATGGAGTATCGCCGCATATCTCAGCATCTCGAGCTGGGAGCCCGAAAGGTGCAGCTCCCTTGCGATCATGAGGCTGAAGCGCTGGACCCTCTCCGAATGGCCCTTCGTGTACACGTCCTTGGCTTCTATAGCGGATGTCAGCGCCATGATCGTGTTCAAATAGATGTCGCGCATCTTGACGTACTGGACGAAATAGTTCCTCGCCATGAGCAGGGGTATCATGAACAATATGACGACTAAGGCACCGTAGCTGGTATAGAGCGCTGCGATCATGACGCCCATGAGGCCGACCGTAAGAAGATTGAAAATTGACCACAGGAAGCTGTAGGCCCATGCCATCAGGGCTTTCTGGTCAGTGGCTATCGATATGTGTATCGAGATCACGGAAGTGTTGACCATGATATGTGCCATGATGCCGAATATTATGCTGAACACGTGCTGGCTCAGCATGCCCAGTATCGCCGTAATGCTGACGGTCGAGTTCATCGTAAGGTAGGCCAGGACGGGCCCTCCCATGCGCTGGTATACGAAACCGCATGCGATTATCGACAATGTAAGGTTCATAGCGTTGAAGAGGAGATAATCCAACGGGGTGTTGAACATGTGCAGATAGCCCCAGCTCTTCACGTGGGTCACGCTGAACACGCTGGAAAGGAAGACCACCCAGGCGGCGGCGAGGGGACCGTACAGCAGCAATGCGCACAGGTCGATGGCAAAACCGACCGAGATCGTCTTCTCCTGGTCGGTGATAACAGGTTGGGATTCCGCAAGGGTCGCCATCAGGACGAGAAACAGGAAATTCGTGAAATTGAAGGTGATCGGTTGCGTCAGCGTGATATATACCAAAGCAGCTGCACCGCATCCGATCACCATGTACCTGAAGTGCTTGTCCGTAAACCTGACTAAGTTCATGAATGACCTCTCTTGAATGATAACCCTAGGGCCGGGCTGGTTTCAATGCGGATGCCTCTTGCCGATTATTTAGGCAGAGGAGGCAGGATCTTCCAGTTAGCACCTGCTACGAGCACGAATGCAAGGATGGTGCCCAGGATTCCCAACAGTCTACGCATCACAAAACAGCCCCTTCCTCAATGCTCCATCCTTCGCTATGAGATGGGCTGTTCGCTTCGCTTATGCCCGGCCTCTACAGGTTATCAAAGATCGGTTTCTATGTCCTTGCTGCCCTGTTGTCTGCAGCGCCATATCTTCTCGAGGACCCTGTTGGCCGCATGCAGCGTCGCTTTTATCACGGCCAGGTATTCGTCGTCTTGTACGAGGGCAACCCCTGTGAGTATCGCCTGCCTGTCGTCATAGACGTTGTTCAAGGCCACGTTGAATGCATCGAGGCCCGCAATCCGGGTCTTCTGGACGTCGACTACGGAGAATACGTAGTCCGCTCCTAAGAACTTGTGAAGGCTGTTTACGCACGCAAGGGATGCCGTCGTATATTTACCCTGCGACTTCGAAACGCCCGTCGCGGTTCCCTCGAATACGTCGCCCTTGTTCGCGAGGCTGACCCTTACTATTATGGAATTGTCCTCCATTGCCACTCCGAAGCCCTTGATCTTAAGGCGTATCGAAGTGCTTACAAGTGTATCGTCGCTCACCTGGGCCACACTGATGATCCTATAATCGAGCTGCACCCCGCAGGCAGAGGCCGCGCATGACTGCACGTCCCTTGCCACTTGTTTGGGTGACCTTTCGAGGTTGGTAAGAACGTGAACCTCGATGGGCCTGCCCGAGCCGTCGGTGACGACCTTGGCTGCCAGAACGCCGCCCATCCTGTTGATGAGCGATTCTAGCTTAACAACGGTCTCCTTATCAAGGCCGCTTCCCATTAGCATGTCCGCCATTCAAACCTCCGGGCTGTACTTACCTAATAATCTATTCTATTACATTTGGGATAATCCTTCACGCAGTAAAAAAGGTTGTTCGGCTCATATTTGCTTATAGCCATATGGATATATGGCCCGTTACAGGCCGTTATATCAATATCTGTCCCGATGCACCTTTTCCGGGGCCCATTTTTCATTGGGAGATTTTTCCTCGTCGGGCACCCCGAACGGGATGATCGACAGCATCATGACATCGTCGGGTATCCCGAGGACCTTCCGGGCGGGCGTCTCCAGCGCCTTTACCGGATGCACGCCGCACCAGCAGGCCCCCAGGCCCACCTCGCATGCGGCAAGGCATATCTGCAGGCTAACGGCTGCTAGGTCCTGCTGGATGAACAAACCGCAAGGGGTCAGCTTTGACTTCCAGTCCTTATGGGAGATCACAGCCATGGCCATGGGGGCGGTCCTTAGCCTGGAGAACGGCAGTACTTTCTGTAGCTTGTCCAGCACTTCACGGTCTTCGATCAGTATAAGCTCGAAGGGCATGCCGTTGCATGCGGTCGGTGTGCACATCGCGGCCTCCAGCAGGGCCCTTACTTGCCATTCCGCGGGTTTGCCAGACTTGAACTTCCTGATAGAGCGCCTCTTGAATAGCACCGAACTACGATAATTTCCTTCCGATAATCCCATAGCTATCGCCTCCTGTTCCAATAATACACGATGGATATATACAATAGGAGTTGGAAGGCGAGTGGTTAGGAAGGGGCGTTTGGCATGAAGGATATGGATCCTAAGAGCATGGCGGCCCATGCTGGGAGCGCGCGCAGGCCATCGGTGAGCGAGCCGGAGGTGGCACCAATCTACGCATCGGCCGTGTTCAGGTTCGGATCGCTCGACCAGGCTGAGGATGTGTGGACCGGCAGAAGTAAAGGATATGTATACTCGAGGATGTCGAATCCGAGCGTTGAGGCTTTCGAAGAGGCGATCGACGCGCTCGAAGGAGCCACCGGAACGGTGGCCGCATCCTCCGGCATGGCCGCGACCAACATGGTCCTGGATGCGCTGCTCGGGCATGGTGAGCGCATCGTGGCCGCTTCTGTGCTCTACGGCGCTACCAAGACGCTCATAGAGCAAGATTCCGCAAGAAGAGGGGTAGGGGCGAGGTTCGTCGACATCGTCGACCTCGAGGGCGTCAAGGGCGCGATGGAACCTGGTGTAAAATTACTCTTCTGTGAGAGCGTATCGAATCCGCTTATGGAAGTGGCCGACATCCCTGCGCTGGCAAGCATCGCCCATGAAGCGGGGGCGTTGCTCGCCGTGGACAACACGTTCGCGACACCGGTCCTGATGAGGCCCCTGGAGCTTGGTGCGGACATCGTCATCCATAGCTGCACCAAGTACATCAACGGGCATGATGACGTCATGGCGGGGACCGTATCAGTCGGCGGCGATAAGGTGGACGCGCCAGGCCTGCTGGAGGCGATAAGACATTCCAGGACGCTTCTCGGACCCGTCCTCTCGCCGTTCGAGGCTTGGCTGGCCCTTAGGGGAGTGAGGACGCTGGGAGTGAGGATGGAGAGGCATTCGGACAACGCCTTCGCCCTGGCGATGGCGTTGAAGGGCTCGGACAAGGTGACGGCCGTGCATTACCCAGGCCTCGATGCCGCTAATCCGACCTGCGCCGCGGCCAGGCTACTGCAAGAAGGCTACGGAGGCATGCTAAGCTTCGAGCTAGACGGGGGACGCGAAGCGGTGGACGGGATGATAAGGAGCCTGTCGCTGGCGGCTTTCGTCCCGAGCCTTGGCAGTTATGCGACAACGATCAGCCATCCCGCCTCGACTTCGCACAGGAGCATGTCCGAAGACGAGAAACTGAAGCTGGGCATAACCGACGGATTGGTCAGGGTCTCTGTGGGCATAGAGCAGGAACAGGACATAGTATCCGATTTCACAGAAGCATTGAGCAGGATCTGAACCCGAAACGAATGGATCAGGACAATAATATGCGGTAGTAAGTAGAATTTTGTGTATGAGAGCCCTCTGATGAGATAATTCTCAAAGGAGGGCTTTTAACATGGCGAGGAAGAGCAGAAAAGAGCGAGACCCACAGAAGAAGGCTATCATGAAGCAGCTTCTGGATTACTATCA